>NZ_SJFN01000016.1 GCF_004328075.1 Siculibacillus lacustris | reverse complement strand
GGCTTGGCCGCGGCGACGTCGGGCAGCGACGGCGGCCGCGGGGCCGGCGACGGGACCGGCGACGGGCCGGCGACCAACGACCGCATCGCCGGCGTGGGTGCCGCTGCCTCGGCCTCGGCGCGCGACGGTTCGGCGGCCCGCGCCGCCGGCGTCTGCAGCACGTCGAGGCGAACCGGGCGCGGCGGCGAGAACAGGAAGCCCTGGCCGAGGCGGATGCCGAAATCGAGCACGTCGACGACGTCGGCCTCCCGTTCGATGCGGTCGGCGATCAGTTCCATGCCGAAGCGCTGGAAATAATCGGAAAGATCGGCGGGATGGATGTCGGTCGCCAACTCGTCCGGGCGATGGAGCAGGCGATCGGCCGAGATCTTGACGTAACGGAATCCGAGGTCGGCGAGATTCTGGAAGCTGATCTTGAGATCGGTGATCTGGTCGACCGAGAAGTGGAAGCCGAGGCCGGCCAGCGCCCGCAGGCCCTCGAGTTCGATCGGTCCGAGCGAGCGCACCGACGCCTGCGTGAACTCGAACACCAACATCTCGCAGAGGTCGCGGTTCTTCTCCATCACCTGGACGAAGTCGCGGAAGAAGTCGGCGTGGCCGAGACTGGCCCCGGACAGGTTGAGGAACACGCCGACGTCCTTCGAACGGGCGGTCAGGCGGCGCAGGATGTTGACCGACTTCAACAGGATCTGCTCGTCCAGCGCGGCGATGAAACCGCGGCTCTCGGCGAGCGGGATGTAGTCCGACGGGTGGATGACCTCGCCGTCCTCGGCGCGCAGGCGGGCGAGCGCCTCGTAGAAGCGGGCCTTGCGCTGCGGCAGGGTGACGATCGGCTGCAGCAGCAGCTCGATGCGGTCGGCATCGATGGCGCGGCGCACCAGATCGAGGAAGCCGTCGGGATCGAGATGGTCGAAACGATCGGGCACGAAGGCGGCGGCGCCGGGCCGCGGGACGCGCTCGGGCGGGGCCGCCTTCACCGCCGGCGCGGCGGCCTGACGGGCGGTCGTGCCCGCGGTCGAGCGGCCTTCGGCGACGGCGATCTCCAGATCGGCGACCGTCTCGATCACCTGACGGGTCAAGGTGCCGATCACTTCGATCTCGGCGATGACCTGATCGAGTTCGTCGCGGCTGCGACGCGGCTGTCCGTCCTCGAGGGCGGCCAGCCGCCGCTCGACGGCTTCGAGATCGCCGCCGAACACCTTCAACAGACGATCCATCGCGGCGAGGCGGGTCTCGGTCTCGCGCCGGGCGCGGCGGCGCAGCCCGTCGAGGCGCACCAGGATCAGAGCCACCAGGGCGAGACCGGCGAAGGCGATGGCCATGCGGCCGCTCGCCTCGAACTGGAAATAGGCGACGACACCGGCGGATGCCGCGGCGATCGGGAGACAGATCGCGATGAAGATGTCGGCGAAACGCTGCATGTACCAACCTGCGCCCCGACCCGCGGCCGTCCGCCGAGTCGATTCGGGCGAACTATGCGTGATTCAGCGCCGCGAGGCCAATCGAACCGGGGCGCCGCGGCGCGCCGACCGGGGTTTTCCACGGGCGCCGTACCGCGGGGGCGAGATCCCGCGCGACGCTCCGGCGGGCCGGCTCGCGCAGCCGTGAGGCGGCCCCCCTTGACCTCGACGGGGCGGCGTCGCCAATTGAACCGAAGAGCGGGAACCGCCGTCGCATCCGGCGACCGGCGGTGTCCGCATCCCTCGAGGAGTCTTCACCGATGCTCACCCTGGACGTCGACGGCATGACCTGCATGGGCTGCGTGCGCAGCGTCAAGGCGGCGCTGGAGAAGGCCGATCCGTCGGCCAAGGTCGAGATCGATCTGGCCAGCGGCCGGGTCGAGATCGAAGGGGCGATCGCCGCCCCGGCCGCCCGCCAAGCGATCGAGGCGGCCGGGTTCGACGTGCGCGGCTGACGCCGAGCCCGGGCTCCGCCCTTCGCGGTCCTTGTCGGCGGCCGGTCCGCCGGGCATAAGGCGCCGTTGACCCTCGGGGAAGGCACCGGCGCCCATGTCGTTCTTCGGCCTCTATCTGCGCGCGCTCGGTCTGGTCGGTCCCGACCGGCGGCTGGCCTACGGGCTCGCCGCGGCGGCGGTGATGCTGGCCTGTCTCGGCTTCGCCGAGCCGGTGCTGTTCGGGCAGGTGGTCGACGCGCTGACCGGCGACCGGCCGGCGCTCGGAATCGTCGCGATCTGGGCCGGCCTCGGCTTCGTCGGCATCGCCGCCAACATCTTCGTGGCGCTGCACGCCGACCGCCTCGCCCATCGCCGGCGGCTCGAGGTGATGAAGAGCTTCTTCGAACACGTGGTGCAACTGCCGGCGGCGTTCCATTCCGAGGAACAGTCGGGCCGCCTGATCTCGGTGATGCTGCGCGGCACCGACCATCTGTTCACCCTGCTCCTGTCGGTGTTCCGCGAGCACCTCACCGCCTTCGTGATGCTGGTGGCGCTGATCCCGGTGTCGATCTGGATGAACTGGCGGATGGGCCTGCTGCTGGTCGGGCTGATGGCCGTCTACGGCGTGCTGTCGGTGATCGTCGTCGCCAAGACGCGGTTCGGACAGGAGCGCGCCGAGGCCTATCATTCCGAACTGTCGGGCCGGGTGGTCGACGTGATCGGCAACGTCTCGGTGGTGCAGAGCTTCACCCGGCTGCAGGAGGAGGCGCGCGCCATCCAGCAGATCATGGGCAACCTGATCGCCGCGCAGTTCCCGGTGCTGAACTGGTGGGCGCTGGCCTCGGTGCTGACCCGGGCGGCGGCGACGATCACGGTGGTGTCGCTGTTCGCGCTCGGCGCGGCGCTGCACGCCCGCGGCGACATCACCGTCGGCGAGATCGTCGCCTTCGTCGGTTTCGCGACGATGGTGATCGGCCGGCTCGACCAGCTCACCCAGTTCCTGTCGACCCTGGTGTTCGAGGCCGGCGGCATGCGCCAGTTCTTCGAGGTGCTCGACGAACGCTCGACCCTGCTGGAGAAGCCCGGCGCCCCGGCGCTGGCGGTGACCGCCGGGCGGGTGGCGTTCGAAGGCGTCGAGTTCCGCTATCCCGGCGCCAGCTCGGGGGTGTTCGATCTGAGCTTCGTCGCCGAGCCGGGCCAGACGGTGGCGATCGTCGGGCCGACCGGGTCGGGCAAGTCGACGGCGCTGGCGCTCCTGCAACGGGTGCGCGACCCCGATTCCGGCCGCATCACCATCGACGGCCAGGATCTGCGCGACGTCACCGTCGACTCGATCCGCCGAGCGATCGGCGTGGTGTTCCAGGATCCCGGCCTGTTCGATCGCTCGATCGCCGAGAACCTGCGGATCGGCAAGCCCGACGCCAGCGACGAGGAGATCCGCCGGGCGGCGCGGTTCGCCGAGGCCGAGGGTTTCATCGAGGGCAAGCGGGCGGGCTACGACACCCGCGCCGGCGAGCGCGGCCGCGGGCTGTCGGGGGGCGAGCGGCAACGTCTGGCGATCGCCCGGGCAGTGCTGAAGAACGCGCCGATCCTGATCCTCGACGAGGCGACCAGTGCGCTCGACACCGAGACCGAGGCACGGATCAAGCGGGCGCTCGACCAGTTGATCGCCGACCGCACCACCTTCGTGATCGCCCACCGGCTGTCGACGGTGCGCTCGGCCGATCAGATCCTGTTCCTGGAGGCCGGGCGGATCGTCGAACGCGGCCGGTTCGACGAACTGGTCGCCCGCGGCGGCCGCTTCGCGGCGCTGGTCGCGGCCGGCCGCCTCGACGACGAGGACGCGGTCGATCAGCCGGGATGACGCCGCGGACACCTTTCGCAGCGACGGCGGGCTCGCACGGGGCGGCGCGCCTTGACTCCGACCCTCCCGCTCCCTATCTCCGACGAGCGGTTGGCACTCCGCTCCACAGAGTGCCAACGTGCAACCCGTTCTTCCGGTCGGAACGACTCTGCCGCGGCACCCCGAGGGACGCCGGCACGGTCGCCGGACCGGCGTCTCACGTTTCCCCGAGAGGATCTGACGATGGCCATCACCTTCCGCCCGCTCCACGACCGCGTCGTGGTCAAGCGCATCGAAGCCGAGACCAAGACCGCCGGCGGGATCATCATCCCCGACACCGTCAAGGAGAAGCCCCAGGAAGGCGAGATTCTGGCGGTCGGCCCGGGCGCCCGTGACGAAGCCGGCAAGCTCGTCCCCCTCGACGTCAAGGCCGGCGACAAGGTGCTGTTCGGCAAGTGGTCGGGCACCGAAGTCAAGATCGACGGTCAGGACCTCCTGATCATGAAGGAGAGCGACATCATGGGCATCGTCGGCTGACGCCGAGCCCTTCGCGCTCCCGCATTCCCCTTCCTCATCCGGAGTAGGCCCTCATGGCTGCCAAGGACGTCAAGTTTTCCTCCGATGCGCGCGATCGTATGCTGCGCGGCGTCGACATTCTCGCCAACGCCGTCAAGGTGACGCTCGGCCCCAAGGGCCGCAACGTCGTGATCGACAAGTCCTACGGCGCGCCGCGGATCACCAAGGACGGCGTCACCGTCGCCAAGGAGATCGAGCTCGAGGACAAGTTCGAGAACATGGGTGCGCAGCTGCTGCGCGAAGTGGCCTCGAAGACCGCCGACCTCGCCGGTGACGGCACCACCACCGCCACCGTGCTGGCCCACGCGATCGTCAAGGAAGGCGTCAAGTCGGTCGCCGCCGGGATGAACCCGATGGACCTGAAGCGCGGCGTCGATCTCGCCACGCAGGCGGCGATCAAGGACCTCGAGGGCCGCTCCAAGAAGATCAAGACCTCGGCCGAAGTCGCCCAGGTCGGCACGATCTCGGCCAACGGCGAACTGGCGATCGGCGAGATGATCGCCGAGGCGATGCAGAAGGTCGGCAACGAAGGTGTCATCACCGTCGAAGAGGCCAAGACCGCCGAAACCGAACTCGACGTCGTCGAAGGCATGCAGTTCGATCGCGGCTATCTCTCGCCCTACTTCATCACCAACGCCGAGAAGATGATCGCCGAACTCGAGGATCCCTACATCCTGATCCACGAGAAGAAGCTGTCGAACCTGCAGGCCCTGCTGCCGGTGCTCGAAGCCGTGGTGCAGACCTCCAAGCCGCTGTTGATCGTCGCCGAAGACGTCGAGGGCGAGGCGCTCGCGACGCTCGTCGTCAACAAGCTGCGTGGCGGCCTGAAGATCGCCGCGGTCAAGGCGCCGGGCTTCGGTGATCGCCGCAAGGCGATGCTCGAGGACATCGCGATCCTGACCAACGGCCACGTGATCTCCGAGGATCTCGGCATCAAGCTCGAGAACGTGACCCTCGACATGCTCGGCCGCGCCAAGAAGGTGACGATCTCCAAGGAAGCCACCACCCTGATCGACGGGGCCGGCGCCAAGGACGACATCACCGCGCGGGTCGCCCAGATCAAGGCGCAGATCGAGGAGACCACCTCGGACTACGACAAGGAGAAGCTCCAGGAGCGTCTCGCCAAGCTGGCCGGCGGCGTCGCGGTGATCCGCGTCGGCGGCGCCACCGAGACCGAGGTCAAGGAGCGCAAGGATCGCGTCGACGACGCGCTGAACGCCACCCGCGCCGCGGTCGAAGAAGGCATCGTCCCCGGCGGCGGCGTGGCTCTGCTGCGCGCCAAGAAGGCCGTGGCGGCGCTGACCTCCGACAACGCCGACGTCCAGGCCGGTATCCACATCGTCCTGAAGGCGCTCGAGGCGCCGATCCGGCAGATCGCCGAGAACGCCGGCTGTGAAGGCTCGATCGTCGTCGGCAAGCTGCAGGAGTCCGAGGACGAGAACCTCGGCTTCAACGCCCAGACCGAAGAGTTCGTCGACATGATCGCCGCCGGCATCATCGACCCGACCAAGGTCGTGCGCACGGCGCTCCAGGATGCGGCTTCGGTCGCCGGCCTGCTGATCACCACCGAGGCGATGATCGCCGAGCGTCCGAAGAAGGACGCGGGTCCGGCGATGCCGGGCGGCGGCATGGGCGGTATGGGCGGCATGGACTACTGAGGCCCGCCGTCCCCGATCCCGGGGGCGACGATCTCGGATCCTCACCTTCCGAACACCGAGAGAGGCGGCTCCCCCCGGGGGGCCGCCTTTTTCGCGTCGGAAACGCGAACTTCCACAAATCGGCGACTTCGTAACGGAAACGACAGGTCTCGCTGCGATCATGGCCCATTCCCTGCCGAGACCCCCGTGGCGCACCACGGTGTCGGGTCCAGAGGAGGGGCGCGGTGCCGTTCTTCTATTGGAACCCCAGCTTCGAGATCGGGATCGCCGCCGTCGATGCGCAACATCGGCGGCTGGTCGATCTCGTCAACGCGCTCGCCGCGACGATCACCGACGGCGGCAAATTACCGCAGGCCGAAGCCCTGCTCACCGATCTGATGCGCTACGCGGGCGAACATTTCGCCGACGAAGAGCGGCTGATGATCGGCGTGGCCCTGGCCGATGCCGAGTTCGACCGCCACTGCCAGTCCCATCGCGCCTTCGAGACCAAGGTCCGCGAGATCGCCCGGCGCAGCGACCTGATGCAGGCCGACGTCGCCGAGGAGGTGCTGGAGTTCCTCACCACCTGGCTGGTGTCGCACATCCTGGTCTCCGACCGGAAGATCGCCACGGCGCTGCAGGGCCGCGCGGAGCCGGAGGCCGAAGCCGAGACGCCGCTGATCGGCGTGTCGCTGGTCGAGCGGGTGCTGATCCGGGCGCTGGGGGAAACCGAACGGCGCTTCCGCCTGATCTCCGACTATACGCCGACGCTGATCTGGGTCTGCGATCCCCACGGCAACCGCGGCTACGTCAATCGCGCCTGGCCGGCGTTCGTCGGCATCGACGAACGCGGCGCGGAGAGCTGCGACTGGTTGGCCTTCGTCCATCCCGAGGACCGGCCGGGCTACGAGGCGCTGCTCGCCGCGGTGATCGCCGATCCGCGCCCCGCCGAGACCGAATATCGCCTGCGGCGGCCCGACGGCACCTGGGCCTGGGTGCTCGAACGCATCCTGCCGCGCCATGACGACGGCCGGACCTTCCTCGGACTGATCGCCTCGGCAACCGACGTCACCGCGATCAAGCGCTCGGAAGTGCTGCTCGCCCGTGCCAATCGCGAACTCGAACAGGAGGTGGCGCGGCGCACCGCCCAGCTCGAACAGCTGATGTTGACCGATCCCCTGACCGGGGTCGGCAACCGCCGCTTCCTGACCACCCGTCTCGACGAGGAGATCCAGCGGGCGCGCCGCGGCGGCCATCGGCTGACCGCCGCCTTCGTCGACCTCGATCACTTCAAACACATCAACGACCGCCACGGCCATCCGGTCGGCGACCGGGTGCTGACCCGGGTCGCGACCTGCCTCCGGGCCAATCTGCGCGAGACCGACATTCTCGGCCGCTTCGGCGGCGAGGAATTCGTGGTGCTGATGGTCGAGACGGGGTTGGACGATGCGATGCGGCTCGCCGAGCGCCTGCGCGGCGCGGTCGAACGCATCCGTCTGATCGGACTCGATCTGACGGTGTCGGCGAGCGCCGGGCTCGCCGAGTGGCGGGACGGCGAGAGCGGTGAGGCGCTGCTCGAGCGGGCCGACCGGGCGCTCTACCGCGCCAAGGAGAGCGGCCGCAACCGCTGCATCGCCGAACGCGCAGCGTGAGGCGCCGAAGGCGTCCTCACCCCAGAGCCGCCTCCAGCGCGTCGGCCATCTCGGCGTCGGCGGCGAAGACCCAATCGAGTCGCGCGACGGTGACGGTCGCGGCGCCGCGCGCCCGCAGCAGATCGGCGACCGCGGCGACGCGGGCGCTCGGGACGTGCAGGGTCAAGGGTCCGCCCGCGGCCGGCAGACCGAAGGGCGCGGTGGCGCCGAGGGCGGCGACCGCGGCGAGCGCGCCGGCGGCGTCGTCGAGGCGGGTGCGGACCTCGCGGGTGCGACGGGCGCGGGCTTCGGAGGCGACGCGATCGAGGATGGTGCGGGCCTGGGCGCGGGCGAGGTCGGACCAGGCCGCGTTGCGCGAGGCGACGAGATGGGCCTGGCTCTTCAGGATGACGCCGTCCGACAGGATCTTCAGATCGTTGGCGGCGAGCGTCGAGCCGGTGGTGGTGATGTCGACGATCGCTTCCGCGGCACCGGACGCCGGCGCGCCTTCGGTCGCCCCGAGGCTCTCGACGTTGCGATAGTCGGCGATGCCGTGCTCGGCGAAGAAGCGGCGGGTGAGGTTCAGATATTTGGTGGCGATGCGCAGCTGGTGGCCGTGGCGGGCGCGGAACTCGGCGGCGACGTCGGCGAGGTCGGCCATGGTGGCGACGTCGATCCAGGCCATCGGCACGGCGACCACCACGTCGGCGAAGCCGAAGCCGAGTTCGGTGACGAGGTGGACCTTCTGAGCCCAGGCCGGCACGGTCTCCTGGACCAGATCGAGGCCGGTGACGCCGAGATGGACGTTGCCGACGGCGATCTCGCGGGTGATCTCGGAGGCCGAGAGGAAGGCGATCTCGACGTCGTCGATGCCGCCGAGGCGGCCGCGATAGTTGCGGGCGCCGCCGGGCTGCAGCACCGGCAGGCCGGCGCGTTCGAAGAAGGCGTTGGCGTTTTCCTGCAGCCGACCCTTGGAGGGAACGGCGATGACGAGGCGATCGGTGCTCACGCCCGTTCCTCCCGTTGCGGTTCGAGACCGTAGCCGGCGACGCCGAGGCGATCGAGCCACATCGAGAAGCCGCAGGCCGGCACCGCCGCCGAGGCCCCCAGGCGCTCGAGCAGGCCGTCGTAACGGCCGCCGCCGATCACCGGTCGATCGTCGGTGCGCTCGGGATCACGCATCTCGAAGACGAAGCCGGTGTAGTAGTCGAGGTTGCGGCCGAAATGGGCCGAGAAGATCGGCCGGTCGAGATCGAGGCCGCAGTCGCGGAAGGCGTCGTTGCGGGCGGCGAAGAGATCGAGGGCCGGCCCGAAGGAGAGACCCGTGTCGCGCTGGAAGGCGTCGAGGGCGTCGACGGCGCGGTCGGGCGAACATTCGATCGCCAGATAGCGCTCGAGCACCGTCGCGGTCGCCGCGGTGAAGCCCTTGTCGGCGCCGAGCGCGGCGCGTTCGAGGAAGCGTTCGGCGATCTCGTGGGCGGTGCGGCCGCCGACGGCACGGATGCCGGCGAGGCCGATCAGGTCTTCGACCACCTGACGCGCCGCTTCCGGTTCGGCCCCGGCCAGCGCGCCGAGCAAGCCGGCATGGCGGACGATGTCGCCGGCGTCTTCGCCGGCCAGCCGCCGGATGGTGCGGGCGAGGCGGGCGGGGTCGCCGAATTGGCCGCGCAGGCGGCGGCGCAGCGGCGGCGCGAGCCCGAGGGCATCGAGCAGCGCGAGGAACAGGCCCTCGTCGCCGATCTTGACGATCGGTTCCTCGAGCCCGAACAGGCCGGCGGCGCGATGGGCGAGAGCCGCCACGTCGGCGTCGGCGGCGGCGCGGTCGGTGTTGCCGAAGAGTTCGATGCCGGCCTGGAGAAACTCGCCGGATTCGTCGCCCCTCTGGCGGAACACCGGGCCGAAATAGCCGAGCGCCGCCTCGCGGCCGAGTTCACCGGCCTCGAGATAGTGGCGGCAGATCGGGATCGTGAAGTCGGGGCGCAGGCAGAGCTCGCGGCCGTCGACGTCGGAGGTGAGGTAGAGCCGGCGGCGGATCTCCTCGCCGGCGGTGTCGAGGAACAGATCGGCGGGCAGGAGGATCGCCGGCTCGACCATCTCGGCGTCGACCTCGCCCTGGAACAGGGCGATCAGCTGCGCGGTCGGGTCGGCGGAGGCCAACGCGTCGTCGTCGTCCTCGCCGGCGAGCAGCGCCAGAGCCTCGGCGAGGTCGTCGGGCGTGGCGATCCCGGCCTCGGCGAGCATCGCCACCATCTTGTCGGCGTGCGGCGCGCGGGCGCCGGGCTGGTAGGGCGTGCCGGCGGGGGTGAAGCCTTGGGGACGGCGGGGCGCCATGACGGGATCTCCCGGGGTTCGGCGTCAGGAACGGGCGGCGGGCTTGCGCAAGATGCCGCCGTGGCTCTGCCAGATGTCGGCGACGACCTCGACGAAACCGGGGGTCTCCGCGGTTCCGACGAGCGGCGCTTCGACCTGGGCGGGCCGGGCGGCCTTGTAGTCGGCGTTGGACTTGTAGGCTTCGGCGGCCTTGGCGCCCTCGATCAGGTCCTTGATCTGGACGACGCCGGCCTCGCGCTCGTTGGAGCCCTGGATGACGACGCAAGGCGACTTGCGGCGGTCGGCGTATTTCATCTGGGCCTTCATGCCGGAAGAGCCGAGATACATCTCGGCGGGGATGCCGGCGTCGCGCAGCTGCTTGGTCAGATTGAGATAGTTGCCGGCCTGATCCTTGTCCATCACCAGCACCACGACCGGGCCGAGATCGGCGGCGTCGGCCAGGATCGGGCTGTTCACCGCCTTCAGGGCCGACATCAACCGCGATACGCCGATCGAGAAGCCGGTCGCCGGCACCGGTTCGGGCAGGAAGCGCGAGACGAGGCCGTCGTAACGCCCGCCGCCGCCGACCGAGCCGAAACGGACGATCTGGCCGTCGTCGTTGGGGACTTCGAAGGTCAGTTCGGCCTCGTAGACCGGGCCGGTGTAGTACTCGAGGCCGCGGACGACGGAGGGGTCGATGCGGATGCGGTCGGAGTAGCCGCCGGCTGCCACCAGGGCTTCGATGTCCTGGAGTTCGCGCAGGCCTTCGACGCCGCGTTCCGCGAAGAGGGCCGTGAGCTTGGTCACCAGATCGGCCGACCACGGCTCGCCGACGAACATCAGGACCGGCTCGATCTGCTCGTCCGTCAGTCCCGCACCCTTGGTGAAGTCGCCGCTCTCGTCCTTGCGCCCCGCGCCGAGCAGCAGCCGGACGCCGTCGGGGCCGAACTTGTCGAGCTTGTCGATGGCCCGCAGCACCGACAGACGCCGCCCGGCGTTCTCGTCGCCGGAGAGGCCGATCGCCTCCATCACGCCGTCGAGGACCTTGCGGTTGTTGACCTTGATCACATAGTCGCCGCGCTTCAGGCCGACCGCTTCCATGGCGTCGGCCATCATCATGCAGATCTCGGCATCCGCCGCGACCGATCCGGTCCCGACCGTGTCGGCGTCGAACTGCATGAACTGGCGGAAACGGCCCGGGCCGGGCTTCTCGTTGCGGAACACCCAGCCGCAGCGGTAGCTGCGATAGGGCTTGGGCAGCACCGCCCAGTTCTCGGCGGCGTAGCGGGCGAGCGGCGCGGTGAGGTCGTAACGCAGGCTCATCCACTGCTCGTCGTCGTCCTGGAGTGAGAAGACGCCCTCGTTGGGACGGTCCTGATCGGGCAGGAACTTGCCGAGCGCGTCGGTGTATTCGACGAGCGGCGTCTCGACCGCCTCGAAGCCGTAGAGCTCGTAGACGGCGCGGATCGCGGCGAGCATCGCCTCGGTCGCCTTGACGTCGTCGGGACCACGATCGACGAAGCCGCGGGGCTTGCGCGCCTTCAATCTCGCTTCGTTTGCCATGGGTCCCTGCCTCGTCACGTCGCCGACACGAAAAGCCCGCGGCGAAGGCGGGCGAGAGGTTCCTAGACCGGATCGCCGGGCGCGACAAGCACCGCCGACCGTCGCCCGCGACCCGTGGTCGCGGGGGCTGGCGCGAGAAGCCCTGCAAAAGCCGCACAGAGGATTGAAACCTCCCCACAATTCCGCCACGGTACGCCCACATCAAGCGCCCGCGGGTCGCCGTCTCCTCGGCGCGCCGTCCGATATCGTTGCGCCGCACGTCCCCCCGCCGTCGATCGAGAGGCGATCTGCCCCATGGAGCTCGCAATTCAGGCCGCCCCGGTTCCACCGACCGCTCCGGAACTGTCGATCGTGGTGCCGACCTTCAACGAGAGTGCCAACGTTCCCGAACTGGTGCGGCTGCTCACGCTGGCGCTCGACGGAATCGCCTGGGAAGTGATCTTCGTCGACGACGACAGCCCGGACGGCACCTCGTCGGTGGCCAAGGCGGTGGCGCAGCGCGAACCGCGGGTCCGCTGTCTGCGCCGCGTCGGCCGGCGCGGTCTCGCCGGCGCCTGTATCGAGGGGATCCTGTCCAGCGCCGCGCCGATCGTCGCGGTGATGGACGCCGACCTCCAGCACGACGAGACGATCCTGCCGACCATGCTCGCGGCGATCCGCGACGGCGCCGAGCTGGTGGTCGGCAGCCGCTACGTCGACGGCGGCTCGTCGGGCAGCGGATTGTCGTCGATCCGCCAATGGGGCAGCGAGACGGCGACCAAGCTCGCCCGGCGCTTCCTCCACATCGAACTCGGCGACCCGATGAGCGGCTTCTTCATGCTGCGCCGGGAGAAGGTCGAGGCGATCGCCGGCAGTCTGTCACGCGAGGGCTTCAAGATCCTGCTCGACATCGTCGCCTCCAATCCGGAGCCGCTGAAGACCGTCGAAGTGCCCTTCACCTTCCGCGAGCGCCAGGCCGGGGAATCCAAGCTCGACAGTCTGGTGACCGCCGAATATCTGGGGCTCCTGTTCTCCAAACTGTCCGGCGGCTTGGTGCCGGTGCGCTTCCTGATGTTCCTGGCGGTCGGCGCGTCGGGCGTAGTGATCCATCTGGCGGCGCTCAAGGTGTTCTACCACGGCCTGTTGATGCGCTTCTCCTGGGCCGAGTTCGCCGCGACCATGGTGGCGATGACCTGGAACTTCGTGCTCAACAACCAGCTGACCTATCGCGACCGCCGGCTCTCGGGCTTCAGCTTCCTGGTCGGGCTGGTCACCTTCTACGTGGTGTGTTCGCTCGGCACCTTGGCCAACGTCGGCGTGGCGAGTTGGCTGTTCGAGATGCATTCCGGATTGTGGCTGGCCGGCTTCGCCGGAGCGGTGATGAGTTCGGTGTTCAACTACGCCGCCTCGTCGGTGCTGACCTGGCGCAAGTGAGCGCGGCGGTGACGTCTCCGGCGGTGCCCCGGCTGCCGCCGCGGCGGCTGATCGCGGCGCTGCTGATGCTGACCGCGGTGCGGCTGGTGTTCGCCGCGGTCGCCGGCTCGACCGACGACGAGGCCTATTACCGGCTGTGGTCGACGACCCTGCAGGCCGGCTATTACGACCATGCGCCGATGGTCGCCTGGGTGATCCGGGCGGGCCGGGTGATCGCCGGCGACGGCACGTTGGGCATGCGGTTGTTCGCGCCTAGCTCGACCCTGGTCGGCTCGCTCCTCCTGTGGCGGACGGTGGCGCTCGCCGAAGGGCCGACCATCGCGACCCGGGCGGTGCTGTGGTTCAACGCGACGATCCTGATCGGCGCCGGATCGGTGCTGATCACCCCCGACACGCCCTCGGTGTTCTTCTGGGGGGTGACATTGTGGGCGCTGGCCGAGCTCGCCGCGTCGCGTGAACCCGGCTGGTGGCTGGTGGTCGGGGCGGCCGCGGGCCTCGGGCTGGCGTCGAAATATTCGGTGCTGTTCCTCGGGCTCGGAATGCTGGTGTGGCTGGCGGGGGTGCGCTCCGAGCGGCGGTGGTTCGGCTCGTGGCAATTGTGGGCGGGCGGCGCGCTGGCGCTGGCGTTGTTCGCGCCGGTGATCGCCTGGAACGCCGCGCACGAGTGGATGTCCTTCGCCAAACAGTTCGGCCGCACCGTGCCGCACGGGCTCCGGCCGGAGAAGCTCTTCGAATTCCTCGGCGTGCAGATGCTGCTGATCGGCCTGCCGATGGTGCCCTTCGTCGGGCTCGGGTCGCGTCGCGCGTATCGCGCTTGGCGGGCGGGCGAGGCGCTGCGGGCCCTGCCGCTCGCCACCTCGCTGCCGTTCCTCGCCTATCTCCTGTTCCATTCGCTGCACGGCGGCATCGAGGGCAACTGGCCGGCGCCGCTCTATGCGGCCGGTGCCTGGATGGCGGCGGCGGCGGTCGGCGAGCTCGGGCCGGCGCAGCTCCGGCTGCGGAAACTCGCGGCGGCGGTGGCGCCGATCGGCTTCGGGCTCGGTGCGCTGCTCTATGTCCACGCCAGCCTGCCGATCCTGGTGTTGTCGCCGGAGCGCGATCCGACCGCCCAGATGCGCGGCTGGGACGCCTTCGCGGCGGCCGTGGACGCGCGGGCGCGGGCGGTGGGCGCGGCATGGATCGCCGTGCCGACCTATGCGACGGTCGGCCAGTTCGCGCTGCGGCTCGGGCCGGAGCGCGTGCTGCAACTCGGCGAGCGGGCTCGCTGGACCTATCTGCCGCCGCCCGATCCGGCGCTGGTGGCCCAGCCGGCGCTCTACGTGGCGCGGGTCCGGCGCGATCCGATCGACGCCTATCGCGACCGTTTCCGCTCGGTGGAAAACCTCGGCACGATCGACCGGGTCGCCGGCGGGCGGGTGGTCGACACCTATGCACTGTGGCGGCTGGCCGATCCGATCGGCGCGCCGCTGCGCTGAAGCCTCACGGGCCGGTGACCACCCAGCGCTTCAGAAAGAACAGGCTGCGGTCGTAGGCGTGATCGGCGGCGGTCTTGTTGAAGCGGCGCGAATTCGGCTCGGAGGCGAAACCGCTCTGGGTGTCCGGATAGACGAAGGCCTCGAACACCCGGCCGGCGCCGATCATCCGCTTCTCCAGCGCCTCGAGCGCCGGGGCGCTGCGCGGATCGCCCTCGACCCAATGGAACTGCACCGGCACCTTGAATTCGGCGGCGCGGTCGGGCGACGGCGGCTGCACGTAATAGGCGACCGCCGCCTTGACCCGCGTCCCGCTCAGGGCGAATTGCAGCGCGAAGGAGCCGCCCCACACGAAGCCGAGGGCGGCGATCGCGCCGGAACAGTCGGGATGGTGCTGGAGGAGATCGGCGGCGGCGTCGAGCACCAGGAGATGCTCGGCGGGAACGATCCGGGCGAGGATGTTCTGGCCCTCGTCGGAATTCTCCTGGGTCAGGGTGTAGGGCGACAGCAGATCGGGCACCATCACCACGAAACCGTCGAGGGCGAAGCGGCGGGCCAATTGGCGGAAGAACGAATTGGGGCCGCGCTGGTCGGGGATCAACAGCAGGCCGGGCCGCTTGGCGCCGCCGCGCGGGCGCACCAGGAGGCCCTTGTAGACCTGTTTGCGGGCCTGGAAGGTCACCGTCTCGGTGAGGAGCCGCGGGTCGGAGGCGTCGGCGTCCTGAGCGCGGGCCGGGCGCGGCGCGCCGACGGCGACGGCCCACACCGTGGCGAGCGCGCCGGCCACGAAGCCGCGACGGTCCGGCGCGGCGGGCGTCGGAGCGGGGCGAGCGGGCGGCAGCGGCGAGCGGGAATCCGACATGAGGTCCGACTTCGGTTGCGTCATCAAGGGCGGGCGCGCCGACGCGAGTCGCAGCCCGCCCGGCGGCGCCACTATGGCGAAGGGCGCGGGCAAAGACAAAGCGCCGCGTCGCGGGACCCGGGCGGCGCGAGAATGCGTCAGCGCGGGCGGACGAAGCGGGCGCGCTCGGCCTCGACCGCGTCGCGGCACGCGTAGCCCTCGAGGTGATCGTTGACGATCCCCATCGACTGCATGAAGGCGTAGCAGGTGGTCGGCCCGACGAAGGCCCAGCCGCGGCGGCGCAATTCCTTGGACAGCGCGGTCGATTCGGGCGTCGCCGCGAGGGCCGACGCGGCAGCCCTGGTCAGGCGGGCCGGCCGGCTCGCAGGATCGGGTTCGAAGCGCCAGACGAAGGCGGCGAGCGAACCTTCACGGTCGACCAGCTCGAGGCAGCGCCGGGCATTGGTCAGAACCGCTTCGATCTTGCCGCGGTGGCGGACGATGCCGGCGTCGGCGAGAAGGCGGGCGCGATCGGCGTCGTCGAACTCGATCAGGGCGCGGGCGTCGAAGTCGGCGAAGGCTCGGCGGAAGGCCTCGCGCTTGCGCAGGATGGTCAGCCATGACAGGCCGGACTGGAAGCCCTCAAGGCAGAGTTTCTCGAACAGGCGGCGGTCGTCGGCGACCGGCCGGCCCCATTCCTCGTCGTGATAGGCGACGTAGAGCGGATCGGCGCCGGGCCACCAGCAGCGCACGCGATCGTCGGCGCCGCGCGTCAGGCCGTCGGCCAGGTCGGTGGCGGCGGGCCCGCCGGCCGGTTCGATCGTCCCCATCGCTGCGCCCTCCCCGGTGCGAATCGCCGTTTCGCACTCGATCTTAGTCGACGAGAACAAAATGAAAACGGGCGCCGTCGGGCGCCCGTCGTCGAAGGGGTGGTGCGCGATCCTCAGGCGAACAGCGCGTCGATGTCGTCCTGCGAGGCGATGCCGGCGTCGTTGTCGAGCGACGGTCCGTTGAGCAGAGCCTGATCGCCGAGGCGATGTTCGAGCTCGACCTCGATCTCCTTGAAGCTCTCGACGCCGCCCCAGATGTCCATCATCTTGACGATGCGTTCCTCGACGAAGCGCAGGGTGTTGACCACCTTGGTGATGCGCTGACCGGTGAGGTCCTGGAAGTTGCAGGCTTCGAAGATCTGGACGATCTGTTCCTGGATGTCGGCGGAGATGCCCTGATCGTCGCCCTTGAGCTTGGCGGTGAGGATCGCGGCGCGTTCGTCGATGTGTTCGGCGGCGGCGAGGATGGTCTCGGTCGCGTGCTCGGTGCCCTCGACGACGGCGTCGAGTTCCCAACTGACCCGGGACAGTTCCTGACCGTTGCAGCCGGAAACGTGCAGCGTGGCGATCTCGCGCTTGGTGCGGTTGATCGCCTCGTAGATCGCGTCCATCTCGGCCTTGATGCGCAGCGCCTCGTGCTGATCACGGCGGAGCTGTTCGAGAGCCTTCTCGCTCAGTTCGTGCGCCGGTTCGACCTGGGCGCGCAAATTTCTGACTTCGCGCAGGAGCTCCTGGTGGCGCTCCTCGGCGCGATCGCCCGCAGTCGATCCCGACGATCCGCCGGCTGCGAACGCCTCGATGCGGAACACCTTCCTAGTGGCCATGGGGCAGAGCCTCGTGCGTCGTATCGTCCTACTGCCGACATGGTTAGCCGGGCGTCCTTAAGGAATCGTTCCTGTATGCGACGAGCGGAACGGCGATCTCCAGGAATGGCGCCGTCGCCTCGATCCGCCCCCGAGATTCGGTGTCAACCATCCGTCAACCATGACGAAACCTTTCCGAGAAGGTTGCGATGAAAAGCCTTCGCGTTCACGGATCGTCGACCATGGCGGGCCAGTCTCTGGGGGAAGACACCCGGCCGGGTGCTCCCCGGCGAGCGAATCGGACACCGACGATGCTGCGACCCCTGCCCTTCTCTCTGGCGACGCTGTGCGCCGCCGCGACCCTCGCCGGCCCGGTCTCGGCCGACGATCGTTACGTCGAACGGCCGCCGGTGGTGCTGTCGGCCAATGCGATCGAGCCGTGGACGGCGCAACTGCGCCCGAGCTACCGCGACGTGACCGGACCGGTGACCTTCGCGCCGTTCCGGGCCGGCGCGCCGGCGGTGGTTCACTTCTCGGCCGGTTCGGCGATCATGCCGGCGGCGCCGCGCGAAGCGCCTGTGCGCCAGGCGGCGCTCGCCGCGGCCCCCGACGAACACGCCATCGAGCCGCGACTGCTGCCGACCGAGGTCGACTATCACGGCCGCGAGGCCCCGGGCACGGTGGTGATCGATACCGGCGAGCGTTATCTCTATCTGGTCGAGGCGGGCGGCAAGGCGCGTCGCTACGGCGTCGGGGTGGGACGACCGGGCTTCCAGTGGGCGGGCGTCCACACCGTCACCCGCAAGGCGGAATGGCCCGATTGGACGCCGCCGCCGGCGATGCTGAAGCGCAAGCCCGACCTGCCGCGCCACATGGACGGCGGACCCGACAATCCCCTCGGCGCGCGCGCCCTCTATCTCGGCTCGACCGAATATCGAATCCACGGATCGAACGAGCCCTGGACGATCGGCAAGGCCGTCTCCTCGGGCTGCATCCGGATGCGCAACGAAGACGTCACCGATCTCTATCGCCGGGTGCCGGTCGGCACGCGCGTGATGGTGCTCTGAGCTTCGGGGCTCGGCCCGAGCCCCGCCCCTTTCGCCCGCGCTCCCGCGCCGGCGTCCCGACCTTCCCCCTGGAAGGACGTGAACCCCCGGAAGGCACCGATCGTTCGATCGGGCGCCGCCGGGGGTTCCTTCGTTCGGGGCATGGTCAGACCGCGGGCACGGCGCGGCGGTAGAGGTGCCAGGTGGCGTGGCCGAGCCAGGGCAGCACCACCAGCAGGCCGAGGAACATCGGCAGGATGGCGATCGCCAGCATGGTGCCGATGAACACGCCCCAGCCGAGCATCACCCAGGGGGCGGCGAAGACGGCGCGGATCGACACGATCATCGCCGTGACGAAGTCGTGATCGCGGTCGAGCAGCAGCGGATAGGACAGGGCGCTGAGCGAGAAGATCACCGTGGCGATCACCCCGCCGATCAGATTGCCGGCCATCAGGAAGGCGACCCCGCGCGGCGTCGAGACGATCGCGGTGATCAGGTCGGGGGCTTCCAGCGGTCGCAGGCCGAAGAACAGCGCGTAGACGAAGCCGGCGGCGTAGATCCAGCCGATCAGGCCGAACACCGTGACCAGGGCCATGTAGCCGAGCTCGCGGCGGGCGTGCGGCGGCACCGCTCCGATCAGCGAGACGAAATCGGTCGATTCGCCGCGGCCGAGCCGGCGGCTGGTCTCGTAGAGGCCGGTCGCCGCGAAGGGCGCGACCAGCGCGAAACCGGCGGCCAGGGGATAGGCCAGGAACATCATGTCGAAGGTCGCGGCGATCCAGAACAGCACGTTGCCGGCGAGCACATAGACGGCGCCGACCAGCAGACCGAAGGTCGGCGCGGCGCGGAAGTCGCGCAAGCCGTCGGCGAGGCTCGCGGAAATGTCGTCGACGGTGATCGCCCGGACGCGCGGCTCCGTGGGGCGCAGGTCGAGGGGGCTGGTCGCAGCCACGAGGTCGGTCATGTCTTTTCCACCCGATCGGGCTCCATCGTGGGATGCGGAGCCTCCTGATGCGACAGATTGCCACAAGGGCGCGTGTTTTCAAACGATTCGAAAGGTGGGGGTGTCCCGGCGAGCCCGCGCCGATTTCCGGGCTTTCCGCGCGTTTCCGAGGATCGCGCGCCGAGGCGATCGGCCGCCCAGCGACGCTTTGCCGCGTCTCCGAGGTTCGACCGGGGCTGGACGGGCGGTTCGGAGCGGCCGGCGGGGCGGTGGGGCGTGGCCGCGCCCGGGTCACGACATGGCCCAATTTCCCGGTAGGACTCCTCGTCGGGGTCGGCTAGACACGGATTCGGAGTTCCGTCCTTCACCCATCGGAGTTTTCATATGAAGAAAGTCGTCATGCTCGCCGCGCTCGGCTTCGTCGCCGCCGCCGGTTCCGCTTCCGCCGCCGACGTCGCCGCGGGCGAGAAGGTCTTCGCCAAGTGCAAGATCTGCCACGCGATCGGCGAAGGCGCCACCAACAAGGTCGGCCCGCAGCTGAACGGCGTGATCGGTCGCAAGGCCGGCTCGACCGACTTCAAGGGCTACGGTGAAGGGCTGAAGAAGCTCGGCGACGAAGGTCTGGTGTGGGACGAAGCCAAGCTGACCCAGTACGTGAAGGACCCCAAGGCCTTCAACCCGACCACCAAGATGGCCTTCGTCGGCGTCAAGGACGACACCGATCTCGCCAACGTGGTCGCCTACGTCGCCCAGTTCGGCGCCGACGGCAAGCCGAAGTGATCCTCGGGCGCGCGCTACGAGCGCCGCCCGTCCGAACCGCGCCGCAGAGCCCCGGTCTTCACCGGGGCTCTTTCGTTTCGGACGCCCGGCTCACTCGTGATCGGGGGCGTGGGCCCGGCGGATGCTGCGGACCACCCAGAACACCAGTGCGACCACCACCGGCACGGCGAGGCCGGTGGCGAGGTTGGGGTCGAGGGCGAGGAGGTGGGCCTCCTTGGCGGCCTTGAACAGGTAGCCGAGCAGACCGACCACGTAATAGCTGACCGCCGCCACCGACAGACCCTCGACGGTCTGCTGCAGCAGGAGCTGCTGGCGCGAGCGGCGATTCATCGATTCCAGGAGATCGCGGTTCTGCTGCTCGAGGTCGACGTCGACCCGGGTGCGGAGCAGTTGCGCCGTGCGCGACAGTTTGCGCGACAGGGTGTCCATGCGCTCCTGCAGACCGGTCACCGTGCGCATCGCCGGCTCGGAGCGGCGCGCCAGGAAGTTCGACCAGGTGCCGTAACCGGGCACGTGGTGCTCGTGCAGGGTGGCGAGGCGATCCTTGACGATCTGGTCGTAGGCGCGGGTCGCGCCGAAGCGATAGGAGGCCTCGGCGGCATGGGCCTCGAGGTCGGCGGTCAGGCCCGACAGGCGTTCGAGCAGGCTGCGATTGGCGGCGAGACCTTCGGTCGAGCGGATCTCGGCGGTGAGGCCGGCGAGTTCGCGCTCGACGCGGCGCACTTCCGGCGCGCGTTCCTGGGCGGTCGGCAGGCCGAGCATGGCGAGGGTGCGATAGGTCTCGATCTCCAGCAGGCGCTGCACCAGGGCGCCGGCCTGCTGGTCGTTGAGCCCGCGATCGAGGCACAGGATGCGGGTGCGGCCGTCGCCGTCCTGGCGGAAGTCGGTGAGCGCCACGCCGCTGCCGCCATAGGCTTCCGAGACGCACAGTGCGGCCGGATCGAAGGGCGCGGCGGCGCCGGCGATGTCGCCGCGGTCCGACAGGAAGTCGAGGCGCACCGCCACCAGCATCGGGCCGGGGGCGACGAAGTCGCTGCCGAAGGGATGGCTCGACGGCAGTTCGGGAAACAGCCGGACGGGGTCCACCGCGGCGCCGTCCCAGGTGTAGGTGACGAATTCGGCGTGGCGTTCCCACTTCAACGAGCCGCCGCCGAAGGCGACGACATGGTGGCGGCTGTCCGGCCCCGGTCCGGGGGCGCCGCGCGCCCGGCAGAAGCGCTCGAGGAACAGGCGATCGTCCTCGAGCCGCTCGCGGTCGACGGCGAAGGCGTGGTGGAGGAACACCCGCGGCGCCCGGGTCGGGCGGAACGGCCGGGCATGGACCTCGCCGAGGATTTCGGCGCGGCGGGGATGGGGCTGGAACCCGTGGGGTGCCTCGGTGGCGGCCGGCGGCTCGACGGGGGGCGGGACGAGGCTCGTCATCGGGGCACTCTCGGGTCGGCGGCCGGCCGCGGCGGGCGCGGAAGGCACGGAGACCGTCGGGGGACGACGGCCGGGTCGGCGGCGACCGGCAGGGCCGTCGCGTGGCCGATCCTAGCGCGGCGAATCGGCCGGAGTCATCCGCCTTCGCCGCCCCGCGAAGGGGGCATTCGTCGATTTGACGGGGTCGCGAGGCGTCGTCTATGGTCGCCCCCTTCGCCCGAGACGATCGGGGCGGAGCAGAACCGGTCGCAGAGCCGGACGCGGCGATCCCCGAGCCGATCACGGCTCGATCGCCTGGGAACGAGGACCGGGGACCGCCATGACCACGCCCGCCACGCGCCCGAAGGTGGCGCTGTTCGTCACCTGTCTCGTCGACCTGTTCCGACCGACCGTCGGCTTCGCCGCGGTGAAGCTGCTCGAGGACGCCGGCTGCGACGTCGAGGTGCCGGAGGCGCAGACCTGCTGCGGCCAGCCGGCCTACAACAACGGTGATCGCGCCGACGCCCGCGACCTCGCCAAGCAGGTGATCGCCACCTTCGAGGGCTACGACCACCTGGTGGCGCCGTCGGGCTCCTGCGCCGGCATGATCCGCCACCACTATCCGGATCTCTTCGAGCGCGACGACCCGTGGCGGGCCCGCGCCGAGGCGCTCGCCGCCAAGACCCACGAGCTGGTGTCGTTCCTCACCGACCAGCGCGGCGTGACCGCGACCGGCGCCGCCCACCACGGCACGGTGACCTATCACGACAGCTGCTCGGGGCTGCGCGAGCTCGGCATCCACGATCAGCCGCGGCGCCTGCTGGCGGCGATGGACGGGGTCGAGCTGATCGAGATGAAGGACCCCGACGTGTGCTGCGGTTTCGGCGGCACCTTCTCGGTCAAATATCCCGAGATCTCGGGGACGATCGTCGACAAGAAGGCGGTGGCGGTCGAGGCCAGCGGGGCGACGACCCTGCTCGCCGGCGACCTCGGCTGCCTGCTCAACATGGCCGGCCGGCTGACCCGGCGCGGCTCGAAGGTCGCGGTGCGCCACGTCGCCGAGGTGCTGGCCGAGATGGCCGACGGGCCGGCGATCGGCCGCGGCGCCGGCGAGCCGACGGAGGACGCGCGATGAAGATCACGTCCCCGTCCTTTTCGGACAACGCCCACGCGGCGCTCGGCGACGCCAACCTGCAGAAGGCCCTGCTCAACGTCGAGAAGGGCTTCATCGGCAAGCGCCTGAAGGCGGCGGCGGCGCTGCCGGAGTTCGAGGCGCTGCGCGACGAGGGGCGCGACCTCAAGAACCACGTGCTCGCCCATCTCGACCTCTACCTCGAGGCCTTCGAGCGCAAGGTGGTGGCCTCCGGCGGTCAGGTCCATTGGGCCGAGACCCCGGCCGACGCGCGGGCGATCATCGCCGACATCTGCCGGCGGCTCGGCGCCAAGACGGTGACCAAGGGCAAGAGCATGATCTCCGAGGAGATCGAGCTCAACGAGCATCTGGAAGCGATCGGCATGCGGCCGGTCGAGACCGATCTCGGCGAATACATCATCCAGCTGCGCGGCGAACATCCGAGCCACATCATCGCCCCGGCGGTGCATCTGACCAAGGAACAGGTGGCGGCCGACTTCCGCCGGGTCCACACCCATCTCGACCCGGCCCGCGATCTCGGCGAGGCGGTGACCATGCTCGGCGAGGCGCGCACCGTGCTGCGCGAGCAGTTCCTGGTCGCCGACGTCGGCATCACCGGCGCCAACTTCCTGGTGGCCGAGACCGGATCGACGGTGATCGTCACCAACGAAGGCAACGGCGACCTGACCCAGACCCTGCCGCGCGCCCACATCGTGCTGGCGACGCCGGAAAAGGTGGTGCCGACCCTCGAGGACGTCGACACGCTGATGCGGCTGCTGGCCCGCTCGGCGACCGGTCAGGAGATGTCGGTCTACACCACCTTCTCGACCGGGCCGCGGCGCACGGGAGATCCCGACGGGCCGGAGGAGTTCCACGTCGTCCTGCTCGACAACGGCCGCTCGGCGATGCTCGGCACCGAGTTCGAGGAGATGCTGCGCTGCATCCGCTGCGGCGCCTGCATCAACCATTGCCCGGTCTATCATGCGATCGGCGGCCACGCCTACGGCTGGGTCTATCCCGGGCCGATGGGCTCGGTGCTGACCCCGACCCTGGTCGGCGTCGACAAGGCCGGCCATCTGCCCAATGCCTCGACCTTCTGCGGCCGTTGCGAGGCGATCTGCCCGATGCGTATCCCGCTGCCGCGGATGATGCGGGCGTGGCGGACCCGCGAGTTCGATCGCGCCCTCAATCCGGCGACCCAACGCGCGGGACTCGCGGTCTGGGCGTTCTTCGCCAAACGGCCGCGGCTCTATCGCTGGGTCAATCGGATCGCCGCGACGGTGCTGACCCGGTTCGCGGGCAAACGCGGCCGCATCGCCAGACTGCCGCTGGCCGGCGGCTGGACCAGCGTTCGCGACATGCCGGCGCCGCAGGGCGGGACGTTCCAGGATCAATGGAAGGCGCGCCGCCGCGCCGCCGCCGCCACCGACAGCGAGACCCGCCGATGACCGCCCGCGACGCCATTCTCGCCAAGATCCGCCGCTCGCTGAAGGTCGGCGGCGCCGACGACGGCGATCGCCGCGCCGCGGTCGCCGAGCGGCTGCGGGTGCACGCCCCCGGCCTCGTGCCGGCGCGCGGGCACCTCCCCGCCCGGGCCCGCGTCGATCTGTTCGTGACCATGGCCGAAGCGGTGTCCTCGACGGTGACCCGGGTGGCTTCGGCCGACGCGGTTCCGGCGGCGATCGCCGATTATCTGCGGTCCCACAATCTGCCGCAGGCGATCCGCCGCGGCGCCGATCCGCGCCTCGCCGCCCTGCCCTTCGCGGACCAGCCACAGCTGACCGTCGAAGTCGGCGCCTCGCGCGGCGGTGACCCGGTGGGACTCAGCCATGCGCTCGCCGGCGTCGCCGAATCCGGCACGGTGGTGCTGACCTCGGGCGCCGACAATCCGACCACGCTGAACTTCCTGCCCGAGCACCATCTGGTGGTGGTGCGGGCCTCGGAGGTGGTCGCCGACTACGAGACGGTGTGGACGCAGGTGCGCGGAACGTGGGGCGAAGGCCAGATGCCGCGCAACGTCAATCTGATCACCGGCCCGTCGCGATCGGGCGACATCGAGCAGACCATTCTGCTCGGCGCCCACGGGCCGCGGTCGCTGCATCTGATCGTCGTCGACGATCTCGAGCCGACGGACTCGTGAGCGCCCATCAAGGGCGTTGATCGATCGGATCAGCAAGATTCGCTGGATCTCGCGACGCGCTTCGGCGCCATGGTCGCGGGGTCGGCCGCGCGTCGCGGCTCCCATCCCTCGATCGCGAGGCCAACCGATGTCCACTTCCGTGCCGCCCGCCGATCGCCCGATCGACGCCGCCCCGGCGCCGGCTCCGGCCGCGCCGCGCCGTGGCGAGGGCCGCTTCGGCCCGTTCGAGGTGGGGCTCTACGCGATCACCGTGTTCGCCTGGTCGACCAGTTGGATCGCCATGAAGGCGCAGATCGGCGTGGTCCAGCCGGAGGTGTCGCTGCTGTGGCGCTTCCTGATCGCCGCCGGGGCAATGTGGATCTGGGCGGGGATCAAGGGCAGCCGGCTGCGCTTCGGGCTCGGCGATCATCTGCGCTTCGCCGCCCTCGGGGCGCTGCTGTTCTCGACCAACTTCGATCTGTTCTACCATGGCGCGAGTCACCTGCCGTCCGGCCTGCTGTCGGTGGTGTTCTCGCTCGCCTCGGTGGTCAACCTGCTGATGGGGCGGGTGCTGTTCGGCCATGCGATCTCGGGGAAGGTGGCGCTCGGAGCGCTGATCGGCTTTCTCGGCGTGGCGGCGATGTTCCGGCCGCAGCTGATGCAGGCCGACTTCGCCGCCGACGGGGCGCTCGGCCTCGGCCTGTGCGTGCTCGGCACGATCTGCTTCTGCTCCGGCAACATGGTGTCGAGCCGCATCCAGTTGCGCGGCGTGTCGGTGGTGTCGGCGAGCGCCTGGGGCATGAGCTGGGGCTGCGTGTTCCTGGCGATCGCGACGGCGGTCGGCGGCCTGCCGGTGGCCTTCGACACCGGCGCGCCCTACGTGATCTCGCTGCTGTGGCTGTCGCTGGTGTCGTCGGTGGCGGCCTTCTGGGCCTATCTGACCCTGCTGGGGCGGATCGGCGCGGGGCGGGCCGGCTATGCCACGGTGATGTTCCCGGTGTTCGCGCTGGCGATCTCGACGGCGGTCGAGGGCTACGTCTGGACGGTCTCGGCGGCGATCGGTCTCGCCCTGGTGCTGGCCGGCAACCTGTTCGTGCTCCGGCGCTGACATTTCGAGGCGAATGGTCGGCAAAGCCTTCACGGAGTGTGAACGTCCTCGGCGTAGAACGGAATCCGGGAACGTTTTGGAGTAATTTCGATGCCCGTCTCTGCGCCGGCGCGGACGCCGGCTCGGCCCCTCAATCGGGCTCCGCCCCGGCGCGGAGGCCCGCCCCACGCGGCGGCACACGCGGCGGCGCACTCGGCCCCCCATGGGATGAGCCTGCGCGAGACGACCACGCTGGTGGCCGAAGGGGTGGGCATGGGCGCGGCGGTCCTGGCGCTGGTCGCGCTGGTCTGGTTCGTCGGCAATACCGGCCTGAAGTTCGATCCCAACGCCCGCTTCGGCGAAGCCTCGGCACCGCCGCCGGTCCCGACCCGCACCACGACGATCTACCGCGATCTGCACAACGGTCAGGTCATGGTCACCGAGATCGACGGCAACACGATGCGCGTCAAGGGAACCATGGCCAAGGAAGACCTGCCGATCGCCGGCAACATGTACCGCGAGCCGCGGCGCATGGGCATCGACCCGTCGTCCGACGCCAACGACCGGCTCAACGCCTTCAGCCAGACCTTCAAATAACCGCCGCGGTCACGCGCCGACCGGACGCCCGTTCGACAGGTTGTCGAGCGACGACACGATGTGGCCGGCGAGCGCCGCGACCACCTCGGTCGGCCGCCCGCGGCTGCGCAGCAGGCCGATCTCGACCGGCGGCAGGCGCGGCAGACCCTCGGCCTCGCCGAGCACCCGCATCCCCGGGCGCAGCGCCGATTCCGGCAGCACCGACACCGCCAGCCCGGCCAGCACCGCGGCGCCGACGGCGCTGGAGTTCCAACTGACGTAGAGCAGGCGATGGCGCCGGCCGACTGCCTCGAGGGCCTCGAGGGCGGCGCGACGCCAGTCGCAGGTCGGCCGCCCGAGGGCCACCGGCAGCGGATCGAGATCGGCGGCACAATGGCGTTGCGACGCCACCCACAGCAACGGCTCGCGGCGGATCACCTCGGCGGTGCCCCTGTCGCGGACATGGGTGATGATCGCCACGTCGAGCTCGCCGGCGACGATCGCCTCGGCCAACATCGGCGTCGGGGCGCAGACCACGGTCACCTCGGCACGCGGGTTGGAGGCGGCGAAGCGCGCCAGAATCTCCGGCAGGAAGCGATCGGCATAGTCGTCGGCGGTGCCGAGGCGGACGCGACCGGTGAGCTCGGCCTCGCCGAACAACGCCAGGGTCTCGTCGTTGAGCCGCAGCAGCCGACGGGCATGGGCGAGCAGCCGTTCGCCGTCCTCGCTGAGACGCGACTGGCGGCCGTCGCGGGTGAAGATCGGTTTGCCGATCCGCTCCTCCAGCCGACGCATCTGCATCGACACCGCCGACTGGGTCTTGTGCACGGTGTCGGCGGCGCGGGTGAAGCTGCCGCTCTCGGCGATCGCCACGAAGGTACGCAACTGGTCGAGGTCGAGGGTGGCCGGCATGGGGAGCCTCATCAAAATTCTTGAAGCCCGACATTAAAAACATTCGCTGGATCGATCAATCGTCCTCCGGCATGGTCGCGATGTCCACATCGGCACGTCGATCCGCCGCGGGAATCCTCGGGATTCCGGCGCCGGACCCGCCTTGTCCGAATTCCGACCGCCTCCGGCCCTCGCCAAAGGAGAGTCCCATGTCGTTCTCGCCGCGCCTCGCCCTCACCGCCCTCGTTCCGGCCGTCGCCGCCACGACGAAGCGCGTGATCGCCGCCGGTCAGGCGATGTGGCGGATCCGTCGCCACCGCCGCGAGGTCCATGAACTGCTGAATTACGACGCCCGGGCGCTGGCCGACATCGGCCTGACCCAGGGCGATCTGATGGCGGCACTGTCGTTGCCGGCGCTCAGCGATCCGTCGCGCCGGCTGGTGGTGCTGGCGGTCGAACGGCGCGCCGGACGGCGGGCGCAGATCCGCGAGCAGCTCGCCGCGCGGATCGCCGGGCCGGCCCCGGCCTCGCCGCTCCCCGGGCGTCTCGACGCGGTCTGCCGCTCGACGGCGGGCGGCTGAGCGACCGCCGCGGCGCGCGCTCAGAGGGCGCCGGACGGTCCGGTGCCGTCGGCGCTCGCCCGACGGGCCTCGGCCGCGGCGGCCTCCGCCCAGAAGCGGTCGAACATCACCTCGAAGGCCCGGGCCTGTTCGACCTGGGCCTCGCGCCCCGCCTCGAACAGGCGGCCGACGGTGTCGCCGGGCGGCGGCACCACGTCCTCGGGGCGCAGCGGTTCGTCGATCGGCGGGCCGCCGTTGTTGAAGCCGCGCATGAACTCGCCGAGGATCTCGCCGAAGGGATTGCTCGGGCCGAGCGGATTGGGCGTCTCCTTCAGGGTCTTGCCGACGAGCCGCGCGGTGTTCGGGCCGATCGTGTCGGTCAGGATCTCGTCGAGGGTCGGGGCCGCCCGCGGCTTGGGCTCGAAGGCCGCGCCGAGCGCTTCGGTCAGCGGATGGCTGCGCAGGCCGGCGGCGAAATTGGCCATCAGCGTCTCGCCGGCGATCGGCAGGACGATCTCCAGGGTGCGTTTGTCGACGCCCGAGAAGCCGGCGACCTGATCGATCACCAGGCCGGTCAGCTCGCGCGAGCCGAACAGGCGACCGAGCGCCTCGCCGCCCGGCATCGCCGCGGCGAAGTCCGGCTTGGGCTTCACGAAACCCATCATCTCGGCCAGCCCGCGCGGATCGGCGGCGCGGCGGCGCAATGCCGCGGCCAGCGCCGGGCGCAGCGCATCGACCGCCGAGGTCGCCTGATCCGGGGTCAGACCGAAGCGCGCGGCGGCCTCGCCGACCTTGGCGAGATCGACGAATCGACGCATCGTCTCGGCGGGTTCGAGCATGACGTTCTCCTCCTCGAGAAATTCGCGAAAAGATCATCCGCCGTCGCGGGTACGACGTCAAACGAACTCGGAAATCGCGTCGATCGTCGCATTCGGCTGAACGATCCCACGACGATTTCGCATTTGTCGCTGCTCCACCGCCCCGCTATGGTTCCGGCCCGAAACAGGAAGGGCGGCGAGATGGCGCGCGATACGACCGACGAGCGACCGATCGAGGGCCGCGATGACCTGATCGCGTGGATCGCCGCGGGCTCGAAGCCGGCGGCGGCGGGCCGGATCGGCACCGAACACGAGAAGTTCCCCTATTTCACCGCCGACCACGGCGCGGTTCCCTACGAGGGGCCGGCCGGCATCGGCGTGCTGATCGAGCGGCTCGGCGAGCGGCTCGGCTGGGAGGCGATTCGCGACGGCGAGGCGGTGATCGGTCTCGCCGATCCGCACGGCGGCGGCGGCGCCATCAGCCTGGAGCCCGGCGGCCAATTCGAACTGTCGGGGGCCCCGCTCGTCGACCTGCACGCCACCGCGGCGGAGCTCGCCGCCCATCTCGCCGACGTGGCAGCCGTCGCCGATCCGCTCGGCATCGCCTTCGCCGGGCTCGGCACCTCGCCGAAGTGGACGCTGGCCGAGACGCCGGCGATGCCCAAGTCGCGCTATCGGATCATGGCCGGCTACATGCCGAAGGTCGGCACGCGCGGCCGCGACATGATGTTCCGCACCTCGACCGTCCAGGTCAACCTCGACTTCGCCTCGGAAGCCGACATGGTGGCCAAGCTCAGGGTCGGGCTGGCGCTGCAGCCGATCGCCACGGCGCTGTTCGCCGCCTCGCCGTTCCTCGACGGGCGGCCGAGCGGCTATCTGTCGACGCGCTCGGCGATCTGGCTCGACACCGACCGCCACCGCACCGGCATGCTGCCGCAGGCCTTCGATGCCGGTTTCGGCTTCGGCGGCTATGTCGACTGGGCGCTCGACGTGCCGATGTATTTCGTCAAGCGCGGCGACACCTATCACGACGTCACCGGCACGACCTTCCGGGCCTTCCTGGACGGCGCGCTGGCCGAGCGCCTGCCCGGCGTGGTGCCGGAGATCGGCGATTGGACCAACCACGTCGGCACGCTGTTCCCGGAAGTGCGGCTGAAGCGCTACCTCGAGATGCGCGGCGCCGACTGCGGCCCGGCGAGCCACGTGGTGGCGCTGCCGGCGCTGTGGGTCGGGCTGCTCTACGACCCCGGCGCCCTCGAGGCGGCCGGCCGGTTGATCGCCGACTGGACGACGGCGGAGCAGCAGGCCTTGCGCGACGCGGTGCCGCGTTCGGCACTGGCGACGCCGTTCCGGTCCGGCACGGTACGCGACGTCGCCCGCGAGCTGCTGGCGATCGCCCGGAGCGGGCTCGCGGCGCGGGCGATCGTCGATTCCACGAGCGGCCGCGACGAGACGGTGCATCTCGACGTGCTCGACGAGATCGTCGCCTCGGGCCAGACGCTGGCCGACCGGCTGCTCGCCGATTTCCACGGTCCCTGGGCCGGCGCCATCGACCGCGTACTCGACGCGACGCGGTACTGACTCCCTCACCAGTCGCCGAGCACCGCCTGGACCACCGCCAGGGCGGCGACGGCGGCGGTGTCGGCGCGCAGGATGCGGGGGCCGAGGGGGATCGCGGTGACGAAGGGCGCGGCGTGCAGGCGCGCCCGTTCCTCGGCCGCGAATCCGCCCTCCGGGCCGATCAGCACGGCGAGCGGCCCGCGCGGCAGGCCGGCGAGAAGGCCGAGCGGATTGGTGGTGTCGGCGTGTTCGTCGCAGAACAGCAGGCGCCGGTCGGGCTCGCGGGTCGGCCAGGCGTCGAGCAGGGTCGCGAGGTCGACCGGTTCGGCGACCTCGGGCAGTGCCACCAGACCGCATTGTTCGGCGGCTTCGACGACGTTGGCGCGCATGCGCTCGAGATTGAGCCGGGTGACCTGGGTGTGGCGGGTCAGCACCGGGCGCAGGCGCGCCGCGCCCATCTCCACCGCCTTCTGCACCATGTAGTCGAGGCGGGCGTGTTTCAGCGGCGCGAACAGCCAGTCGAGATCGCCGAGGGGGGCCTGCGGGCGGGTCTGTTCGAGGAGCGTCAGGCGGCAGTCGCGGCGGCCGATCGGATGGATCTCGGCCAGCCACTCGCCATTGCGGCCGTCGAACACCAGGACGCGGTCGCCTTCGCCGAGGCGCAGCACGGTCAGGAGATAGGCGGCCTGTTCGCGCTCGAGCGCCGGCTCGGCGCCCGTCGTGAGCTCGGCGGCGAGGAACAGACGCTGGAGGCGGTGATCGGAACGGGGGGGCATGGGCGGCGTCACGGTTCGAGGGCGATCCGAGCCTTATACCCGCCGCGCGGGCGTCCGGCGCTGCCGAATTTCGGGCCGCGGACGCCCGCGTGCCTCAGCGCGGCTTGGCCAATGCTGCGGCACGCAGGGCGGTGAGCGTCGTGGTCGGGGTGATCGCTTCCGGCGACACCTTCAGATGGACCAGCGCCGGCCGGTCGGCGGCGAGCGCCGCGGTCAGCGCCGGGACGATCTCGTCGGCGGTCGACACCGTCAGGCCGAGGGCGCCATGGGCGCGGGCGAGTGCGGCGAAGTCCGGGTTGGCGAGCGTCGTGGCGTGGACCCGAGCCGGGAACTCCCGCTCCTGGTGCATCCGGATGGTGCCGTAGATGCCGTTGTCGACGACCAGCACCACGATCCGGGCGTCGGCCTGGACCGCCGTAGCCAGCTCCTGGGAGGTCATCTGGAAACAGCCGTCGCCGGCGAAACAGATCACCGGCCGGTCGGGGTGGGCGAGCTTGGCGGCGATCGCCGCCGGCAGGCCGTAGCCCATCGAGCCGGAGGTCGGCGCCACCTGCGTGGCGAAGCGGCGGAACCGCCAGAAGCGGTGGATCCAGGTGGCATAGTTGCCGGCGCCGTTGGTCAGGATCGCGTCCTCGGGCAGGCAGGCCCGTAGCGCAGCGATCACCGCGCCCATCTGCACCGCCCCCGGAGTCGCCGGCAGGTCCTCGCTCCAGGCGAGATAGTCGGCATGCGCCGCCGCCGTCCAGTCGGCCCAACGAATCCCGGCCGGCGGCGGCTGCAGCGCTTCCGCCGCCGCCGCGAAGGCCGCGGGCGTGGCGTGGATCGCCAGGTCCGGGCGATAGACCCGGCCGAGTTCCTCGGCGCTCGGGTGGACGTGCACCAGGCTCTGCTTCGGCACCGGAATGTCGAGGAGCGTATAGCCCTGGCTCGGCACCTCGGCGAGCCGGCCGCCGATCAGCAGGATCAGGTCGGCCCGGTCGATGCGCGCCCTCAGCGCCGGATTGAGCCCGATGCCGACGTCGCCGGCATAGTGCGGATCGAGGTGATCGAACAGCATCTGGCGGCGGAAGGAACAGGCGACCGGCAGGTCGAAGGCTTCGGCGAAGCGCGCGAAGCGGCGCACCGCCGTCTCGCTCCAGCGGCTGCCGCCGAGGATCACCAGCGGCCGCTCGGCCGCCCACAGGCGCTTCTGCAGATCCCACATCTGATGCAGGCCCGGATGGGTCTCGGTGGCGACCGCCGGCCGCACGTCGCGCGCCGTCGCCGCCTCGCCGAGCACGTCTTCCGGCAGCACCACGACCACCGGCCCCGGTCGGCCGGCGGTCGCCACCGAGAAGGCGCGGCCGACCATCTCGACCATCCGCTCGGGATCGTCGATCACCGCCACCCACTTGGCGACCGAGCCGAACACCCGGCCGTAGTCCATCTCCTGGAAGGCGCCGCGTTCGCGAAAGCCACGATCGATCTGGCCGACGAACAGGATCATCGGGGTGCCGTCGTGCTCGGCGACGTGCAGGCCGGCGAAGGCATTGGTGGCACCCGGCGCGCGGGTCACCATGGCGATGCCCGGCCGGCCGGTGAGCTTGGCGGTGGCCTCGGCCATGATCGCCGCGCCGGATTCGTGGCGGGCCACCACGGTGGCGATGGGGCTGTCGGCGAGGGCGTCGATCACCGCGAGATAGCTCTCGCCGGGCACCAGGAACACCCGTTCGACGCCGTTCACCTCCAGCGTCTCGACGAGCAGGCGGGCCACGGTGGTGGGGTGGGTCGGGGTGGACATACGGGATCTCCCTGAGTCGGTGCCCCGTCGTCTTCTCACGCGCCGGCCCGCGCGGAAAGAGAGTCCCTCGTCGAAGATCACAGGGATGTTCGCGTCCGCCCGGTCGATCTCACGGCGGCAGGACGGTGACCACCTGGAAGGTGAACAGATCGCCGTCCTCGTCCTTGATCGACACGTATTCGCCGACCACGAAGGGATGGGCGCCGAAGCGGTAGCCGGCCTCGGCATCGTCGTTGCCGCTGATGTCGTAGCGGAACGCCCAGGACCCGCCGGGGCGATGCACCAGATGGCCGATGTCCTGGACCTCCGCTCCCCAGAACCGCCGCACCCGACACTTGTCGCGCAGGCGCCGCCAGGCCTCGGCGTCGATGCGCCCGTCCTCGGCGAGCGGCGCCAGGAATTCGTAGCCGTGGCGGGCCGAGCCCATCGGGAATTCCTTGGTTCTGGCCAGATTGAGTCTGATCTTCTTCAATCCCGAATTGGGCATCGACGGAGCCTCCCTCGCGCGACGTCGCTCATCTATCGACCGGCGGCGCGTGAACGACATTGACCTCCGTCAACGCGATCCTGCGCGAACCATGCGAGGATGATTCACGTGGGGGATTCCGCCGACGGATCGAGGATGCGACGGCATGTCCGAACCAGACCGCCCCGCCACCCGGCAGGTTCCCGCGATCGGCTCGCCCGCCGATGCCGCCGCCGATCCCCTCTGGGCCGAAGTCGCCGCCTTCCTCGGACGCGCCGAGACCCATGGGCTCGCCGCGCCGCCGACCCGCATCGACACCCATGCCGCGGCGGTGTTTCTCGCCGGGCCGCTCGCCTACAAGATCAAGCGGCCGGTGCGCTTCCCCTATCTCGACTTCTCGACCCCGGCCCGCCGCGCCGCCGCCTGCCGCCGCGAGATCGCCGTCGATCGGCCGATCGCCCCGGAGATCTATCGCCGGGTGGTGGCGATCACCCGCGCCGCCGACGGTGGTCTGGCGATCGGCGGGGCCGGCGAAGCGGTCGAATGGGCGGTCGAGATGAACCGCTTCGACGAGGCCGCGACCCTCGACCGGCGCCTCGCCGCCGGTCCGCTCGACACCGCGCTGGTCGACCAGCTGGCGGTCGTGGTCGCCGACGCCGAGGCGCGCGCACCGGTCGGCGACTGGCGCCGCTGGCGCGCCGATCTGGCGGTATGGGTCGGGCAGAACGCCGACGCCTTCGCCGCCCGGCCCGACCTGTTCGCCCCCGACGCCGTCGCCACGCTGACGCGGGCGACCCTCGCCCGCCTCGACGACCTCGCCGAACTGCTCGACGAACGCGGCCGGCTCGGCTTCGTCCGCCTCGGCCACGGCGACCTCCACGCCGCCAACGTGGCGATCGTCGACGAGCGGCCGCTGCTGTTCGACGCCATCGAATTCGACGACCGCATCGCCACCGGCGACGTGCTCTACGACGCCGGCTTCCTGGTGATGGATCTGATCCGCCGCGGCGATCGCGCCGCCGCCCGGCGCTTCCTCGATCGCCTGCTGATCGAGACGGCGCGGCGCGAGGCGCGGCCGCCGCGCGGCCGGCCGGTCGCCGCCGCCCTGCTCGCCGAGATGGACGGGCTCGCCGCTCTGCCGACCTTCCTGTCGATCCGCGCGGCGCTGCGCGCCAAGATCGCCGTCGCCACCGCCGCGTCGCTGGTCGGCGAGGCCCGCGCCGCCGGCGAGGCCGCGGCCCGTCGCCTGTTCGCGGCGGCCGAGAGCCATCTCGACCCGTGCCCGTCGATGTTGGTGGCGATCGGCGGCCTGTCGGGCTCCGGCAAGTCGACCCTCGCCCGGGCGCTCGCCGACGATCTCGGGCCGGCGCCGGGCGCGGTGGTGCTGCGCTCCGACGAGATCCGCAAGCTCCTCGCCGGGGTCGAGGATCGCACCGCCCTCGATCCGGCCGGCTATACCGCCACCGCCTCCGACCGGGTCTACGACGTGCTGACCGCCGCCGCCGGCCGGGCGCTCGCCGCCGGGCGCTCGGTGATCGTCGACGCGGTGCACCTGCGCCCGCGTGAACGCGACCATCTCGCGGTGCTGGCCCGCGGTGCCGAGGTGCCGTTCCTCGGCCTGTGGCTCGACGTCGATCCGCCGATCGCCGCCGACCGGGTCGGGCTGCGCAGCGGCGACGCCTCCGACGCCTCGCCGGCGGTGGTCGCCTGGCAGGCCGCGGTCGATCCCGGCCGGCTCGACTGGCAGCGCCTCGATGCCAACGGCGACGCCACGGCACTGGTCGCGGCGGCCCGCCGACGCCTCGCCGCGGTGGTGCCGTCGCGCAGCGACTCCGCGCCGCCCCGGCCCTGACCTCGCCGTCGTCCCGCGACCGACGCCGCGGGCCTCGCCTCAGACCCCCATCGCCGGATCGAGATCGGCGATCATCAAGGTCACCACGGCGATCGATTCGTCGTCCGGCGACGACTTGACCTTGAAGCCCAGCGCCTCGCACATCTGGATCATCACCCGGTTCTCGCGCAGGATCTCGCCTTTGACCGCGGTGATGCCGTCGGCCTTGGCCCATTCGATCATCAGGCGCATCAGCTTCCAGCCGAGCCCCTGGCCCTTGAGGTTGGAGCGCAGCAGGATGGCGTATTCGCCGGTGACGTGATCGGGATCGGCGTGCAGCCGCACCGCGCCGAGCAACTTGCCACTCTCCTTCTCGATCGCCGCGAAGGCGATCGCCCGCTCGTAGTCGAGCTGGGTCAGCTTGGCCAGGAAGGCGTGGTTGAAGTCCTTGATCGGCGCGAAGAACCGCAGGCGCAGATCCTCCGGCGTGACCTCGGTGAAGAAGTCGGCGTAGAGCGCCTCGTCCTCCGGGCGGATCGGCCGCATCAACACCTCGCGCCCGTCCTTGAGGCGGGTCTCGCGTTCCCACTCCTTGGGATAGGGGCGGATGGCCAGACGCGGGTGACCGATCTTGCCGATCCGGCCGGTCACCGGCGCCAGCCGGACGCGGGCGTCGAGGGTGATCACCCCCTGATGGTCGGCGACGATCGGGTTGAGGTCGAGCTCGCGGATCTCGGGGATGTCGGCGGCGAGCTGGCTGAGCTTGCACAGGGTCAGGGCGATCGCATATTCGTCGGCCGGCGGCCGATTGCGATAGCCGGCCAAGAGCTTGGCGACGCGGGTCTGGGCGATCATGGCATGGGCGAGGTTCATGTCGAGCGGCACCAGATCGAGCGCCCGGTCGGCGATCACCTCGACCGCGGTGCCGCCGCGCCCGAACACCACGGTCGGCCCGAACACGAAGTCGTCGGCGATGCCGGCGAGCAGTTCGATGCCGAAACGGCGGTCGATCATCGGCATGACGATCACCCCGTCGACAGTCTTGTCGGGGAAGCGGGCGCCGATCCGGTCGATCAACTCGCGGGTGGTCGCCGCCACCGCCGCCTCGTCGGCAAGTCCCAGGCGCACGCCGTCGACGTCCGACTTGAAGGCGATGTCGCGCGAGGCGATCTTGACCGCCACGCGGTGGCCTTCGGCGAAGTGGACCCGCGCCACCGCCACCGCCTCCTCGGGCGTCGCCGCGAAGGTGGTCGGCACCACCGGGATGTCGTAGCTCTGCAAGAGCGCCCGCACGTCGACCGGGCCGAGCCATTCGCGGCCTTCCGCGATCGCCGCGCGGACGATCGCCCGCGCCGCTTCCGGGTCGGGCACGAATTCCGCCGGCAGGGGCTCCGGCATGGTCATCAGCCGTTCCTGGGCCGCGACGTAGCGCACCAGATGGCCGAAGGAACGCACCGCTTCCTCGGGCGTCGGATGGCACGGCACCCCGGCGACGTGGAGGATGTGATCGACCTCGTCGGAGAGATCGAGAAACGAGGTCAGGATCGGCTTCTTGCGGCCGAGCCGCTTGGCCTGATCCTGGGCGATCGCCGCCACCGAACGGGCGATCGCCGCGGTGTCGGCGAAGGCCGAGGGCGAATGCAGGACGATCACCGTCTCGACGCCGGGATCGGCGAGCATCGCCTTGATCGCCGTCTCGAAGGCTTCCGCCGGCGCGTCGTCGGGCAGGGTCATCGGATTGGCCGCCTCGCGACCGCTGCGGGCCACCGTCGACAGCGCCGCGACCGTCGACTCGGCGATCTCGACCAGGATGCCGCCGGCGGTCTGGAGGTGGTCGGCGGCGATGGTCGCCAGACTCCGGCCGTTGGCCACCACCGCCACCCGCCGGCACGGCGTCGGCTTGACCCGGGTGATGGTCTCGGCGGCGTCGAAGAGTTCGTCGATGCTCTCGACGCGGACCAGGCCGGCTCGCCGGAAGGCCGCGTCATAGACCCGGTCGGACGCCGCGAGCCGGCTCGAATGGGTGGCGCCGATCATCTGCTTGTCGCGGGAGAAGCCGGAGCGCAGCACGATCACCGGCTTGGTCCGCGCCGCGGCGCGGGCCGCCGACAGGAACTTCGACGGCGACCAGATCTGTTCGAGATGCACCAGGATCGCCCGCGTCCGATAATCCGCGGTGAAATGGTCGAGCAGGTCGCCGACGTCGACGTCGACCTTCTGGCCGAGCGACACCACCGCCGAGAAGCCGACGGCATGGCGTTCCGCCCAGGCCAGCGTCGAGTTGATCACCGCCGCCGAGCGCGACAGGAGCACCAGATCGCCCTTCTTGGCCGGTCGATAGCCGAGGCTGAGGTCGAGCCCGGCGTGCGGCGCCATCACCCCGAGGCTGCCCGGGCCGACCATCCGCAGGTCGTATTGGCGGGCAATCTGCATCGCCCGGCGGGCGATGGCGAAAGGCCATTCGTCATAGCCGCGCGACAGGAACAGCACCGCCTTGGTGCCGCGCTTGCCCAGCGTCTCGACCACGTCGACGGCGGTGCGTCCGCCCGACATCACCACCGCGAGGTCGGCGGCGCCCTCGAAGGCGTCGAGCGAGGCGACCACCCCCTGGGTCCAGCCCTCGGGCGGCGTGATGCCGGCCAGCGTCACCCGTCCCTTGAAGTCGGAGCGGGCGAAATTGGCGAAGAAGGCGCTGCGCGCCGCCTCCCCCAGGGTATCGGGTCCGACCACGACGATCGAGCGCGGTTGAAACAGGCCGTCGAGATTGCGAGTCGACATGAGCGCTCCACTTCCTCCCGTCGGCGCGACGCGCCCTGTGGCGGGTCGCCGGCCGACCCCGATCCCGGCCTCGCGGCCGGCTCGGTCGTTCCCCCCCCGAAAGCCGCGCGACCCGGCCTCCCGCCGGTCCCGCCGCTCCCTCCTCGCGCCCGCCGTCGCGGACACACGAACGACGCCGCCCCATCGATCATCGGGACCGAGGGGACGCCGTCGGACGTCGTCTGGCCGGTGCGGGCGCGCGCCCGCCGCCGGAATCGGATCAGTGCGCCATCAGGACCGGCAAGGTCATGGAGGCGAGAATGCCGCGGGTGGCGCCGCCGAGCAGGAATTCCCGGACCCGCGAATGACCGTAGCCGCCCATCACCAGAAGATCGAAGGAGCGATCGGCGGCGTGGTCGAGCAGGGCGTCGGCGACCGGGATGTCCGGCGCCTCGATCGGCGTCACCTCGACGTCGAGGTCGTGGCGGGCGAGCCAGGTCGCGAGTTCGGCGCCCGGCTGACCGGAGGCGGAACCGGCACGGCCGACCAGGACGATCGCGATCTTCTCGGCGCCGACGAGCAGCGGCAGCGCCGCATGGACCGCCCGCGACGCGGCGCGCCCGCCGTCCCAGGCGATCATCACCCGGCGGAAACCGCCGCCGCCGCGGTTGATGTAGGGCACCAGCAACAGCGGCGCGGTGCCTTCGAACAGCGCCGCCTCGATCATCATGTCGCGCATCGGCTCGGAGCGGTCGGGGTCGTCCTGACCGATCACCACCAGATCGGTGGTGCGGCAGGCCGCGACGAAGCCCTCCGGGGCGCCGCCCATCAGGATCTCGGCGGTGCGGGTCTCCGCCGACACGCCGCTCTGGCGGGCCGCCTCGGCGAAGCGGGTCACCGCCGACTGCGCCGCCTCGACCGCCTGGGTGCGGGCGCGTTCGATCACCTCGACCGGCAAGGGCGCGACCACGAAGCCCGGCACGATCGGATCGACCGCCAGGGCGACGCCGGTGGCGTGGGCCCCGAGGCGGGCGGCGAGGTCGAGGGCCAGCGACGGACCCGGCCCGATTCCCGGCACCGTCGCTTCGGCGCCGGCCTTCGGCTTGCCACGACGCACGTCGTCGGTGGCGTGGCCGTTGTCGAGCAGCACCAACATGTCCTTGATCGCCATGGCGGGCCCTCCTCCAGAGGTGGTCCTGCCCCGCGCGTCGGGATGGTCCCGCGCGTCGGGAGGACGTGGTCGAGACTGTCGCCGATCCGCGCGCGAGGTGCCTTGATCGACCGCAATCGTCACATCGTGCCCGGATACTTCCCCCCGTCGACCAGAATGTTCTGGCCGATCAGAAAGGCCGCCTGGACCGAGCACAGGAAGGCGCAGATCTCGCCGAATTCCTGCGGATCGCCGAGCCGGCCGGCGGGGATCTGGCGAACTGCCGCCGCGCGCGCCGCCTCGAGCGAGATCCCGGTCCGCTCGGCCTCGGCCTTCAGGGTCGCTTCGATTCGGTCGGTGGCGAAGGTGCCGGGCAGGAGGTTGTTGATCACCACGCCCTTGGGCGCCATCTCGCGGGCGAGCCCGGCGGTGAAACCGGTCAGGCCGGCGCGGGCGCCGTTCGACAGGCCGAGCACCGGGATCGGCGCCTTGACCGCGGCGGAGGTGATGTTGACCACCCGCCCGAAGCCGCGCGCCGCCATGCCGTCGACGTAGGCCCGCATCAGCATGATCGGCGTCACCATGTTGGCCTCGATCGCCCGGGCCCAAGCCTCTTCGTCCCAGTCGCGGAAATTGCCGGGGGGCGGGCCGCCGGCGTTGTTGACCAGGATGTCGGTCTCCGGCCGGGCCGCCAGGATCGCCGCGCGGCCTTCCTTGGTGGTGACGTCGCCGGCCAGCGTGGTCACCGTCGCGCCGGTCGCCCGGCGGATCTCGTCCGCCGTCGCCTCCAGGCGTTCGGCGCCGCGGGCAGTGATCAGCACGTCGCAGCCAGCCGCCGCCAGTGCCATCGCCGAGGCCCGTCCGAGCCCCTTGGAGGCCGCACACACGACGGCGCGCCGTCCCGCGATTCCGAGATCCATGGTCGTCTCCCCGAGTGTCGCGTCGCCATGAGGCGACGCCTCTAGAGCGGTTTCCGATCTGATTGCATCAGTTCGAAAACCACTCTGGTCTTCTGTCGGAGCAAGTTCTCGTCGATCAGGCTGTTTCAGCCTGATCGGAACATGCTCTAGAACAGCGATCCCTGGCTCGCGCCGGGGGGGCGCCGGCGTTGCGGCCGCGGTGCGTGGCGGGCCTCGCCCGTCGCCGCGTCGCCCGAGCCCTCTGGGCCGGCACCGGCGGTCACCGCCAGGCGGCCGTCGGCGAATTCGAGGGTGAGGCCGGCGCCGACCGCGACGCCCGCCGCCGCGCGTACCGGCCGATCCTCGGCGTCGCGCACCAGCGCGAAGCCGCGCGCCAGCACGCTGCGATAGGACAGCACCGCGAGCAGCTTGCCCGCCCCGTCGAGCCGATCGCGGCGGCGTCCGAGGGCGACCTCGACGGCGCGCGCGGCGCGTTCGCCGAGCCGAGTCAGGCGTTCGCCGCCGGTGGCGATGGCGCGGGCGAGCGTGGTCGGCGACAGCCGGCCGGAGACCCGGGCGAAGCGCGTCGCATGGACCCGCGTCGCGGTCTCGAGCGCATGGGCGAGCCGGCCCGAGGCGAGGTCGAAGCGCTGCTGCGCCGTGGCGATCAGGTTGCGGCCGGCGGGCAGCGCACGAGCCGCCGAGCGCAGCTCGCCGCGCCGGCTCTCGAGGCCACGCCGGGCGGCGCCCGACAACCGTACCCCGAAGGTCGCGACCTGATCGAGCAACTCGCTGCGCACCGGCAGGGCCATCTCCGCCGCGCCGGTCGGGGTCGGAGCGCGCAGGTCGGCGACATGGTCGAGCAGGGTCCAGTCGGTCTCGTGGCCGATCGCCGAGATCAGCGGGATCCGGCAGGCCGCCGCGGCCCGCACGACGATCTCCTCGTTGAAGCTCCACAGGTCCTCGAGGCTGCCGCCGCCGCGCGCCACGATCACCACGTCGGGCCGCGGGACGGCGCCGCTGCCGTCCTCGGGCAGGGCATCGAAGCCGGCGATCGCCGCCGCCACTTCCGCCGCAGACGTATCGCCCTGGACGCGCACCGGCCAGACGATCACCCGCACGGGAAACCGATCGGCGATGCGGTGCAGAATGTCGCGGATCACCGCGCCGGTCGGCGAGGTGACCACCCCGACCACCTTGGGCAGGCGCGGCAGCGGCCGCTTGCGCGCGACATCGAACAGGCCTTCGGCGGCCAGCGCCTTGCGCCGCGCCTCGAGCAGGGCCATCAGCGCCCCGACCCCGGCGGGTTCCAGCGCCTCGATGACGATCTGGTACTTGGACGATCCGGGGAAGGTGGTGAGCCGCCCGGTGGCGATCACCTCCATGCCCTCTTCCGGCTTGAAGCGCAGCTTGCCGAACGACCCGCGCCAGACCACCGCGTCGATCCGCGCGCCGTCGTCCTTCAGCGAGAAATAGGCGTGGCCCGAGGAATGCGGCCCGCGATAGCCGGAGATCTCGCCGCGCAGCCGGACGTGGCCGAACCCGTCCTCGATCGATCGCTTGACCGCCTGGGCGAGCTCCGAGACGGAGAATTCGACGACGTTGGGAGTGGCGGAATCGCTCAAGGGGGATCCTCGGATGGTCGGCGGGCGAAGGTGGAGCGCCGCCCCCTCCGCGTCAAGCGCGGCGGGGACCCGACACGCGGGCGGCCCCGAGCACCGCCCGTGCGCGGAGCCCCTCCCCGCGTCACCCCAACAGGTCGGCGAGCGCCAGGGCGACCACCTTGGTCGCGCCGCGCAGATCGGCGAGCGGCAGGCGTTCGTCGGCGCGGTGGGCGTTGGCCTCGGTGATGGTGCGCGGGCCGGCGCCGTAGAGGACGATCGGCACTCCGGCGGCGGCGTAGTGGCGGGCGTCGGTGTAGAGCGGCACGCCGACGGTGGCGACCGCCACGCCGAAGATCTCGCCGGCCCGGGCCGACAGGGCGCGCGCCAAGCGCTCCGAGCCCGGCAGCGGGGTCAGGGGGCGAGCGAGCAGGATGCGGTTGATCGTCACCCGGGCGTCGGGATGGGCGGCGGCCGCGGCGGCGATCAGTTCGCGCAATTCGCTCTCCACCGCCGCCGGGGTCTCCTCGGGGATCATCCGGCGATCGAGACGCAGCGTCACGCGATCGGGCACGACGTTGGTGTTGATGCCGCCCTCGATCAGGCCGACGGTCAGCTGCGGCGAGCCGATGCCCGGGGTCGCCGAGACGCGGCCGGCGAGCGAGCCGCGGAAGGCATAGAGGGCGGTGAGCACGCCGGTCGCCGCCTCCAGCGCGTCGACGCCGGTATAGGGAATGGCGGCGTGGGCGGAGCGGCCCTCGACGACGATCTCCAGATGCAGACAACCGTTGTGGGCGTCGACCACCGCATAGGAGAAGCCGGCGGCGATCGCCAGATCGGGGGCCGAGATCTTCTCGTCGAGGAGCCACTTCGGGCCGATCTCGCCACCGGCTTCCTCGTCCCAGGTGCCGTGCAGTTCGATCGTGCCGTTGAGCGCGACGCCGGAACGTTCCAGCGCCAGCAGGGCGAAGGCGTAAGTGGCGAAGTCGGACTTCGACACCGCGGCGCCGCGCCCGTACATCCAGCCGTCGCGGATCTCCGCGCCGTAGGGGTCGGCGGTCCAGCCGTCGCCGGGCGGCACCACGTCGCCATGGGCGTTGAGGGCGATCACCGGGCCGCCGGTGCCGAAGCGGCGGCGGACCACCAGGTTGGTCGCCGAGATCATGCCGGCGGCGGCGACCGCGGCGGTGGGCACGGGATGGCGCTCGACGGTGAAGCCGAGACCTTCGAGCAGGCCGGCGGTGACCTCGGCGTGGTGCGCGCAGTCGCCCGGCGGGTTGTCGGACGGGGTCCGGACGAGTTCGGCGAGGAACGCCACTTCGGCTTCGAAGGCCTCGTCGACGAGGGCGGGGATGCGCTGCAGTGCGGGGTCGGCCATGGAAAGTCGGTCCTCGGGGGCGATCGCCGGAATCGGCAGGGGCGACCATAGCGTCTCGCCGCGCTTGCCGCGACCCTTTCGCAAGTCGCTTCGGACGCGAAAAGGGAGGCCTCGCGGCCTCCCCCTTCGGATCTCGCAGGTCCGCGATGCGGTCAGGCGGCGCGCACCGTCGCCAGGAAGCGCGACAACTCGTCCTTGAGGGTCTCCGACTGCTGCGACAGGTCGCGCGCCGAGGCGAGCACTTCGGTCGCGGCTTCGGAACTCTCGGAGGCCGCGCGGGTGACGCCGCCGATGTTGGCGGAGACCTGCGACGTGCCCTCGCTGGCCTGAGAGACGTTGCGGGCGATCTCACGGGTGGCGGTGCCCTGCTGGTCGACGGCCGAGGCGATCGCCGCGACGATGCGGTCGAGGTCGCCGATCACGTCGGTGATGCCGCCGATCGCCGCAGCCGACTGCTCGGTCGAGGACTGGATGCCGCCGATCTGCTGGGCGATGTCGGAGGTGGCCTTGGCGGTCTGGTCGGCGAGCTGCTTGACCTCGGCGGCGACCACCGCGAAGCCGCGGCCGGCCTCGCCGGCGCGGGCCGCCTCGATGGTGGCGTTGAGCGCCAGGAGGTTGGTCTGGGAGGCGATGTTGTCGATCAGCTCGACGACCTTGCCGATCTTCTGGGCGGCCCCGGCGAGGTCACGGACGCGGGCGGCGGTGACCTCGGTGTCGTGGGTCGCCCGCCCGGTGACCCGGGCGCTCTCGTCGACCTGACGCTTGATCTCGCCGATCGAGGCGGACAGTTCTTCCGCCGACGCGGCCACCGTCTCGACGTTGGCGGAGGCTTCTTCGGAGGCAGTGGCGACGGCGACCGACTGGGCGGAGGCCTGTTCGGCGGCCGCCGACATGCTCTGGGCGGCGCGCTCGAGGCGCACCGAGGCTTCGGCGACGTTGCCGACCACGCCGCCCATGGCGGTCTCGAAGGCGTCGGCGAGGCGGCGCAGTTCGGCCTTGCGTTCGATCTCGGCCGCCGCGTCGCGGGTCTCACGCTCGGCGCGCAGGCGCTCGGCCTCGATCAGGTTGTTCTTGAACACCTCGACGGTACCGGCCATCTGGCCGATCTCGTCGCGGCGGCGGGCGCCGGGGACGACGACGTCGCGTTCGCCGGCGGCGAGGCGGGCCATCGCGGCGCTCATCGCCACCACCGGGCGGGAGATGCCGCGACCGAGGAAGACGGCGAGCAGCAGGCCGACGGCGAGGCCACCGGCGGCGAGGGCGCCGACCAGGGTGCGGGCCTGACCGACCAGACCGATCAGCGCGGTCTCGAGCGAGCTCGCCTGGAGCTCGGCGGTCTCGGAGATCTCCTTGGCGACCGCGGCGATGTTGTCGGCCTCGCGGGTCATCGATCCGGCGACGAGGTCTTCGGTGCGCTGATTGCCCTGGGTGATCTTGTGGAAGGCGTCGGCATAGAGCTCGATCGACTCGGTGAGCTCCGCGGCGATCGCCTTGATGCCGTCGTTGTCGGCGGTGCTGTCGAGCATGGAGATCGCGGTGCGGGCGATGTCGAGATGGGTGTCGGCTTCGGCGGTCAGCCCCGGATCGGTGGCGAGGAGAAGCTTGGCGACGCGCATCCGCGCATGGAAGATGTTGGCGAGACCGCGCCAGCCGAGATCGCGCAAGGGGGTCGAATCGGTCCACTTGGCGAAGGTCAGAACCTTGTCGAAGTTCTCGGACAGCTTGGCCCCCTGCGGATCGACGACCTCGGTGACCAGTTTCGTTTTGAATTTCTTGAGGCCGCGGACCTCGGTGAAGTTCTCGGCATAGATGCCGAAGCTCTTGGCGATGCGCTCGACCAGTTCGTGGTTCTTGGCGTCGGCCATCTCGAACTGAGCGCGACGCAACTGCGCGAGGAACTTCTCGCCGACCGCTCCGGCGGCGCGATCGGCGTCCTTGACGTCGGCCAGGAGATACTCGCGGACCAGGGCGCGATAATTGCGGAAGCCGACGTCGAGGTCCTTGGCGAGGACCGATTCGGCGTTGTGCTGCTGGTAGGTGGCGACGCTGCTGTCGACCTCGATGAAGGCCAGGAAGCCGATGCCCGAGACGATCGCCAGGATCGTCAGGACGCCGGCGAAGCCGAGCGAAATCTTCATCCCGATCGAGCGGAGCCAGGAAACCGACGTCGAACTCGTCGCAGAGACCGTTTTCGCGGGAGCGGACTTGGAGCGCATGCCTGATTTCCTCTCGAGATCCTCGCTGCCGGGTCACACGCGCATCCGGCGCGCGAGGTCGAAGCGTCGAGTTCCATCTCGTCAGGAAAGCCCCAGACTCTTAATAAAGCCTCAATAGATGGTCGGTCGACTTGTGAAATTACAGTTTCCCTGATCAATTCCAGCAATGGCATCGAGAATCTCGAGGGATGGCCGACCCAACTTGAAGTAATTATATCGTATAATTTTCGCATCTTCACGGCAAATCCGTGATCGTCCCCTCGCGACACCGCGAAAATGCGCAGCCCTCGGCGAGTCGAGTCGTGGAAGGATCGAATCGAAGTGCGAGTCGACTCGAGTCGAAACGCTTCGGATCCCTTCATGTTGCGCCGCGTCATTGGTGCATAAACGGCCGTCGACAGCCTCGGCGCGCGGTTCAGACCGCGCGGCCGGCGATCCAGGTCTTGGCGATCGCCCGTTCGTCGCCGAGGATCGCCAGCGCGAACAGGCGATCCTCCAGGGTTTCCGACAGATCGTCGCGGGCGGCGAGCACCGCGGTGGCGCGCGGGTCGACGAGCACCAGATCGGCGACGCGACCGGGCTCGAGGGCGCCGATCTCGCCGTCGCGGGCGAGCGCGCGGGCACCCGCCAGGGTGGCGAGATAGAAGGCGCGGGTGGCGGTGAGGCCGCCGCCGGCGAGCCGGGCCACCTCGATCGCCCGACCCATGGTGGCGAGCATCGACCACGAGGTGCCGCCGCCGACGTCGGTGGCCAGCGCCACGCGGATCGGGTGCTCGCCGCCGGCGAAGCGGGCGAGGTCGAACAGGCCGGAGCCGAGGAAGGTGTTGGAGGTCGGGCAATGGACCGCCACCGAGCCGCTCTCGGCGAGGCGGCGGCGTTCGGCGAGGTCGAGATGGATGGCATGGCCGAACAGGCTGCGCGGCCCGAGCAGGCCGAAGCGGTCGTAGACGTCGGTGTAGCTCTTGGCCCAGGGAAACAGCGCCCGCACCGTCTCGATCTCGCGCCGGCTCTCCGACAGGTGGGTCTGCATCAGGCAGCCGGGATGGGCGGCCAGCAACTCCCCGGCCATGCGCAGCTGGGTCTCGGTCGAGGTCACCGCGAAGCGCGGGGTGACGGCATAGACCAGCCGCCCGCGGCCGTGCCAGCGCTCGATCAGCGCGGCGCTCTCGGCGATGCCGCGGTGGGGATCGTCGCGGACGCTGTCGGGGCAGCCGCGGTCCATCAGGGTCTTGCCGGTGGCGATCGCCATGCCGCGGCGTTCGGCGGCGGCGAACAGGGCTTCGGCGGCGACCGCATGGGACGAGGAATAGACCGCCGCGGCGGTGGTGCCGTTGGCGAGCAGGCGGTCGAAGAAGATTTCCGCGGCGGCGGCGGCATGGGCGGCGTCGGCGTAGCGCGCCTCCTCGCGGAAGGTGAAGCGCTCCAGCCATTCGAGCAGATCGCGGCCGGGGGCGGCCTGCATCCGCCACTGGGGGAAATGGAGATGGGCGTCGACGAAGCCCGGCATCAGCAGAGACGTGCCGTAATCGAGGCGTTCGGCGGCGGCGAAGGCGGGCGGCAGATCGGCGGCCTCGCCGGCCCAGCGGATGCGGCCGTCGTCGCCGACCACCACGGCGCCCTTCTCGCGGTAGACCACCGCCGTCTCGCCGGCGGTCTCGGGATCGTCGCGGAAACTCAGGGTGCGGGCGAGATGGACGGTGGTCATGGGGCGGGACGGGCCTCCCTCTCGGCGAGATCGACGATGCAGCGGATCAGCGCCTCGACGGCGAGGCCGATGTCGCGGGGCGACGACCATTCGCGCGGATTGTGGCTGATGCCGTCGCGCGAGCGGACGAACAGCATGGCGGTCGGCATGGTGCGGGCCATGGCCATGGCGTCGTGGCCGGCGCCGGAGGTCAGCCGCCGGGTGTCGAGCCCGAGCGAGCCGACGGCGCGGGCGAAGGCCTCCTGGAGGTCGGCGTCCATCGGGCAGGTCGGGACGTCGACGAAGCGCTCCAGGGTGAAGTCGAGACCGCGGCGCTCGGCGATGCGGCGGGCCTCGTGGCCGATGCGGTCGATCGCCACGAGGCGCGGCGCATCGGAGCCGGCGCGGACGTCGAGGGTCGCCTCGACGCGGCCGGGCACGGTGTTGCCGGCGCCGGGCGACACCGCCACCCGGCCGACCGTGGCGACCAGCCCGCCGGTGCCCTGACGGCCGATCCGCTCGACCGCCAGCACGATCTCGGCGAGGCCGGCGAGGGCGTCGCGGCGCAGGTCCATCGGCACGGTGCCGGCGTGGCCGGCGGTGCCGACCAGGGTGAAGCCGAAGCGCGACTGGCCGGCGATCGAGGTGACCACGCCGAGCGGCAGGTCCCAGTGCTCGAGGCGCGGGCCCTGCTCGATGTGGACCTCGAGCCAGCCGACCACCCCGGTGGGATCGATACGCGCGGCGGGGATCGCCTCGGGGTCGCGGCCGAAACGGCGCAGGGCCTCGTCGAGGGTGACGCCGTCGCGGTCGGCGGCGGCGAGCCATTCGCGGCGAAAGGTACCGGTGGCGGCCGAGGACGACGACAGAGCGGTGGGGAAGCGCACCCCCTCCTCGTCGCCGAAGGCCAGGATCTCCAGCGCGAAGGGCAGTTTCAACCCGCGCCGGTCGATCTCTTCCGCGGCGATCAGGCCGGCGACCACCCCGAGGCAGCCGTCGAGGCTTCCGGCGTCGATCACCGTGTCGATGTGGCTGCCGATCAGCAGGGTGCGGGCGTGGTCGGGGTCGAAGTCGGCGGGGCGGCGGCCGCGCAGGGTGGCGACCGCGTCGAGGGTCACGGCGAGGTCGCGCTCGCGCATCCAGTCGCCGACCAGATCGAGGGCGCGGGCATGGGCGGTCGACAGATAGGTGCGGGTGACGCGGCCGGGCTCGTCGGTCACCAGCGCGAGCGCATCGAGCAGGGCGACGGCGCGCGAACCGAGGGAGAGGGCGAGGGACTCGATGGTCGGGGCGAGATCGGTCACGGGGAGACGCGGTCCTCCAGGCGGAAACGAACGATGCGAGTGATCTGGTCGAGGGCTTCGGCGAATTCGACGGCGGGGGTGTTGGCGAGGCGGCGTTCGAAGGCCGCGAGGATGGTCTCCTTGGTCGCGCCCTTGACCGCCAGGATGAAGGGAAACGCGAACTTGTCGAGATAGCGGCCGTTCAAGTCTTCGAAACGGGCGAATTCCGCGTCGGTCAGGGCCGACAGGCCGGCGCCGGACTGTTCGCGCCGCGACTCCGGCGCCATGTCGCCGGCCCGCGCCGCCCGCCCGGCGAGATCGGGGTGGGCGCGGATCAGCGCGAGGCGATCTTCGGCCGGGGCGGCGCGGAGGGCGTCGACGAAGGCCGCGATCATCGCCTCGCGCGAGGCATAGGGCCGTGCCGCGGCCGCCGCCCGGGCGACCCAGGGCGAATGTTCGGCGACGTCGCCGAACCGCAGGACGAAGGCTTCCGCCGACAGCGCGTTGACTTCGTCGATCGTCGGACCCACGCGTCCCCTCCCCTCACGGATGTGCGGCGACCCAGGCGCCGAGCAGGGCGCGTTCGGCGTCGGTGATGCCGGTCTCGTTGCCGAGCGGCATGGCGTCGGTGTCGATCGCCTGCGCCTTGATCAGCGGCGCGAAGCGGGCGAGATCGGCGGCGGTGCCCAGTGTGACGCCCTTCGGGGCTTCGGTGAAGCCTTCGTGGGTCGGCCGCTCGGCGTGACACATGGTGCAGTGCTTGGCGGTCAACGCCAGGACGGCGGCGTCGGAGACCACCGCGCCGCCGGTGGGCGCCGCCTTGGGGGCCGTCAGGATCAGGGCGGCGACCAGCCCGAGGGCGGCGAGCGCCGGCGCCCAGACGATCTTCACGAGCGAATCACCGGCCTCGTGGCGGACGATGAAGTGGCGCATCGGGCCGCCGATCACCAGGATCAGCGCGACCAGCAACCAGGACTGGGGATGGTTGGTCAGCACCGGATAATGGTTCGACACCATCATCAACAGGACCGGCAGGGTCAGGTAGGTGTTGTGGACCGAGCGCTGCTTGGCGATGGCGCCGAGGCGGGCGTCGGGGGTCTCGCCGGCGATCAGTTGCTCGACCATGCGGCGCTGGCCGGGGATGATCACCCGGAAGACGTTGGCGGCCATGATCGTGCCGACGAAGGCGCCGACATGGATCAGCGCGCCGCGCCCGGAATAGACGTGGGTGAAGCCCCAGGCGGCGCCGACGATCAGCGCGAAGACCACCGCGGCGAGCGGCAGCGTGGTGCGCCCGAGCGGCGAGCGGCAGATCGCGTCATAGATCAGCCAGCCGGCGGTCAGCGAGACGATCGAAATCGCGATCGCCATCCACGGGTCCATCGCCAGGATCTTCGGATCGATCAGATAGGCCCGGGCATTCAGCCAGTATTGCACCGACAGGAGCACGATCCCCGAGACGAAGGTCAGGTAGGCGTCCCACTTGTACCACTTGAGGAACGCCGGGAAGACCGGCGGCGCCACGGTGTAGCGGTCGACGTGATAGAAGCTGCCGCCGTGGACCAGCCAGGCGGAGCCCGCCACCCCCGGCCCGTTGCCGGCTTCGCGGCGGAACGAGACGTCGAGGGCGACGAAGAAGAACGAGGTCCCGATCCAGCCGATCCCGACGATCAGATGGAACCAGCGCGTCAGAATGTTCATCCAATCGGCGGCGTAGGCGAGCATGGGGACCTCTCCACATGGAACGGGCGGAGCCTCGGCTCCGCCCGCTCGCGTTCGACGATGATCGAGTTGTATGCAATGCCCGCGCCATCAGGCGCGAGGATCACTGCGGGAGCTTGTCGTCGATGCCCTTGACGTACCAGTTCATGCCGAGGATGGCGCCGTCGTCGAGATCCTTGACGGTGGTGCCGTCCTGCTTGGTGATCGTCCCGCCGAAGGGCTTGAGCGTGCCGGACTTGATCGCGGCGATGGTCTTCTCCGCCATGGCCTTCACGTCGGCCGGAACGTTCTTGATCTCGGGCAGGAAGACCGCGCCCTTGGCGATGCCGTCCCAGGTGTCGGCCGAGGCCCACTTGCCTTCGAGCTCGAGCTTGACGCGCGAGATGTAGTAGGTCGCCCAATCGTCGACGATCGAGGTGATCTGGGTCTTGGGCGCGAACTTGCCCATGTCGGAGGACTGGCCGAAGGCGAGGATGCCCTTTTCCTGGGCGACCTGGAGCGCGGCGGTCGAGTCGGTGTGCTGGGTCAGGATGTCGGCGCCCTGGCCGATCAGCACCTTGGCGGCGTCGGCTTCCTTGCCCGGATCGTACCAGGAGTTGACCCACACGACCTTGATCTTGACGTTGGGGTTGACCGACTGGGCGCCGAGCATGAACGAATTGATGCCGGAGACGACTTCCGGGATCGGGAAGGACACGATGTAGCCGATGGTGTTCGACTTGGTCATCTTGCCGGCGATCTGGCCGATCACGTAGCGGCCCTCATAGAAGCGCGCGTTGTAGATCGCGACGTTCTCGGCCTTCTTGTAGCCCGTGGCGTGCTCGAAATGCACGTTGGGGAACTTCTTGGCGACCTTGATGGTCGGGTCCATGAAGCCGAAGGAGGTGGTGAAGATCAGCTTGTTGCCGTCGCGGGCGAGGCGCTCGATGGCGCGCTCGGCGTCGGGGCCTTCGGGGACGTTCTCGACGAAGCTGGTCTGGACCTTGTCGCCCAGCGCCTTCTCGACCGCCAGACGGCCCTGATCGTGCTGGTAGGAATAGCCGAAGTCGCCGACCGGGCCGACGTAGACCCAGGCGGCCTTCAGCTTGTCGGCGGCGAGTGCCGGGCCGCCGAGGCCGGTGGCGAGCGCCACCGAGCCGAGAAGCGCGCTCCGCATCGCATCGCGGCGGGTGAGCGCAGACCGATTCTTCATGGGGACTTCCTCCGTTACGAACGAGTGCGGTAGTCGAGACCAGGATCGCCCGTCCGACCGCGCACGGCCGAGCATCCGAAACTTCACCGATCGGGGACGAAGGATTGGCCGAGGCAGGCGGGCGTGTCGGCCCGCGCCGCGCCGCGCCGCCTCGAGATGACGACCAGCGCCACGATGGTGACGACATAGGGCAGCGACGACAAGAGCTGCGACGGCACGCCGATGCCCAATCCCTGGACAAAGAAGCCGAGAATCGTCACCGCGCCGAAGAGATAGGCGCCGGCGACCAGACGGCCGGGCAGCCAGGACGAGAACACCACCAGGGCCAGGGCGATCCAGCCGCGCCCGGCGGTCATGTTCTCGACCCACTGCGGCGTATAGGCCAGCGACAGATAGCCGCCGCCGAGCCCCGACAGGGCGCCGCCGAACAGCACCGCCCCCCAGCGCACGCCGATCACCGAATAGCCGAGGGCATGGGCCGAGGCGTGGTTGTCGCCGACGGCGCGCAGGACCAGACCGAGGCGGGTGCGGAACACCACGTGGGAGACCACCGCGGCGAGCGCCAGCGACAGATAAACGAGCAGGTCCTGGCCGAAGATCAGCGGTCCGAAGAACGGGATGTCGCTGAGGCCGGGGATGTGCAGATGAGGCAGGCGCACGCCGGGCTGGCCGACGAAGCGTTCGCCGATCAGTCCGGACAGACCGAGGCCGAGCAAGGTCAGGGCGAGGCCGGTGGCGACCTGGTTGGCGACCAGATTGAGGGTCAGGACGCCGAAGGGGACGGCCAGCGCCGCTCCGGCCAGCGCCGCGGCGATGATTCCGAGTTCGGGCGAGCCGGTGGTCAGGGCCACCGCGAAGCCGGCCACCGCGCCCATCACCATCATGCCCTCGACGCCGAGGTTGAGCACGCCGGCGCGTTCGGTGACCAGTTCGCCGAGGCCGGCGAGGAGCAGCGGCGTCGAGGCGGTGACTATGGTCAGCAACACCGCTTCGAGCGCATGGAGGTCGAAGTTCATCGTGCGGTCTCCCCGGCGGGCAGGCCCGGCACGAAGCGCAGGCGATAGAGGATCAGGGTGTCGCAGGCCAGCACCCAGAAAAGCAGCACCCCCTGGAACACCCGCGCCGCCTTGTCGGAGAGGCCGAGCGCGACCTGCGCCGCCTCGCCGCCGAGATAGCTGACCGCCAGCATCAGCGCGGCGACGATCACCCCGATCGGATCGAGGCGGCCGAGGAAGGCGACGATGATCGCGGTGAAGCCGTAGCCGGGCGAGATGTTGGGCTGGAGCTGGCCGACGGTGCTGGTCAGCTCGATCACCCCGGCGAGACCGGCGAGGCCGCCCGACACCAGGAAGGCGAAGACCACCATGCGGTCGGAGGAGAAGCCGGCGAAGCGACCGGCGCGCGGCGCCTCGCCGAGGACGCGGATCTCGAAGCCCTTCATGGTCCGGCGCAGCAGCACGGCGAGCGCCACCGCGGCGACCAGGGCGAACAGGATGCCCCAGTTGAGGCGCCCGTCGCCGATGGTCGGCATGGTCTGCCAGCCGTCGAAGGACACCGACTTGGGGAAGTTGTAGCCGTGGGGGTCGCGCCAGGGGCCGCGCACCAGCCAGTCGAGCAGCAGTTGCGCGACATAGACCAGCATCAGGGACACCAGGATCTCGTTGGCACCGCTCTTGATCTTGAGCAGCGCCGGGATCAGCCCCCACAGCATGCCGCCGAGCACGCCGAGCGCCAGCATGGCGACCAGGGTCAGCGGCGACTGCCAGGAATTGGCGAAGATCGGCACCAGCGACCCGGCCAGCGCTCCGGCGGTCAGCTGGCCTTCGGCGCCGATGTTCCAGACGTTGGCGCGATAGGCGATCGACAGGCCGATGCCGATCAGGATCAGGGGCGTCGCCTTGACCACCAATTCCTCGATCGACCACAGCGACGAGAAGGGCTCGAGGAAGAACACCCACAGGCCTTTGAGCGGCGGAATGCCGATCGCCGCGAAGATCACCGCGCCGGTGAGCAGGGTCGCCACCACCGCGGCGATCGGCGAGACCACCGCCATGATCTTGGAGCGCTCGGGGCGCTTCTCGAGTTCAAGGCGCATGGCCGTCGTGCTCCCTGAGTTTCACGGCTTCGTCGACATGGGCCGGGCCGCCATGGGCACCGCCCATCAGCAGGCCGATCTTCTCCAGCGACATGACATGGGCGTCGTAGCCGGGCGACAGATGGCCGCGCGAGATCACCGCGATGCGGTGGGCGATCTCGAAGATCTCGTCGAGGTCCTGGCTGATCATCAGGACGCCGGCACCTTCGCCGGCGAGATCGACCAGCGCCTGACGGATCAGCGCGGCGGCGCCGGCGTCGACGCCCCAGGTCGGCTGGTTGACCACCAGCACCAGCGGCTTGCGGTCGAGCTCGCGGCCGACCACGAATTTCTGCAGGTTGCCGCCGGACAGCGAGCGGGCCTCCGGATCGGGCTTGCCCTTGCGCACGTCGAAGGTCTGGGCGACGCGGGCGGCGGTCTTGCCGGCCCGGCGGAAGTCGAGGAAGCCGGCGATGCGGCGCATGGCGTCGGAGACCAGCGTGTCGCGGGTCAGGATGACGTTCTCCGACAGGCGGAAGGCCGGCACCGCGCCGTGGCCGAGGCGCTCTTCGGGCACGAAGGCGGCGCCGAGCGCCCGGCGGGCGGTGACGCCGAGATGGCCGCAGGGCGTGCCTTCGATCACCACCGCGCCGGGGCGATCGACGCGGCGCTCGCCCGACAGGGCGTCGAACAGTTCCGACTGGCCGTTGCCGGCGACCCCGGCGATCGCCAGGATCTCGCCGGCCCGCACCTCCAGGGTCACGGCGGCGAGCGCCACCGCGAAGGGGCCGTTGGCGGCGAGGTCGAGATTGTCGCAGTAGAGCCGGGTCGGCCCGCCGGTGCGCGGCTGTTTCGGCCGGATCGAATGGATCTCGGCGCCGACCATCAGGCGGGCCAGGCTCGCCGCGGTCTCGAGGCTCGGGTCGACGCGGGCGACCACCTTGCCGTGGCGCAGGATGGTCGAGGCGTGGCAGAGGCGCTTCACCTCCTCCAGGCGATGCGAGATGTAGAGGACGGCGCAACCTTCGGAGGCGAGGCGCTCGAGCGTCAGGAACAGCTGGTCGGCTTCCTGAGGGGTGAGGACGGCGGTCGGCTCGTCCATGATCAGCAGGCGCGGCTCCTGGAGCAGACAGCGGACGATCTCGATGCGCTGGCGCTCGCCGACCGACAGATCGGCGACGGTGGCGCGCGGTTCGAGCGGCAGGCCGTAGTCGCGCGACACCCGGGCGATGCGCTCGCCGAGCGCCTTCATGTCGTGGTCGCCGGTCAGCGCCAGGGCGATGTTCTCGGTGACGCTGAGCGCCTCGAACAGCGAGAAATGCTGGAACACCATGCCGATGCCGAGGCGGCGGGCGGTGCCGGGGTCGGCGATGGTGACCGGTTCGCCGTGCCAGAAGAAGCGGCCTTCGGTCGGCTGCAGCGAGCCGTAGATCATCTTGACCAGGGTCGACTTGCCGGCCCCGTTCTCGCCGAGCAGCGCGTGGATCTCGCCGGGGCGAATCGCCAGATCGACATGGTCGTTGGCGGTGAAGTCGCCGAAGCGTTTGACGATGCCGCGGGCCTCGACGAGGAATTCGCTCGTCGCGCCGGTCTCTCCGGTGCCCTGCGGCGACGGCTGGCTCACGTTCATACGCACTCCTCTCGCCCGGCGCGGACGACTTCGCGCGCCGCGCCTAGCGTGTTCCGTGCCACTCGGTCGGCGATCAGCAGTTCCACGGCGACCGACGCGGCGATGACCGCCGGCGCCTTGGAATCCACTCCCGCGACGCCGATCGGGCAGACCATACGCCGGATCGATTCCGACGAATGCCCGATTTGCAGCAGTCTGCTCGAAAAACGCGCACGCTTCGAGCGCGACCCGATACAGCCGAGGTAGGGCAGATCGGCGCGGCGCAGGCCGGCGTCGACCAGCGCCAGATCGAGGGCGTGATCGTGGGTGAGGATCACCGCGAGGCTGCCGGGCGGCGCGGCGATCATCTCGGCGACCGGGTCGGCCGCGGCGATCGGGGTGGCGTTGCCGGGCACCGCGCCGGGAAAGGCCTCGGGTCGGCCGTCGACCCAGCGGACCCGGAAGGGCAAGGGCGCCAGCGCCAGAATCAGGGCGCGGCCGACGTGGCCGGCGCCGAACACCAGCACCGGACGGCGCGAATCGCCGAAGCGTTCGACCAGATCGTCGCCGGTGAGCCCCACCGCACGATCGTCGTCGGGGACCGCGACGCGGCGGATGCGGTCGCCGTCGCGGCGGCCCACCGCCAGGAAGGGACCGCGGCTTTCGGTCACGGCCAGGGCGCGAGCCTCGTCGAGGGCGGCGGCGTCGAAGATCTCGATCAGCACGGTGACGCGCCCGCCGCAGCATTGGCCGAGGTCGGGGCCGAGCACCAGATCCTGGACGATCACCCGCGGCCGGCCTTCGGCCAGCGCCGCCCCGGCGATCGCCAGGGCGCGCCATTCGAAGGCGCCGCCGCCGATGGTGCCGGTGAAGCCGCCGTCGGGGCGCAGCAGCATCGCCGCGCCGACCTCGCGCGGCGCCGAGCCGGCGACGGCGGCGACGGCGATGCGGGCGAGGCGGCCCGAGGCAGCGAGTTCGGCGGCGAGGCGGCCCCAGGCGCCGATCACGCCGGGGCCCCTTCGACCGGATGCTTGACGGCACGCACCGCCGCGAGGATCGCCTCGGGCGTCGCGGGGGCTTCGAGCGGCGGCACCACCCCGGGGGCGAGCGAGGCGATCGCCCGCAGGATCGCCGAATGGACCGAGATCGCCAGCATCACCGGCGGTTCGCCGACCGCCTTGGAGCGGTGGACGCTGGCGACGCGGTTGCCGCCGTCCTCCCACAGCGCCACCCGGAAGTCGGCCGGCACGTCGAAGGCGGTGGGGATCTTGTAGGTCGACGGCGCATGGGTGCGCAGGCGGCCGCGGGAATCCCACACCAGTTCCTCGGTGGTCAGCCAACCGAGGCCCTGGACGAAGCCGCCTTCGATCTGGCCGAGATCGATCGCCGGATTGAGCGAGCGGCCGACGTCGTGGAGGATGTCGACGCGGAGCACCCGCATCTCGCCGGTCAGGGTGTCGATCACCACCTCCGAACAGGCGGCGCCGTAGGCGTAGTAATAGAATGGCCGGCCGTGGGCCTCGGCCCGGTCCCAGGTGATGTCGGGGGTGGAATAGAAGCCGGTCGCCGACAGCGACACCCGGGCGAGGGTGCACTGGCGCGCGACGTCGGCGAAGGACAGGTCGCGGTCGCCCAGCCGCGCGCGACCGCCCGCGAAGGTCACCGCCCGCGGCTCGCCGCCGAGCAGGTGGGCGACCACCACGGCCATGCGATCGCGGATCTCCTCGGCGGCGATCTGGGCGGCCATGCCGTTGAGGTCGGAGCCGGAGGAGGCGGCGGTCGGGGCGGTGTTGGGCACCTTGCCTGTCGTGGTGGCGGTGATGCGGACCTGGGCGACGGGGATCGCGAAGACCTCGGCGACGACCTGCGCCACCTTGACGTAGAGCCCTTGGCCCATCTCGGTGCCGCCGTGGTTCACGGTCACCGAGCCGTCGGAATAGACGTTGACCAGGGCGCCGGCCTGGTTGAGGTGGGTCAAGGTGAAGGAGATGCCGAACTTGATCGGGGTCAGAGCGATGCCGCGGCGCAGGATCGGGCTCGATGCATTGAAGGCGTCGATCGCCGCGACCCGGGCGCGGTAGTCCGAGGACTGCTCGAGGGCGGCGACCAGATCGGGCAGCACGCAGTCGTCGACCACCTGACCGTAGGGCGTGACGCCGTGATTCGCGGCGTCGACCGACGGGTAGAAATTGGCCTTGCGCACGTCGAGGGGATCGCGGCCGAGGCGCAGCGCCACGGCGTCGATCATGCGCTCGGCGAACAGCATGCCCTGGGGGCCGCCGAAGCCGCGGAAGGCGGTGGCCGAGACGGTGTCGGTGAGCAGGCGCCGGGTAGCGATGCGGGCGGCGGGATAGTCGTAGGCGTTGTCGGCGTGGAACATGGTGCGGTCGACCACGCCCTGGCTGAGGTCGGCGGAGGCGCCGCAGCGGGCGAGGAAATCGACGTCGACGCCGAGGATGCGGCCGGTCTCGTCGGTGCCGACCCGCCAGTCGACCCGGAAGTCGTGGCGTTTGCCGGTCATCACCATGTCGTCGTCGCGGTCGAGGCGGAGTTTGACCGACCGGCCGGTGATCCGGGCGGCCAGCGCGGCGATCACCGCCCATTGGGTCGCCTGGGATTCCTTGCCGCCGAAACCGCCGCCCATGCGCCGGCATTCGCAGACGATCGCCGCATCGGACAGGCCGAGGACGCGGGCGACGACGTGCTGGATCTCGGTCGGATGCTGGGTCGACGACAGGACCAGGATCTCGTCGCCCTCGCGGGGATGGGCGAAGGCGATCTGGCCCTCGAGATAGAAATGTTCCTGGCCGCCGATCGCCAGGCCGTCGGCGAAGCGGCACGGCGCGGCGGCGATCGCCGCGCCCGCGTCGCCCTTGCGGAATTCGTAGGGCGGCAGCACGTCGCTGCCGCGATCGAGGGCGTCGAACACGGTGATCGCCGGCTTCTCCGCCTCGACCTCGAAGACCGCGAGGCGGGCGGCGGCGCGCGCGCTGGCCCGGCTGGTGGCGACCACCGCGAAGACCACCTGACCCCAGAACTGGATCTCGGATTCGGCGAACACCGGATCGCCGCCGATCGACGGCGAACAGTCGTTGACCGCGGGAACGTCGGCGGCGGTCAGCACCGCGACCACGCCGGGATGGGCGCGCACCGCGTCGAGATCGACCTTCAGCAGGCGGCCGCGGGTCACCTCGCGGCACCAGCCGGGGGCGACGTGGAGGGTGCCGGCCGGCTCGTCGAGGTCGTCGATGTAGGCGGCGGCGCCGGCGACGTGGCGCGCCGCCGAATCGTGGGGCAGCGGGGCGCCGACGGCGCTGCGCGGCGCGGCGACGGGGGGGAACTCAGGCATGCGCGTCATGGCCGACCTCCTCGCGCAGGCCGAACACCCGGGTCTTGTGGCTCGGGGTGCCGGCGATTTCGGCGAGCGCCCGACCGAGCAGGCCGACCGCGGCCTCCATGCGGTAGTCGGCCGACGCCCGCATGTCGGTGAGCGGCGTGAAGTCGCCGCGCAACGCGTCGAGGGCCGGGCGCCAGCCGCCGGCGGACCGGAGCGAGGCGCCGACCAGCGCGGCCTCGGCCCCGGCGGCGCGCATCGGCGTGCCGGCCATGCCGCCGAAGGCGAGGCGGGCCTCGGTGATGCGGTCGCCGTCGAGGGTCAGGCGCAGGGCGGCCATCACCGAGGAGATGTCCTGGTCGTGGCGCTTGGCGATCTTGTAGGCGCGGAAGGCATGGTGGGCCTCGAGCCGCGGCACCACCACCCGAGTGACGATCTCGCCGGGCCGGCGATCCTGGCGGCCGTAGGCGAGGAAGAAGCGTTCGAGCGGGATCTGCCGCAAGGTGCCGCCGCCCCACAGTTCGAGCGACGCGTCGAGCGCGATCAGCGCCGGCGGGCTGTCGCCGATCGGCGAGCCGTTGGCGATGTTGCCGCCGAGCGTGCCGGAGGCGCGCACCTGGACCGAGCCGATGCGGCGGAACAGGTGGGCGAGGTCGGGATCCCAGGCGGCGAGGCGTTCGGCGGCCGCGGCGAGGCTGACGGTGGCGCCGATCGACAGGCCCTCGGCGGTCTCTTCGATGCGGTCGAGGCCGGCGATCCGGCCGAGATGGACGATGCGCGGCAGATCGCGTCCGGCCTTGGTGATCCACAGGCCGACGTCGGTGGCGCCGGCGACCAGGGTGGCGTCGGGGCAGGCCTCGAGGATGTCGGCGAGTGTGTCGAGCCGGTGCGGCGCGGCGAAGAAGCGGGTCTCGTCGCCGACGAACACCGCCGCGGCATCGGTGAGCCCGGCGAGCGCCACGGCGGTGGCGGCGGCGTGGGCGGCGAAGAGGTCGTCGGGGCGCTGGTCGGGACGGGCGTCGCAGGCCTCCAGCGCCGCGTCGACGATCGGCCGATAGCCGGTGCAGCGGCACAGGTTGCCCGACAGGCGATCGATCACCGCGTCGCGGTCGTGCCGGCCGGGGGTGGCGTAGAGGGTGAACAGGCTCATGACGATGCCGGGCGTGCAGAAGCCGCACTGCGAGGCATGGCGGCGGACCATCGCCTGCTGCAGCGGATGGAGCACCCCGCCCTCGGCGAGATCTTCGATGGTCACCACTTCGCAGCCGTCGACGGTGCCGAGCAGGCGGATGCAGGCGTTGATCGGCTCGTAGACGAGGCGGCCGTCGACCAGCCGGCCGAGCGCCACGGTGCAGGCGCCGCAGTCGCCCTCGGCGCAGCCCTCCTTGGTGCCGACGAGGCGGCGCTCCAGGCGCAGATGGTCGAGCAGCGTGGCGGTCGGGGCGAAGTCGGCGACCTCGATCACACGGCCTTTCGAGAGGTAGCGGATCGAGCGTCGGACCGTCATGTCAGCTCCCGCGATAGGTGGAATAGGCCCAGGGCGAAACCAGCAGGGGCACGTGATAGTGGAGGTTCGGATCGGCGATGCCGAAGCGCAAGGGGATCTCGTCGAGGAAGGCCGGATCGGGCAGATCGACGCCGTTCAGGAAGAAATAGGCGCCGGCGGCGAAGACCAGTTCGTAGGTGCCGGCGACCAGGGCGTCGCCCTCCAGCAGGGCGCCGTCGATGCGGCCGTCGGCATTGGTGTGGCGGGTCGCGAGATGCCGCCGCTCGCCGGTCGGGGCGATCGACCACAGTCGAACCTCCACGTCCGCCGCCGGGCGGCCGGTCGACGTGTCGAGGACGTGCGTGGTCAGTCTTCCCATGATCCCCCCTCGTCGGACGACGACGCGGTCCGCATTCGCTTCCGTCGAGCCGATCCCGACAAGATGAGCACAAACCCTGATTTGCAACAGCGGAGATTTTCGAACGAACCGCTCACCGAAAAGCATCGATCGGAGCGAAGAGCTGCATCTCGAGCAGCGGTTGCCCGTTCACGCGCCAGAGTCCGCGACATTGCGATCCCCCCAGGCCTCTTCGATGAAGTCGATCAGCGCCGCCAGCGCCAGACTCGGCACGATCCCGGCGCGCACCACCACCGCGAGGCGGTCGGGCAGTACGTCGGGATCGCCGAGCGGCACCCAGGCGATCTCGCCACGGCGCCGCTCGCTCTCGATGCCGACCGCGGTGAGAAACCCGACCGAGCGGGTGCGGGCGACCAGCGCCGACATCAGCCGCAGCGAATCGCATTCGGCGCGCAGCAGCGGCGGGCGCTTCAGCCGGGCGAGGGCCGGTTCGAGCGCGGCGCGCAGCGACAGGCCGCGGGCCGGCACCACCAGCAGCTCTTCGGCGAGATCGGCGAGGGTCAGCGACGGCCGATCGGCGAGCGGGTGGTCGGCGGCGAGGACGACGCCGAGCGCGTGGATCTCGCGATGGATCACCCGCAGAGAGTCCAAGGAGCCGGTGGAGAAGGTGAAGCCGAGATCGGCGCGGCCGTCCTCGACCAGGCGATTGACCTCCTCGGCGGTGGTGCGCACCAGGGCCACTTCGATGCCGCCGTAACGGCCCCAGAAGGCGGCGAGCAGGTCCGGCACGCGCTCGACCGCCATGCTCTCGACGGTGGCGATCCGCACCCGGCCCCGGCGCAGACCGCGCAGGGTGTCGAGTTCGGCGATCACGTCCTCGTAGCGCACCAGGGTGTCGCGGACCCGGCGGGCGAGCAGGGTGCCGGCCTCCGACAGGCGGAGGCCGCGCCCGACCCGGTCGAACAGGCGGATGCCGAGCTGCTCTTCGAGCAGCAGGATCTGGCGATTGACGGCGGAGGAGACGATGTTGAGGTCACGGGCGGCGGCGCGGATCGAGCCGACCTCGGCGACCGCGAGAAAATACCGGAATGCCGTCGACAGGATCGACGCGTCGCCGCGCATGGCGCACCTCCCCCGGGACGGACGGGGCGGTGGGCGACCCGGGTTCCGTGACGGTCGTCCAAGAGTTGACCGCGACGGCGCCGCGAATGCAACGATTCATCGCGCCCTGAGGCGATCGACGATCATCAGCAGCACCAGATTGACCCAGGCGCCGATCGAAGTGGCGAAGGCGAGGCCGGCGACGTCGTAGGTGTCGGAGAGGATGAACTTCAGCACGACGTTGACGCCGATGCCGACGAAGGCGATCCACATCGGCGTGCGGGTGTCGCCGCGGGCATGAAAGCCCGGCACCACCGAGCGCATCAGGACGATCGCCATCAGTCCGACGGCATAGGCCTGGAGGGTGACCGCGGCGCGGGCCACCGCCACCTGATCGAAGGCACCGCGGGCGAAGGCGAGGCGCACCAGCAGGTCGGGGATCGCCAGGAAGGCGACGACGAAGGGCGCGGTGAGGACGATCGACCACAGGATGGCGCGGCGCTGGGCGCGGCGGGCGCCGACGTCGTCGCCGGCGGCGAAACGCCGCGACAGTTCCGGCAGCAGCACCGTGCCGACGGCGATGGCGATCACCCCGATCGGCAACTGGTAGAGCCGATCGGCGTAGTACATCCCCGAGACCGCCCCCTTGGGCAGGGCGGCTGCGAGGATGGTGTCGACGAACATGGCGATCTGGGCGGCGCCCGAGCCGATGGTCGCCGGCCCGAGGCGCTTCAGAAAAGTCGTGACCTCGCCGGACAGCGCAGGCCGCAGCGGCACCAGGACCAGGCCCGCCGGCCGCATCGCCCAGACCAGCAGCGCCAGTTCGGTGACGCCGGCGAGCGCCACGCCGATCGCCGCGCCGTGGGGGGCGAACCACGGGTGACCGGCCGGGGCGAGCAGGGTCAGCGCGACGCAGGCGACGATGGCGATGTTGAACAGCACCGGCGCGCCGGCGGCGGCGGCATAGCGGTGATGGGCGTTGAGCACGGCGCCGTAGACGGTGACCACGGTGACGCACAGGAGATAGGGGAAGGTGATGCGGGTCAGCGAGGTGGTGAGGTCGCCGAGCACCGGATCGCCCTCGAAGCCGGGGGTGATCAGACCGAGCAGGCCGCGCGCCCAGATCTCGGCGGCGATCAGGATCACCACCTGCACGGCGATCAGGGCGCCGAGCACCCGGCCGGCGAAGGCCAACGCCCGCGCCTCGCCCTCGCGCTCCAGGGTGCCGGCATAGGTCGGCACGAAGGCGGCGTTGAAGGCGCCTTCGGCGAACAGGGCGCGGAAGTGATTCGGGATGCGCAGGGCGATGAAGAAGGCGTCGGCGATCGGCCCGGCGCCGATCACCCAGGCCAGCACCACGTCGCGGAGAAAGCCGGTGACCCGCGACAGCATGGTGAAACCGGATACCGTGCCGACCCGCCGCAGGAAGAGGGCGGCAGCGCCGCCGGGGCGAAGGGTCGCCATGTCGGTCCTCGATCGAGCCGGAGGTGGGAGCCGCCGGGCGGCGGCCGAGGGCCCGGCGCTAGCCGGCGAATGCGGCGGCGGCAAGACCGCGCGATCAGGCGGCGGCGCCGTTGCCCTGGCCGCCGGGATGGGCCTGCCAGATCTTCTGGCGATTGCGGATGGCCCGCGGCGCGGGGCCGAAGTAGCTGGGGGTCTTCACGAATTCCCGCGGGTGGAGGATCACGCTGGCGACCCGCTGGAACAGCGCCTTGGCCGAGATCGGCTTGCACAGCAGTTCGTGGATACCGAGCTTGCGCGCCTCGAGGATGCGCGAACGCTCGGTGTGGGCGGTGACCATGATCACCGGCACATAGGCGAAGGGGTTCTGGGGATTGCGGATCATCCGCACCATGTCGGCGCCGTCGAGGATCGGCATCACCCAGTCGAGGATCAGAATGTCGGGGTTGGCGCGGTCCATCGCCTCCAGCCCCGAGGCCCCGTCTTCGGCCTCGACGATGCGGCGCGCGCCGAAACCCTGCAGCATGGTGCGCAGGATCGTCCGCATGTAGGCGCTGTCTTCCACGACCAAGAAGGTCAGGGATGCAAGGTCGAGATTCACGGGTGGCCCTCCACAATCGGATTTTCACGGCGAAAGGTGAAGAAGCCGTTGCGTCGCGAAGGACTTCTCGCGGGATCACGTCCGCTCCCGACCTCGTGAGCGCCCGCGAGCCCGACGTGTCGAAAGTCGCGCCCCTTGATCGTGGTCAAAGTGGTTCGAATTCCTGTAAGTCTAAGATGCGAGATGCGGCAGGCTCGGGTGAGCCTTCCCGCCCGGTCCGCCGGGCAAACGGGATGCCACAGCTTCGTCGGGGAGGGAGTCGGCGGCGATCGACAACGATCCGCAGCCGGAGCCGACGAACGCGGCCCGCCGGGACATCGAAACGGCTCGAGGACGGACATGATTCAGGCGAAGGCTCACACGGATTACCAGTCGATCTTCGAAGGGGCGATCGACCAGCTCAAGGCCGAGAAGCGCTACCGGGTGTTCGCCGACCTGGAGCGGATCGTCGGCCGCTTTCCCCACGCGATCTGGCGCAAGGGCGATCAGGCCCGCGAGATCGTGGTGTGGTGCTCCAACGACTATCTCGGCATGGGCCAGCACCAGAGCGTGCTCGGCGCGATGATCGAGACCGCCTCGGGCATGGGCGCCGGCGCCGGCGGCACCCGCAACATCTCCGGCACCAACCATCCGCTGGTCGAACTGGAAGCCGAACTCGCCGATCTGCACGGCAAGGAGGCGGGGCTGGTCTTCACCTCGGGCTTCGTCTCCAACGAGGCGGCGATCTCGACCATCGCCAAGCTCATCCCCGACTGCCTGATCCTGTCGGACGAGCTCAACCACGCCTCGATGATCGAAGGCATCCGCCATTCCGGTTGCGAGAAGAAGATCTTCCGTCACAACGACGTCGAGCACCTCGAGGAGCTCCTCGCCGCGGCCGGCGACCGGGCCAAGCTCGTGGTGTTCGAGTCGGTCTATTCGATGGACGGCGACGTCGCGCCGATCGCGGCGATCTGCGACGCGGCCGAGCGCCACGGCGCGCTGACCTACATCGACGAGGTCCATGCGGTCGGCATGTACGGCCCGCGCGGCGGCGGCATCGCCGACCGCGAAGGGGTGATGCACCGCATCGACATCATCGAAGGGACACTGGCCAAGGCCTTCGGCACCCTCGGCGGCTACATCACCGCGAGCAGAGCGATCTGCGATGCGGTGCGCAGCCATGCCCCCGGCTTCATCTTCACCACCGCCCTGCCGCCGGCGATCGCCGCGGCCGCCGCCGCGTCGATCCGCCATCTCAAGCGGTCGTCGAGCGAGCGCGAGGCGCAGCAGCGTCAGGCGGCGCGCACCAAGGCGATCCTCGGGGCGGCCGGGCTGCCGGTGATGCCGAGCGAGACCCACATCGTGCCGGTGATGGTCGCCGATCCCGACCTGTGCAAGCAGGCCTCCGACCTGCTGCTCGAGAAGCACGGCATCTACATCCAGCCGATCAACTATCCGACGGTGCCGCGCGGCACCGAGCGGCTGCGCATCACGCCGACCCCCTATCACGACGACCAACTGGTCGAAGCCCTGCGCGACGCGCTGGTGGCGGTGTGGGCCGAGCTCGGGCTCGCCCTGACCGGGCCGATCGGTGCCGAGGACGCCGAACGCGCGGCGACTCCGGTGACCCGCGTGGCGGTGCCGCGGGCCGGCGGCTGAGCCCACGACCCTCGAACGAAATCCCAGCGGCCGCCCTTCGGGGCGGCCGTTTCGTTTCAGCGGGGGTCGCGCGGCGCGGCGTCGTCCGGCTTGGGGCGGGGCGGACCGGGCAGGTCGTCGTCGTCGAGGATGCGCCACTTGGCGCCCTCGAGATCCTCGTACTGGCCGGCGCGCAGCGACCACATGAAGGCGAACAGGCCGAGCAGCCCCAGCCCCAGGGCGATCGGAATCAGGAAGATCAGGACGTCCATGGTGCGGGCTGCCCCTCGTGTTCGGTTGCGGCCCGAGATCCGCGGTGCCCGACGATAGTCCCCGCGGCGCGCCCTGTCATCGCTCGGCGCCGAGGCGCAGGCGCAGGGCGTTGAGGGTGACCAGGATCGACGAGCCCGACATGGCGAGCGCGGCGATCAGCGGCGTCACCAGACCGGCGACGGCGACCGGCACGGCGATCAGGTTGTAGGCGACCGACAGTCCCAGATTCTGGATCATCGCCCGGCGAGCGCGGCGGGCGGTGCGCAGCGCCGAGAGCACCGGCGCCAGACGATCGCCGAGGAACACCGCGTCGGCGGCGGCCTGGGACAGGTGGACGGCGGTGACCGGCGACATCGAGACATGGGCGGCAGCCAGCGCCGGCGCGTCGTTGAGGCCGTCGCCGACCATCAGCACGGTGCGCCCCGCGGCCTTGAGAGCGGCGAGGCGGGCGATCTTGTCGGTGGGGGTGAGGCCGGCGGCCCAGGTCGCGACGCCGAGGCGGGCGGCGACCTCGGCCACAGCGGCTTCGCGGTCGCCCGACAGGATCTCCACCGCGCAGCCCTCGGCGACCAGCGCCGCCACCACCGCCGGGGCGTCGACCCTGAGGCCTTGCGCGAAGGCGCAGAGGATCGGCGGTTCGCGGCCGTCGGCATGGGCGACCAGCGAGGCGCCGGGGAAGCGGGCGAGCAGGGCGGCGACCGTCTCCGGCGCGACGCCGCACCAGGCCGGCGCACCGAGGCGCTCGAGTCGGCCGTCGATCTCGGTCTCGATGCCGAGGCCGGGGACTTCGCGGACGTCGGCCGGCGGCGCCCCGGCACGGGTGGCGTCGGCGAGTGCCATGCCGAGGGGATGGCGGCTGGCGCGGGCGAGGCGGCCGGCGGCGGCGAGGCGGTCGAGATCGACGTCGGCGGCGTTGAGCAGCCGCGGCTCGGGCAAGGTCAAGGTGCCGGTCTTGTCGAACACCACGGTGTCGACCACCGCCAGACGCTCGACCGCGTCGCCGGAATGGAGCAGCACGCCGGAGCGGAACAGGATGCCCGAGGTCACCACCTGGACCGCAGGAATGGCCAAGGCCAGGGCGCAGGGGCAGGTGATGATCAGCACCGAGACGGCGATCACCAGGGAATCGGCGGCGCCGCGCCCGGCCAGCATCCAGCCGATGGCGGTCAACAGGGCCGCGGAATGGACCACCGGGGCATAGGCCCGCGACGCCCGGTCGGCCAGCCGCATGTAGCGGGAGCGCGCCTGGGCGGCATTCTCGAGCAGGCGGTTGACCTCGTCGAGCAAGGTGCCGGCGGTGGCGGCGGTGACCCGCACCTTGAGCACGCCGGAGACGTTGAGGGTGCCGGCATGGACGCGGGCACCGGGACCGACCTCGACCAGGGTGGTCTCGCCGGTGACCAGGCTCTGATCGATGCCGGAACCGCCGTCCTCGACCACGCCGTCGACCGAGACGCGCTCGCCGGGGCGGACCAGCACCAGATCGCCGGGATCGACCCGCGACAGCGGCACGTCGCGGATCTCACCGTCGGCGCCGATCCGGGCGGCCGACTGGACGCGCAGCGCCGCCATGTTCTCGGCCACCGAGCGGGTGCGGCGGCGCATGTCGTGATCGAGGAAGCGGCCGGTGAGCAGGAAGAACAGCAGCATCACCACCGAATCGAAGAAGGCGTGTTCGGAGGAGCGCATCGTCTCGAAGATCGACAGACCGAGGGTCAGGGTGATGCCGATCGAAATCGGCACGTCCATGTTGGTGCGCAGGGCCTTCACCGCCCGAAAGGCCGAGCGGAAGAACGGCCGGCCGGCATAGGCGACGACCGGAATGGCGATCAGTGCCGAGACCCAGTGGAACAGGTCGCGGGTGGGAGCGTCGATGTCGGTGACGTTGCCGGACCACACCGAGACCGACAGCAGCATGATGTTCATCGCGCCGAAGCCGGCGGCGCCGAGACAGCGCAGCAGCTCCTTCGATTCGGAATCCTCTTCGGCGCTGCGCCGGCCGGGATCGAAGGGATGGGCGCGATAGCCGAGCCGCTCGAGCCGGGCGACGATCACCGTCGCGTCGGTGTCGCCCGGGCGCCAGTCGAGCGCCAACCGGTGGGTGGTGAGATTGACCCGGGCGGCGGCGACCCCCGGCAGGCTCTTCAGCCCGCGCTCGATGGTTCCCATGCAGGCGGCGCAGGTGATGCCTTCGACCGCCACGTCCATGTGGACGGTGCCGTCGGCGCGCGGCGTCGCGAAGGCGTTCCAGTCGCGGTCCGATCCGGTCATCAGCGGCGCGTTCATCCTCCGGTCTCCCGAGCGGCGCGCAGGGTCAGCGCAGGACCAGGGTGTTGTGCGAGAGGAACTCACGGCCTTCGGCGCCGTCGCCTTCGAGCACCAGATCCCACTTGCCGGGGGCGACGTCGGTGGCCGCGCCCTCGAACAGGCCGGAGCCCCCCGCCACCGCGGCCATCGCCACATGCCGATCGAGGGCGCGATTGGCCGGATGCTGCAGCGTCGCCTTGAAGGCCAGCCCCTGGATCGGCGCGCCGGTGGCATCGCGGGCCTCGACGCGCAGCACCGCGCGGCCGTCGGCGTCGCGCACCGCAGTCGCCGACACCTTCCAGCCGCGGGCGGCCTGGGCGCGGGCGGCGGCGATCTCGTCGTTGAAGTGCTGGCTGTCGCGATAGGAGCTCTCGGTCACGGTGCCGGGGAAGCTCGAGACGGCGCGATAGAGCATGTAGCCGTTGACGGCGAAGACGATGCCGAAGCAACCGACCAGGATCGCCAGCACGTGGCGGCCGGTCAGGCGGAATTCGGCGGGCTCGGGGGGCTGGTCGGCGCGCGACATGGGGTGGTCTCCGCTCTGGCATTCGCTGTGACGATCGGCGTGACCGCCGGCGGTACTCTGGCAACGCGTCGGGGGAAGCCCCCCGACCCCTTCGGGCGGGCGCGCTCACGGCGCCTTGAAGTAGTCCTTGGCGACCGCCGCTTCGCCTGCGGCGTCGGTCAGGGTGAAGGCGAGGTTGGTCGAGGCGGCCGGCGCGGCGGCGGCCGGTACCGTGACCAGCACCCGGATCTCGCGGGTCTGGTCGGCATCGACCGTCAGGGCGAGGCGATCGGTGCCGACCGCATGGGCCTCGGCGCTGTTGGAGTCGATCTTGGCGCCGGCCGGCAGGCCGACGATCGTCAATTCGAAGCGGCGGACCTCGGCATGCTTGTTGAGCAGCCGGACGGTGTAGCCGTTGCGGATCGAGCCGTCGGAATTGGCGACATAGAGCGGGTTGCGATCGTGCAGCACGTTGAGGCCGAGGGTCGCGCGGGTCGACAGCTGCACCGCCATCACCGCGACGGTCGCGGCGATCAGCCCGACATAGACCAGAGTGCGCGGCCGCACGAAGCGGAAGATCGGGCCTTCGCCGCGATCGCGCCGCTCGATGTTGATGTCGGTGTCATAGGCGATCAGGCGCGGCTCGCGGCCGATCTTGGTCATCACCGTGTCGCAGGCGTCGATGCACAGGCCGCACTGAATGCAGCCCATCTGCAGACCCTGGCGGATGTCGACGCCGGTCGGGCAGACCGCCACGCACTGGCCGCAGTCGATGCAGTCGCCGGCCGGGGCGCCCTCGGCGCGCAGGCGGTCGTTCGACTTCAGCGAGCCGCGCGGTTCGCCGCGATCGACCCGGTAGGAGACGTTGAGCGCCCATTCGTCGGTCAGCGCCGCCTGGATGCGCGGCCACGGGCACATGTAGAGGCAGACCTGCTCCCTGGCGAAGCCGGCGAGCAGATAGGTCGTGCCGGTCAGGATGCCGATCCACATGTAGGCGATGAACGACGCCTGGAAGGTCACCAGTTCCCGGACCAGGGTCGGGGCATCGGCGAAATAGAGCACCCAGGCGCCGCCGGTCCACCAGGCGATCATCACCCAGAGAAAATGGGTCGCCGCCTTGCGCCACAGCCTGTCGAAGCTCCAGGGGCCCTTGTCGCGGCGCATCTGGGTGCGGCGATCGCCCTGGACGAAGCGTTCGACCGCGAAGAACAGGTCGGTCCATACCGTCTGCGGACAGAGGTAGCCGCACCACACGCGGCCGGCCACGGCGTTGAGCAGGAACAGCACGAAGGCGGCGAGGATCATCAGGCCGGTGAGGTAATAGACCTCCTGCGGCCAGATCTCGACGAAGAAGAAGTAGAAGCGCCGCCCCGGCAGATCGATCAGGATCGCCTGGTCGGGTTGACCGGGCGCCCGCGTCCAGCGCAGGAACGGCAGGAAATAGTAGACGCCCAGGCCGGCGACCAGGATCGCCCACTTGATGCGCCGAAAAGTCCCCTGGACCGCCGCCGGATAGATCTTGACGTGGTCGGCATAGAGCCGGCTGTCGTCGGGCTCGTGCGGTCTCGCCGTATCGACGCTCATCGTGGTCGTCCTTCCAAAATCGCGAGCGTCGATCGAAGCGGCGCGGGTGATGCTGCACCGCGGTCGAGCCGGCCCCATGGTCCTAGGGCGTGTCGCGGCCTGCGACAAGTGGCCCTAGGCATCTGTACGGATGCCGTTTCGCGGTTCGAGCCCCGCAAATGCGTTCGAAAGCCGCCGCGTGGGCGTCGCAGACCCGGATTCCCGAGCGGTGGCGTCGCCGGCGAGCCCGCCCGGGACGCGACGAGGGAGGCGAGCGATCGCCTCCCTCGAAGATCGTCGCTGCGGCCGCGGCCGCGACGTCGAAGGGCTCGGGGACGGACGGCGCACCGCCGCCCCCGAACCGGGATCGATCACTTGCCGCCGCCCAGAGAGTGGACGTAGACGGCCAGCGACTTGATGGTGATCGGGTCGAGGCGGCCTTCCCAGGCGGGCATGACGCCGTGCTTGGGTTCGGTCACCTGGGCGATGATCTTGTCCTTGCCGGCGCCGTAGAGCCAGATCTTGTCGGTCAGGTTCGGCGCGCCGAATTCCTGATTGCCCTTGCCGTCGTCGCCATGGCAGGCGGCGCAGTTGTCGGCGAAGAGCTTCTTGCCGGCGTCGACGCCCGCACCCTTGGCGGCGGGATCGGACAGGGACACCACGAAGTCGGCGACCTGAGCGATCTCCTCCTTCTTCAGGACGGCGTCCTTGCCGAAGGCCGGCATCTGGCTGTCGCGGGCATCCTTGTGACCCGAGCGGATACCGAAGCGCAGGGTCTGGTAGATGTCGGCGAGCTTGCCGCCCCACAGCCAGTCGTCGTCCTGCAGATTCGGGAAGCCCGGACCGCCGGTCGCACCCGAGCCGTGGCACGGGGCGCAGTTGTCACCGAAGGCCGCCTTGCCGTTGGCCATGGCGAACTCGAGGTAGGCCGGGGTCGACTTGATCTTCTCCAACGGGGCCTCGGCGAGGCCGGCCGCATTGGCCAGACGCGCCTTGACGCCGTTGTCGTAGTCGGCGAGCGCGCCCGAGCGCATCTGCGCGCCGACGATGCCCGAGGTGTAGCCGCTGATCAGCGGCCACGACGGATAGACGAAGTAGTAGCCGATCGACCAGACGATGCAGGCATAGAACACGTAGAGCCACCACTTCGGCAGCGGCGTGTTCAGTTCCTTGAGACCGTCCCACTCGTGGCCGGTCGTCGTCTGACCCGACAGATGGTCGAGTTCCTGTTGTGCCATGGATCAATCCTCCCGCAGGGGGATACGCGAGGCCTCGTCGAAGGACCGCCGGTTGGACGGCCACAACGCATAGGCGAGAACACCCGCGAAGATGACGAAGAAGTAGACCAGTCCCCAAGTCTGGGCGAACTGGGCGACGGATGCGTAGCTGGACATGTCCGCTTCCTCCGTCAGCGCAGATTCGCCTTGTCGTCGTAGAGACTGAAGTCCACCAGGGTACCGAGCACCTGAAGGTAGGCGACCACGGCGTCGAGTTCGGTGAGCTTGCCGGGCTGTCCGGAGAAGTCACGAGCCACCGACTTCGGGTAGCGCTTCAGGAAGGCATCGACGTTCTTGTCGTCGGGGTTCTTCTGCGCCGCGACGTCCACCGCCACGTTGGCGATCTGGTCCTCGGTGTAGGGCACGCCGACGAGGGCGTTGGTCTTCACGACATCGGCGAGATGCCGGGTGTCGAGCTCGGTCTTCGCCAGGAAGGGATAGCCCGGCATGATGCTGTCCGGCACGACCGCGCGGGGATTGATCATGTGCTCGACGTGCCACTTGTCGGAATACTTGTTGCCGACGCGCGCGAGATCAGGACCGTTGCGCTTGGAGCCCCACTGGAAGGGGTGGTCGTACATGGACTCGGCGGCGAGCGAGAAGTGGCCGTAGCGTTCGATCTCGTCACGCATCGGACGGATCATCTGGCTGTGGCAGTTGTAGCACCCCTCGCGGATGTAGATGTTGCGGCCGGCGAGTTCCAGCGGGGTGTAGGGCCGCATGCCCTCCACCTTCTCGATCGTGCTCTTCAGGTAGAAGAGCGGGACGACTTCCACCAGACCGCCGATGGCGATCATGATGACGATCCCGAGGAGAAGAACGATGGAGTTCTTCTCGAAAATGGCGTGCTTTTCCATCAGAGACATGACGAGCGCTCCTTCACTCGGCCGGAGCCAGAGCCGGGGCGCCGGTGGCGACGCTTTCGGCGTCCTCACCATGAACCACGGTCATGTACAGGTTGTAGACCATGATCAGAGCACCGACGAGGAACAGAGCACCGCCGAGCGCACGGATCGCGTAGTAGGGATGCATGGCGGCCACGGTTTCGATGAACGAATACTCGAGGAAGCCGAGCTTGTCGTAGGCGCGCCACATCAGGCCCTGCATGATGCCGGAGACCCACATCGCGCAGATGTAGAGGACGATGCCGATGGTGGCGGTCCAGAAGTGCCAGCTGACGAGCTTCAGCGAGTACACTTCCTTCTTGTTCCACAGCCACGGGAACAGGCAGTAGAGCGCGCCGAAGGACACGAAGCCGACCCAGCCGAGGGCACCGGAGTGCACGTGGCCGATGGTCCAGTCGGTGTAGTGGCTGAGACCGTTGACCGACTTGATCGACATCAGCGGACCTTCGAAGGTCGACATGCCGTAGAAGGCGACCGAGACGACCAGCATGCGCAGGATCGGATCGGTGCGCAGCTTGTCCCAGGCCCCCGAGAGGGTCATCAGACCGTTGATCATGCCACCCCACGACGGCATCCACAGCATGATCGAGAAGGTCATGCCGAGGGTCGAGGCCCATTCGGGCAGCGCCGTGTAGTGCAGATGATGCGGGCCGGCCCAGATGTAGAGGAAGATCAGGGCCCAGAAGTGGATGATCGACAGGCGGTAGCTGTAGACCGGCCGATCGGCGCGCTTGGGAACGAAGTAGTACATGATCGCGAGGAAGGCCGCGGTCAGGAAGAAGCCCACCGCATTGTGGCCGTACCACCACTGGATCATGGCGTTCTGGACGCCCGAGAAGACCTGGACCGACTGGTAGGAGTAGATCGAGATCGGAACGTGGACGTTGTTGCCGAGGTGCAGAACCGCCACCGTGACCAGGAAGGCCAGGAAGAACCAGTTCGCCACGTAGATGTGCGGCTCCTTGCGCTTCCACAGGGTCATCAGGAAGGTCAGGAGATAGACCACCCAGACCACGGTCAGCCACAGGTCGGCGTACCATTCGGGTTCGGCATATTCCTGGCCCTGGGTCACGCCGAGCAGGTAACCCGTGCCGGCGATGACGATGAAGGCGTTGTAGCCGAGCACCACGAACCACGGCGTGACGATGCCCGGCAGGCGCGCCTGACAGGTGCGCTGGACGATGTAGAACGAGGTGGCGAGCAGCACGTTGCCGCCGAAGGCGAAGATCACCGCCGAGGTGTGGAGCGGCCGCAGGCGGCCGAAGGCGATCCACGGCAGATCGAAGTTGAGTGCCGGGAACGCGAGCTCGGAGGCGATGATCACGCCGACCAGGAAGCCGGCGATGCCCCAGAACATGGCGGCGATCGACGCGAACTTGATCGGTGCGTAGTTGTAGTTCGGCCGACCGTCGACCGTCTGCACCGGCTGGGCGATCCGATCCTGGAAGCCCTTGACGATGAGGAAGATGCCGGCCGCCGCGAAGATCGCGCCGACCACGGCGTGAAACGCCATCTGAGGTTCCCAAGCCTTGCCGGCAAGGATCACGCAGACGACGGCGAGAAGCGCGAGGAAGATCGAATAACCGATCTCCTCGAGCGTGAATGCCTTTGTCTCGACTGGTCGAGCCATCGTTCGCCCCGTTTGTTCTAGTCGATACGCCCCCGGGCGACTCGTCCCGTCGATCCGGCCTCGGGGAAACCCCGGGGTTCGGACCGGCGACACGGCCACCCGCCTTCTCATCCGGCGTCCCGGCGCCGTCCACCGGTCGTCCGGTGGGCGGCGTCGGCGCGCCGTAAGGTATCGGTCGGACCGTAGATCGGACCTCGCGCCGCATACTTTGATTCAGGTCAACATGACCCGAACGTCTAAGAGAGCGGCGAACGGTCGCGATGCGTCGGTCTGACGCACGAAAAAGACATTACCTGCGACCTCCTCCAATCAGCAGGCCGGTCAAATACCTATCGACGAACGACTCGGCCGGTTTTTCGCGGGTCTGCGCGACGATCCTTCGCAGCCCCTCGCCGCCGCCGCCGCCGGGCCCGTCGCGGATGCCCCTGCGAGATCCGGAAAGCTACTGTTTTCAAGCGGTTTCGGGGGGCGTAGAAGCGTTTCGAGGTGTGCGCGAACGGCTGCGACGCACCCCGAACGGCATCCGGAAACTCTGTCTCCGATGACGGCGGGTGGTGTTGTCCCCAGATTCGTGCCGAAGATCGCCGATGACGGGACGCGCCTGCGCGGCCCCGTTTTGTGTTGTCCGCGATTCCGTGTCATGTCTGAGGGGTCTGGAGAGGCCGCCGGCGACGGGTTCGGACCGGGATCCGACGTCCCGCGCCGGAACCGGCGTCGCCGATCTGGCGCGCCTTCGGGCAGGCCTGCGGCGAAGGCGGTTGATTCCGGTCAAGGCCGGACGAGGAGAACGCGCGCATGGTGCCGGCGATGCCGAACCCGATCGAACTGAAATACGCCACCCGCAGCGTGCCGCGCTACACCAGCTATCCGACGGCGCCGCACTTCGACGCGAGCGTCGACGCGACCGCCTATGGCGCCTGGCTCGCCGGCCTCTCCGCCGCCGCGCCGGTGTCGCTCTATCTGCACGTGCCCTACTGCCGGATGATCTGCCACTATTGCGGCTGCCACACCAAGGCGGCGCTGCGCGACGATCCGGTGATCGACTATGCGCAGGGTCTCGTCGCCGAGATCGATCTGGTCGCCGCGGCGATCGGCCCGCGCCGGCTCCCGGTCGGCCACATCCACTGGGGCGGCGGCACGCCGAGCCTGCTGCCGGCCGATTCGCTGCGCGCCGTAGTGGCGCGCCTGCGCGAGGCCTTCGACTTCGTCCCCGACACCGAACACGCCATCGAACTCGACCCGCGCACCGTGACGCCGGAGCTGGCGGCGGTGTTGGCCGAGGTCGGGGTGACCCGGGCGAGCCTCGGGGTGCAGGACTTCGATGCCACCGTGCAGGCCGCGATCGGCCGGATCCAGCCGCTGGAGACGGTGGCGGCGGCAGTCGAGGCGCTGCGCGGCGCCGGCATCGCGGCGATCAACTTCGATCTGATGTATGGCCTGCCGCATCAGTCGGCCGAGACCATCGAGACGACCATCGCGCTCGCCCACACCTTCCGGCCGAGCCGCATCGCGCTGTTCGGCTATGCCCATGTGCCGTGGTTCAAGAAGCACCAGCGGCTGATCGACGAGGCAGCGCTGCCTGGGGCGAGCGAGCGGCTTTCGCTCGAGCACACGGCGCGGAGCGCGCTGGAACGGCTCGGCTACGCGGCGATCGGCCTCGACCATTTCGCCGCGCCCGACGACGAGATGGCGGTGGCGGCACGGGCCGGACGGCTGCGGCGCAATTTCCAGGGCTACACCACCGACGCCTGCGACACGCTGATCGGGCTCGGCGCCTCGTCGATCGGCCGGACGCCGGAGGGCTTCGCCCAGAACGATCCCGACATCGGCCGCTGGCGCCGCGCGGTCGAAGCCGGCCGGCTGCCGACCGCCAAGGGCCGGGCGCTCGACGCCGACGACCGGCTCAGGGCGGCGATCATCGAGCGGGTGATGTGCGACTGGGAGGTCGATCTCGCCGCGGTCTGCGCCGCGCACGGGGTCGGCATCGACGCGGTGGCCGACGCCTTCGAACGGCTCGACGAGCCGCTCGGCGACGGTCTGGCGGTGCTCGACGGGTCGCGGCTGGTCGTCACCGAGGCGGGCAAGCCGCTGGTCCGGATCGTCGCGGCGGCCTTCGACGTCTATCTGGCGCGGGCCACGGCACGGCATTCGCTGGCGGTGTGAGGGTCGGCCCGCGCCACGGGCCGGCTCCGATTCGATCTCTCCTCAATCCACCGCGATCGGGGCGACGATCGCGCCGAGCGTCGCCACCAGATCGGCGGGCGCGATGGCGATCTCCAGGCCACGGCGACCGCCGGAGACATGGACCCGCGCGACCGCCGTGAGGGCCTCGTCGGCGACCACCGGCAACGGCCGTTTGGTGCCGAAGGGCGAGATGCCGCCGAGGACATAGCCGGTCAGGCGTTGGGCGTCGGCCTTGTCGCCCATCTCGGCGCGTTTCCACCCCAACGCCCGGGCCGCCGCCGGCAGGCCGAGCTTGCGGGCGACCGGCACCAGGGCGAGCGCATGGGCCTTGGCGCCGTCGCAGACCACCAGCGTCTTGAACACCGTGGCGGGATCGAGCCCGAGCTTGTCCGCGGCCTCCAGGCCATAGGCCTCCGCGCGCGGATCATGGGCATAGTCGAGGAGATCGAAGGCGATCTTCTTCGATTTCAGGAAGGTCGTGGCGGGGGTGGCGGCCAAGGTTCGGCTCCGGGAACGAACGTCGCGGCGCGAACCTAGGACCGGCCGGCCACTCGGGCAAGTCGGTCGGTGACGCCGCGCACTCTCAGCCGCGCGCGGCGCGATCGTCCAACTCGAATGGACGCGCACCTCACCGCTTCGGCGCATGCCGGTCGGCCGGCCAACGGCGGTGATGCGGTTGCGGGGCCGTCATTCGATGGCGATCGACCCGCGGCGTTTCGGGGCGGACGGTCGGTGACCGCCCACCGGATCGCCGTGGCGTTTCGACCTCGGCTCAGATCGTCGACCGAGGCCGGCCGCGCCGCCGGGCGAGATCGGGGGAAGTGTCGGGGGGCAGGTGGTCGTAGACGGTGCCCTTGAGCGATTCCGACATGGTGCGCGCATGGCGATGGAGGATCGCCAGATGGCGCGGGTCGGGCTCGGCCGGAATCGAACTGCTCAGCCCGACGATCGAGAAGACCCCGGCGAGCTGGTCGCCGTCGCGCAGGATCGGTACCGACAGGGTGTTCACCCCGTCGATGATCTCGGATTCGGCGGTGTCCCAGAGCCGCTCGCGGATGAGCTCGAAGCGCGCCCGCAACTCGTCGCGATCGACGATCGTCTTGGGCGTCAACCGGACGAGGTCGCGCGCCAGGGCGCGATCGACGAGATCGGGCGACGAGAAGGCCAGCACGACCCGGCCCTGGGCGGCGGCATGGGGCACCGGCCGATTGCCCGGCCGAATCGACACGTAGACGCGCGCGTAGATGTTCTCGGCGACGCTGACGACCTGGGTCTCCCAACCGATCGGCACGGCGAGCAGCGCGGTCTCCCGCGTCTCGTCGCGGATCGCGGTCAGATAGGGTGCGGCGATCTCGCGCAGATTGAACTGCTCGGCGACCGATTCGCCGAGTTGGACGAGCTTCCAGCCGAGCCGGTACCGCTCCGTGCCGCCGTCCTGTTCGATCACGCCGAGTTGGCGCAGCGTCGTCAGATGACGGTGGATCTTCGCCTTCGTCTCGTGCATCGCGTTGGCGATCTCGGTGAGGCGGAGCGGTCGACCGGCCGCCGACAGTTCGTCGAGGATGCGGAACGAGGTGCCGACGGACTGGACGGACAGGTCTTCGTGACCGCCGGCCGCGTCCTTGCCGTTCGGCCCGCCGGCCGGCTTCGAGAAATCGTCGCTGATCATCGCCCACTCTACCAATCACATCCGACCCGGCCGGCCGACGCCGAGGGATCGGTGGGCGCCCGTGGACGGGGCCGCATTTTCACGCCGTCGCGTCGAAGGGCGAACCTAAGGCAAACGCGATCGGATCGCCACCGCCGCGACCCGAACGGGCGCAGGCCCGCCGCCCCGGGGGGTGGCGGGCCTGGGGTGGGTCACCGCGAGACGACCGGGGCGAAGGTCGGCTCGGCGCGGCGGGACTGGTTGAGCTTGGGGATCACCAACATCACCAGACCACCGATCACCATCATCGCGGCCATCGCGTAGAGGCCGAATTCGACCTGATGGGTCAATTGCTTCACCCACCCGAGGATGAACGGCATGGTGTAGCCGCCGAGATTGCCGATGGTCGCCATCAGAGCGATGCCGGCGGCGGCCGCGGCGCCCCCGAGGATCGTGCCGGGCAGCGCCCACATCACGGCGAGACCGGCCAGCGCTCCCGACACCGCGACCGACAGGCCGAACAGCGAGATGTAGGGATTGAAGCCGAACAGGCCGCTGAGCACCAGACCGCCGGCGCCGACGAAGGCGCAGATCGCGGTGTGCCACTTGCGCTCGCCGTGGCGGTCGGAGTGCTTGCCGACGACGATCATGGCAATGCTGGCGCAGGTGAAGGGGATGGCGGTGAGGAGGCCGTTGAACAGCAGGTTGTTGACGCCGAGATCCTTGACGATCTGCGGCAGCCAGAACGACAGGCCGTAGGTCCCGCCGAGCAGCGAGAAGTTGGTGATCGCCAGCAGCCAGACGTTGGCGTCCCGCAGCGCGTCGATGAAGCGATGGCCGTAGCCGGCCGCCCGCTTGCCGGCCTCTTCCGCGACCAGGGCGTCGACGACCAGAGCGCGTTCCGAGGCGTCGAGCCACTTCGCCTTCGCCGGCCCGTCCTCGAGGTAGAAGAACGAGATCACGCCGCCGACGACCGCCGGGATGCCTTCGAGCAGGAACAGCCACTGCCAACCGTGCAGCCCATAGGCGCCCGAGAAGGTCTGCATGATCCAGCCCGACAGCGGACCGCCGATGACGCCGGAAAAGGCGATGCCGAGGAAGAAGATCGCGCAGATCTGCGAGCGCAGGCGCGCCGGGAACCAATAGGTCAGGAACAGAATGATGCCCGGATAGAAGCCGGCCTCGGAAATGCCGAGCAGGAAGCGCAGGACGTAGAACTGGGTCTCGCTGGTGACGAACATCAGGCCGGCGGAGACCAGGCCCCAGACCACCATGATACGGGCGATCCAGATCTTGGCGCCGAAACGTTGCAGGGCGAGATTGCTGGGGATCTCACAGACACAGTAGCCGAGAAAGAAGACACCGGCGCCGAAGCCGAAGGCGGCGTCGCCGAGGCCGATGTCGACCGACATCTGCAGCTTGGCGAAACCGACGTTGACCCGGTCGAGGAAGGAAATGACGTAGAGAATCAGGAGGAAGGGCAACAGCCGCATGGCGATCTTGTTGTAGACGCGCCATTCCGTCTCCTGGGATTCCGAGAAGTTCGATCGCGGTAGAAAGACCATCGGTGCGTCCTCCATTGTCGTTGTTCGTTGTTGGGCGGAGCACCGGCGGCGCACCCGCGGACAGTATCGCGCCCGACGGCCCGCCGCGAGCTTCGTCGCGGTTCGTGGTCGTCGAGAGGTGTCTCGTCGTCGCCGGAGCGGCCGCCCCGAACCGATCGGGACGGGCCCGGCGGCGCCGAACGAGGGCGCCGGCAAGCGATCAGGGGCTCGCAAGCCGTTCGGGTCGCCGTCCCTCGGGTTCATTTTGTATCGAGATACGAGACGTTTTATCGACTTGAGATACGGTATGCCGCATTTTCGAAATTCGTCAAGCCGGGCTTCCGACGGATTCGCCCCCCATCCGCGGACCACGGCGATCGACCTGCGGCGGTGACGACGTCGCCGACCGAGGCCCCGCCCCTCGCGGGCGCGGGGACCCGCGTAGCGGCCGACCGCAGGGACGGCGGCGTCGATCGTCCCGGCCGACCGCCCCGCCGGGCCGACCGATGCGCGGCGATCGCGCCCTCTGCCTGCGACAATCTGACCGACCGGGATCGAATCCGTCCGCCGGTTCCAACCGAGGCCTCCGGGTGCGGCGGTGAAAACCGCCGCCGAGCCGGTTGACGAGGCCGGGTCCGAGATCTAACGTATATCGCAATTCGGAATTAAATATCGTATTTCGAGACGACAGACAGACGGTTCACGACGGGAGCTCCCGCCCGAACCCTCCTGACGCAACTCGAAGACCCGAGGAAACGACGATGCCCATGACGTTGCCCCGCCTGACCAAGGGCGGAATCAAGACCGGAACCTTCGTGAAGACCGCATCGGCCCAGGTGATCGAGATTCTCGGCCTGAGCCGCCTCGACTTCGCGGTGATCGACGCCGAACACGCCCCCTTCGATCGGCTCACCCTCGACACCATGACCATCGCGAGCGTCGCCGTCGGCCTGCCGCTGTTCGTCCGCATTCCCGAGCCGACCGCGGCGGTGGTGCTCACCACCCTCGATCTCGGCGTCGCCGGCCTCCTGGTGCCGCACGTCGACACCGCCGAACAGGCCCGCGACATCGTCGCGATGACCCGCCATCGCGGCGGTCGGCGCGGCTTCTCCGGCAGCCCGCGCTTCGCCGGCTACGGCACGAAGCCGATGGCGAAGGCGCTCGACGCCGGCGAGACCGCCTTCCTGATGTGCCAGATCGAGAGTGCCGAGGCGGTCGAGAACGCCGCCGCGATCGCCGCGGTCGACGGCGTCGACGGATTGTTCGTCGGTTATGCCGACCTGTCGTTGTCGATGGGGCTGGAGAACCCGCAGGATCCGCGGGTCACCGCCGCGGCGGCGCGGGTGTTCGAGATCGGCCGCGCCGCCGGCAAGACCGTCGGCATGTTCATCGGCTCGGCCGCCGAACGCGACCGCTACGCCGCCCTCGGGGTCGACTGGTTCGTCGTCTCCTCCGACCAGACCCTGCTGCGACAGGCCGCCGACGCCGTCTGCCCGCCGCTCGCCTGAGACGCTCGCGCCCTCCGCCGGCCGATCGGCGCGGCGCGATCGGGGCGCGCGACCCACCAATTTTCCGTCCACGGAGTTCGACATGTCGAAGACATCCCGCCCGCTCGCCCCCGCGCTCCTCGCCTTCTACGACACGCCGCCGGTGGAGACCGGCCCGGGCGTCGCCACCTGGATCGGCCGCGGCGCCAATTTCGCCACCGCCGTCTCGCAGGTCGCGGCCGGCGCGGTGCTCGAACGCGCCGCCAACCCGGACGAATACGTCGTCCTCAGCAACGATCTCTCGCTGCGCATCGTCGCCGGCGGCGAGACGGTCGAGGTCGAGCCCGACATGCTGGTGATCGTGCCGCCCGGCGCCAGCCGCATCGAGGTGCTCTCGGCCGGCCGTCTCGTGCGGGTGTTTTCCGGCGAAGCCGCGGACATCCTGGCGAAGGCCGCCAACGCCGCCGACTATGCCGACGGCGCGCCGCTGGTCGCGCCGCTGACGAGTTGGCCGGAACCGGTCGGCGGCTATCGGCTGCGCGCCTATCGGCTCGCCGAACACGTCACCCCGGGCTCGTTCCTGCGCGTCTTCCAGACCCGCAACCTGATGGTCAATCCGTTGGTGCCGTGGCTCGAGCCGCGCGACGTCCACAAACTCAGCCCCCATTCCCACGGCGATTTCGAACAGGGTTCGCTGGCGCTCGAGAGCGACTGGCTGCACCACCTGCGCACGCCCTGGACCCCGGATCTCGACGACTGGCGCGACGATCTCCATGCCGCCATCGGCAGCCCGTCGCTCACCGTGATCCCGCCGACCATCGTCCACACCAGCCGTTCGACCGGCCGGATGGGACGTCTCGTCGACGTCTTCGCACCGCCGCGCTTCGATTTCGCCCAGCAGGGCGTGGTCCGCAACGCCGCCGACTATCCGATGCCGTCGACCGCCGCCTGAGCGGCCCGGCCGCCCTCCGCGCTCGCGAAAGGACCCCCATGACCACCGTCGCTCCCGTCGCCACCGCCCATGACCCCGCCCATATCGAGGACCTCCTGAAGGGCGCCGTCGACCTCCACTGCCATTCCGGCCCTTCGGTGATGCCGCGCTATTGCGACCACATCGAAGCCATGCACGAGGCGGCCGACGCCGGGATCGCCGCGCTGCTGCTCAAGGATCACTATTATTCGGCAACGCCGATCACCGAGATGCTCAACAAGCACTTCGGCCATCTCGGCGTGACCCTGCTCTCCGGTGTGCCGCTCAACAACACCACCGGCGGCCTCAACATCTATGCGGTCGAACACGGCATCAAGCTCGGCGCCCGGCTGGTGTGGATGCCGACCTTCTCGTCGAAGAATCACATCGACCACCACAAGAAGGAGCAGGAGGCGTTCGAGAAGAAGTTCCCGCAGACCGCCAAGAAGATGCTCCATCCGACGCCGCTGACCGTGGTCGACGAGGCCGGGAAGCTGCGCCCCGAGGTCGGGCCGATCCTCGACCTGATCGCCGAGGCCGACATCGTTCTCTCCTCCGGACATCTCCACATCTCGGAGATCTGGCCGCTGTTCGAGGAGGCCAAGGCGCGCGGCGTCAAACGCCTCCTGTGCAACCACCCGACCTTCGTCGTCGACGCGACCCTTCCGGACGTGCGCCGGCTCGCCGAAATGGGCGTCTATGTCGAACACTCGATGTGCATGTGGGTGCCGGAATCGAAGTTCTGCTTCTACACCACCGAGTTCCTGAAGGAGCTGATCGAAGCCGCCGGCGTCGATCGCACCATCCTCGGCTCGGATCTCGGCCAGAAGGGCAACCCGACCATCGCCGACGGCTTCCGCTCGGTGATCTCGACCTGCCTGACCATCGGCTGTTCGGACGCCGACATCCGCAAGATGATCTCGACCAACGCGCGGGCGCTGATCGGTCTCGATCTGCCCTGAGCGGCTGCGGCCCGGAGGGTCCGAGATGGACGGATAGCATCTCCTACCGGACGCCGAACCGAAGCTGCGCGGATGGGATCCGACCGCCCTCGACGCCGTCCTCGCCCGGGCGACCGGTTGTGTCGCCTTCGGGCGGGGCGAGTCCCTCGGCGTCGACATCGTCGTCGCAGATCGTGTGACGCGCATGGCGATCCCCGACGCGGGAGCCGCCGAACAGCTCAGGGCCGCCGTCCGTCGTCACGGCGTTCCGCTCACTCAATCCCTCGGCCGATGGGTCTCCCGGGCGTTCGGATGCGCGCCCCCCGACGCCCTGGATCGGCCGACCCACCTCGACGAAAGACCGCGATGAACCTCCTCGTCGTCCATGCCCATCCCGAACCCCGCTCCTTCACGGCGGCGCTCAAGGACACCACCGTGGCCACCGCCGGTGCCGCCGGCCACGTCGTCGCGGTCTCCGACCTCTACGCCGAAGGGTTCGACCCGGTCGGTGGCCGGGGTGACTTCACCACCGTCGCCGATCCCGAGCGCTTCCACTACCAGAGCGAACAGGCGCTGGCGGCGGCCGAGAACGGCTTCGCGCCCGAGATCCTCCGCGAGCAACGGCGGCTCGCCGCGGCCGATCTCCTCGTCCTGCATTTCCCGATCTGGTGGGGGGCGCCGCCGGCGATCCTCAAGGGGTGGTTCGACCGCGTCCTCGCCTTCGGCTTCGCCTATCGCGACGGTACGCGGTTCGAGAGCGGCCTGTTGGCGGGCAAGACCGCCGTCTGCGCGCTCACCACCGGCGGGACCCCCAAGCGCTTCTCCGAGGGCGACGCCTACGGCCCGATCGAGAAGGTGCTGTGGCCGGTCCAGCGTCTGGCGCTCGAATATCTCGGCATGAAGGTCCTCGACCCGTTCGTCGCCTATGCGGCGCCGCGCGTCGACGACGGCGCCCGCGCCGCGATGCTCGCCGCCTGGGCGCAACGCCTCTCCGACATCGTCGCGGCGGCCTGACCCCGCGGCCCGGTCCGTTCCCGAAAACCCGAGGAAGATCCCATGTCCATGGCCCATGACACCGAAGAACTCGAGGCCCACGTCGATCGTCTGCTCGTCGGCGCGATCGATCCCCACGTCCATTCCGGACCATCGATCGCGGCGCGCGCGCTCGATCATCTGGCGTTGGCGCGGCAGATGTCGGCGGCCGGTTTCGCCGCGGTGATCACCAAGGATCACGACTATGCCGGCGTCATGACCGCCGCATTGATCGCCGCGAACTTCCCCGAGCTGAAGACCAAGGTCTACTCGGGGATTGCCCTCAACAACGTCGTCGGGGGTCTCAACCCCTATGCCGTCGAGCACACCGCCGCCATGGGCGGCAAGGTGGTGTTCATGCCGACGCTGGCCGCGGCGCATCATCTGAAGTGGGAGAAGACGTCGGGTTGGGTTCATCCCGCCTCGACGCAGAAGATCCGCGCCGCGTCGGCCGTGCCGGTGCTCGACGGCGCCGGCCGGGTCAACGACGCGACCAAGGAGATCCTCGACGCGGTCGCCCGCACGGGACTCGCCCTGGAGAGCGGCCATCTCCACATCTCCGAGACCCTGTTGGTGTTCGAAGAGGCGCGCCGCCGCGGCGTTCGGGCGCTGATCCTGACCCATCCGGAGGACATCGTCGAAGCGACGCTCGGCGACGTACGCGACCTCGCCGCGCAGGGCGTCTTCGCAGAGCACTCGCTGTGCATGTTCCTCGAGGGGTCGAAGTTCAAGACGCGCTCCACCGAGGACCTGCGCGACCAGATCGAGGCCGCCGGCCCCGATCAGACCATCCTGTGCTCCGACCTCGGACAGGTCGGCGTCTTCAGCCCGCTCGAAGGCTTCCGGCGGGGCGTGAAGCTGTGCCTCGAACTCGGTTACGACGACGCCCAGATTCGCAAGATGGTGTCGCTGAACGCCGCCCGCGCCTTCGGCCTCGAGGCCGACGTGGCTGCCGCGACCGCGGCCTGACCGTCGACGGAGGCCGCGCCCCCTACCGAGGGACGCAAACCCGATCGCGGTTCATTGCCTGCGGTCGGGCCGCAGCGGACCGTCCGGATCTCGGATGACCGAGTCGAGGCCGCAGGCCGACGCGCGGCCTGCGAGGGTCGCGCCGGTGCCGGCGGACGAAAGCTCACGGCCGGCCGGCCGCGATGCTCGACCGCGCGGGGGAGGGAAACGGCGTTCGTCGGATTGCTCTCGCCCGGGAAGCGTGCCCCACCATCGCGCCCGAGCGACGGGACGCGCGCCGCCCTCGGGCGCGGCCGCCTCAGCGCGTACCGGTGAGGTGGCAGACGCCGCAGACGTCGGTGATGCGGATGCGGTCCTGCTTCTCGATGGCGATCAGACCGCGGCGCTTCAGATCCGAGATCACCCGGCTGACCGTCTCGATGGTCAGACCGAGGAAATCGGCGATCTCCTGGCGGGTCATGGTCAGTTCGACCACCTGCTCGTCCTTGTCGCCGCGCGGGCCGGCGCAATCGGCGACGCCGCGGTCGGGCACGAAACGCATCAGGAAGGTGGCGACCCGCTCGAAGGCCGACTTGCGGCCGAGCAGCACCGCGTGGTCGTGCAGGCGCTCGATCTGGCGGCGCAGGCAGCGCGACACGTGGCCCTGGAACTCGGCGGAATTCTCGAGCTCACGGCGATCGAGGATGCGCACCACGCAGGGCGTCAGGGTCTCGGCGTTGCAGTCGAAGGCCTTGCCGGCGACCACCCCGAACAGCGAATCCGGGCCGACGATCTCGACCAGCTGACGCCGGCCGTCGGGCAGCAGCTTGAACAGCATCACCGCGCCTTCGAGCAGCTCGTAGACCCGTTCGGCCGGGTCGCCCTCGTAGAAGATGGCGTCGTGACCGGCGAGCCGCTGGGTCTTGACCCGTTGCGAGCGGGCGAAATCCTGCCAACCGTCGTCGGCCTCCAGGGGTGCCCCCTTGGCGAGGGCGCCGGCATTGCCCCAGCCGCGATCCGTGTAGGCCATGATGTCCTCCTCCTCGCCGTCCTCGGCCCACCCGCCGCACGTCGTGCGTCGGTCGTCCGCGTGCCGAGCGCGGATGCGGTCCACGTCTTTCGTGGCCGTCGGGAGATCCTCCGGACCCGTTCGCCCCTTCCCGATTTCGTCTGCCGGCCCGTCATTCCGGCGACCGAGGAGGGCGACGGGGAGGTCTCCCATCGAGGATCGAAGCTAGAAACACCTTGCCGGCTTCACAATCCCGTTCGCATACTTACGTCGAATGGATTAAGCGATTGCACAAATTTCAGGCGCCGCCACGGGGGGCGGAACGCCTTCGACCGTCTCGAGCAGGGCGGTCAGCGCTTCGGCGGAGAGCGGCTTGCGCAGGAGCTGCACCGGCGGCAGATCGCGCAGTTCCCCGTCGATGGCCTTCTGGGTCTGACCGGTGATGGCGACGATGCGCGGCATCGGGCTCAGCCGGGCGAGCCAGCGGATCACCTGCGCGCCGCCGATTCCCGGCAGGCCGAGGTCGACGATCACCGCGTCGGCGGCGCCCGGCGGCGAGGCTTCGAAGAAGCTCTCGGCGTCCGGATGCAGCACCACGTCGAGCCCATGCGCCTGAAGAACGAAGCGCAGGCTGTCCGCGACCCCCGGGTCGTCCTCGAGAACGTGCACGTAACCCACAGGCGCAAAAGGCGCCCCGGGCGCGGGAGATGACATCGGAATACTCTCGGCAGGTTGCAGCAGCATAGAGTGTGCCGCGAAACGCCGGGGAATGGCATCCGTAGTCTTCCCGAGGAGCGATCACCAGGACGTCATCACAGACGTTCCGGCGTAGAGATCAGCCGTGCTCGCCGGTCAATACGATCCGCACCAGATCGGCGGCATTGCGCGCCCCGAGCTTCTCCATGATGCGGGCGCGATGGACTTCGATGGTGCGCGGCGAGATCCCGAGATGACGTCCGGCTTCCTTGTTGGAAGCTCCGGCGGTGATCTGTCCGAGGACTTCGATCTCGCGCGGGGTCAGCAGCTCGCGGCCGGGGAAGTCGTGGGTGACCGCGCCGGCCTTGTGCTCGTCGGTGCCGCGCCGGGCCTGGGCGTCGAGCGCCTCCTGGACGCGGCGGATGATCTGCTCGGCGTCGAAGGGCTTCTCGATGAAGTCGAAGGCGCCGTACTTGATCGCCGTCACCGCCATCGGGATGTCACCCTGGCCGGAGATGATGAAGATCGGCGCCGGATAATGATCGGCGTTGAGGGCCTTGAGGATCTCGAGCCCCGAGCGCCCGGGCATGTGGACGTCGAGGAAGACGCAGGCCGGCTGGCGCGTCTTGACCGCATCGAGGAAGGCGTCGCCGGTCTCGAAGCCGGAGACCGAATAGCCCTCGAGTTCGAACACCACCGACAGCGCGTCGCGAACCGCCGGGTCGTCGTCCACGATGTAGATCGCCTGGTCGGCCTTCTGGGTACGCACCACCATCATCGTTCACCTCGATTGGTCGGATGGAGCCGGGGCGCTCCCTCCGATCGTTTCATCCCGCCTTACCGGACGCCGCCGGGGTCAAGGGCAGCGACAACACGAAGGTGGCGCCGCGTCCTTCCCCGCCGGGTTCGACCAGAAGATCTCCGCCGTGGTTCTGAGCGATCGAGCGCGAAATCGCAAGCCCGAGCCCGAGTCCCGACTTCTTCGACGTGGCGAAGGCCTTGAACAGCGAGCGCACCGTCTCTTTGGGAATGCCGGCGCCGCTGTCTTCGACCTCCACCGACAGACGGCCCTCGCCGACGCGCACCGCGATGCGGATCCACCGCTCCTGCCGGGTGCGCACCGCCTCGATGGCGTTGCGGATCAGGTTGATGAGGATCTGCTGGATCTGGACCGGGTCGACCTCGATCCGCGGCAGATCGATCGCCTCGTCGCGGACCACTTCGACGCCGGCGCCGTCGTTGCCGAGCAGGGTCAGTTCCAGAGCCTCGTCGATCAGCTTGCCGAGATCGACGGCCTGACGGTCGGGTTCGCGCTTCTCGACGAAATGACGCATGCGCTGGATGATCGAGGAGGCGCGTTCGGCCTCGCGGCTGGCCTTGGACAGAATCTCCAGGATCGCCGGATCGGGGCCGGTCTCGTCGCCGTCGCGGGTCAGCTTGCGCTTCAAGGCCTGCAGATAGAGCATCACCGCGGTCAGCGGTTGGTTCAATTCGTGGGCGATGGCCGCGCCCATCTCGTCCATGGCGTTGACCCGGGCCATCTGGACCAGTTGCGCCTGGAGCTGGTTGAGGCGCTGCTCGACTGCCTTGCGCTGGCGCAGATCGCGGATGATGCCGATGAACTGGCGGCCGTCGGGGGTGCGGGCCTCGCCGACCGACAGCTCGATCGGGAACACCGTGCCGTCGGCGTGGCGGCCACGCACCTCGCGGCCGATGCCGATGATCCGCCGCTCGCCGGTGGCGAGATAATTCGCCAGGTAGGAATCGTGGTCGACCGAGAATTCCGGCGGCATCAACTCGCGCACATTGCGACCGACCATCTCGGCCACGGGATAGCCGAACAGATCCTCGCAGGCCTTGTTGAAGATCAACATGCGGCCGCGTTCGTCGATCACGATGATGCCGTCCACCGCGGTATCGAGGACACTGAGGAGGCGCGCCTCGGAAACGGTCGGCGGCTGCGATGTCACGAGCGATCTCTCCTCAATCCCGGCAGATCCGGTCCCGGACCGCGAGGCGGCGTTCGGAACCCCGGCGCACCGCTGCATCGGATCACCGGAGATCTACCTATTCCATGACGGGAATTCTACCGAAACTCAAGGGACTCGCGACGGTTCTGCGAGCCAGGCGACGATCCGGGCGGCGGCCTCGGCGATACTGTCGGGACTGCGGGCGAAGCACAGGCGCAGGAAGCCGGCGCCGGCGGTGCCGAAGGCGGTCCCCGGGGCCAGCCCGACGTTGGCCTCGTCGACCAGCCGCAGGCCGAGGCGCGCGGTGTCGGGTTCCCCGTCGACGGCGAAGAACAGGTAGAATCCGCCGCCCGGCTCGGCGAAGCGGACCCGCGGTTCGGCCCCGAGCGCGGCGATCAGCAGGCGCCGGCTCTCGCCGATGCGGGCGAGCTGGTGGGCGAGGAAGCCCTCGCCGTGGTCGAGGGCGGCGACCGCCCCGCGCTGCAGGAACACCGCGACGCCGGAGGTCGAATACTGCACGAGGTTCTCGATCACGTCGCCGAGTTCGGGCGGCGCCTCGATCCAGCCGACCCGCCAGCCGGTCATCGCCCAGTTCTTGGAGAAGGTGTCGACCCAGACGATGCGGTCGTCGGGTTCGGCGACGTCGTGGAACGACGGGGCGCGGGGGCTGCCGTCGAAGACGAAGCGGCCGTAGACCTCGTCGGCGACGATCCACAGGCCCGAACGGCGGGCGATCGCCAGGATCGCCGCCAGTTCCTCGCGGGTGGCGGTCCAGCCGGTGGGATTGCACGGGGTGTTGAGGAAGATCGCCCGGGTGGTCGGGCCGACCGCCGCGGCGAGGCGGTCGAGATCGAGGGTCCAGCCGCTCGGCGCGAAGGTCATCGGGATCTCGACGACGCGGGCGCCGCGCAGGGCGATCGCCGCCGGCACGTTGGGCCAGGACGGGGTCGGCACCAGCACCTCGTCGCCGGCCCCGACCAGGGCGGTGGCGGCGATCTGGATCGCCTGCATGCCCGAACCGGTGACGAAGAAGCGCTCGGGGGCGGCCGGCCGGCCGTAGAGCCGTTCGGCGTTGCGGGCGAGGGCGGCGCGCAGATCGGGGATGCCGCGCTGCCAGGTGTAGAAGGTCTCGCCGGCGGCGAGCGAGCGGGTGGCGGCGTCGCAGACGAAGCGCGGCGTGGCGAGATCGCCCTCGCCGGCCCACAGCGGGATCAGGCCGGCGCGATCGCGGCCGTAGTTCATCACCTCGACGATACCGGACGGCGGGGCGGCGAGCGCCTCGGGGCGCAGGCCGGCGCGGAGATCGGACATGACGGCTTCCTCGTGGGCGAACGCGACGGGCGAGGCGGCAGGCCCCCGCCCGTGCGGCGATCCGGCCTTGTCCCATGACCGCCCGCGCTCCGCAACCTTCGCGGGGGCGCCCGGCCCGGCCCGGCGGCGCCGATGGACAGGATCTTCCACATGTGCTCGATTGAGCCGCGGTCCGATGGCGCCGAGGCGCCGCGGCGGCACGATTTTCATTCGAAGGGGAGAAGGCCGCCGATCGATGCTCCAAGGCTGGTTGGTCCTGGCGATCGCCCTCGTCTACATCGGTATGTTGTTCGCGGTCGCCCATTACGGTGACCGCAACGCGGAACGCTGGTCGTCGGTCTCCGGACGACCGCTGATCTATGCGCTGACGCTCGGCGTCTATTGCACCTCCTGGACCTTCTTCGGCTCGGTCGGTCTCGCCGCCACCAAGGGCTTCGACTTCCTGACCATCTACGTCGGACCGATCGTGCTGTTCACGATCGGTTTCCCGATCTTCCGACGGGTGGTCAAGCTCGCCAAGTCCGAGCGAATCACCTCGATCGCCGACTTCATCGCGGCGCGCTACGGCAAGAGCCAGCCGCTCGCCGCGGTGGTGACGTTGATCGCCTTCGTCGGCATCGTCCCCTACATCGCCCTGCAGCTGAAGGCGGTGTCGCAATCGGTGTCGACGCTGGTCGCCCATCTCGATTTCGGCATCGGCCCGGCGCCGTTCCACCCCGACGTGCCGCTGACCGTGGCGATGTCGATGGCCGCCTTCGCCTGCCTGTTCGGCACCCGCCAGATCGACGCCACCGAGCACCAGACCGGCCTGATGCTGGCGGTGGCGACCGAGTCGGTGGTCAAGCTGGTGACCCTGTCGGCGGTCGGCCTCTATGTGCTGTTCGTGCTGTTCGACGGCCCGTCCGACCTCTACGCGGCGGTCGAGGCCAATCCGATCAGCGCGCCGATGTTCACCCGCGGCCTGTCGGGCGGCAACTGGATCGTGATGTCGCTCCTGTCGTTCTTCGCGGTGCTCTTGCTGCCGCGGATGTTCCACGTGGCGGTGGTGGAGAACCGCACGGCGACCGAGATCGGCGTCGCGCGCTGGCTGTTCCCGGCCTATCTGGTGGCGATCAACCTGTTCGTGGTGCCGCTGGCGATGGCCGGCATGGTGCGTTACGGCACGGCGATCGACGCCGACACCTATGTCCTGCGCCTACCGCTCGACGCCGGCGCCGACCTGATCACGGTGACCGCCTTCATCGGCGGGCTTTCGTCGGCGACCGCGATGGTGATCGTCGCCTCGGTGGCGCTGGCGGTGATGGTCTGCAACGAGGTGGTGGCGCCGATCCTGGTGCGGCGCGCGGGGCGCGACGGCGAGGAAGAGCCCAACATGGTGCGCCAACTGCTGATGGCGCGGCGCATCGCTATCCTGGTCATCCTGATGCTGGCCTATGCCTATCACCGGGCGGTGGCCGACGCCTCGGCGCTGGCCGACATCGGGCTCCTGGCCTTCGCGGCGATCGCCCAGTTCGCGCCGGCGTTCTTCGGCGCGCTGTTCTGGCGGCGCGGCACGGCGCGCGGGGCGATCGCCGGGATTCTCGCCGGCTTCGCGGTGTGGTGCTACACGCTGGCCCTGCCGACCTTCGTGGAAGCCGGTTACGGCTCGTCGTCGCTGCTGCTGCACGGGCCCTTCGGCCTGTGGGTGCTCAGGCCGCAGGCGCTGTTCTCGCTGGCCTTCGATCCGCTGGCGCACGGGGTGTTCTGGAGCCTGCTCGCCAACGTCGTGGTGTTCGTGTCGGTGTCGATGACCCGGGCGCCGGAACCGATCGAGCGGCTGCAGGCCAACGTCTTCGTGCCGTCGGAATTCACCCCGACGCCGGCGCTCAGGCGCTGGCGCACCGCGGTGACGGTCGACGACCTGATCTCGACGGTGGCGCGCTATCTCGGCGAGGATCGCACCAACCGCGCCTTCGCCGATTTCGGCCGCACCCACACCCTGCCGCTGGTCGGCGACCGTCAGGCCGATCTGCATCTCCTGCGTTTCGCCGAACAGTTGCTCGCCTCGGCGATCGGCGCGGCCTCGTCGAGGCTGGTCCTGTCGCTGCTGGTCAAGCGCCGCGACCCATCGACCAAGGCGGCGATCAAGCTGCTCGACGACGCCTCGGCGGCGATCCAGTACAATCGCGATCTGCTGCAGATCGCCCTCGATCAGGTCGGACAGGGCATCTCGGTGTTCGACCGCGAGCTCGGGCTGATCTGCTGGAACCGCCAGTTCCGCCAGATCCTCGATCTCGGCCCGGAGTTCGCCCAGGTCGGGGTGTCGCTGCAGGCGATCGTGCGCGACCGCGCCGAGCGCGGCGAATTCGGCTCGGGCAATCCCGAGCGGATCATCCGCGACCGCCTCGACCGGCTGGTGCGGCGGATGGAGACCTACCACGAGCGCCTCGCCTCGACCGACGCGGTGATCGAAGTCCGGACCTCGCCGATGCCCGACGGCGGCATCGTCACCACCTGGACCGACATCACCGAACGGGTCGCGAGCGCCGAAGCGCTGGCGCGCGCCAACGAGACCCTGGAGCGGCGGGTGCGCGAGCGCACCGAGGAACTGACCCGGCTGAACAGCGAATTGTCGCGGGCCAAGGCCGAGGCCGACGAGGCCAACATCGGCAAGACCAAGTTCCTCGCCGCCGCCGGCCACGACATCCTGCAGCCGCTCAACGCCGCCCGGCTCTACGCCACCTCGCTGGTCGAGAAGACCGAGGGCGGGCCGCTCGCCACTCATGCGGTCAACATCGACCAGTCGCTCGACGCGGTCGAGGAGATCCTCGGGGCGCTGCTCGACATCAGCCGCCTCGACACCGGCGCGCTCAAGCCGGAATTCGGGGTGTTCCGCATCGACGAGATCCTGAAGCAGCTGAAGCTCGAGTTCGAGCCGATCGCCCGCGACCGCGGCCTCGACTTCCGGGTGCTGCCGTCGAGCCTGTGGGTGCGTTCCGACCGCCGCCTGCTGCGCCGGCTGGTGCAGAATCTGGTGTCCAACGCCATCAAATACACCCAGCACGGCCGGGTGGTGGTGGGGTGCCGGCGCAAGCGCGGGCGGCTCACCGTCGACGTGCTCGACACCGGGCTGGGCATCCCGGAATCCAAGCAGAAGATCATCTTCCTGGAGTTCCAACGCCTCGACCAGGGCGCCAAGATCGCCCGCGGCCTCGGCCTCGGATTGTCGATCGTCGAGCGCATCGGCCGGGTGCTGTCGCATCCGATCGGCGTCAAGTCGGCGCCGCATCAGGGCTCGCACTTCTGGGTCGACGTGCCGACCGCCGCGCCGATCCCCGAGACCGCCACCGTCGAAGGCCAGCCGCGCCTGTCGGCGGCGCGCTTCGACGGGATGAGCGTGCTGTGCCTCGACAACGAGGAGAAGATCCTCGACGGCATGGAGGCGCTGCTGGTCGGCTGGGGCGCCGAAGTGGTCAAGGCGCACGACCAGAAGGAGGCCTCGGCGATCCTGTCGCAGCGGGTCAAGGAGCGCGGCCACGGCGTCGATCTGCTGTTCGTCGACTACCATCTCGACGACGGCAACGGCATCGACGCGGTGGTGCAGCTGCGCTGGCGCTTCGGCAGCGAACTGCAGGCGGCGCTGATCACCGCCGACCGATCCCCGCAGGTGCGCGAAGCGGCGGCGGAGAAGTCGATCTCGGTGCTGAACAAGCCGGTCAAGCCGGCGGCGCTGCGGGCGGTGCTGGCGCAATGCCGGGCGGCCAAGGCGGCGGCGGCGGAGTGAGGGGCGCGCCCTTCGGCGTCGACCTCCGCGGCCGGGCATGCCCCGCGCATGACGAAGCCGCCGCACCTCGCAGGCGGCGGCTCGGTTCGTAGGGATAAGGGCCGCTCAGCTGCCGATCGACTGCCAGTGGCCGGCTTCGATCTTGGAGGCGGCGATCACCGCCTGGGTGCGGCTCTCGACGCCGAGCTTCTGCAGGATCGCCGAGACGTGGGCCTTGACGGTGGCTTCCGAAACGCCGAGCTCGTAGGCGATCTGCTTGTTGAGCAGGCCTTCCGACAGCATCATCAGCACGCGGACCTGCTGTGGCGTCAGCGTCGACAGGCGCTGCACCAGCTTGCCGGTCTCGTCGACGGGCATCGAGGAGATGTCGACGTCGGCCGGGGTCCAGACGTCGCCGGCCATCACCGTCGACAAGGCCTCGCGGATCGAATCGGTGCCGAGCGACTTCGGTACGAAACCGGCGGCGCCGAATTCCATGCAGCGCCGGATGGTGCCGGGGTCTTCGTTGGCGGAGACCACGACGACCGGTACGGTCGGATACTGGGCGCGCAGATACATCAGGCCCGAATAGCCGCGGACCCCCGGCATGTTGAGATCGAGGAGCACCAAATCGACGTCCTCGGCCTCTTCGAGGATCTTCGAGACCGCCTCCAGCGACCCCGCTTCGGCGATCACCACACCGTCGAACATGCCCTCGAGAGTCTGGCGCAACGCGCCGCGAAACAGCGGATGGTCGTCCGCGATCACGAACCGATAGCCCGGATTGTTCGCCAATCCCGTTCCCCCTTGCAACCTCGGCCTGCGGTCGGCTCGGATCCGCGGCGCCCGCTCGTGCGCGACGCCACGACCTCCGAGGTGACCGTTTCCGATCGAGGCGACGAAGCGCGGCTCCGCCGTCTCGGCGACCTCCCGTCGCACACCCTGTATGAAGTATCGATCCCCGAGCAGCGCGGCGCAAGGCTCCAGAGGTGCAGTGCACCCGAATAAGCTGCTCACCTTACGTATTGTTTCGTTTTCCGTGCAATTTTCCCGCTCATTCGCAAGAAATTCGGAATTCCATCGGCGGGATTCGGATGCGCGCCGGGAGGGGTTCCGTCGCGGCGCCGCGCCTGTATCGTGGTTGCCCGCCGCCGCCGACCCGCTCGGCGGCGCCTCCCCTCCCCTCGCCGCCCGGAGATCGCCTTGTCCGACCTGCGCCACAGCCTGTTTCCCGAGATCGTCCCCCATACCGTCGGTCGTCTGAAGGTGTCCGAGCTGCACGAGCTCCATTGGGAAGAGTGCGGCAATCCGGCCGGCAAGCCGGTGGTGTGCCTGCACGGCGGTCCCGGCGGCGGCATCACCGAGACGATGCGCCGGCTGCACGACCCCGCCGCCTACCGCATCGTTCTGTTCGATCAGCGCGGCTGCGGCGCCTCGACACCGCACGCCGAACTCGCCGAGAACACCACCTGGGATCTGGTCGCCGACATCGAGCGGCTCAGGGTCCATCTCGGCATCGAGCGCTGGCAGGTCTACGGCGGGTCCTGGGGCTCGACGCTGGCGCTGGCCTATGCCGAGACCCATCCCGACAAGGTCAGCGAGCTGATCCTGCGCGGGATCTTCACGCTGCGGCGCAAGGAGCTGCTGTGGTTCTATCAGGAGGGGGCGAGCCTGATCTTCCCCGACCTGTTCGCCGCCTATCGCGATTTCATTCCGGAAGCCGAGCGCGACGACCTGATCTCGGCCTATCACCGCCGCCTGACCGGGCCCGACGAGGCGGTGCGGCTCGAAGCGGCGCGGCGCTGGGCGACCTGGGAAGGGGCGACGCTGTCGCTGCTGCCCGATCCGGCGCGGGTCGCCTCGTTCGGCGCCGACCGATTCGCCCTCGCCTTCGCGCGGATCGAATGCCACTTCTTCATGAACCGCGGCTTCTTCGACGCCGACGACCAGCTGATCCGCGACGCGACCCGCCTGAAGGACATTCCCGGAGTGATCGTCCACGGCCGCTACGACATGTGCACACCGCTGTTCATAGGCTGGGATCTGTCGCGGATGTGGCCGGAGGCGGATTTCCACATCGTCGACGACGCCGGCCACACCATCACCGAACCGGGCATCGTCCACCGCCTGGTCGAGGCGACCGAGCGGTTCAAGCATCGCCCGGCGTGATCGAGGCGGTCACGGGGCGGGCGCGTCGCCCGCCCGAGTGCCGATGAAATGCAGCGCCAGCGACCGGCGATGAGCCGAATCGCGGTGTTCGAGCAGCCACACCGCCTGCCACGTCCCGAGGTCCATGCGGCCGTCGCGGACCGGCACCGCGAGGCTCACCCCGGTCAGCGTCGATTTGACGTGGGCCGGCATGTCGTCGTCGCCCTCGAGGTCGTGACGCCACGGGGCGTCGCGGGGCGCGAGGCGATCGAGGGCATCGAGCAGGTCGGGCACCACCTCCGGCGAGGCGTTCTCCTGGACGGTCAGCGACGCCGAGGTGTGGCGGACGAACACCGTCAGCAGTCCGTCGCCGGCGCCGAGCCCGGCGAGCCACCGGTCGAGCGCGGCGGTGACGTCGACCCGCGCGCGCGGCCGCGTCGCCACGGTGAGGCGGGCGGTGGCCTGAACCGTCGGCGTGGCGAGGGTGGTCGTGGTGACGTGCGGTTCGGACAGGAGAGCCTCCCGGGAGCACAGGGTCGATCGGACGCAGTGTAGCGGCTCGCGGCTTCCGCGGCGCGGCGATTCGCCCCTGGGAGGCCGGTGCCACGCTGTCGCCGCATTGGCTGGTCACCCCTCGGTCCCGGTCGCGTGAGACCGAATCCCGACCGTTCCCCCGGCGCCGCCCATTGAACCGAACGGGCGGGGACGCTATGAGGGGGCCGGCTCTCAAGCACACTCGAGGAACGGTGAGGACGATGACCGTCACTGGCGCGAATTCCGTAGGCAGACCGACCCGGCTCCTGATCGCCGCGTCGATGGGCGCCGCGGCCACCCTCCTGGCGCTCGGCGCGGCCTCGGCTCAATCGAGCGACGCGGCCGGCACCGACGCCTGGATCAAGCTGTGCCGCACCGACGACAAGACCAAGAAGGAACTCTGCAAGACCGCCTATGACCTGCGCACCCCGAGCGGCCAGTTCCTGGCTTCGGTGGCGGTGGTCGAGGCGTCGGGCGAGGCGCGCAAGATCGTCGAGTTCATCATGCCGACCGCGCTCCTGCTGCAGCCGGGGCTGAAGGTCCAGATCGACCAGGGCAAGACCGACGAGGCGAAGTTCGGCATGTGCGCGCCGGACGGCTGCGTCGCCCAGTTGGTCGGCAACGACGCCTATGTCGCATCGCTGAAGAAGGGCACCAGCCTGACCGTGACGGCGTTCGGGCAGGCCTCCAACCCGGTGACCTTCACCTTCCCGCTCGGCAGCTACAAGAGCGCGAGCGAAGGCAAGCCGATCGACGCCGCGGCGCTCAAGAAGCGCGAAGAGGCGATCGCCGCCGAAGTCCAGCAGAAGCAGAAGAGCATCGAGGATCAGCTGCGCGACGAGCAGCGCAAGGCGCAGCAGTCCAAGCCCTGATCGCCGGCTCTCGGCATCGTTTCGAACGGGCCCCGCGGGGCCCGTTCGCATGTTCGAACGTTTCGGGCCGGTCAGGACCGGTCGAGCTGCTCCACCGCGGCGATTTCGCGATGCAACTCGGCGAGCGAGCGGTCGATCTCGGCCCGCTGCTCCTCGAGCACCGCCGCCTGACGGTCCAACGCCTCGCGGACGCGGCTCCAGCGGCCGGGACCCGGGCGCGGCCGGGTGAGCAGATCGAGCAGGTCGCGGATCTCGATCAGGCTGAGGCCGATGCGCTTGCCGCGCACGATCAGGCGCAGACGCCGCCGATCCTCGCCGTCGTAGGTCCGGGCCGAACCGTTGCGCTCCGGCGACAAGAGACCCTTGCCCTCGTAGAACCGCATCGCCCGCAGCGTCACGTCGCATTCGCGCGCCAACTCCCCGATCGACCACAGCCGGTCGTCCCGAGGCCGCGCGGCATCGAGAAGCGTGGCGATGGTGTCGGACTCGCCCGAGCCTTCACCCGAGCCGCCGTCTTCCAGGAATTCTTTTCTCATTGCTGTCGTCGATCACCTTCTGGCGGATTGAAGCGGCGCGACCATCCTACCGGGATCGCGCGCGTGGAACATGCCGAAATAGCGGACAAGAAACTTTCGTCAACTGCCTCCAGGTATGGCAGCCATTCAAAGCTGTTTTACTTTCGAGCAAGAGCCTGTTCGGTTGTAATTTTTCGCAGGCGCCGCATTACGCGGGCGGGCGGGTGCGAATACGGAGCGGTGTCTCGGCCGGAGCGTGCGGCGCTTCGTCGCGTGGCCGCGCGGTAGTGCGCTACCCCCCACTCGAGATTTCGCAACCTTCGTTACGTTCTCCCTACCGCCGGCGACGTTTCTTAACGCGTTGTTTACCCTGATCGAAAAATCTGTGGTCGCAGCCGTGCTCGGATCGCGACCGAGTCGGGTCGGTCGACCGACCGACGGCACGACCCGTCGCGAAGGACGGATCGGCGATCGACGCCGACGGAGGAACGACATGTCTTGGGGTGGCCGCAACAGCGACGACGAGATCCGCGACCGCGTCCTCGATGCGGCCCGCCGATCGGGATTGTCGGTCGGGGCCTTCGTCGACGCCCTCGGCGGATCGGCGGCTCCCGCCGCCGTGGCGCGCCGCGACGACCGCGCCGTGCCGGTCGAACTCGACCGCCAGCTGGGCGTCCTGTCCGATCGCCTGAAGCGCCTGTCGGCGGCCGACGGCGAACGGCGCCGGCCCCGCCCGCGCGGCCGCGACCGCGACCCGGAATTCGACGAGATCGCCGCGACCCTCGATCGGCTCGGCCGCAGCGGCGACCGCGAACCCCGCCGGGCGCCCCGCGCCGGCGGCGAGGGCGACCTCGGCGCCATCCTCACCGCGCTGGACGGGCTCGACCGCCGGGTGCGGGCGCTCGGCGACCCGCGTCCCGCGCCCTTCCCCGAGCCCGAGCCGCCGCGCCGGGTCGCGCGCGCCGAGCCGGCCCCGACCGCGCTGGCCGACCTCGATCGGGCGATCGCCGAGATCGCCGAACGGCAACAGGCGCTGGAGCGCGGTCAGGCGGAGCGCCAGACCCGGGCGGGCAGCGACCTCGACCGCCATTTCCAGGCGCTGTCGGAGAAGATCGACCTGCTGCGCGGTCGCGACGACCGCGAATCGACGACCGTGCTGATCGGCGAGATCCGCGCTCTGCGCGAGACCATCGAGCGGCGGGCCGGACTCGGCACCGACGTCTCGGGCGAGTTGCGGCGGCTGACCGGCAAGATCGACGATTTGGCGGCGCTGAAGCCGGCCCGCGAGACCCTCGAACCGGTGATGACCGAGATGGGGCGGCTGCGCGACGCGGTGCTGCAGGCCGATGTCGAAGGGTCGCTGCGCAGCCTGGAGGCCGGCTACGGCCGCATCGTCGGCCGCCTCGACGAGATCAAGCAGGACATCGGCGCGCCGAACGTCGGCTCCCGCATCGATTCGGAGATCTCCGAGATCCACGGCCTGTTGCGCAGCGTGCCGCAGGTCGGTCAGGTGGCGGCGATCGAACGGGCGCTGCGCGATCTCGCCGACAAGGTCGAGACGCTGGCCGCCCGCGACGACGACCCGCGCACCGCCCAGATCGAGCGGCGGATCGCCGAATTCAAGAACCAGATCGAGCAGATCGATCCGACGCCGATGATCAAGGCGCTCGACCAGCGCCTGAAGCTGCTCGGCGACAAGCTCGACGGCATCGAGCGGGCGACCCGCGGACCGGTGTCGCCCGACCGGGTCGCGGCGTTGTTCGACGAGATGCGGACGATCGCCGCCGGCGGGCGTGTCGGCGAGGAGATCCGTGCCGTCGAAAAGCGGCTCGGCGAACTCGCGGCGCGTATCGCCGAGGCCGAACGGCGGCGGCCCTCGGCCGAGGACACCGATCGGCTGCACGACCGCATCGCGGCGATCGCCGGCAAGATCGACGCGATCCAGCAACCGTCCTTCGATCCCAAGGCGATCGACGCCCTGGAAGCGACCATCGCCCGGCTCGACGAAGTGCTCGCCCGTCAGGCCGAGCCGCGGCCGGCGCCGTTCGACGCCCGCGTCGACGAGATCATCGCCCGGCTCGACCGCGATCCCCAGCCGACCGCCGACGTCGAGGCTCTGACCCGCGAAGTCGCGGCGATGCGGCGCGATCTCGCCCGGACCGGATCGAGCGACCTCGAGGCGCAGATGCGCTCGCTGGTCGATAAGCTCGAGCGGTCGTCGGCGCCGGACGCCGACGACGAGACGCTCGCCCAGATCGAAGATCACCTCGTCCGCATCTCCGAGCGGCTGGCGACCAGCGAGGAACGCTTCGCCGGCTTCGAGACCCTGCAGGACCACATCCGCCGGCTCGACCAGCGGCTGGAGACCCAGCACGTCGAGGCGATCGGCGCGGCGCGCGACGCCGCCCGCGAGATGGTGCGCGAGATCGGCCAAGTGCGCGGCGACGGCGCCGGCGAGACGGTGATGCGCGCGCTGCAGGACGACCTCCGGGCGCTGCAGTCGGCGGCCCGCGACACCGAGACGCGGACCAACGACACGCTGATCTCGCTGCACGACGCCCTGACCGGGATCGTCGGCCGGCTGTCGGCGATCGAGAAGATCGCCCAGAGCTCCGCCCGCCAGGCCGCCGCCCGCAACCCCGGCACCGCGGCGAGCGACGCCGCGCTGGCCTCGGTCGCGACCGGGCTCGAGCAGACCCTGCACGCGCCCACCGCCGCTCCGACCGGCGCCGCGACGCCGACGCCGACGCCGACGCCCGCCCCGGCGATCCGCGCCGACTCCCTGCCGATCCCGCCCCCGGTGCGGGCGACTGCGACGATCGCCGGCCGGCCGGTCGAGCCGGTGCCGGCACCGGTCGCCCAGGCGCGGCTGCGCGACCTGCTCGGCCCGCTCGGCGAAGACACCCGTCCGTTGGAGCCGGGCTCCGGCAAGCCGAGCACCCGCGGCGCCGCGGCGCGCGGTGCCGCGCCGCAGCCCGAAGCCGCCGCCGAGTCCGGTTCGGCCGCCGCGCGCAAGGCCGACTTCATCGCCGCCGCCCGCCGCGCCGCTCAGGCCGCGGCGACCGCCGCCGCCGATCCCGCCCCCGAGGTGCGTCCGGCGCCGACCGCGGACACCGCCGCGGACGCCTCCGACGACCCGAAGGCGACCGGTCCCCTGTCGCGGATCGGCCAGGCGCTGAAGAACCGCCGCCGGCCGCTGGTGCTGGCCACCGCAGCGGTGGTGCTGGCGATCCTCACCCTGCGGCTGATGCCGATGGGCGAGACGTCGGCGCCGCAGAGCGCCCGCATCGATCGTCCGGCCGCGACGCAGACGGCGACCGCGACGCCCGCCACCGCGACGACGTCGGCGAGCCCGCGCCTCGACGCCAAGCCCGCCGACCGCGTCGCCGCCGACCGCAGCGCCGAACGGGCGCCGAGCGAGCCGCGCCCGACCGAATCGCGCGCTACGGAGACCCCGCCGCACGCCGTGCCCGACGTCGCCGCCGTCACGCCCCCACCGCCGCCGGCCGCGCCTCAGCCCACCGCGAACACTTCGTCGCTGGTGTCGCCGGCCCCGACCGCCTCGGTGGCCCGCCGCTTCGGCGAGATGTCGGCGCCGCGACCCGACGGCAGCCTGCTGTCGGCACCGACCACCACCGGTTCGATCCCGCCGCAGGAGTCCCGCGCGCCGGCCACCCCGGCCGCGCCGGCGATCGCCGCCGCGACACCGGCTCCGACGACCGCGACGGCGCCGACCGCTCCGACGGCCCCGAGCGCGACCGCGGCGCCTGCCCCGGCGGTCGACCTCGCGACGCTGCCGCCGACGATCGGTTCGGAGACCCTGCGCCGCGCCGCCCTGTCGGGCGATCCCAAGGCGGCTCTGGAAGTCGGCCTGCGCTTCGCCGAAGGCCGCGGCGTGCCCGCCGACCCGACCCAGGCCGGCACCTGGTTTCGCCGCGCCGCCGAGGGCGGTTCGGTTCCGGCGCAATACCGCTGGGCGGTGTCGCTGGAGAAGGCGCTCGGCGTCCCCCGCGACACCGAGCAGGCCAAGCGCTGGTACACGGCGGCGGCGGAAGCCGGCAACGTCCGGGCGATGCACAATCTCGGCGTGCTCTACGCCAATGCCCGCGACATGACCGCGGCGATCCCGTGGTTCCAGAAGGCCGCCGACCGCGGCCTGAAGGACAGCCAGTTCAATCTCGGCATCATCCACGCGCTCGGCTCGGGCGTCCGCCAGGATCTGGCGGTGTCCTACAAGTGGTTCGCGCTGGCCGCTCGCCAGGGCGACACGGAGGCCGAGAAGAAGGTCACCGACGTCACCGCCCATCTCGACCGGGTGACGCTGGCGACCGCCCGGATGGCGGTGCAGACCTGGGTGCAGCAGAGCGTCGACGTCGCGGCCAACGACGAGGCGGCGGCGTGGAGCGAGGCCAAGCCCGCGCCGGCCACCGCCGCCAAGACCTTCGACGGAGACGCGGTCATCAAGGTGCAGAACCTGCTCAAGGCGGCCGGCGTCTACGGCGGACCGGCCGACGGCGAGATGGGTCCGCGCACCCGCACGGCGATCCGCACCTATCAGAAGAAGATCGGCCAGCCGCAGACCGGCGAGATCGACTCGCGCCTGCTGGAAGTGCTCAGCGGCGGCCGGACGATGTGACGCCGACGGGATCCGCGTCGCCGATCTCGGCGGCGCGGCGGCCCATCATCCAGGTCAGGCTGACGCCGCGGGCGCCGAGGAAGCCGAGGAAGGCCGCCCACAGGCCGTGGTTGCCGAAGGCCGGCACCAGGAGCGCCACCGCCGCGAGATAGACGGCGAGCGACAGCACCATCATCCGCGCCATGTCGCGCGACCAGGTCGCGCCGATGAACACCCCGTCCATCTGGAAGGCCAGCACCGCGGCGAGCGGCGTCGCGGCGGCCCAGGGCAGATAGCGATGCGCCGCCGCGACCACCGGCGGCGAGGTGGTCATCCAATCGATCAGCGTGCCGCCGCCGGCGATGACCACCAGCGCGGCGAAGGCGGCGAGGCCGGCGCTCCAGCCGAGGGTGAGGCGCACCGCGCGATCGAAGGCGGGGCGATCGCCGGCGCCGACGGCGCGGCCGACGAAGGTCTCCGCCGCCGCGGCGAGGCCGTCGAGGAAATAGCCGGCGAGCAGGAAGAACTTCTCCAGGATCGCATTGGCGGCGAGGATCACCTCGCCGAGGCCGGCGCTCTGGCGCGAAAACCATACGAAGGCGCCGAGCAGAGCGAAGGAGCGGATCATGATGTCACGGTTGAGCGTCGCCATGGCGAACAGCGAGGGGCCGTGCAGCACCTCGCGCCAACTCGGCCAGCGCGCTCGCCGCCCCCCGACCGCGACCACCGTCAGGCCGAGGGCGAGCGCGAGGCCCTCGGCGATCACCCCGGCGGTCGCCACCCCGGCGACGCCGAGGCCGAGGCCGGAAACCAGCAGCACGGCGCCGGCGATGTTGACGCCGTTGACCACGGTCTGCAGCACCAGACCGACCGAGGCGCGGCCGAGGCCGAGCAGCCAGCCGAACACCGCGTAGTTGCCGAGCACCAGCGGCGCCGCCCACAGGCGGATGCGGGCATAGGTGCGGGTCGCCCTCTCGACCGCCGGGCCGCCGCCGACGAAGGCGACGCCGAGATCGACGATCGGCGCGGCCAGCACGACGATCGCCAGACCGCAGAGCGTCGCGGTGACCAGGGCGCGCAGCAGCACCGCGCGGACCTCGCGTCCGTCGGCACGGCCGCTGGCCTGGGCGGTCAGCCCGGTGGTGCCGGAGCGCAGGAAATTGAAGGTGCAGAACACCAGATCGCACAGGATCGACCCGAGGGCGACGCCGCCGAGCGCCGCGGGATCGCCGAGCCGCCCGATCACCGCGGTGGCGACGAGGCCGACCAGCGGCGTGGTGACGTAGCCCAGCGTCATCGGCACGGCGATGGCGAGGACCTCGCGATGACCGATCGGCGCCGCCCGCATCACCGGGCGCGACCACCGGAGAGGCGCATCACCAGCCAGATCGGCACCACCACCACCGCACCCCAGGCGAGGTAGCGCAACAGCCCCGAGAAGGCGCCGAAGCCGAGGGCGACCACCCGCTCGACGAAGCGGTCGAAATCGAAGATCAGGCGGCGGACCAGGGTGAAGGGATCGAAGCCGAGGGTGTCGAGGACGAAGCCGACCACCAGCGACAGCACCAGAAGCCACAGCAGGGTCCGGATCGGCGATCCGCCGGTCAGGCGGACGAGGAAGTTGTTGTCCATGGGGCCGGGCTCCGTGCGAGGGCGTCGCGTCGACTTACCACGCGGGCGCCGGTCGGGTCGAGGGCCGGGGACCGGCAGGGAGACTTGCCTCGCCGGGCAATATCTGCGCTTTGGCGACGATGTCGCATCGGCCCAGGAGCTCCCCATGATCGCGGCATCGGCCGTCTCCCCACTCGCCTCCGGCGACCCGACCGCCGATCGGCGGCACGGCTGGGCGCGCGATCTCGCCGAGACCGGTCGTCCGGGCGAGGCGGCGGAATTGATGGAACAGGCGCTGGAACTGGTGCCCGAGTGGGCGGCGGGCTGGTTCGCGCTCGCCACCTTCCGCGAGGCGGCGGGCGACGCCACGGCGGTGGCGGCCTACGTCCACGCCCTCGCGCTCGATCCCACCGACCGCTGCGGCGCGGCGCTGCGGCTCGCCCGGCTCGGGGCGGCGGGCGGTCCGGTCGACGGCTCGGCCCATGTCCGCGCCCTGTTCGACGACTATGCGCCGCGCTTCGAGGCGGCCCTGACCGGAGCGCTCGACTACCGGGGACCGCAACTCCTCGCCGCGGCGATCGAGCGGGTGGCGCCGGGCCGCCGTTTCGCCATGGGCCTCGACCTCGGCTGCGGAACCGGCCTGATGGCGCGGGCGATCCGCGACCGGGTCGATCGGCTCGCCGGCGTCGACCTGTCGCCGGAGATGGTCGCGCGGGCCCACCGCACCGGTCTCTACGACGCTCTCGCGGTCGGCGAACTGGTCACCGATCTCGCCGGCCGGGCGGCGGGCAGTTGCGACCTGATCACCGCCGCGGACGTGTTCTGCTACCTCGGCGATCTTCGGCCGGCCTTCGCGGCGGTGGCGCGGATCGCCACGCCGGGGGCGCTGTTCGCCTTCTCGGTGGAGCGGGCCGAGGCGGTCGGCGTCGATGATCGGGTGATGCTCGGCGACGGCCTGCGCTTCGCCCATCCCGAGAGCCATCTCGATGCCGCCGCGGCCGCCACCGGGTTCGGGGCGCGGACGATCGAGATCGCGCCGTTGCGCCTCGACCGCGGGGCGGCGGTGATCGGCTCGATCATCACCTTCACGAAGTCGTGATCGCGCCGCGGCCGAGATGAACCGAACCTGAACGCCGTGCTCAGGGTTGATGCAGGTGACCCGCGGCATTGTGGCTTCCGAGGACCACACCGCCGAACCGCGCGGGGTCCTGGAACCCCGAGGATCACCATGCGGACCGTCAGAGTCGCCTTCGTTCTCGTCGCAGCCCTCGGCACCATGGGACTCGCCGGTTGCGAGACCACCGAGGGCGACGCCTACTACGCGTCGCGGACGACCTACCGGTCGGTGCCCGACGAGGGCTATCGCCGGGTGATCGTCGAAGACGACGAGGTCTATGCGCCCGCCCCGGTCTACGTCGGACGGCCGCGCTGGGATGGCCCGATGTACCACCGGCCGCGGCCGGAACCGCAGGTGTGGGGGCCGCCGCGGCGCGAGCCGGGCTGGCAGCCGCGCCCCGATCGCCGGCCGCCCTTCGTCGACCGGCCGCCGCCCCCGCCGGCCGTGGCGCGACCCGCCCCGACCTTCCAGCCCGCCCGCCCGCGCGGCCCCGCCGAAGCCGCCCCGCACGGCCGTCGCGGCCCGCACGGCGAATGGCTGGCGAACTGACCATGTTGCCGGCTTCCGCTTCGCCCGCGGAAGCGTAGAATCGATGCCAAGATCTCGCGAGCGGCCGCCGGTCGTCTCGCTCTCGACAGGAGTACCGAGATGAACAAGATCCTCACCTGCCTGATCGCCGCGGCAACGCTGGCGACCACCCTGGCCCCGGCCCAGGCCTATGACCCGTGGCGCCATCGCGGCTATCACGGCGGCTATCATCGCGGCGGCGGCGGCAACGTCGGTGGCGCCGTGGCGGCCGGTCTGGTCGGCGGCCTGATCCTCGGCGGTCTCGCCGCCCAGGCGTCGCAGCCGTCCTACGTCTACGACGACGAAGAGCGGGTGGTGGTGCGCCGCCGTCCGGTCCGCGTCTACGACGACGAGGACGTGGTGGTGGTCCGGCGGCGCGCCCATGCGCCCTATTGCCAGACCTTCATCAAGTACGACATGTACGGCAAGCCCTACGAGTACAAGGACTGCAACTGATCGGCGCGGCGCGTCGACGGCGGCCCGCGCCACCGTCGACGCGACCACCTGACGATCTCCGCATCCTCGCCCGCCCGGGTGACGCTCCGCGTCGCCCGGGCGTTCGTCGTCGCCCCTCGACGGCGACGGCGGCGACGGGTACCTCAGGGGCGTGACCGATCTCGATGCGCCCTCGCCGCTGCCCGCGCCCTTCGCCGCCTGGTTCGCGGCGAACGGCTGGAGCCTGCGCGCCCATCAGGCGCGGCTGCTGGCCGAGGCCGAAGCCGGGCGCTCGGTGCTCCTGGTGGCGCCGACCGGGGCCGGCAAGACGCTGGCCGGCTTCCTGCCCAGCCTGATCGCGCTGGCCGGACGGCCACCGGCGCGACCGAAGGAGCGGCGCGGCATCCACACGCTCTACGTCTCGCCGCTCAAGGCGCTGGCCGTCGACGTCGCCCGCAACGTCGAGCGGCCGATCGCCGCGATGGGCCTGCCGATCCGCCTCGAGACGCGCACCGGCGACACCCCCGCCCACAAGCGCCAGCGCCAGAAATACGATCCCCCCGACATCCTGATGACCACGCCGGAGCAGGTGGCGCTGCTCTTGGCGAGCCGCGAGGCGCCGGCCCTGTTCGGCGGCCTGACCACGGTGATCTTCGACGAGCTCCATGCTCTGGTTACCTCCAAGCGCGGCGATCTGCTGGCCCTCGATCTGGCGGGTCTGCGGCGACTGGCGCCGGGCTTGCGCGCCGTCGGCCTGTCGGCGACGGTCGCCGATCCCGCCGAGCTCGCCGCCTGGCTGATGCCGCAGCGCCCCGACGGGCCGCGCGTCGAGGCCGAGCTGGTGATCGCCGCGGCCGGCGCGCCGCCGGAGATCTCGATCCTCGCTTCGGCCGAGCGGATCCCGTGGGCCGGCCATCTCGCCGTCCATGCCCTGCCGGAGGTGCTGGCGGCGGTGGCCGAGGCCAAGACGGCGATCGTCTTCGTCAACACCCGCGCGCAAGCCGAATTGGTGTTCCAGGAACTGTGGGCGGCCAACGACGCCGGCCTCCGCATCGCGCTGCATCACGGGTCGCTCGACGTCGCCCAGCGCCGGCGGGTCGAGGCGGCGATGGCGGCGGGCGGCGGCCCGGGCGGGCTCGACGCGGTGGTCGCCACCTCGACGCTGGACCTCGGCATCGACTGGGGCGACGTCGATCTGGTGATCCACGTCGGTGCGCCGAAGGGCGCGAGCCGGCTCGCCCAGCGCATCGGCCGCGCCAACCACCGCCTCGACGAGCCGAGCCGGGCGCTCCTGGTGCCGGCCAATCGTTTCGAGGTGCTCGAATGCCGCGCGGCGATCGAGGCCAATGCCGAAGGCGCCCAGGACACGCCGCCCCTGCGCTCCGGGGCGCTCGACGTGCTCGCCCAGCACGTGCTCGGCACGGCGGTGGCGGCGCCCTTCGATGCCGATGCGCTCTATACGGAAGTGACCTCGGCGCTGCCCTACCGCGATCTGAAGCGGGCGCGGTTCGACCGGGTGGTCGACTTCGTGGCGACCGGCGGCTACGCGCTGTCGGCCTACGAGCGCTGGGCCAAGATCCGCCGCACCGCCGACGGGCTGTGGCGGGTGTCGAACCCCAAGATCGCGCAGGTCTGGCGGCTCAACGTCGGCACCATCGTCGAGATGCCGATGCTCAAGGTGCGGCTGGTCAAGAACCCCGGCGCCCGGATCCCGGCCTGGGGCGGGCGCGTGCTCGGCGAGATGGAGGAGTATTTCTTCGAGACCCTGACCGCCGGCGACACCTTCCTGTTCGGCGGCGAAGTGCTGCGCTTCCTGGCGATCCGCGAGCAGGAGGCGATCGTCACCCCGGCCAAGGGCAAGGATCCGCGCATCCCGTCCTACATGGGCGGCAAGTTCCCGCTGTCGACCCATCTGGCGGCGCGGGTCCGGGCGATGATCGCCGATCCGGGGCGGTGGGCGAGCCTGCCCGGACAGGTCCGCGAATGGCTGGAGCTGCAGCGGCTGCATTCGCGGCTGCCGCGTCCCGACGAGTTGATGATCGAGACCTTCCCGCGCGGCGAGCGGTTCCACATGATCGTCTATGCCTTCGAGGGCCGGCTCGCCCATCAGACGCTCGGCATGTTGCTGACCCGGCGGATGGAACGGGCGGGGCTCAGGCCGCTCGGCTTCGTGTGCAACGACTATTGCCTCGGGATCTTCGCGGCGAGCGATCTCGGCGCGGCCTTCGCAGCGCGGCGACCGGCGCTCGACGATCTGTTCGACGAGGACATGCTCGGCGACGACCTCGAGGCGTGGCTGGCCGAGAGCGCGCTGTTGAAGCGCACCTTCCGCAACTGCGCGATCATCGCCGGCCTGGTCGAGCGCCGCCATCCGGGCCAGGAGAAGAACGGCCGGCAGATGACCGTGGCGACCGATCTGGTCTACGACGTGTTGCGTTCGCACCAGCCCGACCACATCCTGCTCGAAGCGACTCGCTCCGACGCCGCGACCGGCCTGCTCGACATCCGGCGGCTGGCCGAGATGCTGGCGCGGGTGCGCCGTCACATCGTGCACGCGCGGCTCGACCGGATCTCGCCGCTGGCGGTGCCGGTGATGCTGGAGATCGGCCGCGAATCGGTGGCCGGGGGAACCGAGGAGATTCTGTTGCGCGAAGCCGCCGAAACCCTGATCGCCGAGGCGACGCGGCGATGACCGGCCTCGCACCCTCGGGTCTCGCCACGATCGACGACCGCGCGGCCTCCGACACGTTCGAGGTCTGCGGGGCGCAACTGACGGCGCTGCCTTCGGGTGCTGCGTGGTGGGCGCGCGAAGCGACGTTGATCGTCGCCGATCTGCATTTCGAAAAGGGCTCGGCCTTCGCCCGGCGCGGCGCGCTGTTGCCGCCGCATGACACCCTCGCCACCCTCGCCCGCCTCGCCGCCGACGTCGCGCGCACTACCCCGGCCCGGGTGATTTCGCTCGGCGACGCCTTCCACGACGGTTTCGGCCCGGAGCGCATGGGCGACGAGGCGCGCGCGCAACTCGCCGCGCTCCAGGCCGGGCGCGACTGGGTGTGGGTCGCCGGCAACCACGACGCGGAGCTGATCGGCGAGGTCGGCGGTCGTTGGGTCGACACACTGACGCTCGGGCCGCTGACCTTCCGCCACGAACCGGCGCGGGGTCGCGCCGGCGAAGGCGAGATCGCCGGCCACCTCCATCCGGCGGCACGGGTGCGGGTGGCGGCGGGGACGGTGCGGCGGCATTGTTTCGTCGGCGACGGGCGCCGGGCGATCCTGCCGGCCTATGGCGCCTATGCCGGCGGGCTCGACATCGCCTCGCGGGCCTTCGCCGGCCTGTTCGCGCTCGACGCCGTGGTGGTGCATCTCCTCGGCGAGGGCTGCGTCCACCGCTTCCCCTCCGGCGAAGTGGCCGGGCTCGGGGTCAATCGCGACGAAACAGCACGCCGCCGAGCCAGCCGGTGACCAGCGCCATCGCCACGGCGAGCAGCCCGTAGAGGATCGGCCGATGGGTCGCGAGGTCGGCGACCCCCTGTTCGAAGCCCGACTTGGCGACGATCAGATCGAGGGTCTGGTCGGCGAGCGGCCGGCCGTCGGCGAAGAGGGTGACGCGCGCCCGATAGGGGCCGATCGGCACGTCGGCGGGAATCGGCAGGGTCGCGCTGAACAGCCGGCGGCCGAGAAAGGTGACGCCGGTCGGCTGCTCGGCCCAGCGGCCGTTGCTCGACTGCAGCCGGTGCAGGGCGAGGCGGAAGGCGGCGGTGCGGGCGTCGGCGGCTTCGGTGACGGTGCCGGCGAAGCCGGCCCGGCCGAGCCCGAGCCGGGCGGCGGTGGCGGCATCGGTGACCCGGTCGAGCGGCAGGGTCGAGGCGACCGCCGCGAACAGCGGCACGTCGGCGATCACCAGGGACTCGCGGTTGATCCACAGGCCGGCGACCGGCTCCTTGCGGCGCACCACCACGGCGCGGCGCGGCCCGGTGAGGCTGACCACCACATCCCAGCCGCGCGGGCGCGGAGGGTCGTTCGGATCGGCCTCGATGGTGCCGAACACCGTGACCTCGGTGCCGGTGAAGTTCGATTCGATCGACACCCGGTCGCGCGACAGCGCCGCCACCAGGGTCTCGGCGGCGACCGGCACCGGCGCAGCAGTGGCGAGGGCGAAGGCCAGGGCGCGGGCAGCGCGGGTGCGGCTCACGGGGCACCCCCGACGACGCGGGAGATGGTGTAGACCTCGGCCGGCGGCACCACCAGCTCGACCGCGAAGCGGGCGCCGACCGCCAGGATCAACAGGCCGAGCAGCGCCCGGAGATGTTCGCCGCGCAGGCGCCGGCCGACCTCGGCGCCGAATTGGGCGCCGATCACCCCGCCGACCATCAGCAACAGCCCGAGCACCAGATCGACGGTCTGGTTGGCGGCGGCCTGGAGAAAGGTGGCGAAGGCCATGGTCGCGACCATCTGCACCAGCGAGGTGCCGACCACCAGATTGGACGGCACGCGCAGCAGGTAGATCAGCGCCGGGACGATCAGGAAGCCGCCGCCGATGCCGAGCAACGTGCCGAGAAAGCCGATCCCCAGGCCCAGCGCGATCACCGGCACGGCCGAGATCTCCAGCCGCGAGCGCGGGAAGGCGACCTGCAGGGGGAGCGTGCGCAGCCAACCGGTCGGGCTCGGCCGACGGGGCGGCACGACCTCGCCGCGATGGGCCGACCACAGGGCGCGCAGCGATTCCCCGACCATGAAGGCGCCGACCGAGCCGAGGAACACGACGTAGCAGAGGGCGATCACCAGATCGAGCTGGCCGAACCGGCGCAGCGCCGCGAAGACCCAGACGCCGACGCCCGACCCGGCCATGCCGGCGGTGAGCAGGTAGGTCGCGAGTTTCCAGTCGATGGCGCCGCGCCGCCAATAGGCCAGCGCCCCGGAGGTCGAGGAGGCGACCACCTGGGCCGAGACGGTGGCGACCGCAACCGCCGGCGAGATCCCGGCGAAGACCAGCAGCGGGGTCAGCAGGAAGCCGCCGCCGACCCCGAACATCCCCGAGACGAAGCCGACCGCCGCGCCGAGGCCGAAGATCGCGAACATCTCGACCGGCCATTCGGCGATCGGCAGATAGAGCAGCATGATCTCCGGCCCCCTCGCCTCCCGCCCGCCGCTCAGCCGCGCGGGTCGCGCTCCGCCCAGACGTCGGTGCGGGTGCCGACCAGCTCGCCGATCGAGCCGAGACCCTCGCGGGTCAGCCGGGCGGCGAGACCCTTGCGGATCCGCGCCGGCAGGAACGGTCCGGCGTAGACCAGCCCCGAATAGACCTGGATCAGGTTGGCGCCGGCGGCGATCTTCTCCCAGGCGGTATCGACCGAATCGATGCCGCCGACCCCGACGATCGGCAGGGTCGGGCCGACCAGCCGGCGCAGGCGGGCGAGCATCACGGTCGCGCGATGGAACAGCGGCCGTCCGGACAAGCCACCCGATTCGCGCGCGCCGACCGGATCGGTCAGGCCGCCGCGGTCGAGGGTGGTGTTGGAGACCACCAGACCGTCGACGCCGGCGGCGAGGACTTCGGCCGCGACATCGGCGAGGCCGGCGTCGTCGAGATCCGGGGCGATCTTGAGCAGCACCGGCACGCGGCGCCCGACGCGCGTCGCCACCGCATCGCGGGCGGCGAGCGTCCGGCCGAGCAGTTCGGCGAGCGCCGCGCGGCCCTGGAGATCGCGCAGGCCCGGCGTGTTGGGCGAGGAGACGTTGACGGTGAAGAAGGCGGCGAGATCGGCGAAGGCCTCGATGCCGGCGACGTAGTCGGCGACGCGGTCGACCGAGTCCTTGTTGGCGCCGATGTTGACGCCGATCAGGCCGGGACGGCCGCGCCGCTTCGCCAGGCGGGCGGCGACCGCGGCATGGCCCTGGTTGTTGAAGCCGAAGCGATTGACCACCGCCTCGTCGGCGGGCAGGCGAAACAGGCGGGGCCTGGGGTTGCCCGGCTGGGGGCGCGGCGTCACGGTGCCGATCTCGACATGGCCGCAGCCCAGACGCAGCAGGGCGTCCGGCGCCTCGGCATTCTTGTCGAAGCCGGCGGCGATGCCGACCGGATCGGGGAAATGCAGGCCGAAGGCCTCGACCGCCAGCCGCGGATCGGCGGGACCCCCGAAGCGCGGGAAGGGCACCGTCGCCAGGGCGCGAATGGTCAGGCCGTGGGCGACTTCGGGATCGAGACGGAACACCAGGGGCCGCAGCAGGCGGTAGAGATCGATCACGCGGCGAGCTCCGGAAAGCGATGGCGGCCGTCGGGGCCGAGCGGCAGGTCGTCGACCCGGATCACCGCATCGAGCGCCAGGGCCGCATAGAGATGGGGAAACAGCGCGCCGCCGCGCGACGGTTCGAAGCGCAGCGCCGGGCCCAACGCCGCGGCGTCGACGGCGACGAGCAGCAGATCGTCGCGCCCGGCGAAGTGGCGCGCCGCGGTCTCGGCGACCTGTTCGGCGGTGGAGAAATGGACGAAACCGTCGGCGAGATCGACCGGCGCACCGTCGAAGCGGCCGGCCGCGACCGCCGCCGCCCAGGCCGGGCGATCGACGATCTTGTAGATGATGGGGGGCACGGGCGCTCTCCTCGGCTGGTCACGACGGGTCCGGGCGGGCGGACGGTAGTCGCCGCGGGACGTCGCCGCAAGCCTCGGCCGAAGGGATGCGGCGACGTTGCAACTTGAGATTGATCCATCTCGTTTCCGCTCATCCCCGAATCGGAGCACCATGGTGCACCTTTCGTCGATCCCGCGGCCGCACCGGTCGGATTTTTGCCGGTGTTCGATGCGACGGCTCGGAACGGCGGGTCGAAAGAACCGCCGCCGGAGCGAGTCTGCGAGATCGAGCGAAGGCAGGCGAAGCGACGAGAGATGCGAGGGGACGATGACGAGGGGACGGCCGAGCCTGGATCATACGAAACTCTGGGCCGCCATCGATGCGATCGCCACCCGTCACGGGTTGAGCGCATCGGGGCTCGCCCGCCGCGCCGGGCTCGACGCCACCGCCTTCAACAAGTCCAAGCGCCATACCGGCGACGGCCGGCCGCGCTGGCCCTCGACCGAATCGATCGCCAAGATCCTCGACGCCACCGGCACCGAGCTTGTCGACCTCGTCCATCTGATCGCCGAGCCCGCCGCACGTCCCTGCGCGGTCGGCGCGGTCCCCTCGCCGGTCGCCTTCGCCCCGATCACCCGGGCGGGCGCGGTCGGTTTCGCCGACGACGGTGGACAACCGGCCGCGGTGAACGGTGCGGAGCGGACGGCGTTCGCCGAAAGCGGGGAATCGCTCTATGCACTGGAGGTGACGATCGACACGCTGCGACCGTTCTATCGGCCGGGCGACGTGTTGATCGTCTCGCCGACGGTGCAGATCCGACCGGGCGACCGGGTGGTGGTGCGGACCGCCGACGGCGGGATCGCCGCCCAGGTCTATCGCGGACACCACGGCGGCGAGATCGAACTGACGGCCCTGGCGGAGACCGGAGCGACGACCCGGATCGCCACACAGGCCGTCACCTGGTTGGCGCGAATCCTGTGGGCGAGCCAATGACCGGCGCACGCACCTTGCGAATCTGGGCGGGAGTCGCGGCGGTGGGGCTGGTCGGCGGACTGGCGCTGGGGCTGGTCGCGCCCGGCGAGGCGCCGGAACTGGCGACCGCGGTGGCGCCGCTGCCGCCGCGCGCCGACAATCCGGTGGCCGTCGCGACCGCCGAGCTCGGCCCGCGCGATACCGCTGCCCTCGCAGAGACCGCCCCGCCGGCGCCGCCGGTCGAGACCACCGCGTCGATCCCCGCGCCGCAACCGGCCGGCGTGCCGCCGCCGGCCGATCCGCCGATCGCGGCGCCACCGGTCGCCGCCGATGCTCCCGTGCCGGTTTCGGCGCCCGTCGCGCCGCCCGTCGCCGTCACCCTGCCCCCTTCCCCCTCGGCCGAACCGGTCGCGGTCGCGGTGCAGACCACCGCGAAGATCGCCGTCGCCGCCGCGCCGACCGTGGCGCCCGCCGGCCCGCCGGCCCCGGAGGTGCGCCCCGCCGCCCCCGCGGTGCGGGTGATC
>NZ_SJFN01000015.1 GCF_004328075.1 Siculibacillus lacustris | reverse complement strand
CGTGCCGCCCGGCCCCGCCGCCTCGAGCAGCGCGCGCAGGTGCCGCTCGTCGACCGGCGCGGCGATCTGCCGGGCCAACCGCACCGCGACGACCATGCGATCGCGCGCCGCATTGGCGAGCCGCAGCCGCGCCGCCAGCGCCACCGTGTCGCCCTCGGTCCAGGCCGCCAGCGCCGCCAGGAACAGCGGCGCCGTCGCCGCATCCCGCACGGGCCCACCAAAGCCCGCGGCGAGGGCGTGCAGCCGCGCGAAACCCGCGAGATCGACCGCCCGCCCGAGCAGCCGCTGGGCGAGGCCGACGTCGCTCATCGTCGCCAGCGTCGCCGGGGCCCCGACCGCCACCACCAGTTTCAGGGTCTCCTGCCCGATCCGCTCGGCCGACAGACCGGCGAGCCCGTCGCGGGCCACGATCGTCGCCGCGAGCCCCGCCGGGTCGAGCCCGCCGCGACCATAGGCGGCGTGGAAACGGAAGAAGCGCAGGATGCGCAGGCGATCCTCGGCGATTCGTTGCGCCGCATCACCGATGAACCGCACCCGCCCGGCGCGGCAGTCGGCGATGCCGCCGACGAAATCGTGGACGACCCCGTCGAGCGAGGCATAGAGGGCGTTGAGGGTGAAGTCGCGCCGCCGCGCGTCCGCCTCCCAGTCGCGCCCGAAGGCCACCGTGGCGTGGCGGCCATGGCTCTCGACGTCGCGCCGGAGCGTCGTCACCTCGAAGGGATGGCCCTCGACCACCACCGTCACCGTGCCGTGGTCGATGCCGGTCGGCACCGGCTTCAGCCCGGCGGCCAGCGCTCGCGCCGTCACCACCTCCGGCAGCGTCGTGGTGGCGACGTCGACGTCGACCACCGGGCGATCGAGCAGCGTGTTGCGCACCGCCCCGCCGACCACCCAGGCCGTGTCGGTGTCGGTCTCGATCGCCGCGAACAGCCGCAGGAGGCGCGGATCGGCGAGCCAGGCCGCCCCGGCGATCGAGGTGGTCGCGACCGGGGTCACCGGAACTGCCCCGGAATCAGCACGCCGTTCTCGAACCGGTCGGGCACATAGACGCCCTCGGGCTTGCCGCCGCCGAAGGCCACCAGCCCGAGCATCGCCGCCGCCACCAGAATCAGACCGACGATCGACAGCCCGACGATCGGTGCCTCGGACCGGAACAGTTCGGTCGACAGGGTCCGCCGGCGTGCCGCCAGGATCAGCGCGAACACCAGGAAGGGGGAGAGGAACAGCGCGATCTCGATCGCCGCCAGCCGGATCATGGTTCGCTCCCGTTGACCGACCGTTCCGGCGTCCCCGGAGCCGGCGGGGCGCCGACGCCGTAGGTCCGTTCGAAGATCTGCCGGATGATCCCCGCGGTCACCCCCCAGATATGGCGCTCGCCGAACGGCATTTCATAGAAGTATCGTCGTCGCCCCTGCCACTCGCGGTGGGAGACGCGGTGATTGCCGCCGTCCATCAGGAACGACAGCGGCACCTCGAACACGCCTGCGACCTCGTCGGGATTGGGTTCGAGGGTCAGCCCCGGCCGCACCACCCCGAGCACCGGCACGATGCGGTAGCCGCTGTTGCTGGCGTAGGGCGCGAAACAGCCGATCGGCACGACATGGACCGGATCGAGGCCGATCTCCTCCTGCGCCTCGCGCAGCGCCGTGGCGATCGCGTCGGTATCCTCGGGATCGATCTTGCCGCCGGGAAACGCCACCTGACCGGCATGGGCGGCGAGATGGGCGGTGCGCAGGGTCAGGATCACCCCCGCCTCGCCCGGATGGGCGACCACCGGCACCAGCACCGCGGCATCGCGCAAGCCGCTGCGCGGCGGCGAAAGCGTCGGGTCGAGCGAGCCGTCGCCGAAGGCCGGCAGCAGCGGCAAGCGGGACGGATCGGTGACGAGATGCGGGCGGGCGAGATCGAGGAAGGTCTCGACGTCGAAGTCCGGCCGCGGGCCGGCGCCCCGGTTCGCGCCGCCGATCGCCGAATTCATGCCACCGCCTCGATGTCGGCGACCGGCAGGATCGGCCAGAAGCGACCGCCGCTCCACACCCCGAACCAGCGGTGCCCGTCGACCGAGGCCTCGTCGCCGAGTTCCACCAGATCGTAGAGCACCGGTCGGGCGAGCCGCGCCTCGAGCCCGCCGCGCACCGTCAGATAGGGTTTCAGGCCGTGATTGCGCGGATCGACGGAGAAGCGCAGCGGATGGGCGGCGTCGGCGGTCACCACGTCGTCGACGTTGGTGCGGAACACCAGCCGCTGGTCGACGCCGCCGCCCTCGACCTTCATCTCCACCGCCACGAAGGGCACATCGTCGACCCGGATGGCGCACATCTCGACCGGCGTCACCAGCACGGTGCGGCCGTCGGGTTCGCGGCGCAGGATCGAGGCGAACAGCTTGACCATCGCTTCGCGGCCGATCGGCGTGCCGCCGTAGCTCCACACCCCCTCGGCGTCGATCCGCATGTCGATGTCGCCGCAGAACGGCGGATGCCAATCGTCGACCGGCGCCGGTCCACGGCCCGTCGGGATCCGCCCGAACCGCGCCGAAAGCCCGGCGAGATCGCCGCCCGGCTGGCCTCTCCCCCTCGAATCGTCGGTGTTGGTCATCGCCCGGGTCCGTCCGAAATGTCGCGCAGCGACGCAGTCGATGCGAGGATCGCACGCTTTCGGGATGCGCCGCAGCGGCGATCCTGTCAAACTCTTCGAAGCGACGAAAGAGAATCCCGTCCCGGCGACCGCCGGACGCGGGGATCGCAGCAAGGTGTGAAGACGAGCTCATGACCGAAGTGACGGCCGAGACGGGCGACGCGATCGTCCGACGTGCAGAGCGCGCGATCGAACGGCTGGCGCTGGTGCGCACGGCCATCGCCCGGGTGATCTACGGCCAGGAGAGCGTCGTCGAACGCGCCCTGGTGACCCTGCTGTCCGGCGGCCACGGCCTGCTGGTCGGCGTCCCCGGCCTCGCCAAGACCCGTCTGGTCGAGACCCTGGGCCGCGTCCTCGGCCTCGACGCCGGCCGCGTCCAGTTCACCCCCGACCTGATGCCCTCCGACATCCTCGGCTCGGAAGTGCTCGATCAGGCCCCCGACGGCGCCCGCTCGTTCCGCTTCCTGCGCGGCCCGATCTTCGCGCAGCTGCTGATGGCCGACGAGATCAACCGGGCGAGCCCGCGCACCCAGTCGGCGCTGCTCCAGGCGATGCAGGAGCACCACGTCACCATCGCCGGGCGTCGCCACGACCTGCCGGCGCCGTTCCATGTGCTGGCCACCCAGAACCCGCTGGAGCAGGAGGGCACCTATCCGCTGCCCGAGGCCCAGCTCGACCGTTTCCTCATGCAGATCGACGTCGACTACCCCGATCTCGCCACCGAACGGCGCATCCTGATCGCCACCACCGGCGTCGCCGAGCCGCGTGCCGAGGCGGTCGCCGACGCCGCCGAACTGGCGGAACTGCAGCAGCTGGTGCGTCTGATGCCGGTCGGCGAGAGCGTCGTCGAGGCGATCCTGACGCTGATCCGCTCGGTCCGCCCGGCCGCCGCCGACGCCCCGCGCGACGACATCGCCCGTCACGTCGCCTGGGGACCGGGGCCGCGCGCCGGTCAGGCGCTGATGCTGACGGTGCGCGCCCGCGCCCTGCTCGCCGGCCGCCTCGCGCCGTCGCTCGACGACGTCGCGGCGCTGGCCGGTCCGGTGCTGCAGCACCGCATGGCCCTGACTTTCGCCGCCCGCGCCGACGGCGTCGTCGTCGGCGATCTGATCGCCCGCGCCGTGCGGCGCATCGCCTGAACCGTCCCGTGGAGGGTCGAACCGCTTTGGCGTCCCCGACGTCCCATCCGATCGGTCAGGGTCACGCGCCGGAGGCGTTCCGGTCGCTGGTCGATGCCCGCGATCTCGCCGCGGTGCTGCCCGATCTGCTGGTCGAAGCGAGCCGGGTCGCCGCCACCGTCGCCTCCGGCTGGCACGGCCGCCGCCGCGCCGGTTCCGGTCAGGGCTTCTGGCAGTTCCGCCCCCTCGGCTCGGGCGAGTCGGCGGCGGCCGTCGACTGGCGCCGTTCGGCCCGCGACGACGTCCTGCACGTGCGCGAACGCGAATGGGAGGCCGCCCACACCGTCTGGCTGGCCCCCGACCTGACCCCGTCGATGGCGTACCGCTCGCACCTCGCCGCGGTCTCCAAACGCGACCGCGCGGTGGTCCTGGCCCTGGCGCTGGCCGACCTGCTCGGACGGGCCGGCGAACGCATCGGCGTGCCCGGACGGCTCGCCCCCCGCCCCGACCGCCACGCCGCCGAACGCCTCGCCGTCGCCCTGGTGCGCTCGGGTCCGGCCGACGCGGTGCCCGACCCCGGCCCGATCGCCCCCTTGGCGGAAGTGGTGGTGATCGGCGACTTCCTGGAGCCACCGGAACGGCTGGAGACCCGGCTGGCGGCGCTGGCCGCGACCGGCGCCCGGCTCCATCTGGTGCGCATCGTCGATCCCGCCGAGGCGCTGCTGCCCTTCGCCGGCGAGGTCGAGTTCGAGGACCCCGAGAGCGGCGACCGCCTGCGCCTGCCGCGCGTCGAGGATCTCGCCGGCGCCTGGGAGGCGCGTTGGCGCCGTCACGGCGCGGCGCTCGCCGACCTCGCCCGCGGCGGTCGCCGCACCCTGGTCACCCATCGCACCGACCGCAGCGCCGCCGAGGCCCTGCTCGCCGTTCATGCCGCGCTCGGCGGCGCCCGCCACGGCGTCGCCCCGCCGCGGGCCGGCGATCGCGAGGGCGAACCATGAGCGCGCTCGCCTCGCTGATCTTCGGCTCGCCGCTGGCGCTCGCCGCCCTCCTCGCCCTGCCGGCGATCTGGTGGCTGTTGCGGCTGACGCCGCCGCGGCCGCGCCGGGTGGTCTTCCCGCCGACCGCGCTGCTCGCCGATCTCGATCCCGCCGACCGCACCCCGGCCCACACCCCGTGGTGGCTGACGCTGCTGCGCCTGACCCTCGCCGCCCTGCTGATCGCCGCGCTGGCTCGTCCCGAATGGCGCCCCGACCCCGAGCCCGCGCTCGGCAGCGGGCCGCTGTGGCTGATCGTCGACGACGGCTGGCCGGCCGCCGCCGGCTGGGAGGAACAGCGCCGCGCCGCCGAGCGGATCCTCGCCGACGCCGCCCGCACCGGCCGCCCGACCACCCTGGTCGGCACCGTCGAGGGCGCCGCCCAGGACTTCGACCCGCAACCGCCCGAAGACGCCGCCCGCCGCCTCGCGGTGCTCGGCCCCCGCGCGCTGCCCGACGACCGTCCCGCCCTCCTCGCCGGCCTCGCCGCGGCGGCGGCCCGCGCCCAGCCGGGAGCGGTGGTGTGGCTGACCCACGGCGCCGATCTCGACCCTGCCGGCAGCAGCGCCGGCTTCGCCGAAGGCCTCGCCCGCCTCACCCCCGACGCGGTCCGCCGCCTGTCGCGCCCGGCCCGGCTCGACACCGTGGCGATCGCCGATCTGGAGCCGAGTACCGATGCCCTCGCCCTGCGCCTCGTCCGCGCCGCGACCGAGAGCGCGGCGACCGTCGCCCTGCGCGCCCTCGATCGCCGCGGCCGCGTCCTCGCCGAGGTCGCCGCCCCCTTCGCCCCCGGATCGACCGCCGCGACCGCCCGTTTCGCCCTGCCGCGCGCCGTGCTCGACGAGATCGCCCGGGTCGAAGTGGTCGAGCCGACCGGCGCCGGCGGCGTCCGTCTCCTCGACGAGAGTTCGCGGCGGCGCACCGTCGGCCTGATCGGCGGCTCGGGCAGCGATCGCGCCCAGCCGCTGCTGACCCCCGAGCACTATCTCGAGGCGGCGCTCATCCCCTTCGCCGACCTGCGCCGGCCGCGCGCCGGCGAGCTCGCCCCGGCGGTCACCGAACTGCTCGAGCCCGGCCTGTCGGTGCTGATCGCCGCCGATCTCGGCGGCCTCACCGGCGAGGTCGCCGCCCGGATCGAAGCCTGGGTGAAGCGCGGCGGCGTGCTGGTGCGCTTCGCCGGACCCCGCCTCGCCGCGGCGCGCGGGCCCGATCCGCTGTTGCCGGTCGCCCTGCGCCAGGGCGAACGCAGCTTCGGCGGCGCCCTGTCGTGGAGCGAACCGCACGGCCTCGGCCCCTTCGCCGCCACCGGCCCCTTCGCCGGCCTCGCGGTGCCCGGCGACGTCCGCGTCGCCCGCCAGATCCTCGCCGAGCCCGGCCCGGAGCTCGCCGAGCGCACCTGGGCGAGCCTCGACGACGGCACGCCGCTGGTCACCGCCCAGCGCCTCGGCGAGGGACGGGTGGTGCTGTTCCACGTCGGCGCCGACACCTCGTGGTCGAACCTCGCCCTGTCCGGCACCTTCGTCGAGATGCTGCGCCGGATCACCGCCCTGGCGGTCGGCGGCGCTTCGACCTCCAGCGGCGCGGCGCTGCCGCCGTGGCGACTGCTCGACGGCGCCGGCCAGCTCGGCGCCCCGAGCGCCGAGGCGCGACCGCTGGAGCGCACCGGCGGCGCCCTGCCGAAGCCCGACCGCAGCCATCCGCCCGGCCTCTACGGCGACGATCTCGCCTTCGTGTCGCTGCCGACCTTCCGCCTCGGCGACCGGCTCGCCCCGCTCGACGCGGTCGCCGGCTTCACCGCCACCGTCCGCCGCGCCGACGAGAGCCGCGATCTCGCTCCGGCCCTGCTGGTCGCGGCGCTGCTCCTCGCCCTCCTCGACGCCGCCATTGCGCTCGCCCCGCGTCTGCACCGGCCCCGCCGGGCCCCGGTGCACGGCCTCGTCGCTCTCTTCCTCGCCGCCGCGCTTCTCGCGACGCCCGATCGCGCCCAGGCCGCCGACGCCGATGCCTTCGCCCGCGCCGCCGCCACCTCGACGCGCCTCGCCTATGTGGTCACCGGCGATTCCGAGACCGACGACGTCGCCCGCCGCGGCCTCGTCGCCCTCAGCCGGGCGCTCGGCGAACGCACCGCCCTCGAGCCCGGCGAGCCGGTCGGCGTCGATCCGGCGCGCGACGAACTGGCCTTCTTCCCCATCCTCTATTGGCCGATCGCCCCGGGCGTGGCGATCCCCGACGCCCGCGTCCTCGGCCGCGTCGACGCCTACATGAAGAACGGCGGCCTCGTGGTCTTCGACACCCGTGACGCGGTCGACGGCGCCGCCCCCGGCCGCGCCCGTGCCACGCCGGCCGGCGAGGCCTTGCGCGCCCTGTTGTCGCGCCTCGATCTGCCCGAGCTCGAGCCCTTGCCGGTCGACCACGTCCTCGGCCGCACGTTCTTCCTGCTGCGCGACCTCCCCGGCCGTTTCGACGGCGGTCGCCCCTGGGTCGAGGCCTCCGGCGGCGTCGAGGGCGACGGCGCGCCGCGGCCGCTGCGGGCCGGCGACGGCGTCTCGTCGATCCTGATCACCGGTGCCGACTGGATCGGCGCCTGGGCCGAGGACGACGGCGGCGACCCGCTGCTGCCGGTCCAGAGCGCCGACCCCAAGGCCCGCGAAATGGCGATGCGGGTCGGCATCAACATCGTGATGTATGCGATCACCGGCAACTACAAGGCCGATCAGGTCCACGTCCCGACCCTCCTGCAACGGCTCGGCCGATGAGAGGGATCCGCACGTGACCTGGAGCCTCGCCTTCGCCCCGTCGATCGGCCTCGTCTGGCTCGCCGTCCTCGGCCTCGCCGCCGCGGTCGCCGCCGTCGCCGGCCTCGTCGCCCGCCGCCGCGGCGCAATCCCCCGCGCCCTGGCGCTGGCCCTGGTGGTGATCGCCCTGGCCGGGCCGGAGCTGCGCAGCGAGACCCGCGACGCCCTGCCCGGCGTCGCCGTGGTGGTCACCGACCGCTCGGCGAGTCAGGACCTCGCCGGCCGCGCCGCCGCCACCGAACGCGCCTGGCGGCTGGTGGCCGAACGCATCGGCGCGCTTCCCGGCATCGAACTGCGCGAGGCGGTGTTCGACGACCACGGCAGCGTCGACGGCGACGGCACCCGCCTGTTCGAGCTCCTCGCCCGGACGCTCGCCGACGTGCCGCCCGACCGGGTCGCCGGTGCGGTGATGATCACCGACGGTCAGGTCCACGACGTGCCGGCCAACGCCGCCGCCCTCGGTTTCACCGCGCCGGTCCATATGCTGCTGTCCGGCCGCCCCGACGAGATCGACCGCCGGGTCGAGATGCTGGAGGCGCCGCGCTTCGGGCTGGTCGGCAAGACCCTGCCCTTCGCCTTCCGCGTCGTCGACACGCCGGCCGGCGCCGGCCGCGCCGTCGCCGTCACCATCCGCCGCGACGGCGAGGTGATCGAGCGCCGGTCGGTTCGGCCGGGTGTGCGCACCACCGTGGCGATCGCGATTCCCCACGCCGGCGACGTGGTCGTCGAGATCGAGGCCGAGCCGCTCGCCGGCGAACTGACCACTCTCGACAACCGCGCCACCGCCACCGTCGAGGGCATCCGCGAACATCTGCGGGTGTTGCTGGTCTCCGGCGAGCCCCACCCCGGCGAGCGCACCTGGCGCAACCTCTTGAAGTCCGACGCCGCCGTCGACCTCGTCCACTTCACCATCCTGCGGCCGATCGACAAGCAGGACGGCACCCCAGTCGACGAGATGGCGCTGATCGCCTTCCCGACCCGCGAATTGTTCCAGGAGAAGATCCGCGACTTCGACCTGATCGTCTTCGACCGCTGGCAGCAGCGCGCGATCCTACCGGCGATCTATCTCGACAACATCGCCCGCTGGGTGCGCGACGGCGGCGCCGTGCTGATCGCCGCCGGCCCCGACCTCGCCGGCCGCGGCAGCCTGTTCTCGACCCCGCTCGGCGACGTCCTGCCCGGCGAGCCGACCGGCGAGAGCTTCGAAGAGCCGTTCCGGCCGCAGATCTCGGCGCTCGGCCGGCGCCACCCGGTGACCCGCGACCTGCCCGGGGCCGGCAGCGAGCCGCCCGCCTGGAGCCGCTGGTTCCGGCTCTCCGGCCTCACCGCCGCCGCCGATTCGCAGACCCTGATGACCGGCACCGGCGACCGGCCGCTGCTCACCGTGGCGCGGCGCGGCAAGGGCCGGGTCGCTCTGCTGACCTCCGATCAGGTGTGGCTGTGGGCCCGCGGCTACGACGGCGGCGGCCCCCATGCGCCGCTGCTGCGCCGCCTCGCCCATTGGCTGATGAAACAGCCCGACCTCGAGGAGGAGGCGCTGCGCCTCGTCCGCCGCGGCCGCGATCTGGAGATCGAGCGCCGCACCCTCGCCGACTCGGTCGCCCCGGTCACCGTCACCGGCCCGGACGGCGCCGAGCGCCGGCTCGATCTCGTCCAACGCGAACCCGGCCGTTGGACCGCCACCACCCCGGCCGATCGCCAGGGCCTGTGGCGCGCGACCGACGGCACCCTCACCGCGCTGGCCGACGTCGGCCCGCGCGATCCCCGCGAATTCGCCGACGTGCTTTCGACCGCCGCCAAGGTCGCGCCGCTGGTCGCCGCCACCGGCGGCGCGGTGCGCCGCCTCGACGACGGCTCGGGCTTCGCGGTACCGCGCATCCTCGCCCGCCCGGCAGGCTCGACAATGGCCGGCGGCGACTGGATCGGCCTGTCGACCTCGCGCGCCTCGGTCTTGAAGAGCGCCGATCGCACGCCGCTGGTCCAGGGCCTGCTGGCGGTGGCGGCGCTCCTCGGCCTGTTCGCCGGCGCCTGGTGGCGCGAGGGCCGCTAGGGTCGGATGCGATCGGATCGGAATCCGACCTCGGCCCGAAGAAGGGGCAGAAGTTTCCTGATCTCCTCCGCGTGACCGGCCGCGAGCCACTGATCGAAGCTCAGCAATCCGGGATGCGAGGCCCGCAGGGACGGGAGATCCGCCCGCCCGTCGAGTTTCCCGTTGCTCATCGCCTCCAACAGGCGCGCCAGCATCGGGTTCTGTGCAGCGGCTTCGATCGGGATCTGCAGATACGGCACCTGTCGCCCCGTCGCCCGGCTGATCGCTGCCGCGATGTCGTTGCCCGAGAGGGCATCGCCGGCGATGTCCATGGTGACACCCAGGGGGTGGGTCGGATCGGGGAGCAGCTTCGCCGCGATGGCGCCGATGTCCGCAACGGCGATGAACTGGACGACCTGATCCGGCGCTCCGAAAAACGTCAAGACGCCCTGGCGCAGGCCGAAGTGCGGATAGAGCAGGAGCTCCATGAACGGCGCCGGACGCACGATGGTGAACGGCACGCCGCTTCGGCGAAGATACTGCTCGATGTGCCACTTGCTCGCATAGTGACCGAGACCGATGTCGGGGTTGGCGCCGATCGTCGAGCTGTAGACCAGATGCCGCACCCCGGCCCGTTTCGCGGCATCGCCCACGGCGAGGCCGAACCGCACCTCGTCCTCGTCGGTAAGCCCATACTGGGCGTCGGCCGAACTCGGCAGGGCGGCGAAGACGCCGTGGACACCGGCCATCGCCCTCTCGAGCGACGTAGGCTCGCGGAAATCACCCGGCACCAGCTCGATACCCAGATGCGCCAGAGCCTGCGCCTCGGCGCTCCGCTCGTCGCGCACCAGGGCCCGAACGCGCCGGCCATCCGCCGCCGACGCCCGTGCGACGGCGCCGCCTTGCTGCCCGGTCGCGCCCAGGACCAGCATCGTCTCGCTCTTGTCGTCCATGATCGGCTCCCATAAGTGGAGGATTGCTCCACTATATATACGGAGGTACCCTCCACTTTTCAAGCGGTGGTCCGAACATGCCCAGCACGTCGAACGAGATGCCCCTGAGAGCCGATGCCCGACGCAACCGCGAGCGCCTACTCGCAGCCGCCGAGGAACTGTTCTCCGAGCAGGGTGCGGCCACCACCTTCGACGACGTGGCAAAGCGGGCGAAAGTCGGCATCGGCACGCTCTACCGGCGCTTTCCGACCCGCGAGGCGCTGCTGGCCGCGATGTGCGACGAGCGGCTTCTGGCCATTGCCGAGGCCGGTCGGGCCCGCGAAGGCCGTTGCGATCCGGTCGGTGCGCTGCGCGTCTTCATCGAGGAACTGGTGGCGGCCACCAATGTCTATCGGGGACTGGCCGCCTCGCTCGGAACCGTTCTCGGACACCCGACCCGGGGATGCGCGGCGACCACCGAACAAGGCCGACGGCTGTTGCATCGCGCACAGACCGCCGGCGTCGTTCGTCCGGACGTGTCCATGGACGACTTGATCTGCGTGATCACCGCCGTCGCGCTGGCGACCGCCGAAGCGAGCGACCCGGCGGCACGGATCACCCATCTCGTCGGCTTGTTCCTCGATGGGGCGGTGGAAAGCCGGGCGCGGCGCTGAGGTCCGGCCGGGAGGCGCCCTCCGCTCGGGGGCCCGCGACGTCCTCGGATCGCCGATCGCTTCCGCTCAGGCCGAGCGGACCGGCGCCACCAGCCCCTCGGCCCGAGCCGCCGCGCCCGCCACCAGTTCGGCGATCAGCACCCGATGGGTGTCGACCGGGCCGGGCAGACGCACCCGGGTCGGCGGGACGTGGTGGAAGCCGAGCCGGCCGTAATAGGCGGCGTCGCCGACCAGCAGCACCAGTTCATGGCCGCGCTCGCGCGCCGCGGCCAGCGACAGCCGCACCAGGGCGCTGCCGAGGCCGCGCCGGCCGTGGTCGGGATCGACCGCCAGCGGCCCGAGCAGCAGCGCCGGCGTGGCGCCGATGCGGATCGGCGACAGCCGGATCGATCCGGCCAGCCGCGGCCCGACCATCGCCACCAGCGACAGATGCGGGTCATAGGGTACCCGTTCGCGCAGCCGGAAGGCGGTGCGGGCGAAGCGGCCGGGGCCGAAGGCGAATTCATGGAGGGCTTCGACGGCGGCGGCATCGGCGGCCGTCTCCGGCCGGATCTCGGGAGCGAGGGTCTTCATGGGGTGAGGCATCCGAAAGCGGGGGGTCTGGTGAACCGCACCGCCGGCGCCGCGACGCCGAAGCCCCGCGGGGATCGGATCGACCGATCGGGGGTCAGGCGCACGCGACCGCGACGACGGCGCGGACGAATCCACGTCGCTCGGTTCGTCGTCGCTGCATCGTTCCCGCCGCAGGCGTCATCGGGACCTCGACCGCTGCGGGCGGCCGTCGCCCGCGCCGCTGGCGGTTAGCACGACGGGCGCCCTCGAGGCAAGACCGGAGCTACCACTCGGCGCTCTCCGGCACCCCGTCGTAGAGTTCGGCGAGGCGGCGCCGGGTGCCGGCGGTGGCGGTCGCGGGCAGATCGTCGAGGGTGAAGAAGCCGGTCTCGGCGATCTCCCACGGCGACGGCGACGGCCCGAGCTCGCTCTCCTCCGCCTCGGCGACGAAGAAGGCGACGTGGTCGCGGCGCGACACCGCGGGATTGTGGTGGAACGATACCAGCCGCGGCGGCCCGGCGAGGCGCACCCCGGTCTCCTCGACCACCTCGCGGGCGAAGGCCGCCGCCACCGTCTCGCCGAGGTCGACGCCGCCGCCCGGCAGATACCAGCCGCCGAGATAGGTGTGGCGCACCAGCAGCACCGCGCCGTCGTGCCGCCGCACCACGCCGCGCACCCCGAGGGTCGTCGCCCGGCGCATCAGCCCGACGGCGATCGCCAGCCGGCGGGTCAGCGGCTGCAGTCGTTCCGCCCAGGTCATCGCCCTTCCCCCGTGTCCGACATGGCTTCGTGAAGATTCCGTCGCCGGGGCCATGCGACCGACGCATGGCGGCTCGGCCTCCCCGCCCCTGGCTCGTTCTTGTGCAAATGCATAAATCTTCGCCACCGATTTGCCTACGACGACAGCCTACGCGTTCACTCCCCGGAGCGGAACGGGTCGTGCGGTCCCAGCCCGGATCGCCGGCGTCGACGCCAAACCCACGAGGAGCCCGATCATGATCGCCCTGTTCCGCCGTCTCCGCCGCCCGACCTACACCTGGAAGCCGGCTCTCGAATACAGCGCCCCGCAGGTCGCCGCCATGATGCGCGTCTTCGCCCAGGCCTGACACCCAAACGATCGATCGGCCACGTCGTCGATCGACGCCCACTCGGAGCCCTCGCGGGCTCCGATTTTTTTTCGGGCGGCGGCGATGCGCTTTTGTGCGCTCGCGGTCTGGACGACGGCGGGCGGGGATTGTAGGTCCTGCCCATGTTCCGGCTCGCGCACGTCTCCGATCCCCATCTCGGCCCCATGCCTCGACCGAAGCTGCGCGAGCTGGTGGGCAAGCGTGTGCTCGGTTACATCAACTGGCGCCTCAACCGCGGTCGCGGCTCGCTGCGTCCGGCGGTGTTGGACGAGTTGGTCGACGACCTCCACGATCTCGCCCCGGACCACGTCGCGGTCACCGGCGACATCGTCAACATCGCCCTCGATGCCGAATTGGAGCCGGCCCGACGCTGGCTCGACAGCCTCGGCGCGCCGCGCGACGTCTCGGTGGTGCCCGGCAATCACGACGCCTATGTCCGCGGCGCCCTCAAGCGGGCCACCGACAGCTGGGGCCCGTTCCTGCGCGGCGATACCGGCGAGAGCGGCCGCTTTCCCTATGTCCGCCGCCGCGGTCCGGTCGCGCTGATCGGCGTGTCCTCGGCCGAGACCACCGCGCCCTTCATGGCCACCGGCCGGGTCGGCCCCGGTCAGGCCCTGCGGCTCGCCGAGATCCTCGACCACACCGCCCACGAAGGCCTCTACCGGGTGGTGCTGATCCATCATCCGCCGGCCCGCCAGCCGGTCCACTGGGCCGGCCGGCTGATCGGCACCCAGGCGATCCGCGACCTGTTCCTCCACCACGGCGCCGAGTTGATCCTCCACGGCCACACCCACCGCTCCACCGTCGAGTGGCTCGACGGGCCGACGCGGCCGATCCCGCTGGTCGGCGTGCCCTCCGCCTCGCGCAACCCCGGCCCCGATCGGCGCGGCGCCGGCTGGAACCTGTTCGAGATCGACGGCGCCCCGGGCGCCTGGCACACCACCCGCATCGAACGCGGCTTCCGCGACGCCGAATCCGGCCTGGTCGAGATCGCCCGCGCGCCGCTGGTCCCCTGATCCGCCGTCCCCCACGACCGGGAGCCCACCGATGCCCGACCTGCCCGAGAGTTCCGCCCGTGTCGCCGCCGCCGCCCGCGCCCTCGGTCTCGACGTCGAGGTGATCGAGCGCACCGCCTCGGCCCGCACCGCGGAGGAGGCCGCCGCCGCCTGCGGCTGTGCCGTCGCCCAGATCGTCAAGTCGCTGGTGTTCCGCGGCCGCACCAGCAACAGCCCCTATCTGCTGCTGGTCTCCGGCGCCAACCGGGTCGACGAAAAGGCGGTCGCCGCCTCGATCGGCGAGGCGCTGAAGCGCACCGACGCCGAGGACGTGCGGGCGCTGACCGGCTATGCCATCGGCGGCGTGCCGCCGCTCGGCCACGCCAATCCGCTCACCGTGTTCATGGACCGCGACCTCCTCGCCCACGACGTGGTTTGGGCGGCCGGCGGTACGCCCTTCACGGTCTTCGCCGTCGCCCCCGCCGCCCTCGCCGCCGCCGTCGGCGCCCGGGTCGTGGCGGTCGGCTGAGCGAATCCTCGCGCCCCTCGACCTCTCCCCAGTGACCCGTCCCCATGACGCTGTGGCCGCTTCGAGCGCCTCGCGCGAACGACCCGACTCGTTGCGTGAAGATCCGGACTCGCCGTGTGAAGACGCGGAATCGAAGCTTCAACTTCAGCTGTTTAGTCAATTAATATCAATGGCTTGGGCACGGATCCGGACGCGCTCCTCGAGTTCGCCGCCCGACTCTCCGGTCGAAGTCGAGGGACTTCATCCGGCGTTCCAACCGCCGCCGCTGCGGCGCCCCCGCAGCGGAATCCGCGCGCGTCGCGTCCGGTGTGCCCGCGGCGACCGGCGCCGATATTCCTCGGGAAGGGTCCGGGAACGGATGCATTCGGATCGCAAACCGGTCTAGAGGTGGAGACCGCGACGCGTCGCCCGTCGCCCGCCCGTCCACTCGCGCGCTCCGAGGTCCCATGGCCGCCGTCGCCACGCCCCTCTCCGGTTTCCCCGCCCGCCCCGACGGCATCGCCCGGCTGGCCGACCTCGGACGCCGCACCCTGGTGATGGGCATCCTCAACGCCACCCCCGACAGCTTCTCCGACGGCGGCCGCTTCGACGCCCTCGACGCGGGGCTCGCCCACGGCCTCGCGATGATCGAAGAGGGCGCCGACCTGATCGACGTCGGCGGCGAGTCGACCCGCCCCGGCCACGCCATCGTGCCGGCGGACGAGGAGATCGCCCGGGTCGTACCGGTGATCGCCGCCCTGGCGCCGCGGGTCGCCGTGCCGATCTCGATCGACACCTCCAAGGCCGCGACCGCGCGCGCCGCCTTCGCCGCCGGCGCGAGCCTGCTCAACGACGTCTGGGGCCTGACCCGCGATCCCGATCTCGCCCGGGTCGCCGCCGACCACCGCGCCCCGGTGGTGGTGATGCACAACCGCGACACCATCGATCCGGCCCTCGACGTGATCGCCGATCAGCTCGCCTTCTTCGAGCGCGCCCTGGAGATCGCGGTGCGCGCCGGCATCCCCGAGGCCGACGTGATCGTCGATCCCGGCATCGGCTTCGGCAAGACCTTCGAGCAGAACCTCGCGGCGCTCGCCCGGCTCGGCGAACTCGCGGTGCTCGGCCGGCCGATCCTGCTCGGCACCTCGCGCAAGTCGATGATCGGCCGCATCCTCGACCTGCCCACCGACCGCCGCCTCAACGGCACGCTGGCCACCAACGTCGCCGGCATCCTCGCCGGCGCGGCGATCCTGCGGGTCCACGACGTCGGCCCCCATGTCGAGGCCGCCCGCATCGCCGACGCCCTGGTCGCCGCCCGCCCGAACCCTCGCCCGACCGCCGGTGCCGCCGCGCCCGCAGGAGCCCGCCCGTGACCGACCGCATCCTCCTCACCCGCATCGCCGTCTACGCCTACCACGGCCTCCATCCGGAGGAGGAGAAGCTCGGCCAGCGCTTCTACGTGTCGGTCGAGGCCCGCCTCGATCTGCGCCCGGCCGGCGTGTCGGACGACTGGCGCCGCACCGTCTCCTACGACCGCCTCGCCAAGATCGTCGTCGACGTCGCCACCGAGCGCCGATTCTCGCTGATCGAGGCCTTGGCCGAAGCGATCGCCCAGCAGGTGCTCGCGACCTATGCCCAGGTCGAGAGCCTGGTGGTCCGGGTCGAGAAACCGGCGGCGCCGATCCCGATCATCCTCGACGGCGTCGCCATCGAGATCGAGCGCCACCGCGATGGCTGATGCGCTGATCGGTCTCGGCGGCAATCTCGGCGACGTGCCGGCGACCTTCGTCGCCGCCCTCGACCGGCTGGCGGCGGCCGGCGTGCGGGTCGTCACGCGCTCGTCGAACTGGCGCACCCCGCCGTGGGGGCTGACCCGTCAGCCGCCCTTCGTCAACGCCTGCGTGCGGGTCGCCACCACGCTCGAGCCCCAGGCCCTGCTCGCCCTGCTGCTCGCCACCGAGAGCGACCTCGGCCGCGTCCGCACCATCCGCTGGGGACCGCGGGCGATCGATCTCGATCTCCTCGACGTCGACGGCCGGGTCGTCGCCGAGCCCAATCTGACGCTGCCCCACCCGCGACTCGCCGAACGCGCCTTCGTGCTGGTGCCGCTCGCCGAGATCGTGCCGGATCGATTGATCGGCGGCCGCCGCGTCGCCGACCTGCTCGCCGCGGTCGACACCACCGGCATCGAACGGCTGCCGCCCGACCCCGCCGAGGGGTGAGCGTCGCGTCGGACCCCCGGGGATCGCAGGCTCAGGCGGAGACTCGGCCGGTCTCGGCGGCCAGCTCGCGCAGGAAGTCGATCGCCGCCGCTTCGCCGTCGAGCACCAGTTCGAGGCCGTCGGCGAAGGCACGGAAGCCGTCGAGATGCGGATCGGACACCCCGACCAGCACCGGCACGCCGTGATCCACCGCCCGCTCGATGGTCTGGCGGAAACCGTGACCTTCGGCCTCTCGCCGCGCGAACTTGGACAGGATCAAGAGATCCGGCAGCGGGGTGGCGTCGAGCACCACCGCGAGGCGGCCGACCGCCTCCTCGAGCGCCGCGGTGTCGAGGTGGCAGCCCTCGGACGCCGCGCCGCGATCCTGCGACAGCACGATCTCCGGGCCGCCCGACAGGTCGGTGAGCAGCATCGTCGAATAGGGCCGGTCGGCGCGCGCCACGTCGTGCTGGATCATGCCGGCCAGCCGCAGCCCGGCGGCGGCGGCCGCCGCGGCCACCCGTTCCATCATCGCACCCTCGCCGGGCCGATGGACCACCACCGCCAGGATCGGAAGATCGGGATCGCGGGTCATCGCTCGCTCCTCAGGCGCCCTTCGGTCGGAACGCCACTATGCGCTCGGGGCGCGTGTCGAGACGATCGCCCCCGGTCAGGTCGAGACAATAGGGCACCGCCGGCATCACCGCATCGAGACAATCCCGGATCGACGCCGGCTTGCCGGGCAGATTGATGATCAACGCGCGGCCCCGGAGCCCCGCCTCCTGGCGCGACAGGATCGCGGTCGGCACGATCGCGAGGCTCTTGGCCCGCATCGCCTCGCCGAAGCCCGGCATCATCCGGTCGCAGACCGCGGCCAGCGCCTCGGGCGTGACGTCGCGCGGCGACGGCCCGGTGCCGCCGGTGGTGACCACCAGGCTGCAGCCTTCGACGTCGACCAACTCGATCAGCGCCGCTTCGATCGCCGGCCGCTCGTCTTCGACCAGCCGCCGGACGATCCGGAAAGGCGTCGCCAGCACTTCGGCGAGATAGCTCTCGATCGCCGGCCCCGAGAGATCGGCATAGACGCCGCGCGAGGCGCGGTCGGAGGCGGTCACCACACCGATCGGAACCGGGGGAACGGAGACGGGGTCGGCGGTCATCGGGGATCCTCGCGATCGGGGCGCCGGGAGCGGCGCGGGTGGTCGCGACGAAACCCGCTCCACTTGCCCTTCGTCAAGCCGTGACGGCGACGGCGATGAGATAAGCTCGGCCTCCGGGCCCGTCGCGGCCCCGTCGAAACGAGGAACGAACATGGCGACAACCGCGGAAAAGAGGCGGGCCTACGACGGTCCGATCCTGTTGTCGGGCGGCTTCCGTCCGTTCTTCCTGTTCGGCGCCGTCTGGGCGGCGATCGCCGTCGCGCTGTGGCTGCCGATGTGGGAGGGCCATCTGGTCCTGCCGACCATCTTCCCGGCCCTCGACTGGCACGTCCACGAGTTGCTCTACGGCTATCTGCCGGCCGCCGCCGCCGGGTTCCTGTTGACCGCGGTGCCCAACTGGACCGGCCGCCTGCCGGTGGTCGGCACGCCGCTCGCCGCGCTGGTGGCGATCTGGGCCGCCGGACGGCTGGCGATCGCCCTCTCGGCGTGGATCGGCGCGCCGCTCGCCGCGGCGATCGACCTCGCCTTTCTGGTGGCGCTGATCGGCCTGATCGCCCGCGAAGTCATCGCCGGGCGCAACTGGCGCAATCTGCGCGTCCTCGCCCTGCTCGGCCTGCTGCTGGCCGGCAATGCCGCGTTCCACTTCGAAGTGATGCGCGACGGCCACGCGGTGATCGGCACCCGCATCGGTCTGGCCGCGGCGGTGCTGCTGGTCTCGGTGATCGGCGGCCGCATCGTCCCGAGCTTCACCGCCAACTGGCTGCGCAACCGCGCCCCCGGCTTCATGCCGATTCCCTTCGGGCGCTTCGACGGCGCGGTGATCGTCGTCTCCGCTCTTGCCTTGGCCGCCTGGATCGCCGCCCCCGACCATCGCGCGACCGCGGTCGCGCTGATCGTCGCCGGCCTCGCCCAAGCCGCCCGGCTCGCCCGCTGGGCCGGCTGGCGCACCGGCGCCGAGGCGCTGCTGCTCGTCCTCCACGTCGCCTATCTGTCGCTGCCGCTCGGCTTCCTGCTGCTCGGTGCCGCGAACCTCGGCCTGCCGCTCGCCCCGAGCGCCGCGCTCCACGCCTGGACCATCGGCGCCGTCGGCCTGATGACGCTGGCGGTGATGACCCGGGCGAGCCTCGGCCACACCGGCCGGGCGATGCACGCCGGCCGCGGGTTGAAGGTGATCTATGTCGGCGCCGGGGTGGCACTCATCGCCCGCATCGCCGTCGGCTTCGGCTGGGCCGAATTCGCCCTGCTCCACGTCGCGGTGCTCGGCTGGCTCGTCGCCTTCGTCGGCTTCGTGGGGATCTACTGGACCATCCTCGCCCGCCCCCGCGCCTGAGCCCGCGACGACCCGGTGACCGGCGGACGGATCTCGCGATCCGCCCGCCGTCGGTGCTTCAGTTCGTGCTGCCGTGATGGGCCGGGGCGGCACCCATCTCTTCGACGGCGAAATCGACCTCGACCGAGCCGGCCTTCTCGAAGGTCAGCGTGCCCTTGAAGGCGGTGCCCTTCTCGAACGGCGCCTTGAGGCCGACGAACATCACGTGGTTGCCGCCGGGCTTCAGCTCGACTTTGGCACCGGCCGGGATCTCCAGACCGCGCTCGAGCGGCCGCATCCGCATCACCCCGTCGACCACCGCCGATTCGTGGATCTCGACCTTGTCGGCGACCGCCGAGGTGACCGAGACCAGCCGGTCGGCGGTGGTCCCGGTGTTGGTCACGGTGAGGAAGCCGCCGCCGGCCGGCGCCGCCTTGGGCGTGGCGCGGCTCCAGGGATGGCCGATCTCCAGCGCGCCGACCTTGTAGCCGTGCGCCTGAGCGGGAAGCGCCGCGGCGATCAGGCCGGCGGCGAGAGCGAAGGGAAGCAGGATCTTCATGGGGAGTGTCCTCGTCGGCGTCGCCGCTCCTCGGAACGGGCGCCCGGATGTCCGCATCGATCGCGCCACCCGGCCTCTCGGGGGCCTGCGGCGGCGGATCGGGGGAAGGAAGAGGGAAAAGAGGCGCGAACGCGCCCGGGGCGCCGCAAGCGTCAGGCCGCGGCCGCGCCGTCCGGTGGCCCGCGCGACACCGGCGCCCGCACCGTCGGCACCGCGACGACCGCCGCGACCATCGCCGGCCGCACCCGCGCCATCGGCTGTGGCACCGGCAGACCGACCTCCGCCGGCGGCACCAACCCCGGCGCACCGGCGATCAGACAGGCGTCGCAGACCGCGCCGACATGGATAGGGCCATCGGATCCCTGCCCGGGATCCGCGAAATGGCCGCACAGCGCCGGCATCTCGCCGTCGGCGAGGACGAAGCGCCCCAGATCGTAGCCGGCCGGCGCGCCCATTGCGGCGTCCGGCGGCCGATGCGCGAAACCGACGAGCACCGTCGTCAGCGCCACCAGCACCGCAAACAGGATCCGCGAAGTCCGCCGTCGCGCCGTCTTCAACATACCCCGAGGATGGACGGGCCGCCGTCCGCCGTCAACCGAGCCCTGCCCCACGACCGGCGTCGGCGGCCGGCGAAATCCGCATCCGAACCCTCGAATTTCGCGCGAGGCTTGCGCCACCTCATGGCATCGCCCGCCGCCCGGATGTTTCGTCGCCGGATCCGGGCGCCACCCCGGCGCTCGTTCGACGGAGGAGGCCATGTCGCTCGACCGACGCCACCTGCTGATTGCCGCCGCCGGTACTCTGTTCGCCGGCCCCGTGCCCGCCCAGACCGACGACCTGGGATCCGAATGGCTGGTGCACGAGGAGGTGCCGAGCGGCCGCTTCTGGGACGGGGTCTGGCGCCGCCGCGGCGGCACCGACGTGTTCGACGCCCGCTGGCGCGACAGCGACAGCGGCGGCACCGTCCGAGACGTGATCGAGATCGCTCGCTTCGACGGCCACGCGATCGAACTGTGGCGGCGTGGCCTGCGCGGCACCTACTGGGCCGAACTCTCGCGCAACCGCCGCACATTGCGCGGCGGCGCCTCCTGGTACGAGCCCGGCGCCTTCTGGACCGCCCGCATCCGCGACTGAACATGCCGCCGGTCGCCGCGACGCCGACGACCTGCCGATCATCGATGGGAGGACTGGACGATGCGTTCCACCGCGATCGCAACGCTGCTGCTGCTCGTCTTCGCGGCAACCGCCGCCGCGGAGATCCGCACCTTCGAACGCCCGCGGATCGGCGGGATGCGGCTCGACTGGTGTCTGACCTGGGCCCGCGCCTGCGGTAAGCCGGCCGCGGACGCCTTCTGCGAGCGTCGCGGCTACGTCGGCGCCCTGAACTTCGCGATGGAGCCCAACGTCGGCGCCACCGAACCGACCCGGCTGATCACCGGCGCGGTGTGCGACGCCGACATGTGCAATGGCTTCACCCACGTCTCCTGCGCGCGCTGATCCGCCGCGCTTGCACGGACTCGGCGAAGCGGCGTAGGCTGACGCTGCGACGGTTCCTCGCGCCGCTCCATGCGGCCGAGGTGAAAAGGGAACACGGGAAGGAACGCGCGCGCCGGTCGAAAGATCGTCGGGAGCGCTCCGAGCCGCGGCTGCCCCCGCAACTGTGAGCGGAGAGGGATCGGTCCCTCGGATCCGGCCCGTGCGATCCCCAGGATCGCGCGTTTCGGATCGGCCACTGGTCGCTCCCCCGATTTCCACCCGGGGCGGGCAGACGGACCGGGAAGGCTGGACCGAACACGACGACCCGCGAGCCAGGAGACCTGCCGTCGCACGAGCGTCGTACGCGTCCAGGGGCGGGGTGTCCCGACGGGCGTGCCCGACCGCCGATCGACGATCGGACGAGCGGGCTCATGGTGCGACGCGCAGTTCTGCGCGAGGTGGACTCATGCACATCATGGAAGGCTTTCTGCCGGTCGGGCATGCCGTCGGCTGGTTCGTGGTCGCGACGCCCTTCGTCGTCGCCGGCGCGATCTCGTTGAAGAAGATCCTGTGCGACACCCCCGAGGCCCGTCTGACGCTCGCCGCCGCCGCCGCCTTCTCCTTCGTCCTGTCGGCGCTGAAACTGCCGAGCGTCACCGGTTCCTGCTCCCATCCGACCGGCACCGGCCTCGGCGCGATCGCCTTCGGACCGGCGGTGATGGCGGTGCTCGGCACCGTCGTCCTGCTGTTCCAGGCGCTGCTGCTCGCCCACGGCGGGTTGACGACGCTCGGCGCCAACGTCTTTTCCATGGCGATCGTCGGCCCCTGGGTCGGTTGGGCGGTGTGGCGCGGCGCCACCCGCCTCGGCCTGCCGGCTTCGAGCGCGGTGTTCCTCGGCGCCACCCTGTCCGACCTCGCGACCTACGGCGTCACCTCGCTGCAGCTGGCGCTGGCCTATCCCGATCCGCTCTCCGGATTCCCCGGAGCGCTGGCCAAGTTCGCCGGCATCTTCGCGGTGACGCAGGTGCCGCTGGCGATCGCCGAAGGCCTGCTCACCGTGGTGGTGATGAGCGCGCTGGCGCTGCGCACCCCGACCACCGGGATCGAGGGGAGCCGCTGACATGACCCTCACCCTCTCCCGCCGTACCACCACGGTCCTGCTCGTCCTGGTGGCGGTGATCGTCGTCGCGCCGCTGGTCCTGCCCGGCATCGAAGGCACCTTCCGCGGCACCGACGACGCCGCTTCCGTGGCGATCGAGGCCGCCCGCCCCGGTTACCAGCCGTGGGCGCGCCCCTTCTGGGAACCGCCCTCCAAGGAGATCGAGAGCCTGCTCTTCGCCCTCCAGGCGGCGCTCGGCGCGGGCGTGCTCGGTTACGCCCTGGGACGACGCCACGGCGCCCGGAGCCGCGATGTCGCCGATCGATAGAATCGCCCACGCCAACCGCTGGCGCGACCGCTCGCTCGCCGAGAAGGCGACGCTGGGGCTCGGGCTGCTCGCCCTCGCCCTGGGGCTGCCCGCCTGGCCGACCGGTCCGGTGATCCTGGCGGTCGCGTCGCTCGCGGCGATCGGCGGCGCCGGCGTGCCCTGGCGCGCCTGGGCCTGGACGCTCGCCGGGCCGCTCGGCTTCGTGCTGACCGGGGCGGCGACGCTGCTGATCGAGATCGGCCCGGACGGCGTCGCCCTCGCCCCGCACGGAGTCGAAGCCGCCGCGGCCCTGACTCTGCGCTCGCTCGCCGCCATGTCGGGCCTGCTGTGTCTGGCGGTGACCACACCGGCGACCGATCTGGTCGCCGCCACCCGTCGCCTCGGCGTGCCCGAAGAGATCACCGAGATCGCCCTGTTGACCCACCGCTTCCTGTTCCTCCTCGCCGACACCGCGCTGGCCATGGACGCCGCGCAAGCCTCCCGCCTCGGCCATGTCGGGGTCCGCCGCCGCATCCGTTCGGCCGGCATCCTCGCCGCCAACCTGCTGCCGCGCGCCCTCGATCGCGCCCGCCGGCTGGAGACCGGGCTCGCGGCGCGCGGCTGGACCGGCGGCGGCCTCGCGGTCTTGTCGCGCCGCCGGCCGGTGTCGCCCGCGGGTCTCGCCGCGGTCCTCGCCACGCTCGCGGCCGTCGCGGCGATCGGGTGGATCGCCCGATGACCGTCCTCGCCGTCGAACACCTCGCCTACGACTATCCCGGCGGCGTCGCCGCTCTGGTCGACCTCGACCTCGCCGTCGGCCGCGGCCGCCGCCTCGCCGTGCTCGGCCCCAACGGCGCCGGCAAGACCACGCTGCTGCTCCATCTCAACGGCACGCTGCGCCCCAAGGCCGGCCGCATCCTCCTCGACGGCGCGCCGGTGCGCTGGGACCGTGCCGGCCTCGGCGCCTGGCGCCGCCGGGTCGGCCTCGTCCTCCAGGACGCCGACGACCAGCTGTTCGCGCCGTCGGTGGCCGAGGACGTGTCCTTCGGGCCGCTCAACCTCGGCCTGCCCGAGGCCGAAGTCCGCACCCGCATCGCCGAATCGCTCGCCGCCCTCGACGTCGCCGATCTCGCCGACCGGCCGACCCATCATCTGTCCTTCGGCCAGAAGAAGCGGGTGGCGATCGCCGGAGCGCTGGCGATGCGGCCGGAAGTCCTGCTCCTCGACGAGCCGACCGCCGGGCTCGATTCGCGCTCGGCCCGAAGGCTGCTGGCGATCCTCGACGCGCTGGCGGCCACGGGGACCACCGTGGTCTTCACCACCCACGACGCCCGTCTGGCCCAGGCCCACGCCGACGACGCGGCGCTGTTCCGCGACGGCCGGGTGATCGCCGCCGGCCCGGCGTCGGTGCTGCTGTGCGACGCCGCGACCATGGACCGCGCCGGCCTCGACCCCGCCGACGCGGTGTGAGGCGGGGGCGCGACGTGGGGCTCCCGGGGAATTGGCCTTCATCGGCCCACCCATCTCCGACAGGCCTATGTGTAGGCGTCCTCTCCCCCCTCGAGGGGGAGAGACAGAGAGGGGGGGGCTCGGCCTCTCCCCTCGCGCGGCCCTGGAGGATGCGGCTCCCTCCCCCCCTCCCTGTCCCTCCCCCTCGAGGGGGGAGGGAACGAGGTGGCAGCGCCGCGCGCCGGAACGAATCTCGATTTCGCTGCGTGGTCCCTCCGGCGGGATTCACCGCGCCGGCGCCTCGACCCCGCCGACCCGGCGTGACGGAAACGGGGACGCCCGCCCTTTCTTGTCGCCCGGCGGGCGCGATGCTAGCGTCCGCCGCCCCGCGTCGGGGGCGACGGGGACCTGTGACGTGATCATCTCGCGCATCTGCGGCGGTCTGGGCAACCAGATGTTCCAATACGCCGTCGGCCGCCGTCTCGCGCAGGCGACGGGTGAGCCCTATCGCCTCGATCTCACCGAGATGGCGACCTACCGGGTCCATCGCTACGGCCTCGACCAGTTCGCGATTGCCGTCCCGACCGCGACCCCCGACGAACTGCCGCCGCCGATCCCCAAGCCCTGGAGCCTCGCCGCCCTCCGCGCGGCGCTCGGGCCCCGCCGGGGCACGCCGATGCCGCGGATCGTCGAGCGGACTTTCCGATTCGAGCCCGCGGTGCTCGCCCACACCGGTCCCGGCCACCTCACCGGCTTCTGGCAGAGCGAACGCTATTTCGCCGAGAGCGCCGCGACGATCCGCGCCGACTTCCGCCTCGCCGCCCCCCTCGACGCCGCCCGCGCCGCGACGCTGGCGCAGATCGAGGCCTCGACCTCCGTGTCGGTCCACGTCCGCCGTGGCGACTACGTCACAAACCCCGCCGCCAACGCCATCCACGGCACCTGCTCGCCCGAGTGGTACGAAGCGGCGATCGCCCGCGCCGTCGAGGGGCTCGCCGATCCGGTGATCTTCGTGTTCAGCGACGATCCCGCCTGGGTGCGCGCCAACCTACGACTGCCGGCCGGCACGGTGTTCGTCGACCCCCGGCCCGACGGGCGCGACGCCGCCGACATGACCCTGATGGCCGCGGCCGAGGCCCACGTCATCGCCAATTCGACCTTCAGCTGGTGGGCCGCCTGGCTCGATCCGCGCCCCGACGCCCGCGTCGTCGCCCCGGCGCGCTGGTTCGCCGGCGCCGACCACGACACTTCGGACCTGATCCCGGCGCGCTGGCTGCGCCTGTGACGGCGCGCCGCGATCGCGGCCTCAGGCGCGCGCCGCCGCGAAGCCGCGCACCACCTCGGCGATCCGCTCGAGATCGTCGCCGACCGGATGGTGGTGGTTGCCGATGAACAGCCCGTCGACGTCGATCGCCTCGGCCACCGGCACCGGCCCGGCGACAGAATGGTCGAGATGGCGCATCACCGGATTGGCGAGGAAGTTGCCGGCGACGATCGGCCGGCATTCGACGCCGGCGGCGCGCAGCACCTCGACCAGGGCCCGCCGTTGGCCGGAAAGAGGCCCCTCGAGGATCAGCGCGAAGCCGAACCACGAGCTCTCGCCGGTCTCCTGTTGCAGCCGGATGCCCGGAATGTCGCCGAAGGCGCGGGTGAACACCTGCGCATTGGCGCGGCGATGGCGGACGAGCTCGGGCAGCTTGCGCAGCTGCGAGCGCCCCAGCGCCCCTTCCATCTCCAGCGGCCGGAAATTGAAGCCCGGCAGCACGAAGCGGAACAGCCCGGCGAAGTCGTCGACGTCGGTGGCGAGATGACTGTGGGCCGGCTGTTCGCGCAGCCAGCCGTGGGCGCGCAGGCTGAGCATGGTGTGGTAGAGCTTCTCGTCGTCGGTGACGACGACGCCGCCCTCCATCGTGCAGATGTGGTGCGAATAGAAGGTCGAGAAGGTGCCGAACAGCCCGAAGGTGCCGGCCGCCCGGCCTTCGAAAGTCGCGCCCATCGATTCGCAATTGTCCTCGAACAACAGCAGCGAATGTTCGGCGGCGATCTTGCGCAGCCGCGCGAAGTCGCAGGGGTTGCCGAGCAGGTTGACCGCGAAGATCGCCCGGGTGCGCGGCGTGATCGCCGCCTCGACGAGATCGAGATCGAGGTTGAGCGTCGCCCGATCGACGTCGACGAAGCGCATCACCAACCGGTTCTGATGCAGCGGATAGAAGGTCGTGCTCCACGACACCGTCGGCACGATCACCTCGTCGCCGGGCTCGAGCCCGAGGTCGGGGTGATACATCACCGCGGCGATCGCCAGCAGGTTGGCCGACGAGCCGGAATTGACCATCACCGCGTGACGGCTGCCGAAATGGGCGGCGAAGTCGGCTTCGAAGGCCTGGACTTCCGGCCCCATGGTGTAGCGGCCGCTGGCGATGACGCGCTCGAGCGCCGCCGCCTCCTCGTCGTCCCAGGTGGTCGAGGCGAGGGGATAGGGCGTGGTCATCGGGGAGCGTCCTCGGAGGTCTGACGGGAGAGTTGGGCGACGAAGCCGCGATAGGCGGCGCGCATGCCCTGGGCGAGCGGCGTCATCGCCCGCCAGCCGAGCGCCTGGACCTGCGACACGTCCATCAGCTTGCGCATCATGCCGACCGGCGCGTCGAGATCGTGGACGAAGCGCCCCGACCAGCCGACCACCTCGGCCGCCACGGCGTAATAGTCGTTGACCGCGTGGTCGTCGCCGACCCCGACGTTGAGCATCGGCGGCAGTTCGGCGAGGCGTCCGCCCCAGGCGGCGATGAACCGCGCGAGATCGTCGACATAGAGGAACTCGCGCCGCGCCAGACCGTCGCCCCAGATCGTCACCGTCTCGGCGCCGGTTTCGCGCGCCTGGTGCATCTTGAGCAGCGCCGCCGCCACCAGATGGCCGCGCGCCGCGTCGAAATGGTCGTCGGGACCGTAGAGGTTGCAGGGCACGATCGAGCGATAAGCGAGGCCGTGCTCGCGGGCGATCGCCTCGCAGTGACGCACCCCGAGGATCTTCGACAGCGCATAACCTTCGTTGGTCGGCTCCAGCGGCGCGGTCAGCATGTCGGCTTCGGCGAGCGGCCGGCCGAGATCCTTCGGATACATGCAGGACGAGCCGAGGAACAGGAACCGCGGCACCCCGGCCTTGCGCGCACCTTCGATCACCAGGGTGTTCATCAGGGCGTTTTCGGCGAGGAAGGCGGTGGGATGCGCGATGTTGGCGCGGATGCCGCCGACCGTCGCCGCGGCATGGATCACCAGATCGTAGGCATGGGCCGCGAAATGCGCGGCGACCGCGCGCTGATCGAGCAGATCGAGCTCGCCGCGGCCCGGCGCATCGAGACGCCAGTCGGCGGCACCCTCGGCGAGAACCCGCCGCAGCGCCCGCCCGACGAGCCCGTTGCCGCCGGTCAGAAGAACCCGCATCGCCTCACCCCTCGTGCCGGCCGGCCGCCGCCGTCGCCGCCGCGGCGAGGTCGGCCTCCATCATCTCGGTGACCAGTTCGGAGAAGCGGGTGGTCGGCCGCCAGCCGAGCATCCGCTCGGCCTTCGAGGCGTCGCCGATCAGCATCTCGACCTCGGTCGGGCGGAAATGGCGCGGATCGATCTCGACCAGCGTCCGCCCGGTCGCCGCATCGAAGCCGATCTCCTCGACGCCGGTGCCGCGCCAGGCGATGGTCACGCCGATGTGGGCGAAGGCCCGCTCGACGAATTCGCGCACCGTATGGGTCTCGCCGGTCGCCAGCACGAAGTCGTCGCCGGTCGGCTGCTGGACGATCCGCCACATGCCCTCGACATAGTCGCGGGCGTGGCCCCAGTCGCGCTGGGCATCGAGATTGCCGAGCCACATGCGGTCCTGGGCGCCGTTGCGGATCGCCGCCACTGCCCGGGTGATCTTGCGGGTGACGAAGGTCTCGCCGCGGATCGGGCTCTCGTGATTGAACAGGATGCCGTTGGAGGCGTGCAGGCCATAGGCCTCGCGGTAGTTCACGGTGATCCAATAGGCGTAGAGCTTGGCCGCGGCATAGGGGCTGCGCGGATAGAACGGCGTCGATTCGCGCTGCGGCACCTCTTGGACGAGCCCGTAGAGCTCCGAGGTCGAGGCCTGATAGAAGCGCGTCTTCGACTCCATTCCGAGGATGCGGATCGCCTCGAGCAGCCGCAGCGTGCCGATGCCGTCGGCATTGGCGGTGTATTCGGGGGTCTCGAAACTGACCCGGACGTGGCTCTGGGCGGCGAGATTGTAGATCTCGTCGGGCTGCACGGTCTGGACGATGCGGATCAGATTGGTCGAATCCGTCATGTCGCCGTAGTGCAGATGGAAGCGGCCGTTGGGATCGTGCGGGTCGGTGAAGATGTGGTCGATGCGCTGGCTGTTCAGCGACGACGCCCGGCGCTTGATGCCGTGGACGACGTAGCCCTTGGCGAGCAGGAGCTCGGCGAGGTAGGCCCCGTCCTGACCGGTGACCCCGGTGATGAGCGCGATCTTGGTCATTCCGCCTCTGCTTTCGACCCCGCGGCGCACAGCCCCGCCGTCCCGTCCCGCTGGCCGGAACTCATAGACCAAGCCCGGCGGCAGGGCCATAGCCGGCGGTGGGCGTCGGTCGGGGCGTCCCCGTCGACCGGCGCGCGCTTTCGTCGTATGGAACGCGGGCGGAACCGGCCGGAACCGGTCCCGTCCGTTCTCCCGCAGGGACCCGAGCCGCGATGCCGCAGATCGCCTTCATGACGCTCCACGACCGCACCCCCTGGCTGCGCCAGACGCCGGGCGGCGACGGCGATTGGCACGGCTGGCGCTACCGCCTCAACGACGCCGGTCCCGGCGCCGACTGGCTGGTGGTCTACGACGAGCTCAAGACGGCTGTGGTGAGCGATCTGCCGCGCGACCGCCGCGCCCTGGTGATCACCGAACCGCCGGGCATCAAGGTCTATCGCCCCGGCTTCCTGCGCCAGTTCGGCCTGGTGATCTCGCCGGTCGCCATTGCCGGTTTCCAGAGTCGACAGATCGTCTCCGACGTCGGCCACCCCTGGCAGATCGGCCTCGACATGACCAGCACCGCCGCGACCTACCCGTCGCGTTGGGACTGGGCGGGCCTGCGCGATCTGCCGCTCGGGATCAAGCATCACCGCCTGTCGGCGGTGATCTCGACCAAGAGCTGGCTGCCCAAACACCGCGCCCGCGTCGACTTCGTCCGGGCGCTCGCCGACCGCCTCGGCGACCGTTTCGACCTCCTCGGCCGCGGCTTCCGCGAGATCGACGACAAGGCCGAAGCGATCCTGCCCTACAGCCACCATCTGGTGATCGAGAACAACGACGAGGACGGCTTCTTCACCGAGAAGATCACCGATTCCTACCTCGGCTGGGCGCTGCCGATCTTCTCCGGCTGCCGCGACATCGAGCGTTATTTCCCGGCCGATTCGATGGTGCGCTTCGACCTCGCCGCCCCCGACGCCATCGAACGGGTGATCGCCGCCCTCGACGCGCCGGTCGACGCCCGGCGGCTCGCGGCGATCGCCGAGGCCCGCGTCGCGGTGATGGATCGCGCCAACATCTTCGCCCGCCTGACCGATGTGCTCGGCCGGCTCGACGCCACGCCCCCGGTCCGCGCGCCCGCCCCTCTCCACCCCAACGAGGCCTTCGCGCCGCTCACCAAGCGGCTGAAGGTCGGTTGGCGCCGCCTGAAGCGCAGGATCTTTCCAAAGTGACGCCGCCGCCGCTGCCGATCTACGTGATCAATCTCGCCGCGCGGACCGACCGGCTCGCCCACATGGAAGCCGAGCTCGGTCGCCTCGGCCTCGCCTTCGAGCGCATCGACGCGGTCGACGCCGCGGCGATCGCCAGAGCCGGCATCGCCAACCGCCATCTCGCCCCCGGCGCCCTCGGCTGCACCCTGTCGCACCAGGAAAGCCACCGACGATTCCTCGCCTCCGGCGCGCCTTGGGCGGTGGTGCTCGAAGACGACGTGTTCCTCGCCGATGCCGCCCGCCGCCTGCTCGCCGGCTCCGACTGGATCCCGGCCGGCACCGACCTCGTCAAGCTCGAGACCTTCCGCACCCGCGTCTTCCTGCGCGGCCGCGGCGCGAGCGCCGGCCCCGGTCATGCGGTGCACGAGCTCCGGTTCCGCCACAACGGCTCGGCCGCCTATGTCGTGTCGCGGGCCTACGCCGAACGTTTCGCCGCGATCGATCCCGCCGCCTTCACCCATGCGATGGACGAAGTGCTGTTCGATCCGCGCCTCCGGGTTCTGCCCCAATTCCGGGTCGGCCAGCTGGTGCCGGCGGTGGCCATCCAGGAGATGAAGCGCGACCCCGACGGCGCCCTGCGTCTGGCGACCGACGTCGCCGCACCCTTGCGCCGCGCCGCCGCCGCCCCCGATCAGGCGAAATACCGCGGCCTCCTCGGCCGCCTGCGCTTCGCCACCCGCGCCGCCCGCCACCGCCTCGCCGACGCCCTGCGCACCCTGCGCCAGATGGCCCGCTCGAAGACCGTCGATCTGACCTATGGCGAAGTGGCGTTCGGGGAGCGGGCCGACGGCTGAATTTCACCCCTCCAACCGCTCGACCCCTTCGGGCACGCCGTCGCGGATCATGCCGGCGAGCAGGGCGAGCGCGTGTTCGCGCGGGGTGTTGGCGCGGTGGACCAGACGGACGCGGCGGAAATGGCGCGGACCGTCGAGCGGCCGGGCGACCAGCCGGCCGATCAGCCCCAACTCGTTGCCGACCGCCAGCCGCGGAATCAGGGTGATGCCGTAATTGGCGGCGGTCAGGTGCAACAGCGTCTCGAGGCTGGTGGCGCGGATGTCGGCGCCGGCCGAATTGGCGCGATCGGGGTGACCGCAGAACGCCAGCGCCTGATCGCGCAGGCAATGGCCGTCGGCGAGCAGCAGGAGCGCCTTGGGGTCGAGGTCCTCGGCGCGGATCGACGCCTTGTCGGCGAGCGCATGGCCGGGCGGCAGCACCACCCAGAACGGCTCGTCGAACAGCAGATGTTCGGTCAGCCGCGCGTCGCCGGGATGGGAGGCGAGGATCGCAGCCTCGAGCCGCCCTTCGGCGAGAGCGGTGAGCAGATTGGCGGTCAGGTCCTCGTAGAGCATCAAGGGTGCGGCCGGCAGCGCTTCCGCGGCGAGCGGCAGCACGAAGGGCATCAGGTAGGGCGCCAGCGTCGGAATCACCCCGAGCCGCAGCGGCCCGGCCAGCGGATCGCGGCTCGCCCGCGCCAGCACCGTGATGTCGTCGGCGGCCGAAACCGCCCGCCGGGCCTGCGCCAGGATCTGATCGCCGACCGGCGTGACGCGGATCGTGCGGCCGACCCGCTCGAAGATTCGCACCCCGAGCTCCTCCTCGAGCTTCAGAATCTGCCCCGACAGGGTCGGTTGCGACACGTGGCAGGCCTCGGCGGCGCGCCCGAAATGGCCGAGATCGGCCACCGCCAGGACATATTGCAGATCGCGCAGATTCATTTCGTCTCCTTCGCCGCCGGGCTCGCGCCCCCGCGGATCGCCGCCCGCGCCATCGGCGAGCCCGATTGAAATAACAGAAATAATCTATTTGATCGATATTTCAGCGCCGTCTAGTGTGCAGGCATTCCGCGGGGTCTACCGCACTGCGGGATGCCGGCGGGCTTCGGCCCTCCACCCCGGCGCAGGCGCCGATCGGGCGGTTCGCTCCGATCGCGGCCCCTGCACCACAGACGGCCCGCAGAGCTTTGCGACCCGATGCGATCGGATGGCATGGCCCTGTGGTCGCCGCGCGAAGCGGGGACGCGAAGGGTGAGGCCGCGGCGGGCGAATCTGCCGAGGCCTGCCGAAGCCGACTGCCCGATCGGGCGATCGGTCCGGCGGGAGCCGTCATCGGCCCTTCGCATCGACGGTCTGCAATACCGCGGCCCTCCGCCGTTCGTCGCCGGAGCCGGTCGCTTTTCGGAACACGTATTTCGATCAACCAGGAGTGAAGCGATGTCTCTGATCAACACCGAAATCAAGCCGTTCACCGCCACCGTCTACCACAACGGCAAGTTTTCGGACATCACCGAAGCCGATCTGAAGGGCAAGTGGTCGATCGTGTTCTTCTACCCGGCCGACTTCACCTTCGTCTGCCCGACCGAGCTCGGCGACATCGCCGACGTCTACCCCGAGTTCAAGAAGCTCGGCGTCGAAGTCTACTCGGTGTCGACCGACACCCACTTCACCCACAAGGCCTGGCACGACGCCTCGGACACCATCAAGAAGATCCAGTATCCGATGGTCGGCGACCCGACCCACATCATCTCCAACAACTTCGACGTGCTGATCGAAGAGGCCGGCCTCGCTCTGCGCGGCACCTTCGTGATCAACCCGGAAGGCGTGATCAAGGTCGCCGAGATCCATGACCTCGGCATCGGCCGCGACGCCAGCGAGCTGCTCCGCAAGGTCCAGGCCGCCCAGTACGTCGCGTCCCATCCGGGCGAGGTCTGCCCCGCCAAGTGGACCCCGGGCGAAGCCACCCTGTCGCCGTCGCTCGACCTCGTCGGCAAGATCTGATCCCTCGGCGCCCGGAGCCTCGCGCTCCGGGCGCCCCCCTTTTTTCGCGATTGCGAAGACGAGGCGCCGTCCCCGCCGGCGCCTCTTCCTTGCAATCGTCCTTCGGAGGTTCCCATGCTCGACGCCGCCATCAAGGCCCAGTTGAAGACCTACCTCGAGAAACTCGTCGGCCCGATCGAACTGATCGCCTCGCTCGAGGGCGGCCCGCGCTCGGCCGAGATGCGTGACCTGCTCGAGGACATCGCCTCGGTCTCGTCGCGGGTCCATGTCGCCTTCGACGGCACCGATGCCCGCCGCCCGTCCTTCACCGTCGGCAAGCCCGGCGAGCCGGCCCGCATCACCTTCGCCGGCCTGCCGATGGGCCACGAGTTCACCTCCCTGGTGCTCGCCCTGCTCCAAGCCAGCGGCTACCCGCCCAAGGTCTCCGACGCGGTGATCGCCCAGGTGAAGGGCCTGACCGGCCCCCTCGACTTCGTCACCTATGTGTCGTTGACCTGCCAGAACTGCCCCGAGGTGGTGCAGTCGCTGAACCTGATGGCCGCGCTCAATCCCAACGTCCGCCACACCATGGTCGACGGCTCGCTGTATCAGGCCGAGGTCGAGGCCCAGAAGATCATGGCGGTGCCGACCGTCCACCTGAACGGCGCGACCTACGGCCAGGGCCGGATGGGCGTCGAGGAGTTCCTCGCCAAGCTCGACACCGGCGCCGCCGATCGCGCCGCCACCGAGATCGCCGCCAAGGACGAGTTCGACGTGCTGGTGGTCGGCGGTGGGCCGGCCGGCGCCGCCGCGGCGATCTATGCGGCGCGCAAGGGCATCCGCACCGGCGTCGTCGCCCAGCGCTTCGGCGGCCAGGTGCTCGACACCATGGCCATCGAGAACTTCGTCTCGGTCGGCCACACCGAGGGCCCGAAGCTCGCCGCGGCGCTCGAGAACCACGTCCGCACCTACGACGTCGACGTCATGAACCTGCAGCAGGCCACCGCCCTGGTGCCGGCCAAGGCGCCGGGCGGCGCGATCGAGATCGAACTGGCCAACGGCGCCTCGCTGCGCTCCAAGACGGTGATCCTCGCCACCGGTGCCCGCTGGCGCCAGATGGGCGTGCCCGGCGAGGCCGAATACATGGCCAAGGGCGTGTGCTTCTGCCCCCATTGCGACGGCCCGCTGTTCAAGGGCAAGCGCGTCGCGGTGATCGGCGGCGGCAATTCCGGGGTCGAGGCGGCGATCGACCTCGCCGGCATCGTCGGCCACGTGACGCTGATCGAATACGATTCCAGGCTGCGCGCCGACGAGGTCCTGCAGCGCAAGCTGCGCAGCCTCGCCAACGTCACCATCCACGTCTCGGCCCGCACCACCGAGGTGCTCGGCAACGGCGAGAAGGTGACCGGCCTGACCTACGAGGACCGCACCACCAAGGAACTGCACCGCGTCGACCTCGAAGGCATCTTCGTGCAGATCGGCCTGCTGCCCAACAGCGAATGGCTGGACGGCACCGTACGCCTGTCGAACCGCAAGGAGATCGAGATCGACACCCGCGGCGCCACCTCGATCCCCGGCGTCTTCGCCGCCGGCGACGCCACCACCGTGCCCTACAAGCAGATCGTCATCGCCGTCGGCGCCGGCGCCACCGCCGCACTGTCCGCCTTCGACCACCTGATCCGCGCCTGAGGTCCTCCCCTTCGGCGACACGGAAACGGCGCACCGGGCCCCCTCGGCGCGCCGTTTCCGTCTTGCGAGCCACGCGGACTCGTCGCAGTCTCGGGCCTCGACCGTCGCACGGCCGACATCGTTCCATGGCTCGATCCCCACGACGATCGCCGAGCCGGAGGGGGATCGCATGGACCCGTCGCATTCCCTCGCTCGTCTCGCCGGCCTCGGCCTCGCCCTGCTGCTGTCGACCGCCCTCGTGGCCGCCCAGGAGGCGCCCCCGCCCGCCGCCGCGACCACCACGGCAACCCCGGCCGACCGGCATTCCGGCGCCCCGCGACCGCGCGCCGACACGCCCGCGGCGACCGCCGCGACGGCGACCCCGGCGACCCCGGCGACCCCGGCGACGCCCGAGCGCCCGCGCYTGCCGCCCGATTCGACCACCCGCCAGACGCTGGAACTGCCCGGCCGCAGCCTCGCCTTCACCGCCACCGCCGGCGCGATCCGCCTGTTCGACGACAAGGGCGAGGCGGAGGCCGACGTGGCCTTCACCGCCTATGCGCTCGACGGCGCCGAGGCCCGCACCCGGCCGGTCACCTTCCTGTTCAACGGCGGCCCCGGCTCGGCCTCGGCCTGGCTGCAGCTCGGCGACGCCGGCCCCTGGCGCCTCGCCATGGCCGGCGACGCCCTCAGCCCCTCGGCACCGCCCGAGCTCCTGCCCAATGCCGAGACCTGGCTCGACTTCACCGATCTGGTGTTCATCGATCCGGTCGGCACCGGTTACAGCCGCTTCGTCTCCGGCAGTGACGACGTCCGCAAGCGCTACTATTCCGTCGACGGCGACGCCCGCGCGATCGCCACCGTGATCCGCCGCTGGCTGGAGAAGTCCAATCGCCTGCTTTCGCCGAAATTCCTGGTCGGCGAGAGCTATGGCGGCATCCGCGGGCCCCGGGTGGTGCGCGATCTCGCGACCCGCGAGGGCGTCGGCATCCGCGGCCTGATCCTGGTCTCGCCGCTCCTTGACTTCCGCGACACCGGCGGCACCAGCGTGCTGCAATACGTCGCCAGCCTGCCGACCATGACCGCGGTCGCCCGCGAGGCCCAGGGCCCGGTGACCCGCGCCGATCTCGCCGAGGTCGAGCGCTACGCCCGGACCGAGTTCCTCACCGATCTCATCCGCGGCGAGGCCGACGAGGCGGCGACCGCCCGCCTCGCCGAGCGGGTCGCAGGCTTCACCGGCCTCGATCCCGCCGTGACCCGCCGAGTGGCCGGCCGCCTCGCGCCGGTCGAATTCCGCCGCGAATTCGACCGCGCCCACGGCCGCGTCGCCGGCCGCTACGACGCCTCGGTGTCCGGGGTCGATCCCTTCCCCGATTCGAGCTTCTACCGCTTCGACGACCCGTCCTCGGATCCCCTGGTCGCGCCGATGACCAGCGCCATCGTCGATCTGACCACCCGTCGGCTCGGTTGGCGGCCGACCGGCTCGTATGTCCTCGGCAACGGCGCCGTCGAACGCGCCTGGGACTGGGGCCGCGGCCTGACCCCGCCGGAATCGCTGACCGCGCTGCGCCAGATCCTCGCCGCCGACCCCAAGCTGAAGCTCCTGATCGCCCACGGCCTGTTCGATCTGGCGACGCCGTGGTTCGGCTCGAAGATCCGGCTCGACCAGATCCCGGCGCTCGGCGCGCCCGATCGCGTCCGGCTGGAGGTCTACCCCGGCGGCCACATGTTCTATTCCCGCGATGCCTCGCGCCGGGCCTTCCGGACCGAGGTCGAAGCGCTGATGAAGTGACGGCGGGCGGCGGCGCGGCGCGACCGCGACCGGATCCGCAGCGGCGAAGCGCGGCGGACCGCGGCGAGGCCGTCGTATCGATCGGTCAGAGGGTCAGAGCGTAGGCGCCTTCCGCGGCGATGGCGGCCGCGCTCGCGGTCTCGTCGATGCCGGTGCGGAGTCGTTCGCCCGCCACGACCACCCATTTCCAATTCGCGCGTTGTTCCTGTGCGGAAATCGACCACAGCCGGATCAGCAACTTGCCGTCCGCCGAGCGGACCTCCATGACGACACCGTCTTCGGTGGCGGTCTTGACTTTGACCCAGTTCATGCGAGGCCGAGGCATGTTTTGGCCCACGGAAATGCAGCGCGGCGGACGACCGCCCCGAGAATAATGACGATGGCTTTAAATATAAGTGAATTGGCGAATACGCCTCACCGGCGCCGCCACGGGCCGGCCGAATGACGAAGGCCGGGGCGACGATCGCCGCCCCGCCGTCGGCACTACAATCGGTCGACCACGAGGGATCGACGGGTCTGCGGCCGATCGTGAACCGCATCGGCCGCGAGGCGCAACGAAACGACAGAAATCCGAGGAATTTGGTGGCGGGGGGCGGGATCGAACCGCCGACCTGAGGGTTATGAATCCTCCGCTCTAACCATCTGAGCTACCCAGCCGACCGGGGGGTTGTTTAAGTTCGCCGCCCGCCGCTGTCAAGCAATGCCGTGCTCGCTCGCCGCCCGACCCGCGCCCCTGTGGGAAAAGCGCCCCCGCCCCCGGGGCGCCGGCCCCGGCGAGGTCCGCAGTCACATTGCCCGACCATCGCGCCGCCGGAGGCGCGGGCACTGCGCGCCTCGTGTGACCGCTCCGACCCGTGTGCCCGGGAAGCCCTGCCGCCCCCTCGGGGCAACTCGGACGCCCCCCGCCCCGCCTCAATCCGCCTTGCGGCGCAACCGGGCGACCGTGAAGATGCCGAACAGGCCGAGGCGCTTCGTCTCGATCAGCTCGAAACCGGGACGGCCGAGGATGCGGTCGATCGGGAAATCGGGGCGCCAGCCGAGCTTCTTGGTGAAGGGGGTCAGCGCCGTCTCGATCGCCCGCCGCCAGCCGCTCTCGGAGGCGAAGTGGGAGACGATGATCGCCTCGCCGCCCGGCGCCGTGACCCGCTCGACCTCGGCCATCACCGCGTCGGGGTGGGGTACCACGGTGATCGTGTACATCACCGCCACCGTCTCGAACGACCCGTCGGCAAAGCCCAGGCAGGTCGCGTCCATCTCGTGCAGCGCCGCCACCGTGGCGATTCCACCGGCCTCGACGCGCCGGCGGGCCACCGCCAACATCGCCGGCGACAGATCGATGCCGGTCACGGTCAGATGCGGGGCATAGCGCGGCAGGGTGATGCCGGTGCCGACCCCGACCTCGAGCAGCGCGCCGCGGCGCCGGTTGATGATCTCCACCGCCGCCTTGCGGCCGGCGTCGAACACCCGCCCGAACACCCAGTCGTAGATCGGCGCCCAGCGCGAATAGGCGGCCAGCACCGCCGCCTCGTCGAGCCGCGGCGGCGAGGCCGAGGCGACCGGCGCCGCGCCGGAGTGCCGACGGCGGCGATCCTCGTCGTCCATGGTGGTGGCGGAAGGGTTGCGACGGCGGGACTTGTCTTCGAACATCACGACTGCGACCTCATTCCGCGGCGGCGGCCGCCGCTCCCGTGGACTCTCCGGCGGTCGGCATCGCGGGTCGCTCCACCCGGGCGATGGTGCCGCCCCCGAGCACCCGCGTCGACGCGCCGGGCCCCTCGTAGAACACCGCGGCCTGGCCGGGCGCCACGCCGTGCTCGCCTTCGACCAGTTCGACCTGGACCCATCCGCCATCGACGAACAGGCGGGCCGGCTGCGGCGCCCGGGTCGAACGCACCCGCGCCCACACCTCGATGCCCTCCGGTCCGAGCGCCGCCAACGGCGAATCGCCGAGCCAGTTGACGTCACGAAGATGAAGCCTGCGTGTCATCAGCGCGTCGCGCGGTCCGACGATCACCCGCCGCCGCGCCGCGTCGAGATCGACCACATAGAGCGGCTCGCCGATCGACACGCCGATGCCGCGCCGCTGCCCGACCGTGAAGTGGATGATGCCGTCGTGGCCGCCGAGCACCCGCCCGTCGAGATGGACGATCTCGCCCGGCTCGACCGCGTCCGGCTTCAGCCGCTCGATCACGTCGGCATAGCGCCCGGAGGGCACGAAGCAGATGTCCTGGCTGTCGTGCTTGTCGGCCACGGCGAGGCCGAGCCGGCGGGCGATCTCGCGCGTCTCGGCCTTGCCGACCCCGCCGAGCGGGAAGCGCAGGAAGTCGAGCTGGTCCTGGGTGGTGGCGTAGAGGAAATAGCTCTGGTCGCGATCGAGATCGACCGGCCGGAACAGGCCGCGCCGCCCCGAGGGCAACGGCGCCGAGGTCACGTAATGGCCGGTCGCCAGCGCCGCCGCGCCGAGCGAGCGGGCGGTGCCGAGCAGATCGGAGAACTTGACCGACTGGTTGCACGAGGCGCAGGGCACCGGGGTCTCGCCGGCGAGATAGCTCTCGGCGAAACGATCGATCACCTCGCGCTGGAACCGGTCTTCATAGTCGAGCACGTAGTGGGGGATGCCGATGGTCTCGGCCACCCGCCGCGCGTCGAGGATGTCCTGGCCCGCACAGCAGGCGCCCTTGCGATGGGTCGCCTCGCCGTGGTCGTAGAGCTGGAGGGTGACGCCGACCACGTCGTAGCCCTCGCGGGCGAGCAGGGCGGCGACCACCGAGGAGTCGACGCCCCCCGACATCGCCACGACGACGCGGGTCTCCTCGGGACGACCGGGAAGGTCGAGCGAATTCGCCATGGTGATCCTTCACCTCGTGACCGCCGGTCGCCCGGCAGGGCCGGGTTCCGGGGGGACACGCGCCGGTACCGGCGCGGTCGAGGACTATAGCCGACCCACGGCGAGGACGAAACCGGGGATCGGCAGGACTTGCCCGTCCCGGCAGGCCTTGCCGGCCAATCGGCCGCGAAACCGCCGCGAAGAGGCCCTGCGAGCGGCGCTTTCGCTCCTGGGGCCCGCGGGACGGCCGCCCGCCGGCGCCGATCGGCGACTGGCCCCGACCTTGCAACTCCCCTCGGCGAGCGGCTCCGTCCGCCACCGAGGAGGAAGACTTTGCCCAGCGTCGACACCATCGCCCCGACCGCCACGGCCACCGCGACCGCCCGAGCGACCGCTGCCGTCGGCCAGACGAACACCGGTCTCGGTGGGCTGTTCGCGCAGTTCCTCGACATGGTGGCCGAAGCGACGATCGGCACCGATCCGACCGCCGCGGCGACCGCCGCCGCCGAGGCCGCCAAGACCGCCGCGGCGACCGCGGCCGCCACCGCCGCCACCGAGGTCGATCCGACCGCCGGCACCACCGGCGGCACCACCAAGAAGTCCAAGTCGACGATCGCCGACGAGACCGCGGCGGCCGGCGATGCCGCCGCCGCCCTCGCCGCCTTCCTCCAGTCGAGCCAGGTCGGTCTCGCCACCGGCGCCGGCGTCACCTCGCCCGCCGACCTCGGCGCCCATACCGGGACCGCCTCGCAGACCTCGGCGCCGCTCGCCGGCATCGACGGTCGCGGCGCCGCCCCGGCGGTCGGCACCGCCGGCAGCGGCGCGGCTCTGCCGCTCCACACCGAGGCCGGTGCCGCCGCCGTCTCCGACGCCGCCGCCGCAGCCGCCCTCGCCGCGACGACCAAGACCGATGCCGCCACCGCCACGGTGACCGGCAAGGCCGACGACGCCGCGACAGCCACGGCGAACGCCGTGACCGCCGCCGCGACCACCGCCGCCGCCACCGCCGCTGCCGTCGCCGACCGCAGCGACGCCGCCTCCCTCGCCGCCAAGACCGCCCGTCGCGCCGCCGCCGCCGAGGCCGGCACCGCCGATCCCACCGCCACCTCCGGCGACTCCACCGACACCGATCCCCTCGGCCTGACCTCCTTGACCGGCCGCGCCGCCAAGACCGCCCGCAGCGACGGCACGCCCTTGACCTATGCCGCCCCGCCCCGCCGCACCGACACGGCCGCGACGACCGCGACGACCGCGAAGGCTTCGACCCTCGAGGGCGACGGCCGCGACCTCGCCGCCACCCCCGCCGAGACCCGCACGGCGGCGGTGAGCGCACGCGACACCACCGTCGCGGCGACGTCGGCAACCGACTCCACCGACGACAAACTCGACACCCGCGACGCCGCCGCGCCCCACCACACCGCGACCGACGCCGCATCGATCGCGGCGATCGACACCAGCCGCCGCACCGCCGCCACCGAGACCACCGCCGCCACCCGCACCGGCCCGACCATCCATGCCGTGACCCTCGCCGCGGTCGCCGACACCATCGCCACCCAGGCGGCCAAGGGCCACACCCGCTTCGACATGCGGCTGGAGCCAGGCGAACTCGGCCGGGTCGACGTCAGCGTCGAAGTCCGCTCGACCGGCGAAGTGCGCGCCCATCTGGTCGTCGAGCGCGCCGACACGCTCGACATGATGCTGCGCGACCAGAAGAACCTCGAACGGTCGCTGAGCAATGCCGGCCTCGACGTCGGTTCCTCCGGTCTGCAGTTCTCGCTGCGCGACCAGGGCGGCCGCAACGACGGCCGCAACAGCCCGGAAACCACCACCGCCGTCGCGTCGACCGTCGACGACACCGCCACCGTCACCCCGGTCGTCGCGTCGGTCGCCTATCGCAGCGCCCGGGTCGGGGGCCTCGATCTCAGAGTCTGACGTCGAGCCGGAGGGGCGATCCGCCCGCCGAATGCGTATCGAGTGACCGCCCGGAGTATTCGCCATGTCCATTCTCGGCCTTACCACGCCAACCCTGTCCTCCTCGACCAGCACGGCGGCGACCGACTCGGCGAGCCTGTCGAGCAACTACACGATGTTCATCAATCTGCTCGTCACGCAGATGAAGAACCAGGACCCGATGAACCCGACGGATACCTCGACCTTCACCAGTCAGTTGGTCCAGTACTCGTCGGTCGAACAGCAGATCAAGACCAACTCGAACCTCGCCGATCTCAAGGCCCTGCTGACCACCCAGAACGCCACCGCGCTGGTCAATTACGTGGGCACCAAGGTCACCGCCGGCAGCGCCACCTCGACCTGGGACGGCACCAATGCCGCGACCTGGAACTTCACCTCGTCGGGCGCCGCCACCAGCGGCACCGTCACCATCAAGAATTCCGACGGCACCACCGTCTACACCGGCACCCAGAAGCTCACCGCCGGCAACAACACCTTCACCTGGAAGGGCACCACGACCGCCGGCGGCACCGCCAAATCCGGCGACTACACCATCTCGGTGGCCGGCACCGATACCAGCGGCAACGCCCTGACCATCACCACCAGCCTCACCGGCGTGGTCGACGACATCGATTTCTCCGGCGACACGCCGATGCTGTCGATCGGCGGGCAGGAGATCAGCGCCTATTCGGTGACCAAGGTCGCCTCTGGATCGTGACGCAGCGTCACCACACGCGCGGGTAGCGCGCGCCGCCGCCGGATCGAGCCGTCGATTCCGGCGGTTTTCCGTGGTTTTGCGCCGAACTCCGGCGTTCTCGCAGAAAGCTTCGATACACCGCCGCCGCTTAGCCATATTTTAAGGGGGCGCCGATACTCTCCTGATCGATGTGATCGCATCGAATGTGTGAGAGTACGATGACCGATCAATTTCGACAGAGAGTGAAATACGTCATAGGGCCGGACGGAAGCCCGCTCACCATCGCCGACCTGCCTCCGCAGGGAACGCGCCGTTGGGTGATCCGCCGTAAGGCCGAAGTGGTCGCCGCCGTGCGCGGGGGACTCTTGTCCCTCGAAGAGGCGTGCAGCCGATACACGCTGACAGTCGAGGAATTCCTGTCCTGGCAGCAGTCGATCGATCGCCATGGGCTCGCAGGTCTGCGGACTACCCGCATCCAGCAATACCGTCAGTGATCCCGGTCATCGGCGTGGGAAGTCTTCGCAACGGGTCGACCTTCGGGTCGACCCGTTGGCTTTTGTGGCCCCCTCTCGAGCCTCGCCGCGCCCCCTGCGCCGCCGCCTCGACGGCCGTCCCCGCCCCCTGCCTTTCTCGGCGATTCGCCGACTCGGTTACCGCGACCCGGCAATTTCGACCGGGTGGGTGAATGTTCGAGGCACGACGATCGCCGGAATACCGCCGTTCCGTATCGAAACGGCACGGCGTTAACGCGTCGTTTACCATCAACTGGGAAATTCTTGCCGAGCGGTCCGCACATCGGCTCTCCCGTCCCCACCGGGAGGGCTCGTCGGACCCGCCGTCCGGTTCTCCCCCCGCCCCCTTTCGGGACGGCGAACCGGGCCCCTTCGCCCCCGTTGCAACGCGGGGCACCGAACCCCGCCCTCGCCGGTCGGATCCTTCGGAGCCCCGCAGTTCGGAGCCGACGACGTGAACGGCGCCCTCGAGTTCCTGACCAAACTCGGACCGGCTCGCCTCGCCGCGATGGCCGTGGTCACGGCTCTGCTCGTCGGCTTCTTCGCCTTCATCACCCTGAAGGTCACCCAGCCGGTGATGGCTCCGCTCTATTCCGACCTCTCCGTCCAGGACAGTGCCGCGATCGTCAAGGAACTGGAGGCCCAGGCGATCACCTACGAGCTGCGCCACGAAGGCGCTCAGATCATGGTTCCCAAGGACGCCGCCCTGCGTCTGCGCATGAAACTCGCCGAAAAGGGCGTTCCGACCGGCGGCTCCGTCGGTTGGGAGATCTTCGACAAGTCCGACAGCCTCGGCACCACCTCCTACGTCCAGAACATCAACCACCTGCGCGCCCTCGAAGGCGAACTCGCCCGCACCATCCGTTCCATCGACCGCGTCCAGGCGGCGCGCGTCCATCTCGTCATCCCCGAACGCCAGGTCTTCCAGCGCGACAAACGCGACCCCACCGCGTCGATCGCCCTGAAATTGCGCGGCCAACTCGACGGCGCCCAGATCCGGGCGATCCAGCACCTCGTCGCCGCGGCGATCGAGGGTATGAAGCCCGGCCGGGTGTCGATCGTCGACGAATCCGGCCGCCTCCTCGCCTCCGGCCAGGGCGAGGACCCGGAAGGGGTGGTCGCCGCCTCGCTCCAGGAACGCACCACCGCCTTCGAGACCCGGGTCGAGACCCAGATCGAATCGATCGTCGCCTCGATCGTCGGTCAGGGCCGGGCCCGCGTCCGCGTCACCGCCGATCTCGACTACAACCGGGTCACTCAGACCTCCGACACCTTCGACCCGACCGGCCAGGTGGTGCGCTCGACCCAGACCAAGGAAGAGAATTCGACCAACGCCTCCGGCGACAAGAGCGTGACCGTCGCCAATCAGGTCCCCGGCGGCACCCAGGATCAGGCCGGCGCCACCACCAAGGAAGCCTCCAACACCTCCGAAGAGACCGTCAACTACGAGATCTCCAAGACCAGCCGCACCGAGATCATGGAGGCCGGCCGGATCAAGCGCATCTCCGTCGCCCTGCTGGTCGACGGCCTCTACACCACCGCCCCCGACGGCGCCGTGACCTATCAGCCGCGGCCCAAGGAAGATCTCGACCGCATCGCCGCCCTGGTGCGCTCGTCGGTCGGTTTCGACGAGAAGCGCGGCGATCAGGTCGAAGTGGTCAATCTGCGCTTCGCCGAAGCGCCGGCGACCCTGCCGCTCGAAAACCAGAAGACCGGCTTCGCCGCCCTGTTCGACTTCGGCCGCGACGACATCCTGCGGCTCGCCGAGCTCGGCTCGCTGCTGATCATGACCCTCCTGGTGCTGCTCTTCGCGGTGCGGCCGCTGATCAAGCGGGTCACCGGCCCGGACATGATCACCATCACCACCACCGAAGGCGCGGCCGGACAGATCGCCCTGCCCGGCAGTCCCGGTGTCGCGGCCGACGGCACGCCGTTGCCCGTCGTCCTCGGCGAAGACGGCCAACCGATCGCCGACCCGGCCCACCCGACCCATCTGCGTCTCGATCAGGCCAAGGCGCTCGGCGCCGTCCAGGCCGGATCGATCACCAAGATCGGTGAGATGGTGTTGGAGAGTCCCGCCGAAGCCGCCGCGATCATTCGCGGCTGGCTCCACGAAGCCGCCTGAGGACATCCCATGGCCCTGCCCGCCAAGACCCAGCCCGCCCAACTCCAGGTCTCCCAGACCGAAGTCTATCGCGAGCTCGCCGGCGCCGAGCGCGCCGCCGTGCTGCTCCTGGCGCTCGGCGAGGAACACGGCAAGGAGATCTGGCAACGGCTCGACGAACTCGAGGTGCGGCAGATCTCGCTCGCCATGTCCAAGCTCGGCCCGGTCAACCCGGAAATGCTCGAGAACCTGTTCGTCGACTTCGTCACCCGCATCTCGGCCAAGGGCTCACTGACCGGCAACTTCGATTCGACGGAGCGCATCCTGGCGTCGTTCCTGCCCTCCGAGCGGGTCAACGCGATCATGGAGGAGATCCGCGGGCCGGCCGGGCGCAACATGTGGGAGAAGCTGTCGAACGTTCAGGAGAACGTGCTCGCCAACTATCTGAAGAACGAATACCCCCAGACCGTCGCCCTGGTGCTGTCCAAGATCCGTCCCGACCACGCCGGCCGCGTCCTGGCGATCCTGCCCGACGAATTCGCCCTCGAGGTGGTCAACCGCATGCTGCGCATGGAGGCGGTGCAGAAGGACGTGCTCGACAAGGTCGAGCAGACCCTGCGCATCGAGTTCATGTCGAACCTGTCCCACACCACCCGCCGCGACGCCCACGAACTGATGGCCGACATCTTCAACTCCTTCGACCGCCAGACCGAGGCCCGCTTCATCGCCGCCCTCGAAGAGGACAACCGCGAGAGCGCCGAGAAGATCAAGTCACTGATGTTCACCTTCGAGGACCTCGGCAAGCTCGACGCCGGCGGCATCCAGACGCTGCTGCGCAACGTCGAGAAGGACAAGCTCGCGATCGCCCTCAAGGGCGCCTCGGAGTCCTTGCGCGACTTCTTCTTCGCCAACATGTCGACACGCGCCGGCAACATGCTCAGGGAGGACATGGAAGCCCTCGGTCCGGTGCGCCTGCGCGACGTCGACGAAGCCCAGAGCATCATGGTCAACGTCACCAAGGATCTCGCCGCCAAGGGCGAGATCATGGTCTCCAAGTCGAAGGGCGAGGACGAACTCGTCTACTGACGCGCCGCCCCCGAAAGGATCCCATGGCCGCCCCCGCCCGCTACCTGTTCGATCTCGACTTCTCCCGGCCGGCACCGACGCCCGCCCCGGCGGCGCCGCCGCGCCCGATGATCGACCTCGACCAGCATCTCGCCGAACTCGTCGCGGTCGAGGAGCGCGCCCGCGCCGAGGCCTTCGCCGAAGGCCGCGAGGAGGGCTTCGTCGCCGGCCGTACCGACGCCGAGTCCCGCGCCGCCGAACGGCTCGCCGACGAGGCCGGAGCGATCGCCTCGGCCGCCCGCGCGCTGATGGACACGCTCGACGCCGAACGCCTGGCGGTGGAACGCTCGGCGATCGATCTGGCGGTCGCCGTGGCGCGCAAGTTCGCCGCCCATCTGATCGACCGCGAACCCCTCGCCGAGATCCGCGCGCTCCTCGCCGACTGCCTGGGGCCGCTGCGCCGTGCCCCCCATCTGGCGATCCGCCTGCCCGCCGCCGACGCCGACGCCCTCAAGCCTCACGTCGACCGCATCGTCCGCGAGACCGGTTTCGAAGGCCGCATCGTCATTCTCGGCGAGGACGACGTGAAGCGCGGAGACTGCCGCATCGAATGGGCCGATGGTGGTATCCTGCGCGACGGCGACTCCGTCGCCGCCGAGATCGACGCCGCCGTGGCCCGCTGGTTCGCGGCGCGGCAGGAGGCCGTCGCCGGACCCCGTGACGGGTCCGGGGATCGCACGGTCGACGGAACCCGGAGGACCGACCCATGACCACCCCGCCCGAAGACCCGGCCGGCGAAGGCCTCGACCTCGACGAGATGGACGCCGTCCCGGCCGGCCACCGCCCCGAGGACGAAGGTCTCGCCACGCCGCGCACCGCCGCCGATCTGGAAGCGGTGTTCGACGTGCCGGTGAAGGTCTCGGCCGTGCTCGGCCAGGCCCGTATGCAGGTCTCCGACCTGCTCCGCCTGACCCAGGGCACCGTCCTCGAGCTCGACCGCAAGGTCGGCGAGGCGATCGACATCTATGTCAACAACCGGCTGGTGGCCCGCGGCGAGGTGGTGCTGGTCGAGGACCGGCTGGGCGTGACCATGACCGAAATCATCAAGTCGGACAAATGAGGGGACGCCCATGAGACTCCTCATCGTCGGCACGCTGGGCGGACAATTGGCGGTCGCCTCGCGCATCGTCATGGAGCGCGGCGCCACCGTGACCCATGCCGATTCGATCGACGTGGCGATGAAGTCGCTGCGCTCGGGCCGCGGTGCCGATCTGGTGATGATCGACGTCGGCCTCGACATCGCCGATCTGATCCGACGCCTCGAGACCGAGATGATCCACCTGCCGGTGGTGGCCTGCGGCGTCGCCTCCGACGCCCGCGCCGCGGTCGCGGCGATCCGCGCCGGCGCCAAGGAATACATCCCCCTGCCGCCCGATCCCGACCTGATCGCCGCCGTCCTCGCGGCGGTCGCCGAGGACGGGCGCGAGTTGGTGGTCCGCGACGAGGCGATGGCCCGCGTCGTCCGCCTCGCCGATCAGGTCGCCGTCTCCGACGCCTCGATCATGATCACCGGCGAGAGCGGCACCGGCAAGGAAGTGCTGGCCCGCCACGTCCACCGCAAATCGCACCGCTCGGGCAAACCGTTCATCGCCGTCAACTGCGCCGCGATCCCCGAGGCGCTGCTCGAGAGCGAGCTGTTCGGCCACGAGAAGGGCGCCTTCACCGGCGCCGTCGCCCGCCGCATCGGCAAGTTCGAAGAGGCCGACGGCGGCACCCTGCTGCTCGACGAAATCTCCGAGATGGACCTGCGCCTCCAGGCCAAGCTGCTGCGCGCCATTCAGGAGCGCATCATCGACCGGGTCGGCGGCACCCGCCCCGTGCCGGTCGACATCCGCATCCTGGCGACTTCCAACCGCAACATGGCCGAGGAGGTGCGCAAGGGCACCTTCCGCGAGGATCTGCTCTACCGGCTGAACGTCGTCAATCTCAAGATCCCGCCGCTGCGCGACCGGCCCGCCGACGTCCAGGCGCTGGCCGAGCACTTCCTCGACCGCTACGCCAAGGCCAACGGCGTCAAGAACCGGCCGCTCGACCCGGAGGCGCGCCGCGAACTGACCCGCGCCCGCTGGCCCGGCAACGTCCGCGAACTCGAGAACTGCATGCACCGCGCCGTGCTGCTGGCGATCGGCGACACCATCGGCGTCGAGGCGATCCGCACCCCCGACGGCCAGCGCCTCGACGAGGCCCACGGCGAGGGTCGCCCGCCGCTGTCGCGCGATCCGGCGGTCCGCCACGCCGCCGAGACCGCCGAAGCCGTCACGCGGGCGCTGGTCGGCCGCACCGTCGCCGACGTCGAGCGCGAATTGATCCTCGAGACCCTCGGCTCGACGCTCGGCAACCGGACCCACGCCGCCAACATCCTCGGCATCTCGATCCGCACGCTGAGGAACAAGCTCAAGGAATACGGCGACGACGGCCATCCGATCCCGCCGCCCGGCGGCGGCGTCGAGGCGGCGTGAGGCTTCCCTCCCACCCCGGCGCCCGTGATGCCGGCGAGCGTCGGCGCCGCCCCATGGCTCCATCCTTCGTCGAACCCCGATCGAATACGGACGCCGTGGGCTGCGGCGCGCGCTAGGGTCGGTCAACGGCCGCCGCATGCGACCGACCGACAAGAGCCCAAGAGCCCGCGATGCCCATCGACCTCCGCGAGATCCTGATCGACGTCGTCGCCGCGGCGATCGTTCTTCTGGTGTTGCGGACCTTCTTCCGCCGCCGCCGCGTGTCTCCCGTCGAACCCGCCGTGCGCCTCACCGCCCCCCCGACGCCGGTCGTCGGCGCCCGCCCGGGCATAGCCGCCGCCGCGCCGGGCGGCGACTGGAAGGTCCTCGCCGCCCATTGGCAGGCCCCCACCGGCCCCGTCGACCCGATCGCCACCGGCGCCGATCTGATGATCGGCCCGGTGCGCTGGCGCAACTGCGTGCGGGTCGGCGCCGACGCCGAGGCCCTGCGCCTGGAGATTTCGATCCCGCTGCTCGGCCGCTTCGGCACCAATCCGGTGGCGATTCCTTGGGGCTCGATCGGCCCGGACGAACCGGCCACCCTCTACGGCGGCGATGCCCGCCGCTTCACCGTCGGCACGCCGCCGGTCGCCACCCTCACGTTGCGGACCGCCCTGTGGGCCGCAGCGCTCGCTCATGCCCCTGGAACCGACGAACGGAGACAAGACTGATGGAACGCCCCACTCGCACCGAACGCCCGATGGTCGTCGCCGGAGCCGGCCAAGGTGGCCTGCAGGCGGCCGAATCGCTGCGCCTGGAGGGCTGGGAGGGTGAGATCATCCTCTTCGGCGAAGAGCGGATCGCGCCCTATTACCGTCCGCCGCTGTCCAAGGAGGCGCTGCTCGAGCCGCTCGATCTGTCGTCGATCGTGCTGCGCGGGCCGGAGGCCCTGGTCGACAAGGGCATCGACTTCCGCCCCAACACCCGCGTCACCGCGGTCGATCGGGCAAAGCGCGAAGTGACCCTGGCCAATGGAACCCGCCAGCCCTACGAGGGCTTGGTGATCGCCACCGGCGGCGTCAATCGCCGCCTGCCGGTGCCGAACGGCGACCATCCCGACATCGTCTCGATCCGCGGCGTCGACGACGCCCACAAGTTCGCGGTGTCGCTGGCCGAAGCCGAGACCGTGGTGGTGGTCGGCGCCGGCTTCGTCGGCATGGAAATCGCCGCCTGCTGCCGCCTCAATGACAAGGTGGTGACCGTCGTCGAGCGCGAATCCCGGGTCCTCGCCCGCGCCGTCTCGCCCCTGATCTCCGACACCTATGCCCGCCTGCACCGCGAACGCGGCGTCCATCTGGCGCTCGAGTCGACCGTCGCCGAAGTGATCGTCGCGGGCGGCAAGGTGAAGGGCGTCAAGCTCACCGACGGCCGGGTGATCGAAGCCGACCTGATCGTCGCCGGCATCGGTCTGGTGCCCGCCGACGAGCTCGGCCGCGGCTGCGGCCTACCCTGCGACCACGGCATCATCGTCGACCGCTGCTCGCGCACCATCGACCCGCACATCGTGGCGATCGGCGACTGCACCGCCACCGCCCACGAGCCCGGCATGCCGCTGCATCGGCTGGAATCGGTGCAGAACGCGCTCGAACAGGCGAAATCCGGCGCCGCCGCGCTGATGGGCCGCGAAAAGCCGTTCCTGCTCGCCCCGTGGTTCTGGTCCGACCAGTACGAGATCAAGCTGCAGATGGTCGGCACCTCGCTCGACCACGACCGGGTGGTGACCCGCGGCGACATCGAGGGCTACAAGTTCTCCGCCTTCTATTTCAAGGGCGAGCAGTTCCTCGGCACGGCGAGCCTCAACCGCGTCGCCGACCACATGGCCTCGCGCAAGATCCTCGACCGCGGCCTGACGCTGACCCCGGAACAGGCGGCCGACGAGACGCTGAACATCAATTCGATCGTCAAGGCGGCCGAAGCCGCCGAAAAGGCCCTGGCGAACGCCTGAGGCCGGCGACCGTCCGCACCGCGGCGGGGGAGTGCTCCCGCCGCGGCGCCTCACTTCTGCGTCCACTCGATCCGATAGACCGCCCCCACGGCGTCGTCGGAGACCAACAGGGAGCCGTCCGGCAATTCGGCGACGTCGACCGGTCGGCCGGCGTAACTGCCGTCGGCGCGCCGCCAGCCCTCGGCGAAGACCATCGTCGCGCCGGCGGTACCGTCGGGCTTCACGCTCGTGAACATCACCCGTGCGCCGATCGACGGCTGCCGGTTCCATGAGCCGTGCTGGGCCGAGAAGATGCCGCCCCGCCACGGCGCCGGCCACGTCGTGCCGAGGTAGAAGACCATGCCGAGATCGGCGGCATGCGCGTCCATCTCGACCTGGGGAAAGACCACCCCGGGCGGGACCGGATCGTCGGCATACTCCCGCGTCCGCACCGCGCCGCCGCCGTACCAGGGAAAGCCGAAGTTCTGCCCCGCCGCCGTCGCGCGATCGATCTCGCCGGGCGGGATGGTGTTGCCCATCAGGTCGACCTGATTGTCGGTGAACCACAGCGTGCCGTCGGCCGGATTGAAGTCGAGGCCGACCGAATTGCGGATGCCCGAGGCGTAGATCTCGCGGTGGCCGCCGTCGCGGTCCATCCGCACGATCGCCCCGAGGCCGCGCTCGGCGTAGAGCGCCAGCTTGGCCTTGGGCGGCACGTTGTGCGGCTGGCCGATCGCCACGTAGAGCCGGCCGTCCGGCCCGATCCGACAGACCCGCGCATTGTGCCCGCCGGTCTCGCCGGCCGGCGCCAGATCGCCCTCGGCCACAACCTCGCGCGACGGCGGCGCCGGCCGCGCGGCCTCGCTCTCGGCGTTCGCAAAGGCGCGGATGCGGTTGACCTCGGCGACGTAGAGCGTGCCGTCGGGGGCGAAACACGGCCCGTTGGGCACGCTGAAAGCCACGTCCGGGGCGAACCGCCACACCCGCCGCTCGCCGTTCGTCGCGGTCAGATCGACCGCATGGACGCCCGACCCGCGCGAGCCGACGAACAGCACTTTGCCCTGGGGCCCCACCGCCATGTGCCGCGCCCCCGGCACCAGGGCGAACAGCGAGATGCGGAATCCTTCGGGCAGGCGGATGCCCGCGAGTACCGCGCGGATCTGGTCGGCCTTGGCCCCGCCCTGGGGCACGCCGCCGTCGGCCGCCGCGACCGCGCCGCTCGTCGCGCCCGCCATCGCCATCGCCGCGGCGAGAGCCACCGCCCGCCCGATCCGTCCCGCCATGCCGTCGTCCTCCCTCGCCCTCGCCGGGCTGCGGCCTTCCCTGTCAACGCGCGAGGCCCCGCGTCGTTCGGCCGGCCCATCCTTAACCACCCGTTAACCATGAACCCGGCAAAAATTGCCCAGCCGCCGAAAGGCGCCGGCCACGATTCCGTGTGCCGACCGAGGGATGCCGAGACGCGATGACCGACCTCACCGTGACACCGCCCCCCACCCCGGCCACCGCCGGCTTCGCCATGCCCTTCGGCCTGCCCAACTTCGGCGAACTCCTCGCCCATGCCCGCCGCGGCGACGTCGGTCTCGCCATCGGCGTGATGGCCATCCTGGTCGTCCTGATCGTCCCCCTGCCCGCCTGGCTGCTCGATCTGTCGCTGGCCATCTCGATCACCCTGTCGGTGCTGATCCTGATGACCTCGCTGTTCATCCAGGCGCCGCTCGAATTCTCGTCCTTCCCGACCCTGCTGCTGATCGCCACCATGCTGCGGCTGTCGCTCAACCTCGCCTCGACCCGCCTGATCCTCGGCCACGGCCACGAGGGCACCGCGGCGGCGGGTCACGTCATCGAAGCCTTCGGCAACTTCGTGATGGGCGGCAACTTCGTCATCGGCATCATCGTCTTCGCGATCCTGTTGATCGTGAACTTCATCGTCATCACCAAGGGTTCGGGGCGCATCGCCGAGGTCGCGGCGCGCTTCACCCTCGACGCGATGCCCGGCAAGCAGATGGCGATCGACGCCGATCTCTCCGCCGGCCTGATCGACGAGAAGGCGGCGCGAGCCCGCCGCAAGGATCTCGAGGGCGAGAGCGCCTTCTTCGGCGCCATGGACGGCGCCTCCAAGTTCGTGCGCGGCGATGCCGTCGCCGGCCTCCTGATCACCTTCATCAACGTCATCGGCGGCATCATCATCGGCGTCGCCCAGCAGGGCATCACCTTCGCCGAAGCCGGCCACGCCTATACCCTGCTGACCGTCGGCGACGGTCTGGTCACCCAGATCCCGGCGCTGATCGTCTCGACCGCCGCCGGCCTGCTGGTCTCCAAGGCCGGCGTCTCCGGCGCCGCCGACAAGGCGCTGATCGGCCAGCTCTCCGGCTACCCGCGGGCGCTCGGCATGTCCTCGGCGGTGATGATCGTCCTGTCGTTCCTGCCCGGCATGCCGACTCTGCCCTTCCTCGGGCTCGCCGCCGGCGCCGCCGCACTGGCCATCGCCGCCACCCGCCAGCACGCCGAGGTCGCCGCCAAGACCGCCGCCGAAGGCGTCGCCGAACGCATCGCCGCCGCCCCCAAGGAGGAGCCGATCAGCGAGAGCCTGAAGATGGACGAGCTCCGCATCGAGCTCGGCTATGCGCTCCTGCCGCTGATCAACGGCCCCGACGGCTCCGATCGCCTGACCGACCAGATCAAGGCGCTGCGCCGCCAGATCGCCTCCGACATGGGCTTCGTCATGCCGCCCTGCCGGCTGCTCGACAACGTCCAGCTCCAGCCCAACGAATATGTGGTCAAGATCAAGGAGGTCGAGGCCGGCCGCGGCCAGATCTTCCCCTCGCTCTACATGGTCATGGACCCCGAGGGCCGGCAGATCGACCTGCCCGGCACCCACACCACCGAACCGACCTTCGGATTGCCGGCGACCTGGGTCGACCCGGCGCTGAAGGAAGAGGCGGCGATCCGCGGCCTGACCGTGGTCGACCCGGCGACCGTCATGTCGACCCACCTGACCGAGATCCTCAAGGCCAACGTCGCCGACCTCTTGTCCTACGCCGACGTCGCCAAGCTGCTCGCCGACCTGCCCAAGGAGCAGCACAAGCTGGTCGACGACATCGTGCCGTCGCAGATCAACATGTCGGGCATCCAGCGGATCCTGCAGAGCCTGCTCGCCGAGCGCATCTCGATCCGCGACCTCGCGACCATCCTGGAGGGCGTGGCCGAGGCCGTGGCCTTCACCCGCACCGTGTCGTCGATCGCCGAGCACGTGCGCGGCCGCCTCGCCCGCCAGATCTCGGCGGCCAACCTGTCGCCGATGGGCTATCTGCCGATCCTGGCGATGTCGCCGGCCTGGGAGATGGCCTTCGCCGAGAGCCTGATCGGCGACGGCGAGATGAAGAGCCTGGCGATGGCGCCGTCGAAGCTCGGCGAGTTCGTGTCGACGGTGCGCGAGGCCTTCGACGACGCCGCCCGCATGGGCGAGATCCCGGTGTTGCTGACCAGCCCCGGCACCCGCACCCACGTCCGCGCCATCGTCGAGCGCTTCCGCCCGCACACCGTGGTGATGAGCCAGGCCGAGGTCCACCCGCGGGTGCGGTTGAAGACGGTGGGGAGTATTTGAGGGGGGAGGAATGCGGAACCTTCTGGTGCGTATCTGACCACAAGCAACTGTCTCATGCAATAGACCAAATATACACCAGCAACGGGTCCACTACGACCATGTCGAATGGCACCTGAAACCGAAATTCTGATAAAATTCCACCCCCGTAGACGACAAGATGTATTTCTTAAAATCCAAGTAGCAGACATAATAACTGAAAACCGCTAAATTTTTGAAAATTTCAATCTAAGAATTAAGAAAAAGAACGATCACATCAGCTAGACTATCCCACATTGACGTGAGATGCTCCGGAGATGGTGCAAAATTTGGTGAATGGATATACTTGTTTAGCGTATCAGCCGAAACAAGTTTGTCGCCCTGCTTGAATTTACGGATCACCTCCATCTGCTTTCCATCGATCTTATTAGCTGCATGGAGGTGCTGGCCTGCTTTCTCCAGCCGGGTAGCGAGCTTGTCATTTTCGTGAACTAGTACACCCGCCTCCCTGATGTAATTTTCTAGAGCAAGTTCGATCAAAACGCGGAGCAGCACCGAAACTGCATTGGGGCGCTTCCGAAGATCAAGATGAAACTGAAGTTCCTCCCAAATCTGGTGATGCCTCTGAAGTCGTCCGGGCCACGTTAGTCCAAAATTCTTTGGCGGGATTAGAGTCGTACGGATTGTCGGAGTTGCCTTCGCGGTCGGCCTAACCCTTAATGGTTTTGACGTTACAACTGCTCTCCCATCCTTGGCAACCTCATGACTTGCGGCTGGAAGGATGCCTTCACCCTCGAGTTTGTCCAGGTAGCCCACTTTCCCGTCTACATCCCAGATGTCACCAAGCACGACTTCGCGGCTTGAGAGGTCGTGCGCGATCCTGGCCAACGCGCCAAGAGTAGCCGTCTCGTCATGTGTGTACTCAAATCGGCCGCCCTTCATGCTAATGCCAACCCGGTTCCTAAACGGTTCAGCTGAAAGCAGGCGGTTGAGCGTCGAGCGGGGGATCTTGCGGCGTGAGGGTAATAGGTGCGCGTCAGCCAAGCGCTTCTCTATCTCATCAGCGACACTAGGACCATTGCCCTTGCCTGTACGAGCCTCGAAGGTCGACTTCATTCGGTCGTCCCACGTACTCTGGCCAACGCCGTTCTGCGTGCCTGTATGTCGGCGATAGAGTATCTCGTCGACTCGATCCCGATCGGTTTCCACCTGACATTGGAAGTGAATTGGAAACGGGCCGTTCCAACGCGCACGCTGCTCGCGAAAGAAAAGTTGAAGCTCAACGGTCGGCGCCCGGCGAGGATCATCAAGCAATTTCAAACAAGTAACTCGCCGATTCCCGTCAAATACGATGAACTTTTCCTTGTTCGGCGAGACGAGCGGAAACTCATAAATCTCGCCGCGATCAACGATGTCCTTTGCGAGATTGCGCATGTGCTGCTCGCGCTCTTTGAAGAGCCAAGCGATAGCAGCCGTCTCATTTTCGAGTTCACCGTGCCGGTCATTAGCACGATTGACCTCGAGCGAGCTAAGCGGAAGGTTTCTAATTGCCATTTGGCCACCCCAGCGCGACACTACCAGCGCAGGTTGATTTGGCAATAGTCGATACCGACGGGCCGGATCGGCTTTCACCTAATGGACAAGAGCTACCGGTATCCCAGAGTCCTACGCGCCGGCTGGATGTTGGAACCGCCAGTCGCGCGCCCTTGTCGGACGAATGGCATCTTAGGGTGCATCGAGCACAGCGAGTTGCATCAGGGGCGGGGCGATCGGGCGAACCAGTGCGACTCGCTGGCCGTAGACCTTGGGATGTTCCCTACGGACGTCGTCGCAGCAGGGGCAGACCTTCGCCGCGCCGCCGCCGAGGCATGGCCGAGAGGTTCCCCCTGACGCGTCACCCGCCCCGTGCGCCCTCCCCGCGATTTCCCCCCACCGTTGCCGAACCGCCGCGCAATCTCGTCGACGATCCGGTAACCATGGCGGGGTCATCATCGACGCTTCCTCTCGGACCCCCGTCCGCGAGCCCTCTCACGCCCGGGAACGCCATGCGCCTCACCCTCGTCCTCCTCGCCGCTCTGCCGGCCACGACCCTCGCGGCCTTCGCCGGCGGGGCGCCGCTGCCCGGGCCCGGCGACGACGCGATCGTCACGCTCGGCGGCGGCGCCCGCCTCGCCCCCGAGTGGGACGGCTCGAAGTCCTACGTCCTGTCGCCGATGCCGATCGTCGGCTTCCGCTTCCTGCGCTCGCCCTTCACCGGCCAGCCGACGACCGACACCGGCTTCGGCATCCGCCCGGCCTTCCGCCATGTCGGCGAACGCAAGTTCGATGTCCACGATCGCCTCTGGGGCCTCGACAAGGTCGATGCCGCCTGGGAGCTCGGCCTCGCCGCCGACTACACCGACACCTGGTTCCGCGCCTCGGTCGAGGTCCGCCAGGGCTTCGGCGGCCACACCGGCCAGATCGTCGATCTCGGCCTCGACGGCATCGTGCATCCGTTCGAGCACGTGACGCTCTCCGCCGGCCCGCGGCTGTCCCTCGCCTCGGCCGCCTACATGAACACCTATTTCGGCGTCACCGCCGCCGAGAGCGCCCGCACCGGGCTCGCGACCCATCGTCCGGGCGGGGGTGTGCGCGGTGCCGGTCTCGCCACCGCCGCGTCCTGGGAGATCGACCCGCGCTGGGTGGTCCGCGCCGACGCCGGCTGGACCCGCCTCGCCGACGATGCCGCGACCTCGCCGATCGTCCGCGCCGACGGCGCCCGCGACCAGTTCACCGTCGGCCTCGGCGTCGCCTGGCGCTTCGGCGTCGGCTGGCACTGACCGCGGCGAAGATCCGCGGCCCTCGCAGGCCCCAGAGACGACGAAAGGCCGCCCGTTGGGCGGCCTTCGAATGGGTTCGGGATGGGTCGATCGTCGCGCGGGCGGGGGAGAGCCCGGGCGGACCGCACCTCAGTGGCCGTAGGCGTGGCGGCGGCCGGCCAACTCGTCGAGGACGTCCTGCTCGGCGGCGTCGCGCTCGTTGCGCTCGCGGTGCTGGTCGCGCTCCTCGATCAACTCGATCTTCTTCAGCTCCTCGACGGCGAGCGACAGCTCGTCGCGGGCGGTCGAGAGCTTCTCCTCGAGGTCGTGGATCGACACCTTGAGGTTCTCGCGCCGCTGGATCGCCGCCTTGGCGAAGGTCGGATAGGCGAAATGGGCGATGTCGTGGATGCCGACGCGGTTCTGCTCGCCGACGATCTGATCGTTGAGATCGCCGATCATCCGCGTGAAATCCGCGATCATCAACTCGATCTGTGACACTTGCCGACGCTTCTCGTCGACCTGGAACCGCTTCAGACGAATGAGACTGTCGCGCGACTTCATGACCGGCTACTCCCCGTGATCGAAGGTCATCCTAGCCGACACCCCTTGCCAAAAAGTGAGTCTTTTCCGTCATGAAGCCAGGATCGCCGCGAGACGGTCGTATCCCGCCGGCAGCGACGTCGATTCTTCCTTGCCCTGTCTCAAAAATGTCTCGAAGGCCGGATTGAGCCGGATCGCCTCGTCGACCTCGGCGCTCGACCCCGGCCGATAGGCGCCGAGCCGGATCAACTCCTCCATGTCGGCATAGGTGGCCATCAGCCGCTTGGCCTCCATCAGGCTCTCGCGCCGCTCCTCCGGCACCGCCCGCGGCATGGTCCGCGACACCGACTTCAGCACGTTGATCGCCGGATAGCGGCCGCGCTCGGCGATCTGGCGCTCCATCACGATGTGGCCGTCGAGGATGCCGCGCACCGCGTCGGCGACCGGTTCGTTGTGGTTGTCGCCCTCCACCAGCACCGTGAAGATACCGGTGATCGAGCCGGCCGTGCCGATCCCCGGCCCCGCCCGCTCCAGGAGCCGCGGCAATTCGGTGAACACCGTCGGCGTATAGCCCTTGGAAGTCGGCGGCTCGCCGGCCGCCAGACCGATCTCGCGCTGCGCCATGGCGAAGCGGGTGACCGAGTCCATCAGACACAGCACGTCGCCGCCGGTGTCGCGGAAATATTCGGCGATCGCCAGGGTCAGATGCGCCGCCTGACGACGCATCAGCGCCGGTTCGTCGGAGGTCGACACCACCACCACCGAACGCGCCAGACCTTCGGCACCGAGATCGTCCTCGATGAATTCCTGGACCTCGCGGCCGCGTTCGCCGACCAGTCCGATCACCGCCACGTCCGCCGCGGTGTAGCGGGCGAGCATCGACAGCAGCACCGACTTGCCGACGCCCGAGCCGGCGAAGATGCCCATGCGCTGGCCGCGGCAGCAGGTGACGAAGGTGTTGAGCGCCCGGACCCCGAGATCGATCGGTCCGCCGACCCGATTGCGTTCGCCGGCCGGTGGCGGCGATGCGCGCAAATGCCGCAGGACCGGGCCCTGGGGCAGCGGCCCCTTGCCGTCGAGCGGTTCGCCCAGCGCATTGACCACCCGGCCGAGCCAGCCCTCGCACGGCCGGACCGAGCCGTCGGCACCGGCGACCAGCGCGCGGCAGCCGAGCCGCACCCCTTCGAGCGCGCCGAACGGCAGGCACAGGGCGCGGCCGCCGTGGAATCCGACCACCTCGGCCGGCACCGTCCGGCCCGACGGCGCCTCGATCGCCAGCCGCGACCCGACGCTCATTTCGTGAACCGGCCCGGAGACTTCGATCATCAGGCCGCGCACCGCGACGACCCGCCCGAAGGTGGTGGTGGCGGGGAGGTCGGCGATCTCACGAACCAGGGAATCCATCATGTCGAATCGGTTTCCGGAATCCACACCCAGAGAGTCCGCTCAGTAACTCGTTGTTAACGTCCTTCGTCAAACAATATGAACGAGCGGGCGATGTGGGGTCGCACGCGAAGCTGGCCGGACGACCGTCGAGAGACGATTCCGAAGAGTCGGTTGAGGGCACTTCTTAAAGTGATTTCTCAACGCCGGATTCCTCAGATTCTTCTTTTGTTTCAGCCTTCTGACAAGTTTCGTCGCTCGGACTCGAAGCGAGGCTTGCCCACGCGAATCAGATTCTGTTAACCATTGTCCGGTAGGCTTCCGAGTCGGGGTTGATGGGGTATCGTTCGCAACGGCCGGCGAGGGCCGATGCGCCAAGCCCGGGTGAGGCGACAAAGGGGATTGGCATGCGCGTACTGCTCATCGAAGACGACAGCGCCACCGCGCAGAGCATCGAGTTGATGCTCAAGTCCGAGAACTTCAACGTCTACACGACGGATCTCGGCGAAGAGGGAATCGACCTCGGCAAGCTCTACGATTACGACATCATCCTGTTGGATCTGAACTTGCCCGACATGTCGGGCTACGAGGTGCTGCGCACCCTGCGCGTCTCCAAGGTCAAGACCCCGATCCTGATCCTCTCCGGTCTCGCCGGCATCGAAGACAAGGTCCGCGGCCTCGGGTTCGGCGCCGACGACTACATGACCAAGCCCTTCCACAAGGACGAGTTGGTCGCCCGCATCCATGCCATCGTCCGTCGCTCCAAGGGTCATGCCCAGTCGGTCATCACCACCGGCGACCTGGTGGTCAATCTCGACACCAAGACCGTCGAAGTGAACGCCCAGCGCGTCCATCTGACCGGCAAAGAATATCAGATGATCGAGCTGCTCAGCCTGCGCAAGGGCACCACCCTGACCAAGGAGATGTTCCTCAATCATCTCTACGGCGGTATGGACGAGCCGGAACTCAAGATCATCGACGTGTTCATCTGCAAGCTGCGCAAGAAGCTCGCCTCGGCGACCGGCGGCAAGAACTACATCGAGACGGTCTGGGGCCGCGGCTACGTGCTGCGCGAGCCCGACGAAGCCGACATATACGCCGACATCGCCTGAGACCTTCCCGCGCGACCTCGCCCCCGCGCAAGCCTCGTCCGCGCCTCTTTCGCCCCGCCTCGCACTCCGAGGCGGGGTTCGTCGTTTGCCCCAGGCGATCGCCAGACGGGTCGTGCACGACCGCCCCGCCACGTCGCCACACGGCGAAACGGGCACCGGATCGCTCCGATGCCCGTTTCGAGGTGGTCACGAAGGCTCGGTTCAGCGCACCGTCGCCAACCGCGTATAGGGCGTGGGCGCGGGCGCCGGCGTCGCCGCACCGGTGGTGCCGTAGCGCTGCGTCGAGGGCGCGGCACCCGCGGCGGCGGTCTGGTAGAGGCCGCGCTTGTCGGTCATCGGCTTGAAGGCGTCGGTCAGCCCGACCACCGTCTCGGCCGCTCCGAGCACCAGGAAACCGTCGGCCGGGAGCATCTTGGCGATCCGCCCGAGGATGTCGATCTTGGTCTGGTTGTCGAAATAGATCAGCACGTTGCGGCAGAACACGATGTCGAACTGGCCGAGCGAGGAGAAGTTCTCGAGCAGGTTCAGCTTGCGGTACTGGACCATCCCGCGCAGCGTCGACGAGATCTGCCAGGTGTCGCCGTTCTGGACGAAATGCTTGAGCAGATGGTTGATCGGCAGCCCGCGCTGGACCTCGAACTGCGAATAGACGCCGGCCCGGGCCTTCTCCAGCACTTCGTTGGACAGATCCGTGCCGATGATCTCGATCCGCCAGCCGGCGAGCCGCGCTTCGGCTTCCTTCAGGCACATCGCCAGCGAATAGGGCTCCTGCCCCGTCGAGGCGGCGGCGCACCAGATCCGCAGACGCCGATCGCGGGCGCGCGCGTCGAGCATCGCCGGCAGCATCGTGTTGGTGAAGTGTTCGAAGGGCACCTTGTCGCGGAAGAAGAACGACTCGTTGGTGGTCATCGCCTCGACCACCGCATCGCACAGCACGCCCGCGCCCGGTTCCTTCATCTTGGCGACCAGCGCCGAGATCGACGGCAGGCTGGCCTTGCGGGCGACCGGCAACAGGCGGCTCTCGATTAGATACTGCTTTTCGTTCGACAGAACCAGGCCGGAACGCTGCTTGAGGAAGCCGCGGAGATAGTCGTACTCGAACGGCGTCATCGACGTCCCCCCAGGATCCGGATGATCTTGCCGCCGATCTGGTCGAGCGGAAGGATTTCGGCCGCAGCCCCGGCCTGAACGACCGCACCGGGCATGCCCCACACCACGCTCGACTCTTCGTCCTGGGCGATCACCGATCCGCCGGCGTTGGCGATCTTGGTCGACCCGGCCGCGCCGTCGTGGCCCATGCCGGTGAGGACACAGGCGAGGATCGCCCCGCCGAACAGCGGAATGGCGCTTTCGAACAGCGGATCGACCGCCGGCTTGCAGAAGTTCACCGGCGGCAGGTCGTTGAGCAGGACCACCGTCTCGGAGCCCTGCTTGCCGATCGTCATGTGCTTGCCGCCCGGCGCCACGTAGATCCGGCCCGGCATCAAGGGTTCGCCGTGCACGCCTTCGGCGGCGCGGCGGCCCGAGGCCTTGGTGATGTGTTCGGCCAGAATCGCCGTGAAGGTCGGCGGCATGTGCTGGGTGACCAGCACCGGAACGTTGGTGATCGCCGAGCCGATCTCACCGAACAGCTTGGTCAGGGCCTGCGGCCCGCCGGTCGACGAGCCGATCAGCAGGAGACGCGGCTGCACCGACGAATAGGATCGCAGGCTGACCGGGGCGGCCGGCGCGGCGACGCGCGGCTGCGACGGTGCGAAGCTGCGGGCGGGAGCGGCGGGCGCCGCCGATCCGGGCGCGCTCGACGGGCCAGGTGCGGCCGGGCGGGCGGCGGGCGCCGACGAGCGGCCGGCCCGCGCCTGGGCCCGTTGGCCGAGGGTGCGGACCTTCTGGATGACCTCGTTGCGGAAGTCGACCGAGGTGGTCACGCCGCTGTTCGATTCCGGCTTCGGCACGTAGTCGGCCGCGCCCAGCGCGAGACACTTCAGGCTGACTTCGGCGTTGCGACGAGTGAGCGTCGAGGCCATCACCACGACCAGGCCGGGCTTCTGCTTGAGCAGCAGCGGCAGGGCGGTGAGGCCGTCCATCTCCGGCATCTCGACGTCGAGCACGACCACGTCCGGATTGGACTTGAGGAGATCGTCGACGGCGAGCTTGCCGTTGCGGTGGCTGGCGACCACCGTCAGGCCCGGGTCTTCGTCGAGCCACCGACCGATCAGGCCGCGCACGACGACCGAGTCGTCGACGACCATCACCCGGACCGGATCGGACACGGTTTTCTGTGGCCGCTCCTGCGCGGCATTGGCACCATAAGCCATGAGGTCCCCTCCGTCAGATCAGGCCGACTTCGGCGAACTTCGCTTCTACGATCTCGCGGTCGAAGGGCTTCATGATGTATTCGTCGGCGCCGGCGCGCATCGCCTTGGCGATGTGGGCGACGTCGTTCTCGGTGGTGCAGAACACCACCTTGGGCTTTTCACCGCCCGGCTCGCGCCGGAGCTGCGCCAGGAACTCCAGGCCGTCCATCACCGGCATGTTCCAGTCGAGGAGAATGGCGCTCGGCATCTCCTTGCGGCACATGTCGAGGGCCTTCATCCCGTCCTCGGCTTCCGAAGTCTCGAAGGCGAGATCTTCGAGAATCCGTCGCGCCACCTTTCGGATGACGCTGGAGTCGTCGACGACCAGACAGTTCTTCATGGCATACCACTCCAGAGCGCAGGCGGATCAGGCGGCGATCGCTTCGGACATGCCACCGAGGACACGATCGACGTCGAGGATGACCATCAGCTGGCCGTTGAGGCGATGCACGCCGCCGGAGATCGCGGCCCAACGCGGGTCGAGGTTGACCGGATTGGGTTCTCGGCCGCTCGACGGCAGGTCGAGGACTTCCCCGACGTTGTCGATCAGCAGGCCGTAGGACTCGCCCTTGTGCTCGATGCCGACCGCCATCGCCGTGCCGCCGTCGCTGCGCGCCGGCAGATGCAGACGCCGACGCATGTCGATCGAGGTGACGATGCGGCCGCGCAGATTGAGCACCCCGGCGATCTCCGGCCGCGACAGCGGTACCCGGGTGATCGACTCGGGGACGAACACGTCGTGGACCCGGGAGATCGGCAGCCCGAACAGCTGCCCGCCGATCACCACCGTCACGTATTGGATGCTCTCGTTGAGCCCGTTGACTTCGTCGGTCATGCCGCGACTCCGTATTCCATGGTGGAGGTGGTGACTTCCTTCAGCGCGGCGATCAGGCCGGGCCGATCGAACTTGGCGATGTAGTCGTCGAAGCCGGACTGCCGGCCGCGTTCGATCGAGGCGGGCGTGCAGATCGACGACAGCGCCAGGATCGGGATCGACCGGAGACGCGGGTGCCGCTTGACGTTCTCGGCGAACTCGAAGCCGTTCATCTCCGGCATCTCGATGTCGGACACGATCACGTCGAAGCGACGGCCGTTCTCGAGCATCTCGAGCGCCTCACCGGCCGAAGCGCAGACGGTGACGCGGTAGCCCGCGGCCTTCAGCACCGGACCGAGCATGTTGCGGAAGAACGGCGCATCGTCGACGAACAGCAGGGTGCGGGTGAGCGCCTCCGCCGAGATCTCCTTGCGCCGGAACCAGTCCTCGAAGGCCTGGGGCAGGAAGTGGCCGATGTCGACGACCTCGGTCGCCTTGCCCTTGACCACCGCCGAGCCGAGCACGCCGGGACGTTCCGACCCGACCTCGATCTCCAGCCGGTCTTCGACGATGTCGATGATCTCGTCGACCACCAGGCCCATCGAACGGCCGGCGTCGGAGAACACCAGCATCGGCAGACCGCCCTCGGTCTTGCGCTGGGCGTATTCGTCGAAGTAGACGAGCGGCATCAACGTGCCACGGTACTGGACCAGATCGCGACCGTTGGAGCGCTCGACCTTGTCGACCGAGAACTCTTCGAGGCGGGTGACCAGCGACAGCGGCACCGCCTTGGGATGGTCGTCGCCGGCCCGGAACAGGAGCAGCGAGATCGTCTGGGTGTCTTCGCGGGCCCGATCTTCGTCGTGTTCGGCCTCGTCGATGCTCGACACCGCCTGGGTCGGACCGACCGCCTGAGCGATACCGTTCGGGTCGATGATCATGATCACCGAACCGTCACCGAGGATGGTGTTGCCCGAGAACATGCCGATGTGGCGCAGCATGGTCGACATCGGCTTCACGACGATCTCTTCGGTGTGGAACACCGCGTCGACCACCACGCCGAAGGTCTGCTGACCGATCTGCATGACGACGATGAACCCGTCCTCCTCGCTCACCGGCTCCTTGGCCTCGCCACCGATGGTGGTGATGCCGAGCAGCTTGGAGAGATGGACCAGCGGCAACAGCTTGTTGCGCAGGCGCAGGACCGGCGTGTCGCGGATGCGTTCGATACGATGCTCGGAGTTCTGCTGCGCCCTGACCAGTTCGACCACCGACAGCTGCGGGATGGCGAAGCGATCCCCGGCCGATTCGACGATCAGCGTCGAGACGATGGCCAGCGTCAGCGGGATCTTGATGGTGAAGGTGGTGCCCTGACCGGGCACCGAGCGCAGGTCGACGGTGCCGCCGATCGCGTCGATGTTGGTCTTGACCACGTCCATGCCGACGCCGCGGCCCGACACGCTGGTCACCTTCGCCGCCGTCGAGAAGCCCGGCGCGAAGACGTACTTGTAGATCTGCGCTTCCGTCATCTTCTCGAGTTCGAACTCGGTGGCGAGTCCGTTGTCGACGATCTTGGTGCGGATGCGATCGAGATCGAGGCCACGGCCGTCGTCGGAGATCTCGATGATGATGTGGCCGCCCTCGTGATAGGCGGACAGTTTGATCGTGCCCTTGTCGGGCTTGCCGGCGGCCTTGCGCACCTCGGGCGTCTCGAGCCCGTGGTCGGCGGAATTGCGCACCATGTGGGTGAGCGGATCCTTGATCAGCTCCAGCACCTGACGATCGAGTTCGGTGTCCTGACCGACCATCTCGAGTTCGATGTGCTTGCCGAGTTCGTTCGACAGGTCGCGCACCACCCGCGGCAGCTTCTGCCAGGCGTTGCCGATCGGCTGCATGCGCGTCTTCATGACGCCTTCCTGCAGCTCGGCGGTGACGTTCGACAGGCGCTGCAGCGGCACCTTGAATTCGCTGTCCTCGTGACGACGGACGATCTCCAGGAGCTGATTGCGGGTCAGCACCAGCTCGGACACCATGGTCATCAGGTGTTCGAGGGTCTCGACCGCGACGCGGATCGTCTGCGACGACACGCTGCCGGCCTTGGGATCGGCTTCCGGATCTTTTTCCTTGGGCTCGCGCTTCTCGACCGCCGCCTTGGCGGCCTTCTTGGCCGGGGCCGGCTTGACCTCGGCGACCGGCGGCAGCTCCGGCACGGTCTCGCGGAAGGCCCGCTCCAGATCGTCGAGCGAAACCTCGCCCGGCCGCAGCTGGCGCTCCAGAACCTGGAAGACCAGTTCGCCTTCGGCATGTTTGGGCGGTTCGGGAATCGCCACCGGCACCTTGCCGGCCTCCGACATCCGTTCCAACTGGCCGATCAGGTCCCCGTCGGATCCCGTGGGCTCCTGCTCGGTCGCCTCCAGATCGGTGACGATCTGCTTGATGCGGTCGATCGACTGGAGGACCAGCGTCACCGCGGCTTCCGTCACCGGCACGCCGTCGCGGAACCGCCCCATCAGGGTTTCGGCGGCATGTGCGATGGCTTCCAGGCGAGGCAGACCGAGGAACCCGCAGGTCCCCTTGATGGTGTGGACCAGCCGGAAGATGTTGCCGAGGATCTTTTCGTTGTTCGGATCTTGTTCGAACTTCACCAGCTCGACGTCGACGACGTCGAGGCTCTCGTTGGTTTCCGTGAGGAATTCTCGAAGCAGATCGTCCATGGCCCCACCTTGCGTGCGATCGGCGACGGGAACCGTCGCGGGGGTAAAACCCCAATCTCAGGAAGGGAGTATCGAGACAAAGCGTTAAGAGAGGATTGCCGAGATCGGTCGGTTTCCCCGGGGCGGCGAAGATTTGCGCAAGAAGCCGGAGTGCGTCCTTCGGCGTGCGGCAGTCGTGTCCGGGACGACCACCGCCGATCGCGGCAAGGGATACGTAGTCCCACACAATAATTCGATCGAATTTACGACTTCAGCGTCGAAACCGCCGGCCACATCGATGTCTGTTGAAATGTCAACCGAACAGTCGAGGCAGGGCCGCGGCCCCGTCTCGGCGGCCGCAGCGATGAACCCGCAACGTTGCCACCACCGCGGGTGGCGTCGGCGCCGCCGCGGGGCCTCAGGCGGCGGGCGTCGTCGCGGCATCGACCGCCGCGATCTTCGGCGTCGCGGTGAACACGACGGTGTCGCCGTCCTTGTCGATGGCCATCGTCATCCCCGCCGCGCGGGCGAGAAGTCCGGCATAGATCGGCTGAATCATGTGCGCGTCGGGCGATTGATCGGCGCTCTCGCCGTTCAGGAAGGCTTCGGCGTTGGCCGGGATGCGGGCATTGGAGCCGGTGCAGGTCACCGTGAAGGTCGGCGATTCGGCCGCGCCGGTCACCACCACCCGGATCACCCCGCCGCGCGGAATCGCGTGACCGGCCACCAGAATCAGGTTGAGCAGCAGCTTGACCAGGTTCTTGGGCATCAGCACGCGGACCGCCGACCATTCCAGCGACGCCTTTTCGCCGGCCATGAAGCCCTTGGCCACCGTCTCGGCGTCGCCGAGGTCGATCGACGCGCCGGCCGAGCCGGCCGCCCCGAAGGCCAGCCGCGCGAACTGCAGCTTGGCGGACGCCTGCCGCGCGCTCTTGCGGATCAGGTCCATGGCGAATTCGCGCATCTCCTCGTTGCTCTCTTCGGCGAGAACTTCGAGGCCGTTGTTGATCGCTCCGACCGGCGAGATGATGTCGTGGCACACGCGGCTGGCGATCAGCGCGGCGAGATCGAGAGCGGCGATGTCCGAAGTGTCGGCCATGGACGATGGCTCCTCGGGTGGGGAACGGAAGACGCGGGGCTCGCACCGAGATCGGTCGAGGACCGGGCGCGTCCGGCCCGGGACTCGAATCGGACGGCAGCGGCCGCTCGAAGGACTATAGGGCGCGGCGCCACAATTCAAACCACCCGCCGGACGCGGCTTCCCGGCCGGTGGGGTCGTCCCCGGCGCGACGCGTGCTCAGCCCCGCTCGGAGCGCGCGTCGGCGGGCGTCGGCCCGGTCCCGCGCAGGCGGCGGATGCGTTCGGCGAGGCTCGGCGGGGACCCCGGCGACGACGGCCGCTCCGGTTCGGCGAGCAGCCGATCGATGGTCGCCCCGCCGCCGCCCACCGCGCCGGTGAGCCGCACCACTTCCGCGGCGAGATCGGCGATGTCCTCGCGCAACTGCCGGCGCACCGGATCGATCGGCGCCGGCGGGCCGGACGGCCCGGCCGGGCCGCGCCGGTCGCGTTCGGCCTCGGCCGCGGCGAGCCGGGTGCGCAGGCCGAGGTTCTCGGCTTCGAGTGCCTCGACGCTGCGGTTGAGGTTGTCGCCGGCCGCGACCGCCCGATCGTCGACGGTCCGCCCGGTCAGCGCGGCGATCCGGGCGCTGGCCCCGGCCAGCGCCTCGCGGCTGCGCGCCAACTCGCGCTGGCGGCGATCCGCCACCTCCTCGCGATCGGCGACGTCGGCGACCAGCCGCTCGATCCGCCGGTCGAGACGATCGGCGCGATCCTTTTCCTGCTGCGCCAGGGTGATCGCCCGGCCTTCCGCGGCGACCAGCGCGTCGATGCGATCGGCGCGGCCGCGCAACTCGCTCTCCAGGCCCTCGATCCGCACCGACAGCGCTTCGATCTCGGTGCCGCGCGCCGCCACTTCCACCGCCCGCTCGTCGAGCGCGGTCTCCAGCCGGACGATGGTCTCGGCGTCGTCGGCGATCCGCTCTTCGAGCAGGGCGATCTGCGCCGCCGCCGCGTCGATTTCGGCGGCCCGCGCCGCGAGCCTGCGGTCGCGTTCGGCGATCTCCGCCGAGAGCCCCGCCTCGCGGGCCAGACCCTCGCCGACTCGGGCGATCTCGGCGTCGCGGGCGACCGTCATGCGGTCGAGGGCGGCGCGCTGGCGACCGACCTCGATGCGTTCCTCCGCCGCCCGCCGCCGCGCCTCCGACAGCGCCAGTTCGACGCGCCGCACGTCGCGGGCGAAGCGCGCCGCCTGCAGGTCGCGTTCGGCGCGGGCGGTGGTGACGTCCGGGGGAATCGCGGTCGCGACGCGTCGCGTGGTCAGGCGCACCGCGCGCCGCCACAGCGCCGACATCACCACCAGGGCCACCAGCCCGGCCGTCAGAAAGCCGAGTGCGAAGTACATCGCCCACTCGATGACCATGCCGCTCGTCTCCCGATGGTGCCGACGCCGCCTCGATAGCATCTTCCGCCGACGCCCGCACGGCCCGCCGCCGGTTCGATGTCGCCGCCGGCCTCAGAAGGGGTTCCAGGTCGCCTGGGGTGTGAACTTCAGATAGCCGAGATTGACGCCGAGGCGCAGCCCCACGCCCGAGCGCACCGGCACCACGTAGATGCGGTCGGCGACCAGCGCCGTCATGCCGAAGCCGCCGATGAAATAGGCCGACCCGTCGACCCCGCCGAAGCGCTGGAACAGCGCGTCGACGCTCGGCAGGTTGTAGACCAGCATCATCGTGCGCGAGCCTTCGCCGCCGAAGTCCCAGCCGATCGACGGGCCCTGCCAGAACACCTTGCGGGGGGTACGATCGCGCGTGTTGATCTGGCCCTCGCCGTAGCGCAGGCCGCCGATCACCGCCCCCGAACCCTCTTCGCCGAGGATGTAGCCGTTGGGCTGGCCGTAGCGCGACACCGCCTGCTCGATCACCGTGGCGAGGCCGCCCGACACCGTGCCGAAGAACTGGTGGCCGGTGCGCACCAACTCCTGGGTCGAATAGGTGCCGCCGCGGTTCTGCGCCGCCGCCGGCGCCGCGCCGAGGGTCGACGCCGCCACCCCGAGGAGGCCGCTCAGCACCAGGCCGGCCACCAGGCCGAGCACCGGCCCGAAGGTCTTGGTCACGACGAACTTGCGCATCTTAGGGCTTCCCCGTCTTGCTGGGGGCGGGAGCGCCCCCTTCGATTCGTCCGGTCCGACCTGATCCGCTCCGGGCGCCCCCGCAGGGGGCCGGATCCGGCACCGCGACCGCGGTGAACCGGGCCGATCGACGACCTTTCGACGGATCGAATCGTACATGGACCAGTTTAGCGGAATTCGGGCGAAGACGCGGCGGAAGCGGGACCGCGACCAGGACCGGGCGCCCGCCCGCCCGATCGGCGTCGGCCTCCTCCTCGTCCTCGCCCTCTTCGTCGCCGCCGGCCCCGCCGCGGCCTCGGGCGGCGGACACGATGCCGCACCCCCGCCGCCGCCCGCCGCCCCGGCCGAACCGCCGCCGCCGGTGGAAAAGCCGCGCCCGCCGCCGCCCCCGCCGCCGGTGCTCAACGGCCCGATCGCCGCCCCCGCGCCGATTCCTCGCGTCCACTGGCTGGCCGACGCCTTCACCGGGCTGGCGCTCGGCGGCTACGATCCGGTCGCCTATTTTCTCGAAGGCAAGCCGGTGCTCGGGCGCCCCGAGAACGAACTCGACTGGGGCGGCACCACCTGGCGCTTCACCGGACCGGGCAATCTCGCCGCCTTCCGCGATTCGCCCGAGGTCTATGCGCCGCGCTTCGCCGGATACTGCGTCTTCGCGGTGTCGCAGGGCCGCCCGACCGAAGGCTCGCCCCTGGTGCCGCTCCTGTGGCACGGGCGCCTCCTGCTGTTCGCCGATCCGCTGTCGCGCGTCGCCTTCCTGGCCGATCCCGATCGTCTGATCGCCGAAGCCGAAGGCCGCTGGCCGGCGTTGGCCGCCGAGTTGCCGTGACCCGATCCTCCCGTCCCCCGCGACATCGGCGCGCGTCCGGTACGTCTCGGGCGACGCAGCGTCGATTGCCTCGTTTCTCCCGTTGCACATCCGGCGGCGTTGCGATTTGATCGGACGATCAGGAAGCGACCGATCGGTTCTCACCGAACGCCGCTTTGCGGGCGAGCCCCGCGCCTCGTGGCCGCGGAACCGATCCGACGTGCCGCGCAGACGCGGGTTTCGGGAAGGATTTTCCGCGAGGGCGACCTCGCTCCCGCACCACTGACGACACGGCTCACCCACTCCGGATTTTCCAAGGAGCGAACTCGATGAAACGGACACTCACGACCGGCGCGGCCACTCTCCTGGCGATGATCGCGCTCGGTGCCACGGCGCTCCAGGCCAAGACTCTGGTGTACTGCTCGGAAGGTGGCCCGGAGAACTTCACTCCGGCCCTCAACACCACCGGTACGTCCCTCGACGCCGCCCGTCCGGTCTACAATCAGCTCGTCGAGTTCGAGCGTGGATCGACCAACGTCGTCCCCGGCCTCGCCGAGTCCTGGGACGTCTCGCCCGACGGCCTGACCTTCGTCTTCCATCTCCGCAAGGGCGTGAAGTTCCACACCGGCGTCAACGGCTTCAAGCCGACCCGGACGCTCACCGCCGACGACGTGCTGTTCTCGTTCAACCGCCAGTCGAAGGACGACCACCCCTACCACAAGGTGTCGGGCGGCGCTTACGACTACTACTCCGACATGGAGATGCCGACCCTCATCAAGTCCCTGGAGAAGGTCGACGATCTCACCGTCAAGCTGGTGCTCTCCGAGCCCAACGCGCCGATCCTGGCCAACCTCGCCATGGACTTCGCCACCATTCATTCGGCCGAATACGCCGACTTCCTGCTGAAGGCCGGCAAGCCCGAGCAGTTCGACCAGATCCCGGTCGGCACCGGCCCGTACTCCTTCGTCGCCTATCAGAAGGACGCGGTGATCCGCTACAAGGCCTTCGCCGACTACTGGGGCGGCAAGGCCAAGATCGACGATCTGGTCTATGCCATCACCGCCGATGCGACCTCGCGTTATGCGAAGCTGAAGAAGGGTGAATGCCAGGTGATGTTCGGCCCGAACCCGGCCGACCTCAAGGCGATCGGCGAAGACAAGGACCTCGTGCTTCTGAACAAGCCGGGCCTCAACATCGCCTACTGGGCCTTCAACACCCAGAAGCCGCCCTTCGACAAGAAGGAAGTTCGTCAGGCTTTCGCCATGGCGATCGACAAGGACGCCATCCTCAAGGACGTCTACCAGGGCGCCGGCCAGGCCGCCAAGAACCTGATCCCGCCGACCATCTGGTCCTACAACGACAAGGTCGTCGACTATCCTTACGACACCGCCAAGGCCAAGGAATTGCTCGCCAAGGCCGGGGTGACCACGCCGCTCGACATCGACCTCTGGTACATGCCCAAGCAGCGTCCCTACAACCCGAACGGCAAGCGCATCGGCGAGATGATGCAGGCCGACCTCGCCAAGATCGGGATCAACGCCAAGCTGGTCACCTACGAGTGGGGCGAATATCGCAAGCGCCTGCAGCAGGGTGAGCACATGACCGGCCAACTCGGCTGGACCGGCGACAACGGCGATCCGGACAACTTCTTCTTCCTGCTCGGCTGTGCCGCGGCGCGTCCCGGTGGCCAGAACCTGTCGAAGTGGTGCAACAAGGACTTCGACGACCGCCTGAACCAGGCCAAGAAGCTCACCGACAAGGCGGCCCGCACCAAGCTCTACGAAGAGATGCAGCAGATCGCCCACGACGACATGCCGTCCTACAACATCGCCCATTCGGTGGTGTTCGAGGCGACCACCAAGAACGTCGTGGACTACCGCATCTCGCCCTTCGGTCGCCACGAGTTCTACGGCGTCGAGTTGAAGTGAACGATCGCCTCTCGGCTCGCACCCCCGGCGTGTCTTCGACACGCCGGGGGTCGTGTTTGTCGAACCGCCCGTGGTCGATCGCCTCGCGATCGGCCGCGTTGCAACTCGCGGCGAAGCCGCGGATGGTGTATGCCGTGCCGCCCGCGAGCGACATCCCGACGACGTGGGACCTGGAGTCTTCGAAATGCTGGCCTTCATCGTCCGCCGCATCAGCCTGACGGTCCCGACCCTGATCGCTCTGTGCTTCCTCACCTTCATGGCGATTCGTCTGGTTCCGGGCGATCCCATCGAGGTTCGGCGCGGCGAACGCGGCATCTCCCCGGAACGTCTGGAGTTCTTCCGCCACGAGCTCGGTCTCGACCAGCCGGTGTGGAAACAGTTCCTCGACTACGTCTGGAGCCTGATGCACGGCGATTTCGGCATCTCGATCATCAGCCAGGATTCGGTGCTGCACGAGTTCCTGACCCTGTTCCCGGCGACCGTCGAACTGTCGCTCTTCGCCACCCTGTTCGCGGTCCTGCTCGGCGTCCCGGCCGGCATCCTCGCCGCGGTCAAGCGCGGCTCGGTGTGGGACCACGGCATCATGGGCGTGGCGCTGTTCGGCTATTCCATGCCGGTGTTCTGGTGGGGCTTGCTGCTGGTGCTGTTCTGCTCGGTGCAGCTCGACCTGACCCCGGTCTCGGGACGCATCGATCTCCTCTTCTATTTCGAGCCGGTCACCGGCTTCATGACCATCGACAGCCTGCTGTCCGGTCAGGACGGCGCCTTCTCCTCGGCGATCTCCCATCTGATCCTGCCGGCGATCGTGCTCGGGACCATCCCGCTCGCGGCCATCGCCCGCATGACCCGCTCCTCGATGCTCGAAGTGCTGGAGGAGGACTATGTCCGCACCGCCCGCGCCAAGGGCCTGCCGCCGTGGCGGGTGATCGGCCTGCACGCCCTGCGCAACGCGCTGATCCCGGTGGTCACCACCATCGGCCTGCAGGGCGGCACCATGCTCGCCGGCGCCGTGCTCACCGAGACCATCTTCGCCTGGCCGGGCATCGGCAAATGGCTGATCGAGGCGATCTTCCGGCGCGACTATCCGGCGCTCCAGGGCGGTGTCCTGTTGATCTCCACCCTGCTCGTCATCGTCAACATGAGCGTCGACATCCTGAACGCCGCCATCAACCCGCGGATCCGCCATGGCCGTTGAGTCCACCGCCGCCGAGGCGCTCACCCCGCCCAACCCGTTGCGCCTCCTGTGGGCCGACTTCTCCACCAACCGCGGCGCCGTGCTCGGGCTGGCGCTGATCTCGCTGGTCCTCCTGCTCGCCGCCGGGGCCGACGTGATCTCGTCCCACGATCCGATGGAGCAGTTCCGCGCCCATGTCCTGCAGTCGCCGGTCTGGGCCGGCGGCACTTGGGAGTTCCCGCTCGGCACCGACGACGTCGGCCGCGACATGGCCTCGCGCATCGTCCACGGCGCCCGCTACTCGCTGTTCATCGGCTTCTCGGTGGTGGTCGTGTCGCTCGCCGTCGGCGTCTGCCTCGGCCTCGCCGCGGCCTTCATGGGCGGCATCGTCGACACCATGATCTCGCGCCTGATGGACCTGATCATGTCGGTGCCGTCGCTGGTCCTGGCGATCGTGGTGATCGCGGTGATCGGCCCCTCGCTGACCAACACCATCGTCGCGGTCACCGTGGTCTACATGCCGCGCTATGTCCGCATCGTCCGCGCCACCGCCCAGGCCGAGATGTCCAAGGACTACGTCACGGCCAGCCGCGCCGCCGGCGTCGGCCCGTTCCGCCTCGCCTTCGTCACCGTGCTTCCCAACTGCATGGCACCGCTGATCGTCCAGGCGGCGCTCGGCATCTCCGACGCCATCCTCGAGGCCGCCGCCCTCGGCTTCCTCGGCCTCGGCGCCCAGCCGCCGACCCCCGAATGGGGGGCCATGCTGTCGTCGGCCCGCGAGTTCATCCAGCGCGCGCCCCACGTCGTGACCCTGCCCGGCGTCGCCATCCTGATCACCGTCGTGTCGATCAACCTGATGGGCGACGGGCTGCGCGACGCCCTCGATCCGAAGCTGAAGCGGAGCTGACCGATGTCCCTTCTCGAGATCGAGAACCTCACCGTCGAGTTCGAAACCCGCTCCGGGCATCTGTTCCGCGCCGTCGACCGCGTCTCGCTCGCCGTCGACGAACGCGAGATCGTGTCGATCGTCGGCGAATCCGGCTCCGGCAAATCGGTCGCCATGCTCGCCGTCATGGGCCTCCTGCCCAAGACCGCCCGCGTCTCCGCCGACCGCCTGACCTTCGCCGGTGAAAATCTCCTCGGCCTGTCTCCGAGCGCCCGTCGCTCGCTGATCGGCAAGGACATCGCCATGATCTTCCAGGAGCCGATGTCGTCGCTGAACCCGTGTTTCACGGTCGGCTTCCAGATCGGCGAGGCGCTCGCCACCCATCTCGGCCTCGGCCGCGCCGCCCGCCGCGCCCGCTCGATCGAACTGCTCGAACAGGTCGGCATCCCCTCCCCCGAGAGTCGGCTCGACGCCTTCCCGCATCAGCTCTCCGGCGGCATGAGCCAGCGGGTGATGATCGCCATGGCGATCTCCTGCTCACCGAAGCTCTTGATCGCCGACGAGCCCTCGACCGCCCTCGACGTCACCATCCAGGCCCAGATCCTCGACCTCCTGGTGCGCCTGCGCGACGAGCAGGACATGGCCTTGGTGCTGATCACCCACGACATGGGCGTGGTCGCCGAGACCGCCGAGCGGGTGGTGGTGCAATATGCCGGTCGCCAGGTCGAGCAGGCGACCACCATCGATCTGTTCCGCGATCCCCACCATCCCTACACCGCGGCGCTGCTCGCCGCCCTGCCCGAACGCGCCACCGGTCGCCGCCTGCCGGCCATCGGCGGCATGGTGCCGGGCCAGTGGGACCGCCTCGCCGGCTGCGTCTTCGCCCCGCGCTGCGGCTTCGCCCTGCCGATCTGCTCGACCGAGCCGCCGCGCCGCGCCGGCCCGGAGCTCGGCCGTGCCCTCTGTCACACCCCGCTCGTCGCCGGCCGTCCGGTCGCCCTCGACCGTTCCCTCGATGGAGTGCCGGCATGACCCCCGCGATCTCTCCCGTGCCCGCCGACAGCGAAACCCCGGTGCTGTTCGCCGATGATCTGGTCAAGACCTACGAGGTCGGCGGCGGGCTGTTCTCCAAGGGTGGCACGGTGCGCGCCGTCACCGGCGTGTCGCTGAAGCTCGCCCCGCGCAAGACCGTCGCGGTGGTCGGCGAATCCGGCTCCGGCAAGTCGACCCTCGGCCGCATGCTGGCGCTGATCGAGCCGCCGAGTGCCGGCCATCTGGCGATCGACGGCATCGACGTCACCGGCGTCGACGGGCATCGCCTGAAGATGCTGCGCCGCTCGGTGCAGATGGTGTTCCAGAATCCCTACGGCTCGCTCAATCCGCGTCAGACCATCCGCAAGACGCTCGAGGAGCCGCTGCTGGTCAACACCGACCAGACCCCCGAGGAACGCCGCGCCGCCGCCCTGGCGATGCTCGCCCACGTCGGCCTGCGTCCCGAACACGCCGATCGCTATCCCCACATGTTCTCCGGCGGTCAGCGCCAGCGCATCGCCATCGCCCGCGCGCTGATGCTCCACCCCAAGATCATCGTCCTCGACGAACCGGTCTCCGCCCTCGACGTGTCGGTGCGCGCCCAGGTGCTGAACCTGCTCGCCGATCTCCAGGAGGAGTTCGGCCTCGCCTATGTGTTCGTCAGCCACGACCTGTCGGTGGTGCGCCACATCGCCGACGAGGTGCTGGTGATGTATCTCGGCCGAGTGGTCGAGCGGGCGCCCAAGGAGGCGATCTTCGCCGATCCCCGCCACCCCTATACCCGCGCCCTGCTGTCGGCGACGCCGGTCGCCGACCCGACCCGCAAGCGCGAGCGCATCGTGCTGACCGGCGAGTTGCCCTCGCCCTTCGCGCCGCCGCCCGGCTGCGTGTTCAACCCGCGCTGCCCGATCGCCTTCGACCGCTGCCGCGTCGAAAAGCCCGAGCCGCGCGGCAGCGCCACCCACGTCGCCGCCTGCCACGCCGTCGAAGCCGAGACCATGTGAGGCGCCCGGGCGATCGCCCCCACGCGCCGTCGAGACGGTGCGCGGGTCGGGAGGCGGACGGGGCCGGCGCCCGTGACGCATGTCACAAATATGCAATGTGCGCGGTGTTGATGAAGGAGCGCGCCGTTTTCGCGGTGCGCCCGGATTCATCAAGCCGAGGTCACCATGCTCCCGCGCTCCGCTCTCCTCGCCGCCACCCTGTCGGCCGGCCTCGCCGCCGCCGCCCAGGCGCAGACGATCTACCCGCTGAACCGCGCCGAGATCCTCGCCGGGTCGAAGTTCGACTTCAAGGTCGAGTTCCCCGGCGCGCCTGCCGCCGCCCACCTCGAGGTCACCATCGACGGCAAGGACGCCGCCGAGGTGTTCGGCGCCAAGCCGACGGTGATCGAGAAGGAGGACGGCAACGATCTGACCGCCTATTGGCTGCGCGACGTCTCGCTGGCCAAGCCCGGCACCGTCAAGATCGAAGCCACCGCCGGCGACAAGAAGAAGGCGGTCGCCTGGGAGGTCTTCGACACCCCCAAGGGCCGGGTCGCCAAGAACGTCATTCTGTTCATCGGCGACGGCTTCTCGGTCGCCCACCGCACCGCCGCCCGCATCATGTCCAAGGGCATGGTCGAAGGCCGCTACGGCGGCGAGTTCGCGATCGACGACATGCCGCACATGGCGCTGATCTCGACCGCCGGGACCGATTCGATCGTCACCGACAGCGCCAATTCGATGAGCGCCTATACCACCGGCCACAAGTCCTGCGTCAACGCCCTCGGCGTCTACTGCGCCAAGAACAAGAACACCCTCGAGCATCCGAAGGTCGAAACCATCGGTGAACTGGTCAAGCGCCGGACCGGCATGGCCGTCGGCGTGGTCACCAACTCCGAGATCGAGGACGCCACCCCGGCCGGCGTCGTCTCCCACACCCGTAAGCGCTCCGACTACAACGACATCGTCAAGATGTTCTGGGACGTCAAGCCGGATGTGATCATGGGCGGCGGCTCGCCCTTCTTCCTGGCCAAGTCGACTCCGGGCTCCAAGCGCCCCGACGACGTCGACTACATCAAGCAGTTCGAGAGCGCCGGCTACAGCTTCGTCTCGACCAAGACCGAGATGAACAAGGCGGTCGCCGACGGCAAGACCAAGATCCTCGGCCTCTACAACACCGGCAACGTCGACGGAGCCCTCGACCTGCGCCTGCTCAAGAAGGGCACGGTCTCGAAGTTCCCTGATCAGCCCGACGTCACCGAAGAGACCAAGGCGGCGATCGAAGCCCTGTCGAAGAACAAGGACGGCTTCTTCCTGATGGTCGAATCCGCCCGCATCGACAAGTACAGCCACTCGATGGACCCCGAGCGGGCGCTGTTCGACGTCATCATGCTCGACAACGCCGTGAAGGTCGCCAAGGACTTCGCCGCCAAGGCCGACGATACGATGATCATCGTCGTCGCCGACCATGCCCATGCCGTCTCGATCATCGGCACCTATGACGACGACCGCCCGGGCCAGACCCCGCGCGAGAAGCTCGGCACCTACGCCGACGCCAAGGTTCCGGTCTACGACGTTGACGCCGAGGGCTATCCCAAGTCGGTCGACGTGTCGAAGCGGATCGCCGTCGCCTTCGGCTCCTCGCCCGACACCTGCTTCAATTCCAAGCCCTATCTCGAGGGCGAGAACGTACCCGCGGTGGCCGGTGCCACCAAGGACACCTATGTCGAGAACCCCAAGAACTGCGAGCGTCCCGGCGCCGTCCACATCACCGGCAACCTGCCCTTCGACGCCAACCAGGCGGTCCACGCCGGCGACGACGTGGTGCTGACCGCCATGGGCCCGGGCTCGGAGGTCTTCCACGGCCGCCTCGACAACACCCGGGTGTTCCGCGCCATGGCGACCGCCCTCGGTCTCGCCAAGTGACCGTGGCCATGCCGCATCCGACCCGCGGATCGGCCGATCGTCTCCTCACGCGGCGGCACTTCGCCGCCGCGTGTCTCGCCGTTCCCCTCGCCGCGTTTCTCCGCCCCGGCCGCGCCGCCGCCGAGGATCCGGTGGTCCTGACCTTCGAGCAGCTCTATGCCAGCTTCGGAGTGCGCGGCCTGACCTTCTCGCCGCTGGTCCTCGGCGCCGCCGGCCGGCCGGTGTCGCTGACCGGTTACATGGCGCCGCCGCTCCAGGCCGAGGCGACCTTCTTCGTGCTGACCCGCGAACCCATGGCGATCTGCCCCTTCTGCCAATCGGACGCCGATTGGCCGGTCGACATCGTCGTGGTGACCCTCGCCGCGGCGACGCCGCTGGTCTCCGCCGGCACCCGCGTCACCGTCTCCGGCCGCCTCGAGGTCGGGTCGAAGACCGACCCGACGACCGGATTCGTCAGCCAGATGAGGATCGTCGATGCCGACTTCCGCCGCACCCGCTGAGCCCGCGGCGGCGGACGGACCGCGCGCCGCCGCGCTCCGCCTCGACGGCGTCGTGGTCGAACACCGCCGCGGCCGCGAGCCGCCGTTCCGGGCCCTCGACATCGAAAGCCTGGAGGTGCCGCCCGGCGCCCGGGTCGGCTTCGCCGGTCCCTCCGGCGCCGGCAAATCGACGCTGCTCCACGTCGTCGCCGGCCTCGCGGTGCCCTCCACCGGCCGCGTCGCCTGGGGCGACACCCGCCTCGACACGCTCGGCGAGGCGGCGCACGGTCGCTGGCGCCGCGCCACCATCGGTTTCGTGTTCCAGGACTTCCACCTCGTCGACGAGCTCACGGTGCGCGACAACGTGCTGATGCCGGCCCGCTTCGGCCGCATCGCCGACCGGCAAGCCCTCCATGCCCGAGCCGACGCGCTGATCGCCCGCATGGGCCTCGACGATCCCCGCCGCCGCGCCGCCAAGCTGTCGCGCGGCGAGCGTCAGCGGGTCGCGGTGGCCCGTGCCCTGCTGCTCGGGCCTCGCCTGATCCTCGCCGACGAACCGACCGCCAGCCTCGACGCCGAAGCCGGCCGCGCCGTCGCCGGCCTGCTCGTCGACGCCGCCCGCGAGCACGGCGCGACCCTCCTGGTGGTCGCCCACGATCCCGCCCTGCTCGAACGACTCGACACCGTCCATCGCCTCGCCGGCGGCCGCCTGATCGCCGAGGAGCGTCGATGAACCCGCTGCCGATGATCCTCGCCGACCTGCGCGGCCTGCGCTGGAACGCCGTGGTGGTGGTCGTGCTGGTCGCCGTGGCGGTCGCCGTCGGCATCGCGCTCGGCGCCCAGGAACGCGCCTTCCGCCACGCCTCGGCCCGCGCCGCCGACGATTTTCCGCTGCTGATCGGCGCCGCCGGCAGCAACACCCAATTGGTCCTGACCTCGGTCTATCTCCGGCTCGAGGCGCTGCCGTTGATGAACGGCGCGGCGCTGGCCAGGCTCGGCACCGACGAGCGGGTCGCCGCGGTCGCGCCGATCGCCTTCGGCGACGTCGTCGCCGGCCATCCGGTGATCGGCACCACCGCCGCCTTCGCCGGTCGCTGGGGCCGCCTCGCGCCGATCGAGGGGCGGATGTTCGCGGCGGAGAACGAAGCGGTGATCGGCTCGGACGCGCGCCTGGCGATCGGCGACGACCTCAAGCCGTCCCATGGCCATGCCGGCGCGGTGTGGCCGACCGACCTCGGCCATGTCGGCACCGAGGAGGCCGCCCATGTCCATGCCGGCGCGCACTACAAGGTGGTCGGCCGCCTCGCCCCGACCGGCGGCCCCTGGGATCGCGCGGTGATCGTGCCGGTCGAGACCGTGTGGGAGACCCATGGGCTCGGCAACGGCCACGCCCCCGGGATCGAACGCATCGGCCCGCCCTTCGACGCGGCGACCGTGCCCGACGTGCCGGCGATCGTGGTAAAGCCGAAGAGCTTCGCCGCCGCCTATCAGCTGCGCGGCGAATGGCGGCGCGGCGTCACCCAGGCGCTGTTTCCGGCGGAAGTCCTGGTCGAACTCCACGTCGCGCTCGGCGACGTCCAACAGATCCTGCTGGTCGCCTCGGCGCTCGACGACGGACTGGTGTTCCTCGCCGTGACCGCGCTGCTGGTCACCGTGGTCGGCCTGCGCCGCCGCCGTTATGCGGTGCTCAGGGCGCTCGGGGCGCCGCAGAGCTTCGTGCTGGCCACCGTCTGGGGCGCCGCGGCGGTCCTGATGGTCGCCGGCGCGAGCCTCGGCCTCGGCCTCGGCTGGGGCGCGGCGATCGCCGTGTCGCAGTTGATCGCCGGCGACACCGGCCTCGCCGTGCCGGTGACGATCGGCGCGCCGGAGATTCTGTGGGCCGGCGCGGTGGCGCTGGCCGGCAGCCTGTTCGCGCTGATCCCGGCCTGGGTCGCCGGCCGCGGTTCGGTGATCGACGGCCTCAGCTCTTGAGCCCGGTCACCGCCGCCCGCGCCGCGCGGCGCTCGATGTCTCGGCGCAGCGCCGTGAGGAACGGGATACCCGCGTACTGGTCGGGCTGCACCGCCTCCCAGGCGACGCCGGTCGGGGTCGGATAGGCGGTCTCGGTGACGATCAGCTCGCTCGGCGTCGCCACGAAGTCGAGCGGCTGGTCGTGGCCGAGCATGGTCAGGCGCGAATCGTGGACGATCTGCAGATCGTGGACGGTGGTGGCGATGCGGGCGGTCGCCGGCACCAGGCCGAGCTCGCGGAAGATCCCGAGCTCCAGATCGGCGAAGCCGCCGCCCTTGCCGGTGCGCCCGCCCGAACGGGTCACCGCGACGCAACCGACCACGATGAAGTCCATCGGCTTCATCTCCTCGAAAGCGATCGGCCGCCCGACCTCGACGAAGACCTCCGACCGCGCCGCGTCCGCGAAGGCGATGCCGCGCCGTGCCAGATCCTCCGGATCGAGCTCGACGAAGGGGAACGGCTTCACCAGTTCCGGCACCGGCGCATAGAGCAGCTTCCCGGCCTCCAGCGCCTTGCGCCGCACCGGGATCTGAGCCGGATCGGGGTTGGCCTTGACGATCCGCGCCGCCTTCCATTCCGGCAGCGTCGCCAGTTGTTCGGCCGCCGTCTCCTTGCCGAGATAGTCGGGGATCCGGCTCCACGGCGAGCCCTCCGACGCCCCGGCCGCCTCGAGCGCCGCCCACACCCCGCGGCGCAGGTCGTCCTTGCTCTCGTTGCGGCCGCGCCAGCGTTCGATCGGGTCGGTGGTCATGGGGTTCGGTCTCCTCGGACGGCTGCGGATCAGGGGCGCGGGTCGTCGATGACGCTGACATGGGCGGCGGCGACCCGCCAGCCCTCGGCGGTGCGAACCCAGGTCTGCATCTGGCGCCCGACCCGCGCGGGGGTGGCGTCGCGCCGGAACAGGGTCGAGACCACCGCGAAGTCGGTACCGAAAGTGGTGATCACCGTCCGCTCCAGCCGCCGCGCCAATCCCGCCGGCGATCGCCCGGCGCGAAAGGCGGCGATCTCGGAAAATCCATGAAGATTCTCGCCGACCCCGTAGCGGATGGTCGTCGGCGCTTCGAGAAACAGGCGATCGAGGGTGGCGACGTCGTTGCCGGTGAGCGCCGCCTCGTAAGTTTCGAACACCGCCCGTACCTCGGCGACGATCTCCGGCCGATCGATCTCCAGCGCGCTCATGTCCCCTCCTCGGCGGCGACCGGCGCCGCCACCGTGCCCATCGCCTCCAGCGCCGCCGCGACCCGCAGCGCCACGTCCTCGGCCCAGGGACGGGCGATGATCTGCACGCCGATCGGCAGCCCGGCGCCGGGCAGCCACACCGGCACCGCCACCACCGGCAGGCCGACGAAGGAGATCGGCTGGGTATAGACCCCGATGTTGGGCCGGAGCGGCAGATCGACGCCGTCGAGCACCAGCCGCTTGGTCCCCGAAACCGGCGCGACGCAGGGGGTGGACGGGGCGATCACCACGTCGACGGTGTCGAACAGCCGCTCGGCGGCCTCCGCGAACCATCGCCGGAAGGTCTGCGCCCGGATCACCCAGGCGGCCGGCACCGTCGCCCCGGCGAGGAAGCGGTCGCGGGTGTCGGGATCGAAGTCGCCGGCCCGGGTCCTGAGTCGCTCGAGATGCAGCGCCGCGCCTTCCGCCGCGGTGATCACATAGGCCGCAGCCCGCGCCCGCGCCGCTTCCGGCAGGAACACCGTCGGCGGTCGGCCGAGCGCTTCGGCCACCTTGGCCACCGCCGCGAAGGCTTCGCGGTGGCCGTTGCGGGCGAAATGGTCGCCGAGCACCCCGAAACGCAGGCCGGTGAGCCCACCGCCGAGCGTCGTCGAGGTGGCGAGCGGCCGGCGCCGGGCGAGATGGGGATCGGCACGGTCGTCGCCCTGCATCGCGTCGAAGGCCAGGGCGAGATCGGCCACCGACCGCGCGAACGGCCCGAGATGGTCGAGCGACGACACGAAGGGGAAGGTCCCGGCCCGGCTCAGCCGCCCATAGGTCGGCTTCAACCCGAAGACGCCACAGAACGACGACGGCACCCGGATCGAGCCGTTGGTGTCGGAACCGAGCGCCAGGGGCACCATGCCGGCGGCCAGCGCCGTGCCGCAGCCGCCCGACGAGCCGCCGGCCATGCGGGTCGGATCGTGCGGGTTGCGGCTCGGCCCGTCGTGGGCGTTCTCGCCGGTGAAGTCGTAGGCCCATTCGCCCATGTTGAGCGCCCCGACCAACACCGCTCCGGCCGCCTCCAGCCGCGCCACCAGCGTCGCATCGCGCGAAGCCGGCGCCCGTTCGCGGTTGATCTTGGAGCCGGCGCGGGTCGGCAGGCCTTCGACGTCGAACAGGTTCTTGACCGCGAAGGGCACACCGGCGAGGGCCCCGAGCGGCCGGCCGGCGTCGCGGTCGGCGTCGATCGCCGCGGCGGTCGCCCGCGCCCGCGCCGCGGTGACGTCGGTGAAGGCCCCGAGCCCGGGATCGAGCCGGGCGATGCGGGCGAGCGCCGCTTCGGTCATCGCCGTCGCGGAGACCCGGCCGGCGGTCACCACCGCGGCGATGGCGCTCGCCGATCCGAGCAGGCGTTCGTCCGCGGTCATCGGCCGGCCTCGAAGATCGGCGCCGGTTCGGCTTCGTCGGCGAGCGCGAAGCGCTCCACCAGCTGCGCCGCGGCGCGGATCGCCGCGAGATGGGCGACCACTTCCGGCATCCACGCCGGTTCGACGGTCAGGCCGAGGCTGGCGGTCATCGCGCGGACATGGGATTCGGCGTCGAACGCAGGCTCGGTCATGCCGATGTCTCCAGAGCGGCCGCGAGGGCGGCGAGCGGCGCGGTCCAGCCGACGATCCCGCCCTGGGCGCGGATCATGTCGAGCGTCGCCGCCTTGAACGCCGGGAAATAGCTCTCGGTGGCATCCTCGATCAGCAGGCAGTCGTAACCGCGGTCGTTGGCCTCGCGCATCGTCGTCTGGACGCAGACCTCCGTCGTGACCCCGGCGAAGATCAGATGGGTGATGCCCTTCAGCCGCAGGATGTCGCCGAGCGCCGTGGCGTAGAAGGCGCCCTTGCCCGGCTTGTCGAGGACGATTTCGCCGTCGAGCGGCGCCACCGCGTCGAGGATGGCGTTGCCCGGCTCGCCGCGCACCAGGATCCGCCCCATCGGCCCGACGTCGCCGATCCTGAGGCTCGGCGCGCCGCGGGTCAGCTTGGCCGGCGGGCAGTCGGCGAGGCTGGCGTCGTGGGATTCGCGGGTGTGGACGATGGTCAGCCCGTGGCGCCGGGCGAGCGCCAGGAGGGCCGCCACCGTCGGCACGATCGCCGTCAGCCGCTCGACGTCGTTGCCGAGCGCCGCGCCGAAACCGCCCGGCTCGACGAAGTCGCGCTGCATGTCGATGACGATCAGCGCCGTCGTGGCGGGATCGAACGGATAGGGAAACGGTGCCGCCGCGACCTCGATCATCAGTGTCCCCCCGCCATGGCGTGGCCGATCGATGCCCGATCGGTCTCGCCGATCGGCGACATCAGGGTGATTCGCCCGCCCGACATCACCGCCACCCGATCGGCGAGTTCCAGGATCTCGTCGAGATCCTCGGACACCAGCAGCACCGCGGCGCCGCGGTTGCGCTGTTCCATGATCTGGGTGCGGATCTCGGCGACCGAGGCGAAATCGAGCCCGAAGCACGGATTGGCGACGATCAGCACGTCGACGTCGCCCGACAGTTCGCGCGCCAACACCGCCCGCTGGACGTTGCCGCCCGAAAGGTTCTCGATCGGCGTGTCGGTCGACGGCGTCTTGACCCGGTAGCGGGCGATCAGCTCGCGCGCCGCCTCGCGCATCGGATGCGGCGACAGCCACCAGCCGAGCGACGAGATCGGCGGCTTGTCGAAGGTCCGCAGAGCCATGTTCTCGGCGACGCTCATCCGCGGCACCGCCGAATTGCGCAAGGGCTCCTCCTGCAGCGAGAACACCTTGAGCCGGTCCATCTCGTCGCGCACCGGCTCGAACGGCTGGCCGTGGACGAAGATGCGACCGTCGTCGAGATCGCGCTGCCCCGACAGCACCTCGATCAGTGCCGATTGGCCGTTGCCCGACACCCCGGCGATGCCGACGATCTCACCGGCCTTGACCTTGAGATCGACCGAGGTCAGCGCCGGCAGGCCGGCATCGTCGCTGGCGTAGAGCGCGGCGAGCTCGAGCACCGTCGGCCGCGCCTCGTGTACCGCGCGGGCCGACCGTTCGCGGATCTCGGTGTCGCCGATCATCGCCCGCGCCATCTCGGCGACCGAGATCTCGCCGACCCGCCCGCCGCCGACCAGCCGGCCACGCCGCAGGATCGACACCGCGTCGGCATAGGCCGTCACCTCGCGGAACTTGTGGGTGATCATCAGGATGGTCAGTTCGCCGCGGGTGGTCATGCCCTTGAGCAGGCCGAGCATCTCGTCGGCCTCGTCGGGGGTGAGCACCGAGGTCGGCTCGTCGAGGATTACGAAACGGCGGTCGAGATAGAGCTGCTTGAGGATCTCGAGCTTCTGCTTCTCGCCCGCCGACAGGCTCGCCACCGGCACGTCGAGCGGCACCCAGAACGGCATGGTCGCCATGAACGCCTCGAGGGTGCGCGTCTCGGCGCGCCAGTCGATCACCGCCGGACAATCGGGCCGCGACACGATCAGGTTCTCGGCGGCGGTCAGCGACGGCACCAGGGTGAAGTGCTGGTAGACCATGCCGAGCTTCAGCCGCATCGCGTCGCGCGGGTTCTTGACCAGCGCCTCGTGGCCGTCGACCCGCATCTCGCCGCGGGTCGGCTGATAGAAACCCATCATGCATTTGACCAGCGTCGACTTGCCGGCGCCGTTCTCGCCGAGGAGCGCATGGAGCGTGCCCGGCTCGACCCGTATCGATACGTCCTCGAGCGCCACAAGCGGCCCGAAGATCTTGGTCATGCCGATCGTCTCGACCCCCAGGGCAGGAATCGGCGCGAGCGTGGCGGCGGCGGACGCGGTCATGGCGTGTCTCTCCTGGCGATCAACGCGACGGGACCGCCGCCGTCGGGACCCTGATGTTCGGCGCCGCCCGAGACGAAGATCTCGGCATGGCCGACCAGCCCGGCCAGGGCGCCGGCGACGAAGGCGCGGGCATGGCGGGTCGACGACAGATCGCTGTCCTCGAGCATGGTGTGGCGTCTGTCCCGCAGCCGCCCGGAGGTGCCGGCCTCGGCCTTGGCGAGCAGCGCGACGAGGCGGTCGCGTTCGCCCGTCGGGATCGGCGAGGACGCGGAAAACCCGAGCCGACGCAGCGCCGCGGCGACCGGCGCCACGTCGATCTGATCGGTCATCACCGCATGGTCGACGGCGAGCGGGCCGGACCATGCCGCGCTCATGCCGAGCACCACGATCTCGTGGTCGTCGAGCTCGACCCCGGCCGAGGTGCTGGCCCGCGCCGACCACAGGTCGACGTCGCCGCCGATCCGCGCCGCCGCGGCCCGCGCGCGCTCGACCTCGCCGAGCGCCACCGCCACGCCGAGCGCCGAAGCGCCGCGCGACAGGCCCATCGACTTCAGCGTGTCGGTGGTCGCCACGCTCTCACCGGCGGCGCGCGCCGCGGCGATCCGCGCCGAGGTCAACAGCGGGCATTTGATCTGGACGAAATGCACGTCGGCGGGATCGGCGATCCCCGCCGCGGCCATCGCCGCAGCGACGCCGTCGGCGACCATCGCGATCTGGCGGGGGCCGCCGAGATCGGCCGCCGCCAGCGCCGGGGTGCGCACCGCGCCGATCGCCAGGGCCGGCATCGCACCGGGCGGCGCGTCGGTCTCGATCGCCTCCAGCACCAGCATGTGCGGGGCGAGCGCCCCTTCGGTGCCGCCCGACATCACCATCGCCACGCCGCCGAGGGCCGCGGGCGCGAGATGAGGGGCGAGTGCGGCCCGCAGAGAGGCGACCGCGAAGGCGCGGGTGAAGTCGTTGACGCAGCCGTTGCCCTCGGTCTTGCCGAGGATCGCGACGATCGCCCCCGGCACGACGCGTCCCGCGGCGATCGCCGCGGCGAGCGGCGCGACGTCGTCGGGGCCGCGCATCGACAGCCGATGGACCCGCGCCTGCCGCGTCATCCGATCGCCTCCAGGAGCGCCGCGGAGGTGGCGACCGCGCCGAACACCCCGCCCTGCATCTTGACCATGTCGATCGCCGCCAGATGGTTGGCGAGTTTGGTCGCGGCGCAGGCGTCCTCGACCAAGAGGCATTCGAAACCGCGGTCGTTGGCCTCGCGCATGGTGGTGTGGACGCAGACGTCGGTGGTGATGCCGGTCAAGACCAGATTGCGGATGCCGGCGAGCCTGAGCATCAGTTCGAGATCGGTGGCGCAGAACGAGCCCTTGCCCGGCTTGTCGAGGACCACTTCGCCGGCCAGCGGCGCCAGTTCCGGGATGATCTCCCAGCCCGGTTCGCCGCGCACCAGGATCCGCCCGCAGGGTCCGGGATCGCCGATGCCGGCGCCGATCTGACGCGAGCGCCAGCGTTTGTTGGCCGGCAGGTCGGCGAGATCCGGGCGATGGCCCTCGCGGGTGTGGATCACCGTGAAACCGCCGGCCCGGAAGGCGTCGAGCAGCCGGGCGATCGGTTCGATCGGCGCCCGGGTCAGGGCGATGTCGTAGCCCATGGTGTCGACATAGCCGCCGACCCCGCAGAAATCGGTCTGCATGTCGATGACGATCAGCGCGGTGTTCTCGGGGCGCAGGTCGCCGTCGAAGGGCCAGAGATAGGGCGCGGCGGCGACGGTGCGGGGCGCGGCGGTCATCGACTGTCCCTCACTTGGTGATCGACAATTCGCCCGGCGCGCCCTTCAGCGAGCGCTTCGGCGAGGTCGAGGCGATCATGATGGCGAGCGTCAGGATGTGCGGCGCGGCGTTGAAGAAGTGGTAGCCCTGGGAGATGCCGACCGACTGCAGCGCCGGCCCGAGCGCGCCGGCCGCCCCGAACAGCAGCGCCGCGGCGACGCAGGCGATCGGGTTCCAGCGCGAGAAGATCACCAGCGCCACCGCCATCAGGCCCTGGCCCGAGGACAGGCCTTCGTTCCACGAGCCGGGATAGTAGAGCGACAGGAAGGCGCCGCCGATTCCCGCCGAGAAGCCGCCGATGGTGGTGGCGAGGAAGCGCACAAGATCGACCGAGGTGCCCATCGCTCGCGCGGTGGCCGCGCTGTCGCCGGTCATCCGCACCACGAGGCCGAAGCGGGTGTTGCGCAAGGCCCACCACAACGCCAGCGCCGCCACCAGCCCGACGAAGAACAGGGGGTTGATCTGCAGCGCCACCTTCATCTGCGGATTGGAGGTCAGAAATCCGAAGTCGATCGCCGACAGGCGCGGCGCGGTCGGCTGGATGAAGCTCTTGCCGAAGAAGAAGGCGAGCCCCGAGCCGAACAGCATCAGGGCGATGCCGATGGCGATGTCGTTGACCTTGGGCAGCTTGCAGATGAAGCCGTGCAGCGCTCCGAACACCGCCCCCGAGCAGCCCGCCGCCGCCACGCCGAGCCACGGACTGCCGGAGAGATAGGAGATCGCATAGGCGCTCATCGCCCCGAAGACGAGGGTGCCCTCGAGGCCGAGGTTGATGCGGCCGGACTTCTCGGTCAGGCACTCGCCGAGACTGACGAACAGGAACGGCGTCGAGACGCGGATCGCCCCGGCGAACATCGCCACCGCGACGGTGAAGAACGGATCGTCGCTCATCGCTTGGCCTCCCGGTCGAAGATCGCGAAGCGCCCGTAGAGCGTCTCCGAGATCAGGATCACCACGAAGATCAGCCCCTGCAGCACCTGCACGGTGGCGTCGGGCAGCCCCATCCGCCGCTGGATCAGCCCGCCGGCCGCCGCCAGCCCGCCGAACAGCACCGCCACCGGCGGGATCGCCAGCGGATTGTGACGGGCCAGGAATGAGACGAGGATGCCGGTGAAGCCGTAACCGGCGGCCAGCGACGCGTTGGCCTTGCCGAGGATCGCCGCCACCTCGAAATAGCCGGCGATGCCGGCCGAGGCCCCGGCGAGCGCACAGGAGATCACGATCAGCCGCCCGACCGGCAGGCCTTGCGCCCGCGCCGCGCGGACGTTGCCGCCGGCCACCCGCGCCGCGAAGCCGAAGGTGGTGCGGGTCATCAGCACGTGACACAGGATCGCCAGGACGACGCCGAAGGCGAGGCCCCAATGGACGCCGAGCCCGGGGATCTCGCCGACCATGTTGGTCGGGCCGATCGGGGTGGTCGACGGCTTGTTGGGATCGACCGGCGAGCGCAGCGCTCCCTCGACGAAGAAGTTGAGGATCGCCACGGCGATATAGAACATCAGCAGCGAGGCGATGGTCTCGTTGACGCCGCGGTGATGGCGCAACGCCCCGACGATGGCGATCCATACCGAGCCGGCGAGCATCGCCGCGAGGAACATCGCCGGCATCACCACCCACGGCGGGGCATGGCCGAGGAGCGGCAGCGCCACCACCGCCGCGGCGAAGCCGCCGAGCACCAGCGCCCCCTCGCCGCCGATGATCACCAGCCCGAGCCGCGCCGGCACGGCCACGCACAGCGCGGTGAAGATCAGCGGCGCGGTCCTGACCAGGGTGTTCTGCCAGGAGAAGGCCGAGCCGTAGCCGCCGCGCCACAGGAGATCGAAGAAGGTCACCGGCGACTTGCCGAGCGCCAGCAGGAACAGCGAGAAGATCGCCGCCGAAACCACCACGGCCCCGATCGGGATGACGATCGCCTCGGCGGCCCGCAACAGGCCGGCCAGACGATCGACGGTCAATCCGCCGACACCGCCGCCGGCTTCCAGGGACGTGGTTGTCTCGGACAAGGTCTCGGATCTCCTGCGTCGGGACGGAGGGCGGACGCCGCCGCGAGCCGGAAGGCCCGCGGCGGGAGACGGGCGATCAGGTCATCGAGCCGACGACGCCCTCGACGAGGTAGTTGGTGGTCTCCAGGAAGACGTCGTAATTGTCGACGACCTTGCCGGCGGCCAGGACTTCCACGCCCTTGTTGTCCTTGAGCGGACCGGAGACATAGGGCTTGTTGGCCTTGAGATCGGCGATCGCCGCGGCTGCCGCCTTCTTGGCCTCTTCGGTCGCGCCCGCCCCGAAGGCGGTGTTCTGGACATAGTCCTTGTCGTAGCCGCCGCGCTCGAAGTTCGGCAGCTTCTGGCCCTTGGCGAGCAGGTCGGCGAAATACTTGTAGACCGTCTCCCACTTGTATTCGGCGCCGGTGATGAAGCCCTTGGGCGCCAACGAGGCTTGCGAGGCGTTGTGGCCGCAGGACTTGACGCCACGCTTCTCGGCGGTCTCGACCACCACCTTGGGGCTGTCGACGTGGCAGGTCAGCACGTCGCAACCGGAATCGGCCAGCGCATTGGCGGCTTCGGCCTCGCGCACCGGCAGCGCCCAGTCGCCGGTGAAGATCACCTGGACGGTGGCGGTCGGGTTGACCTTGCGCACGCCCATGGCGAAGGCGTTGATGTTCGAAAGCACCGAGGAGATCGGCTTGGCGGCGATGAAGCCGAGCTTGCCGGTCTTGGTCGAGAGCCCCGCGGCGATGCCGTCGACGTAATGGGCCTGATGGAGATAGGCGTAGTACGACCCGGCGTTCGACGGGTGCTTGTCCTTCTGCCACAGGCCGATCGCATGCCGGAACTCGACCTGCGGGAACTTCTTGGCCATTTCGACCATGTGCGGGTCGAAGTAACCGAAGGAGGTGGCGAAGATCAGCTTGGCGCCGTCGAGCTGGATCATCGATTCCATGGTCTTCTGGACGGCGATGGTCTCCGGCACGTTCTCCTCTTCGACCACGGTGACGCCGGGCACCAGCTTCAGCGCCTTGGCGGCGACCGCATGGGCCTGGTTCCAGCCGTAGTCGTCACGCGGGCCGACGTAGATGATGCCGATGGTCAGGCCGGCGGCGGCGGCCCGCTCGATCCCGAACACCGGCGCGGTGACCAGGCCGGCGGCGGCGGACTTCAGGAGGCTGCGGCGGGAGAGGGTGAACTTGGTCATGGAACGATCCCTTCGAGTCGGTCGGGCCCGGCGTTGTATGCAAGAGCACGGGAACTCCCTTCCTCGTCGCAAGCCCTGTGCCAAACCCCTGACGTCCCGACGGAACTTCGGCGCCGAGAGCGGTTTTCGCCCTGCCGGCAGAGGCTTGCCTCCTAAGGATGAACCCGTATCTCGAGGCCCGGGCGGCGGGCGGCGCCGCTCGTATCGGATGCAGTTTACGTCCAAGCCGCATTAATGTGCATATTTCTGCATCATTGTATGCAAGATGGGCAGCCGCCCCGCTCAGGCGCCGCCGTAGGTCGCGGCCAGGCGGGCGGCGAGATGCGCCGCCGCCGTGATCGGCGGATGGCGCGGCGCCTCGCCCGGCGCCACGCAGCCCGGCAGCGCCGTCACCACCGCCTCCGGATTGGGATCGAGGAAGAAGGCGATCGACCAGCGCTCGCGGCCCTCGGGATTGACCACCCGGTGCGGCGTCGAGACATAGACGTCGTTCGACCAGCGCATCAGGCAGTCGCCGATGTTGACCACGAAGGCCCCGGGCATCGGCGGCGCCGCCACCCACACCCCGTCGCGCCGCCGCACCTCGAGCCCGCCGACCGCGTCGGTGGCGAGCAGGGTGAGGTTGCCGTAGTCGGTGTGCGCACCGGCGCCGAGCCGCCCCGGCGCCATCGCCGCCGGACGCGGCGGATAATGCAGCAGCCTGAGCGTCGCCATCGGCCGGTCGAGCTTGTCGGCGAAGAACTCCGGATCGGCTCCGAGATCGAGGGCGATCGCCCGATGCAGCCGCCGACCGAGCGCCAGCACCGCCGCGAAATAGGCCTCGACCGCCGGCCGGAAACCGGCGAGTTCGGGCCAGGCGTTGACCCCGCGCTGGCCGGCGGCGTCGAACCGCTCGGGATCGCCCTCGGGAAGATCGAAGCCGATGTTGAACGCCTCCTTGAGGTCCGGCGGCCGGCTCGGATCGAGGGACTCCGCCCCCTCCCCGACATAGCCGCGGTTGGCGCCGACCCGGTCGATCGCCAGTGCCGCCTTCTGCGCCCGCGGCAGCGCGAAGAAGGCCTCGGAGGCCGCGAAGGCCGCGGCGCTCACCGCCGGCGACACCCCGTGACCGGTCACCCAGAAGAACCCGACCTCGCGGGCGGCGCGGCCGATCGCCGCCGCCACCCGCTCGAGCGCCCCCGGTGCCGCGGCGGTGAGGTCGCTCAGATCGATCACCGGTAGAGACCCGTCCATCACCCCGCCTCTCTTCGCTCGCCGCGCGTCCCCCGACCGGGGGGAGCGTCACCACACGGACTTGACGAACCCCCGGCAAGCCCGCCAAACCGGAGCCTGCCGCCGCGCCCCGCGCGGCGAATCGAGCCGCCCCAGCGAGGACGCATGCCCCGGACGCGCGACCCCTTCCGTTCCGCCCGTCGCGACGACGGTGCGCCGCGGCCCCAACCGCGGGTCGCACGCATCCGGGCCGGCATCACCCACACCGAACGCCTGCGCACCGAACTCGCCGACGACATCGCCTGCGCCCGACTCGCCCCCGGCACCGCCCTCGACGAGACCCAGCTCGCCGAACGTTTCGGCGTGTCGCGCACCCCGGTGCGCGAGGCCCTGCGCGAGCTCACCGCGATGGGACTGGTCGAGAGCCGCCCCCACCGCGGCGCCGTGGTCGCCGAGGTCGACGCCGCCCGGCTCGATCAGATGTTCACGGTGATGGCCGAATTCGAAGCGCTGTGCGCCGGCCTCGCCGCCACCGCCATGACCGCGATCGAGCGCACCGCCCTCGACGACATGCACATCGCCGCCGCCGAGCTGGTGCGGATCGGCGATCTCGCCGGCTACACCGCCGCCAACGACCGCTTCCACACCTTCGTCTACGCCGCCACCCACAACGGCTTCTTGGCCGAAACGGTGCTCGGCGTGCGCCGCCGGGTCAATGCCTTCCGCCGCGCCCAATTCCACAACCTCGGCCGTCTGGCGGTCAGCCACGGCGAACACGACCGCGTCGTCCAGGCGATGCTGCGCGGCGATCGCGAAGCCGCGGCGCGCGAGATGCGGGCGCATCTCGAGTCCTCGCGCCATTCCTACGGCATCCTGCGCGACCGCCACTGACCCCTCCTCAGCGCCGCGCCGCCATGTGCGCCCGCCAGCCGCCCGACGCGGTGATGTCCTCTGCGCCGTCGAGCCCCGCCGCTTCGCACAGGAAGCCCTTGACCCGCGCGCCGTCGGCGAGCTCCACCGTGCCGATCCCGAGGGGCGCCGGGATGCCGGCAACGAAACGCCCGAAGGCCGCCGGGCTCAGTGCCCAGACCTCGGCAGCGATCGCCGCGCCGCCTTGCGCCACCCGCACCATCCCCGGCCGGAACGGCGGCCCGCCGGCCAGCGCATGCAGCCGATAGACCGGCGCGGTGGTGACCGCGCGCAAGTATCGCGCCCCGAGCGCCGTCAGTTCGTGATTGAGCGCCATCCCCGAGAGATGGCCGCCGACCACCACCAGACCGATCTCGTCGCCCTGCGGCGCGGCCACGACCGGCACGAGCGGCGGCCGCGCCACCCCGGTCGCCCCGAGCGGCGGCGCGAAGGCCGCCTCGATCGACCGCCCGAGCCCGGCCAACGCCGCGTCGCCGCCGCCCGGACCGATCAGCGTGATCCCCGCCGGCACGCCGTCGGCGCGGATCGCCACCGGCACCGCCAGCGCCGACAGGCCGAGCAGATTGACGAAATTGGTGTAGGTGCCGAGCGCCGAATTGGTGGTGATCGGATCGGCTTCGACCTCGTCCACCGTCCAGGCCCGCGGCACCGTCGGCACCACCAGGATGTCGACGTCGCGCCACAGGCCCTCCGCCGCGCGCGCGGCTTCCGCCAGCCGGTAGGTCGCGCGGAAGGCCTCGACGGCGGTGCGGCCGCGCGCACCCTCGATGATCGTCCGGGTGACCGGATGGAGCGCCTCCGGCTGCGCCGTCAGGAAGTCCTCGATCGCCGCCATCCGCTCGGCCACCCACGGCCCCTCGTAGAGCATCCGGGCGACCGCGAACAACGGCTCGAAATCGATCTCGGTGAGCGTGAAGCCCTGGGCCGCGAGCCCGTCGAGCGCATCCGTGAAGGCCGCCGCCCCGGCGACGTCGCCGAAGAACCGGCGGTCGCGCGGCTGCGGCACCCCGACCCGCACCACCGCCGGGCGCGGCCCGACCCGCCCGAGGGGGATCCGCCGCGAGAAGGCGTCGGTCGCGTCCCAGCCGGCCGCGACCTCCAGCACCGCGAAGGCGTCGTCGGTGGTCAGCGCGAAGATCGACACGCAATCGAGGGTGCGACAGGCCGGCACCACGCCGCTGGTCGAGATCAACCCCAACGTCGGCTTCAGCCCGACCAGATTGCCGAGCCCGGCCGGTACCCGCCCCGACCCGGCGGTATCGGTGCCGAGCGAAAAGGCCGCCAGCCCCGCCGCCACCGAAGTCGCCGAGCCCGACGACGATCCGCCCGGGATGAGCCTCGCGTCGAATGCATTGCGCGGCGTGCCGTAGGGGGAGCGCACCCCGACCAGACCGGTGGCGAACTGGTCGAGATTGGCCTTGCCGACGACGATCGCCCCCGCCGCCTCGAGCCGCGCCACCACCGTGGCGCTCGCCGGCGGCATGCGGGCAAAGGCCGGACAGGCGGCGGTGGTGGCCAGCCCCGCCACGTCGATGTTGTCCTTGACCACGAAGGGCACGCCGTAGAGCGGCAGCGCGGCCCGCGCCTCGGCATCGAGCCCGGCGAGCGACGCCGCCCGCGCCGCCAACGCCTCGGCGCTCGGCCGCGCCAGGAACAGCGCCGGATCGTCGTGCGCGGCGATCCGCGCCGCCACCGCGGCGATCAGATCGCGCGGATCGAACCCTTCGGCATAGGCCGCGCGCAGAGAGGCGAGATCGAGAGAGACGGGCACGGAAACGGGCATCGACGAGGTCCTGGTGGCGCGGGAGCGATCGCGGTGGGTACTCCCACTCAGCAAGCCCCATGCCATGGAGACCATTTTGCATACAGGCCGAAATTCGCCGTTTTAAGATTTGTTTTCAACCATCTTTCGTAGGACACCGGCGGCCGCTAACCGCTCGAACGATCAGAAATGGCGCCGAATTGAGCAGCTCGCTGCAATTCCGGCAGGACGCCGGACCACGGGCTCGGCGACGCGACACCGGCGGAGCCCACCCCGCGACCGCCCCCTCCCCGCGCGCTCAGCCCGCCGCCACCGCGTCGACGCACAGCACCTCACGCGCGTCGGCCATCCGGATCTTCGGCGGCTGGCCCACGTCGCAGGCCTCCCGCCGGCGGGCGCAGCGCGGGGCGAAGGCACAGCCGGGCGGCAACGCGGTCAGATCCGGCGGCGCGCCGGGGATCGCGTCGAGCCGCCGGTCCTTGAGCCCGGCATGCACGGTCGAGGCGAACAGCCCCGTCGCATAGGGGTGCTGCGGCGTCTTCAACACTTGCGCCGCGGTGCCCTGCTCGACGATCCGGCCGGCATACATCACCGCCACCCGGTCGGCGGTCTCCGCCGCGACGCCGATGTCGTGGGTCACCATGATCACCGCCATGCCGGTCTCGGCCTGCAGGCGGCGCAGAAGCAGCAGCACCTGCATCTGCACCGTGGCGTCGAGCGCCGTGGTCGGCTCGTCGGCGAGCAGGATCGCCGGATTGCAGGCGAGCGCCAGGGCGATCATCGCCCGCTGCCGCATGCCGCCCGACATCTCGTGGGGATAGGCCTCGAGCCGCCGCTTGGCCGAGGGAATCTGGACCTTCTCCAGGAGTTCGAGCGCCCGCCGGCCCGCTTCGGCCTTCGACACCCGCTCGTGGCGGACGATCGTCTCGGCGATCTGCGCGCCGATCGTATAGACCGGATCGAGCGCCAGCATCGGCTCCTGGAACACCATCGACACGACCTTGCCGCGCAGGTCCTCGACCCGGCGTTCCGGCAGCCCGTAGAGGTCCTCGCCGGCGATCGTCACCCGCCCGGAAATCCGGCTGCGCTGCTCGGGCAGGAGACGCATCAGGGCGCGCAAGGTCACGCTCTTGCCCGACCCCGACTCGCCGAGGAGGCAGAGGACCTCGCCGCGCGCGAGGGTGAAGTCGATGCCGTTGACCGCCTGGGCGGTGCCACGCGGGGTCTGGAAGGCGACGTTCAGTCCGGTGACCGAGAGCAAGGGCGTCGGGTCAGACATGGGCGCGCGCCTCCGCGTGGCCGGAGGCCGGATCATGCAGGTGGCAGGCGACCGAATGGCCGAAGCCGAGATCGATCGCCGCCGGCTCGTGCGCCGCGCAGACTTCCGCCGCCATCGGGCAGCGGGTGCGGAAGCGGCAACCGGACGGCGGGTTGATCGGGTTCGGCGGATCGCCTTCGATCGCCACCGCCACGGTGCGGCGCTCCGGATCGCTCGACAGCCGTGCCGAGAACAGCGCCCGCGTATAGGGATGGGCCGGCGCGGCATAGATCCGGTCGACCGGCCCCAGTTCGACGATCTTGCCGAGATACATCACCATCGCCCGGTCGGCGATGTAATGGACGACGTTGAGGTCGTGCGAAATGAAGATGTAGGTCAGATCGAAGCTGCGCTTCAGATCGACCAGCAGGTTGAGCACCTGCGCCTCGACCGACTTGTCGAGCGCCGACACCGCCTCGTCGAGGATCACCAACCGCGGGTGCAGCGCCAGGGCGCGGGCGATGTTGATCCGCTGGCGCTGCCCCCCGGACAGCTGATGCGGATAGCGGCCGAGCACCGTCGCCGAATCGAGCCCGACCTGTTCGAGCAGATCGGCGGCCGCGGCCATCGCTTCCCCGTGCGGGATGCCGTGGACCACGGGGGCGAAGGCCAGACTGTCGGCGATGGTCAGGCGCGGATTGAGCGAGGCATAGGAATCCTGGAACACCATCTGCATCCGCCGCCGCAGGTCGCGCAGCGAGAGCTCGCCCCCGACCAGCTCGCCGTCGAAGATCATGCTGCCGGAATCCGGCTCGATCAGCCGCATCAGCAGCCGCGCCGTGGTCGACTTGCCGCAGCCGGATTCGCCGACCACCCCCAGCGTCTCGCCCTTGGCGATCGAGAAGGTGATGCCGTCGACCGCCCGGGCGACCAGCTTCGGCGCGAAGAAGCCGGTGCCGCGCACCGGGAAATGCTTGGTCAGGCCTTCGACCTTGAGCAGCGGCTCGGCCGGCCCGCCGACGTCGGGCGCCGGCGGCAGGGTGTGGACGACGGTCATTGCTTGATCTCCATCGCCGCGCGCAGCCCGTCGCTCGCCAGATTGCAGCAGATCGAGGTGACGAAGATCATCATCCCCGGCAGGATCGCCACCCACGGCTGGACATAGATCGCCTGACGCAAGGTGTTGAGCATCAACCCCCATTCGGCCTGCGGCGGCTCGACCCCGAGGCCGAGGAAGCTGAGCCCCGAGGCGAGGATGATGCTGACGCTGAACAGGCCCGAGGCATAGACGACGATCGCCCCCATCACGTTGGGCAGCAGGTGCACCCTTATGATCGTCGGGCTGCCGGCGCCGGAGGCCCGCGCCGCCTCGACGAAATCGAGGTTGCGGACCTGGGTGGTGACGGTCTCGGCGATGCGCACCAGGGGCGGCACGAAGACGATGGTCAGCGCCACGATGGCGTTCTTCATGCCCGAGCCGAGCGCCCCGGAGATCGCCACGGCGAGCAGCACCGAGGGGAAGGCGTAGAACACGTCGACGGTGCGCATGATCACCATGTTGAGGCGCCCGCCGAAGAAGCCGGCGACGATCCCCAGCGTGCCGCCGATCACCAGGGCATTGGCCACCGGCCACGACCCCATCAGCAGCGACATGCGGCCGCCATAGAGCAGGCGCGACAGGATGTCCCGGCCGAGCTCGTCGGTGCCGAGGGGAAAGCCCGGCGTGCCGATCGGCCGCAAGCGCTTGGCCATGCTGGTCTTCAAGGGATCGAGCGGCGCCAGGACATCGGCGAACACCGCGGCCAGCGCGATCGTCGCCAGGAGCACGAGGCAGACCAGGGTCACCCGATCGGCGAGGATCCGCCGCCCGACCGTGGCCCAATAGCCCGGCGAGCGGCTGACTTTGACTTGGTCCGGAGGGATCCGGGGAAGGGCCGTGGTGTCCAAGGGTTCGCTCCGGGGCCGCGCGGTCAGGTGCGCCGCATGCGCGGATCGAGCGCCGCCTGGGCGACGTCGACCACCAGGTTCAGAAGGACGAAGAACAGCGCGAGCATCAGGATGATGCCCTGGAGCACCGGCAGATCGCGCTTGAAGATCGCTTCGTTGAGCAGAAAGCCGGTGCCCGGCCAGGAGAACACCGTCTCGATCAGGATCGATCCGCCGAGCAGGTAGCCGAACTGCAGGCCGAGCACGGCGATGATCGTCGGCGAGACGTTGCGCACCACGTGCCGCATCACCGCGCCGCGGCGCATCCCCTTGGCCTTCAGCGCCTGGACGAATTCGCGCTCGAGCGTCTCCCCGACCGCCGCTCGGACCGAGCGGGCGACGATGCCGGTCGGGATCACCGCCATGGTCAGCACCGGCAGCAGCATGTGGCGGACCTGCTCGAGCCCGAACAGCGGCGCGTCGCCCGAGGCCATGCCCATCGCCGGCAGCCAGTTCAGCTCGACCGCCATCAGGATGACCATCACCATGCCGAGCCAGTAATGGGGCACGCTGACGCCGATCAGCGAGACGACGGTGGCGAGGTGGTCGACCACCGTGCCCTTGTGCCAGCCGGCGACGCCGCCGAGCGCGATGCCGGCGACGAAGCCGACCACCGCCGCGCCGAGCGCCAGCACCAGCGTATTGGCGAAGGCCTGCGCCAGTTCGCCGGCGACCGCCCGGCCGGTGGCCACCGATACGCCGAGATCGCCGCCGACCACCCGGCCGAGATAGAGCAGATATTGATAGGGCAGCGGCTTGTCGAAGCCGTAGGCCCGCCGCAGCGCTTCGACCACGTCGGCCGGCGCGTCGGGGCCGGCGACCGCATTGACCGGATCGCCCGGCGCCATGTGCAGCAGCGCGAACACCAGGAGCGTCACGCCCACGGCGATCGGGACGGCGTAGAGAACCCGTCGGACGATGTAACTGAGCATGCTGTCTCCGCCCCCCGATGCGACGCCCCGGTCGACCCCGGCCGGGGTCGGGCACGAGCCCGCGACCCCGGCCGAGATCCGGTCGCGGTTACTGGACGCTGACGGTGGTCAGGTCGAGGAACCAGTTCTGCGGCTGGACGAAGCCCTTGACCTTGGCGGTCATGGCGCGCGGCGCCACGTCGTGGACCACCCACAGGAACAGCGCTTCGTCGACCATCTTGGCGTGGATCTGGCCGAGGATCTCGTTCTGCCCGGCGGGATCGAAGGTGTTCTGGGCCTTGGCGACCAGCGCATCCATCTCCGGCGACGAGTAGAAGCCCCAGTTGACGCCGTTGGGGGCGTGCAGGTCGCTCTTGACGTAGCGGACCAGCGCGTTGAACGGATCGACGATCGCGTAGGAATAGTTCAGGCCGGTGATCCCGACGTTCTGGTCGGCCTTGGCCCCGGCCCGCCAGCGGTTGGTCAGGGTGGTGAAGTCGACCACGTCGAACTCGATGTCGATGCCGATCTCCTTCAGGTTCTCCTGAATGAACTCGTTCATCGGCAGGGGCTGCATCTGGCCGGAGCCGGAGGCCGAGATCAGGATCTTGGTCTTGATCCGCTTGGTCGGGCCGTAGCCGGCTTCCGCCATCAGCTTCTTGGCCGCTTCGAGGTCGTATTTGACCACGAAGCTTGACTTGCCGGTCCACGGGCTGCTCGGCAGCAGATGGCCGGACGCCGGCACGGCGTAGCCGCCGAGCAACTCCTTGATGCCCTCGCGATCGACCGCCAGATTGGCCGCCTTGCGCACCCGGATGTCGTTCCACGGGCTGTCGGGCAGCCGGCTCAGATGGTACGACCAGATGTGCGGATAGGGGTTGGCGGTGATCGTCATGCCCGAAGACTTCAGCCGCGGAATGGTGTCCGGCGGCGGCGCTTCGATGAAGTCGACCTGACCGGACAGCAGCGCCGCGGTGCGGGTGTTGGCTTCCGGCATCGGGATCAGTTCCAGCCGATCGAGCTTGGCGACCCGGGTCTTGTCCCAATAGTCCTTGTTGGGGATCAGAACCGCCCGCTCGTGCGGCACCAGCTTGTCGAGCTTGAACGGCCCGGTACCCGAGGGCTGCGCCGCGAACTTCGACCAGTCGCGGCCGACCTTCTCGAACTGCGCGGGGCTGGCCAACAGAATGAACGACAGCTGATAGGGCAGGAACGAATCCGGCGCCTTGGTCTTGATCTCGACGGTCTCGGCATCGACCGCCTTGTAGGAGGCGACCGAGGCGATGCGGAAGCCAACCAGCGAGGCCTGACGGGCATCGAACTGCGGCGCGTCCTTGTTCAGGAGCTTGTCGAAGTTCCACACCACCGCATCGGCATTGAACGCCGAGCCGTCATGGAACTTGGCGTCGCCGCGCAGCTTGAAGGTCCACTTGGTCGGATCGGCCGGGTCGGCGGTCCAGCCGAGCGCCAGGCCGGGCTTGATCACCGACGGCTTGTCCGCCGACGACAGGTCCCAGTTCACCAGCGCGTCGTACATCGTGTAGCCGGAGAAACGGAAGCCTTCGAAGCCGTTGTCGGGCGACCCGTGGGTCAGCGGAATGTCGGTGGCCGTCATGCCGATGCGCAGGATGCCCTGCGCCTGGACGGCGGTGGCGGCCGACATCAGTGCGGCGGCGAGAACCAGCTTCGTGGGAATTCCGAGCTTCATCGGGGGCTCCTGTCCAGTCGAGGGTGGGTGTCGGTGAAGGGGGTGAGCGAAAGGGCGGCGGCGACGCGCGCGGCGGTCGCCAGCAGCAGGCGGTCCGCGCCCGGCGCGGCGAGGAGACCGAGGGCGATCGGCACACCGTCGACGGCCAGCGCCGGCACGCTGATCTGCGGCGCCCCGGCCAGTCCGGCGGGCGCGGTCAGCCGTTGGGCGCGGAAACGATAGGCTTCGAGGTCGGCGACCGCGGCATCGCGGCGCGGCGGCGGCGCCGGAACGGTCGGCAGAAGAGCGACCCGGCCGCCCGCGAGCAGCCTTCGCAGATGCGCGGCGATCGCGGCGCGCCGCTCGGTCGCCGCCGGCACGTCGTCGTCGGACCGAGCCAGCGCCGCGGCGAAACGCTCCGCCACCCCGGGACCGAAGGTCGGCCGGGTCGCCTCGATCCAAGCGCGATGGGTGTGCGCCGCTTCGGCGACCATCAGCACCCGGTTGGCATCGAACGCCGCGTCGACCGACAGCGGCAGCAGCGGCGCCCGCTCGATCGGCCCGACGGTCGCGGCGAGCGTCGCGACGCAGGCCTCGAAGGCGGCCCGCACCGCCGGATCGGCCTCGGCGAGGCAGTCCTCGGCGACGAAGAAGCCGCTGGCGGCAGGGGTCACCTCGCTATCGGCGGAGAGCAGCACCTCGCCGACCGCCGCCAGCAGCGCCGGCGAACGGGCGAACCAGCCGATGGTGTCGAAGCTCGGGGCGAGCGGCACCAGCCCGCCCTTGTCGATCCGCCCATGCGTGGTGCGGATGCCCCAGATGCCGCAATGGCTCGCCGGCACGCGCACCGAGCCGCCGGTATCGGTGCCGAGCGCGAAATCGACCAACCCGCCGGCGACCGCCACCGCCGAACCGCTCGACGAGCCGCCGGGGATGCGCTCGGGCGCCGCCGGATTGATCGGCGTTCCATAGTGATGGTTGCAGCCGTTGAGGCTGAAGGCCAGTTCGTCGGTGTGGGTGATGCCGGTGAGCGTCGCGCCGGCCGTGCGCAGGGTCTCGACCGCCGTCGCGGTCAGGGAAGCGGGGGCGTGCGTGCGCCGCCAATCGGGGTTGCCCGCGCCGGTGACGCGGCCGGCGATGTCATAGAGATCCTTGACGGCGAAGGTCGATCCCACCAGCGCGCCCTCGCCGGACCCGGCGAGGCGGAACTCTGGATCCACGAAGGCTCCGTACCGATCGATCATCCGACATCCCGCCGGTCCCCTCCCCGGATCCGAGGGATCGTCGAGACCTTCGCCGTCTGTGCAACTGCCGCGCCAATCGCCGCCGCCGCGGCGGATCCCTGGCGATCGGGCGAATTCGCGGACGAAGGCTCGCATGCGACGGCGCGACAAATGCGCCGCCGTGCCTCACGGACGATCGCCTGATGAATTCTCGAGCATGGATTTCCACCATCGCGCCGCTTCGCAGCGCCGCCGTTCCGCTCCTCGCGGCCTCGATCCTCGCCGTCGGAACGGGGCCGGGAGAAACCGCCCCTGCCGACCGCGGCCGGCGAAGGCCCCGTCAGGGCGCTACCCCACCACTTCCCAGCGCGCCCGGCGGAGGCTGACGAGGCTGGCGACCACCGCGCAGGCACCGGCCAGCAGCAGCGCGATCTCGGGCGCCGCGGCCGCCGGTACGATCGCGAACAGGATCGACATCGAGATCGCCCCGAAGGTCTGGCCGAGCAGACGCGCCGTGCCCTGCATCGCCCCCGCCGCACCGCTGCGCGCCTTGGGCGCGGAGAGCAGCAGCAGGCGATTGTTGGGGGTCTGGAACAGGCCGAAACCGCTGCCGGCGATCACCGCGCCGATCACGAAGGTCACGCCGCTCGGATCGCGTGGGCACAGGGCGACGATCGCCAGACCGAGGGCCAAGAGGCCGCCGCCGGCGGCGCACAGCCACGCCGTCTTGACCCGATCGGCCAACCGTCCGGCGATCGGCGCCACGACGATCACCGCCGCCGGCCACGGCATCATGTAGAGCCCGGCCCGCACCGGGGTCATGTCGAGGTTGTGCTGCAGATAGAAGGGCAGCGCGACATAGCTCAGCATCTGGCCGGTGAAACAGGCGATCGAGGCGATCACCGCCACCCGGAAGGCCGGTTCGGCGAGGAGATCGGTCGGGATCAAGGGCGTGGCGCTGCGGCGTTCGAGGCGGAGCAGCGTGACGAGGCACAGGCCCGAGGCGCCGATCAGCACCGCGCCGATCCCCGGATCGCTCGCCATCCGCTCGGCACCCGAAAAGAACAGGACGAACATCAGCGTATTGGCGACCAGCACCACGAGACTGAAGGGCCGTTTCACGCCCGGCATCCGCGCGAGCAGGCGGCCACCGGCGAGGATCGCGATGCCGATCGGGATGTTGACCGCGAACAGCCAGGGCCAGGACGCCACCGCCAGGATCGCCCCGGCGAGACCCGGGCCGGCGGCCGACGAGATCGCGATCGCCATGGCGTTGAAGCCGATGATGGTGCCGAGCAGCCGTTGCGGCACGGCGGAGCGCAGATTCATCGCCACCAGCCCCATGATCGCGCCGCCGCCGAGCCCTTGCGCGAACCGCGCCGCCACCAGAACCGGCAGGCTGCCGGCGAAGGCACAGGCCGCCGAACCCAGGGTGAACACCGCGACCCCGGTCAGAAACACCCGCCGCGGGCCGAACATCTCGCCGAGCGCCCCGCAGGGCAGCAGCGCCACGAGCACCGCGAGCTGATAGCTCGACACCACCCATACGGTGTCGCCGGCCGCGGCCCCGTAAGAGGCGGCGATGGTGGGGAGTGCGATGTTGGCGATCGCCCCGTCGAGCACGACGAGCACCAGCGACATCAGCAGCACGCCGATCGCCAGGTATCGTCGCGGGGTCGGCAGACCGTCGTCGGACGGGATCGGGGCGGACGGGACGGACATCGGGGAGACCTCGCGAGTTGGCGTGGTTCATCGATAGCCGGGCCCCGAACCCCGCGCCAGACGCAACGAAATCAAATCACCATTGCACCGAACGCCTCTCCTCGTTAGGGAGAACGCATGCCCGATCTCGACCTCAACCTGCTGGTCGCCCTCGACGCGCTGCTGCGCGACCGCTCCGTGTCGGCGGCGGCGCGCAAACTCGGGCTGAGCACTTCGGCGATGAGCCGCACCCTGGCACGGCTGCGCGCGGCGACCGGCGATCCCCTGCTGGTTCCGGCCGGACGCGCCCTGGTGGCGACGCCCCGGGCCGAGGCGATCGCCGAGGAGGTGCGATCGCTGACCATCGCCGTCCGCGCCGTCCTCTCGCCACCGCCGCAACTCGACATCCGCACCTTGAAGCGCGACTTCACCCTCCGCACCAACGAGGCCTTCGTGCAACTGCATGCGGCGCGCCTCGCGGCCGCGGTGATGGCCGCCGCACCCGGCGTGCGGCTGCGCTTCGTCGCCAAGCCGGACAAGGAGATCCAGTCGCTGCGCGACGGGACGATCGACCTCGACATCGGGGTCGTCGCCGGCGACGGCGCGGAGTTGCGCGCCCAGACGCTGTTTCGCGACCGGTTCGTCGGGATCGTGCGGGCGGGGCATCCGTTGTTGACGGCCGATCCCCTCACCGCCGAGCACTTCGTGGCCTGGGGGCACGTGGTCGCCTCGCGGCGCCGGCAGTTCGTCGGCGGCGTCGACCCGGCGCTCGCCGCACTCGGGCTTTCGCGGGTGGTTCGTGTCGTGGTGCCGAGTTTTCCGGCTGTGGTGGCGGTGGCAGCGGAGTCCGATCTGATCGGCATGGTGCCGCGCTCGTTCAGCCCGGCCGATCTCGGCGGGCGCATCGCCCTGTTCGAACTGCCGGTGGCCACCCCCGAGATCGTCGTCTCGCAGATCTGGCATCCGCGCATGGACGCCGATTTCGGCCATCGCTGGCTGCGCGGGCTGATCTTCGAGTCCTTCCGGTCGCCGCCGGCCGCGATCCGCGGCTCAGAGCGATCGGGATCCCTCGAACGACTCGAAGGGACTGCCGACCGGTGAGCGCGACGGCCTGAGCGGATCGTAGTTCTTGCGCAGGAACAGCGTCCCGGCGCGGATGTCGAGGGCGATGGCGTGCCGCGCCGCCTTGCCGTCGCGCGCCAGGATCGCGGCGATCGCCCGCTTGTGACACTGGAAACCGTTTTCGAAGAACTTCGGGAGATTGGCCGGCCGCTCGCCGATCGTCGCCAGGAACGGACCGGTCCGCAACCACAGGTTCTCCAGGATGTCGACCAGCTGCGGATAGCCGGTGGCCCGGTAGATCTCGAAGTGGAACTTCTGATTGGCTTCCAGCGCCGCGTCGCTCTGAGAGGCCAGGGCGGCCTCGATCATCTCGACGTTCAGCACCTCGAGGCGGGGGATCACCACGGGGTCGCGCATCAGCGCCGCCCGTTCGGCGGCATAGCCCTCGAGCCGCATGCGGATCCGCACGAATTCCTCGTGCAGCCGCGGGTCGAACGGCGTCACTCGGATCTGGCGGTTGGGCGACTGGACGAGGACCTTCTCGGCCATCAGGCGCTTCAACGCTTCGCGCACCGGCATCGCACTGGTGCCGAGCGATTCGGCGAGCTTGCGGATCGACAGAATGTCGCCGGGCTTGAAATGTCCGCTCAGCAGGGCTTGGCGCAAGCTCTGATAGACCCTCTCCTGGAGGCTGGAGACGTCGACCGAAGGGAGGGAATCGTACATGGGCTGAGGGTCCGGGGGGCCGGCGGCTCGCGGTCGATCTGCCACGGTCGGCGGCGCCTTCACGAAAAAGCGGGAATGCGAGCGAATTCACGTCCTCGCGTCGAGGTGATGCCCTCCCCATGTATGTCTTTGAAGTCGTGTGTTCAAGAACCGAAGCCGCCCCGGCCGGCAGTGCAGAGGTGCCGCGTCGGCGGAGCTGTCCGACGGTGGGCGCGTGGGAGGCGCGCCGGGCCTCGGGTTCGGCCGCCGGTGGGCTGATGCCAACGGCCCCGCGCGGGACGACGCCGGCGGGCGATGCGGAGGCCGGAGGTCGCGAGCTCCGCAGCGCGTCGAAAGCGCCTGATCGGCACGCGGCGGGACGGCGTCGGCCGCAGCCATCGGCACGCGGCGTTCGGGCTCGGCCCTCGCGAGGGCCTCGGCGCCCGCAGATCACGACCGAGGATCACCGCCGCGGACGATCGCCCGTGCGGGGCGTCATCGACGTCACCCCGGCGAGGCCCATCGACATCCCGAATGCGATCGAGGGATCGGCGAGCCACGGCGCGCTCGCGACGGTGCGGCCGGCGATCACCAGGCGGAGCACCGGATCGAGATCCGCCGACCAGCTCCCCCAGGGCCCGACGACGAACGGCACATCCGCCGAGGCCCGCTCGCGGGGGCGCGAACGGGCTCTTCTTCGCGGTCGCCGACCGAAAAAGACGGCGACACGTCCGAACCGAAGGGAAGGGGCACGGCCCGAACGTGTCGCCGGCCGGCGTCAGGCCGCTTCGGCCCAACCGACCTTCGTGTTTCCCTTCAGGCCGAGGATCGCCCGCGCCTCGTCCGGTGTGGCGATCTCGTAGCTGAGCTCGTGGGCGATGCGGACCACCTTTTCGACCTGCTCGGCGCTGCTCTTGGCGAGCCGGCCGGGACCCATGTAGAGGTTGTCTTCGAGCCCGACCCGGACGTTGCCGCCCATGGTCATGGCGAGCAGCACGGTCGCCATCTGCGCCTTGCCGGCCGCACAACACGACCACACGAAGTTCTCGGGACCGATCTGCTTGCGCGCCGTCTCGACCATGAACAGCAGATTCTCGGGCGCCGCCGGGATGCCGCCGAGGATGCCCATCACGAACTGCAGATAGACCGGCGCCTTGAGCACGCCGGTATCGATCAGATACTTGACGTTGTTGATCATGCCGACGTCGTAGATCTCGAGCTCCGGCTTGGTGCCGACCGCCTGCATCGCCTCGGTGAAGGCCCCCATGCTGCGGAAGGTGTTCGGGAAGATCAGGTCTTCGGTGGAGCGCAGATAGGGCAGTTCCCAATCGAACTTCGGCGCGGTGATCTTGTCGGCGAGGCGATGGATCGCGAAGTTCATCGAGCCGGCGTTGAGCGAGGCGAGTTCCGGCCGCAGGATGCCGATCGGCCTGACGCGCTCCTCGGGGGTCATGCCGAGGCCGCCGCCGGTGGTGATGCACAGCGCCGCGTCGCACCGGGACTGGATCGCCGCGGCGATGTCGCGGAACACCCCGATGTCGCTCGACGGACGGCCGTCGACCGGATTGCGGGCATGGATGTGGAGGACGGCGGCGCCGGCCTCGGCGGCCCCCACGGCCTGCTCGATCACCATGTCGGGCAGGTAGGGGAAGTGGGGCGACAGACTGGGAACGTGGACGCCCCCGGTGATCGCGGCAGTGATGACGAGTTTGCTCATGGCTTCATGTCCAACTAGAGTTTTGGAGGAGTATTCGCTCGTCTCAGACCAGACCGGTCATGTAGTAGACGGCGATGATCGCGAAGGCGGCGACCGTCTTGCAGCAGACGACCGCGAAGATGTGCGGATAGGCTTCCCGATGGGTGAGGCCGCAGGCCATCATGATGGTGATCACGGCGCCGTTGTGCGGGAGCGAATCCATGCCGCCGCTGGCCATCGAGGCGACGCGGTGCAGCACTTCGAGCGGGATGTGGGCGGCGTTGGCGGCGGCGACGAAGCTGTCGGCCATGGCGGCGAGCGCGATGCCCATGCCGCCCGAAGCCGAACCGACGATGCCGGCCAGCACGTTGATGGTGATCGCTTCGTTGAGCAGCGGGTTGGGGATCGAGGTCAGCGCGTCGCGGATCACGATGAAGCCCGGCAGCGCGGCGATCACCGCGCCGTAACCGTACTCGGTCGCGGTGTTCATGGTGGCGAGCAGCGCCCCCTGCACCGCGGCGTAGCTGCCGCCGGCGAACTTCTCCTTGATGGTCTTGAAGGAGATGATGCAGACCAGGATGATCGCGATGGTCAGCGAGATTTCGACCGACCACAGGCCGAGCATGCTGCTCAGCTTGACCACGAACGGCTTGGTGATGGCGTTCATCGTCACGTTGATTTCCGCCGGATACCAGACCGGCAGCATCTTGGTGAAGACGTAGTTGAGCACGCCGACCAGAACCAGCGGGCTGACCGCCACCCACGGATTGACCAGGCTGTCGTTGGCGAGCGTCGCGGGCTCTTCGCGCAGCTGGCAGGCGCCGGAATAGCCGAGCCCCTTGGCCACGGCGCGCCGCCGGACCCATTCGAGATAGGCGTAGCTCGAGGCGAAGATGAAGATCGCGCCGATGATGCCGAGGATCGGCGCGGCATAGATGGTGGTCTTGAAGAAGGTGGTCGGGATGACGTTCTGGATCGCCGGCGTGCCGGGCAGCGCGTCCATGGTGAAGGTCGCACCACCGACGATGACCACCGCCGGAATGATGTTCTTCGGGATGTCGCAGCGCTTGAACAGTTCGGCGGCGAACGGATAGACCGCGAACACCACCACGAACAGCGACACGCCGCCGTAGGTCAGGATCGCACCGACGAGGATGATCGCCAGGATCGCCCGCTGGGCGCCGATGATCTTCACCACCGCGGCGACGATCGACTGGGCGAAGCCCGACATTTCGATCACTTTGCCGAACACCGCCCCGAGCAGGAACAGCGGGAAGTAGTTTTCGACGAAGACGACCATCTTGCTCATGAACAGGCCGCTGTAGACCGGCATGACCAAGGTCGGCTCGGTGATGAACACCGCGCCGAGAGCGCACAGAGGTGCGAACAGAATGACGCTGAAGCCGCGATAGGCGACGAACATCAGCAGAGCGAGCGATAGGATGCAGACCAGGAAACTCATCATGCCCTCCGTCAGCGGAGCACACGACCAGCCGCTCGGAGAGTGCCGTGCGGCACGTCTCCGTCGAGCAGTCGCTTCGGGTTGATTTTATCGTCTTCGACTCAGCGGGCCGTATAGCCGCCGTCGACCGGGAGCAGAACGCCGGTGATCGACTTGGCGCCTTCGCTGCACAGGAACACCGCGGTCGCGCCGATCTCCCACGGATCGATCAGCCGATGGGTCGGCATGTTCTGGGTGAACACGCGGTCCATCGCCTCTTCTTCGGTGCAGCCGAGCACCTTGGCCTGGTTGGGCAGCTGACTGAGGATCACATTGGTCAGTACGGTGGCCGGCATGATCGCATTGCAGGTGATGCCGTGCTCGGCGACTTCCAGCGCCACCGACTTGGTCAGACCGGCGAGGCCGTGCTTGGCCGCCACATAGGCGGGCTTGTGCGGCGCGGCGATCATACCCATCACCGACGAGACGTTGACGATGCGGCCCCATTTGCGTTCGAGCATGCCGGGCAGCACCGCCTTGGTCAGGTGGAACGGCGCGTCGAGCAACACCGCCTGCAGGAGCTCCCACTTCTCGTCGGGGAAATCGACGATCGGGGCGACGTATTGCAGCCCGGCGTCGTTGACCAGGATGTCGATGTTGCCGAAGGCCTCGAGGGCCTGCGCCGCGAGCCCGCGCGTCTCCGCCGGCTTGCTGAGATCGGCGCCGGAGTAGATCACCTTGACGCCGAATTCCTCGGCGATCTCGCGGCACAGCCGCTCGGGCACACCGGCCGGCGCGAATCCCCCGATCATCAGATTGCAGCCCTGCGCGGCGAGCGCCTGGGCGATGCCGAGCCCGATGCCACTGGTGGCACCCGTGACGATTGCATTTCGATTCTTCAACATTTTCTTGTCCTCCGGCGTTTCCGACCGCGGCGCACTCTCTCACCGTCCGAATCGGGATTCAAGATCTATGATCTGTGATCTGTGATCACACTTAGGATGAGATGAGGACAGCCGTCCGGGGCAGCCCCCAGGGGACCACCAGGGCGGTCTGCGCGCGAAAAGGTCGGCTCCGAGGCCGACGGCAGCTCCGGTCGCGACCGCTCGTGCCGAACGCTTGCGGCGAACGCCCGCTCTGCCGCCCGTGACATCCGCACGCGGGGTCCGCCTGCGTAGATCAGCTGCACCGATCGCCTGGATCCCGCCCGAGCGATGCCCGCCCGCGGTGTCTGCCCAGGTCGATCACCCGCGGCGGTCACCCGAGAAACGGGGTGCCCGCTGCCCCCTACCCCGAGGATTCGGTCGGCGGTCGGTCGATCGGCCGGCAGCGGCGGGACGGCGGGCACGGCGACTCGCTACGCGAGGAAAGTGCGGCCCTCCGGCATTCGCGCCGAGACCCTCGACCCGATGGGGTCGCGAAGTTCGGAAGAGCGGAGGAACTGACGAACAGAAGATCGGGCGAGCGGTCGAGATCCGCCCTCGGCGAAGTCGATCCGGCGCTTCCGGGTCGCCTTCGGGCGGCGCGTCGGGGAACTCTGGCGCGAGGGCGAAGGGAAGGCGCCGACGGCGGTTGGCCGGCCGAGCGCTCGGGCGGCACCGGTCGGCCGGCCGCGGACGGAACCCCTCGCCCGGGATTGCCCGGGGGTTCCGTGCCCCCCAGAACGACGAAAGCCGCCTTGCGGCGGCTTCGAAGTTTCAATGTTTTCAGAGGGTTCGATGGTACAGCTGGGTGGGCTCGAACCACCGACCTTCGGAGCCACAATCCGACGCTCTAACCAACTGAGCTACAGCTGCTCACCTTCGAACGCGCTCCTGATAGGATATGACGCCCGGCTTGGCAAGGGCCGATGCCGGCGATCTGTCATCCCCATGTCGTACGGTGCCCTCTCGCCGCCGCCTCGGGCGAAATCGCGCCTCCGCCCGCCGCTCGACCGTCGCCGCAGCCCGCCGCCACCTCCGCGCTCGACAGAGCCTCTGGACGCCCCCATCGGGCCGGTGAAGCCCGGGGCCCGCGCCTCCACGAGCCGCCCGGCCGTTGCTTGCCGCCGCCTGGTGCCGCCGCCACCGCGCTCGCCAGAGTCGACGGACCTCCCATGGGACCAACCGGCCCTGGGCCCCCCACCTCCACGACGGCCGCCCGGCCGTCACCACCTCCGCAGCCCGCCGGCCAAAGCCGCCCCCAACGGGGGGCGCGCGAGGCACCGCCGGCCGCGAATCGCGCTCAGCGCTCGGGCTTCAGCGCCTGGATCGCCTTGTCGAAGGCGTCCTTGGTCGGCTGGGCCGCCTCGCCGGCGAGCTTGGTCGCGGTCGCCTGCAGGCCCTTGGCCTGGGCCGCCACCGCTTCGAACTGCTGGCGCAGGAACGACGCCTGCAGCTCGATCGCCTCGGCCACCGTCTTCACCGCCAACAGGTCCTTGGCGTGGGCATAAGCCGCATCGCTGTTGGCCTTGATCGCGTCGATCGACCGGCTGTTGAGCTCGGAGAGCCCGGCCCGCGCCGTCTCGCAGACGTCCTCGATGGTGTCGGTCGCCTCTTCGGCGGCATCGCGCAGCTTCTCGAAATTGGCCTTGGCCTGAGCCACCGCCTTTTCGGCGAAATCGCGGAACGCCGCCGGAACCTGCGCCTGGTTGAGCGCGCCGAGATCGACCTTGGGCAGGTCGAAGGCCGGCAGATCGAATTTGGGCAGTTCGAACGTCGGCAGGGCGAAGGCCGCGGTCTCCACCGGCGCCGCGGCCGGCTTCGGCGCGGGCGCGGCGGCCGGCTTCGGCGGCACCACCGGCGCGGCGGCGACCGCCGGAGCTTCGACCACCGGTGCCGGAGCGACCGGCGCTTCGACCGGCGCGGGCTCGACCGGTGCGGCCGCGATCGGCGCGGACACGGCGGCCGGCGTTTCGGTCGCCGCCGGCTGCGACGGGATCGCCCGCGCGCTCGGCGCCTTGGCGGTGCGCTTGGTCGGGGTCTTCGCCTGGGTCATGCTGTTCTCTCCTGGTTGTCGTTCCGGCCGACGCCTCTCGGCGGCCCTTCCGGCCTCGGAGACGACCGGCGCCTCCCCCGGCGCAGCCTCCGCTCGGCAGAGTTCACGCCCGGCGACCCCCGTTCGGATCGCCCTTGCGAACCATAGCGCTGCTTCTGCTGCATCGCAATATTATATTGCATTGCACAATAGTCGACCTCGGCTTCGCGACGCCCTCCGCGAGGATCGGCGTCGGGTCTCGGAAGGTCGCGGAGGCGACGACGCCCCCCTGTCACAACTCGGGCGGAGCCGTCTTTCGACGACCCCGCCCGCGTGTTCGGCTCGGTGGACGACCGCGGGCGAGGATCAGCCCTTGGTCGCCTTCTCGGTGATCGAGGCGACGGTCTTGGCGGCGGCGTCGCCGATCTGGCGGACCTGCTCGCCGAACGAGGCGGCCTGGGCCTTCAGGAACTCGCTCTGCAGCGCCAGCAGCTCCTGGGGATCCTTGGCGTGGATCAGCTTCTGGGCGTGTTCGAAGGCCGAGGTGAGGTTCTGTTCGGCGAGCGACAGGACCTTCTTGTTGAGGTCGAGGGCGCCGTTCTGGACGGTGGCCGAGGACGATTCGACCTTGGCCACGGCCTCGTGGGTCGCGGCGATGAAGTCGTCGACGGCCTTCTTGGCCTGCTCGACGCTCTTCTCGGCGAAGGTGCGGATCTGCTCGGGAATCTCGAAGGTCTTGTCGGTGGCCATGGGACGTCTCCTTGGGAGCGGCGCCGGGCGCCGCGAAAAGTCGGGACCTCGTCGAGGGACCCGCCGGCCCCGGTCGGATCGACCGCGGATGGCGTCGCGAGGCAGGATCTTGATAGCAGAATCTATGTTGCAGTGCAACATAAAACGTAGCGTCAGGCGGTCCGGGATTAACCCTGCCCGACGATCGCCGCCGGGGGATGCGTCTGAGCAGTGGACCCCACCGAGGGTTCACCTATATTAACAGAGTGTTAATGACACGATCATGATCGTCTCTTCATGATCGCCGCCGGTGGCGGGACAATCCGGAGGTCGTCCCGGAGTCCTCGTTCGCCGTCGCCCCCCGCACGACTTCCCGCGACGACGCGGGACGGCGCCGCGGTCAGTAGCTGAGTTGGAGGCCCGTACCGGCGATGGACGAGAAGCTGCAGTCGATCTGGCGGACATTGCCCCGCGACGGTATCGGCGAGTTGGTCGGCTCGTCCAAGCCGGGATTCGTCGTCGCCGCCGACGGCCGGACCCTGATCTTCGCCAACGCCGCCGGCCTGCGTTTCCTCGGCACCGGCGCCGAGGCCTTCGGCACCGCCGGGGCGCTCGATTCGCGCGTCGCCGACCGGCTGGCCCGCTTCGCCGCCCGGGCCGCCCCCGGCGAAGAAGCTCGCGAACTGCTGCGCCTGCCCGACGGCCTGCGCCCGCGCCTCCTGTCGATGGTCGTCCGCCGCCCGCTCGGCGAACCGGCGCTGGTCCGCGTCGAGATCGACGAGCCGCGCGCCGACGCCGCCGCGCCGACGCTCGCCGACAGCCTCGCCCCGCTCGCCGGCCCGGCCGGCCTCGCGGTGATCTTCGACGCCGACGGCGACGTCGCCGCGGCGATCGGCGATCATGCCGCCCTCGACGATCTGCACGACTCCATCGAAGCGCTGTTCGACGAAGACGATTCCGCGCCGATCGAACGTCGATTCGGCGCCCCCGGCCGGCGCCGCGACGTCGTATTGGTGCGCCTCGGCGTCGCCGCCGACGCCCGCCGCCTGCTCGTCGTCCGCCCGGTCGCCGACGAGGTCGCGGCCGAACCCGTCGCCGTCGAAGCCGAGCCGGCGACCCCGCTCGCCGAGGCCCCGGCGCAGCACCCGCACGCCCCGATCGCAGCGCTCCCGCCGACGCCCCCCGCACCGATCGAGACCGAAGCGACGCGCGCCGCGGAAATCGCCGGGATCGCACCCGAGGCCGGCCCGGCCGAGCCTCTGGCCGAAGCGCCGGCGCATCCGGAGGCCGAAGCGCAGACCGCGCCCCCCCTCGCGCAAACCGCTCCCACCGCCGCCCCGGCCGAAGCCGTGGCGACCGCCGAGAGCGCCATGGCCGAACCCGAAGCGATTCCGGCCGCCCCGATCGGCGAGATCCCGGCCCTGGCCGGCGCCCTGGCGATCACGGCGACCGCGACCGCGGCCCCCGCGGCGATCGTCGCCGCCCCGAGCGACGCCGCCTCGTTCGGCGAAGATCCGTTCGACGATGTCGAGGCGGTACTGTTGTTCGCGCCGATGTCGCCGGGCGCCGAAGACCACGAATTCGACGATCTCGCCGGGTCGATCCCGGCTGCCGCCGCGACCGCGGCGCCCCTCGTCGCGGAAGCCGCGGCCCTGCCGTCGGCGATCGACGCCGAAGCCGCGACGCCGCTCGCCGCCCGTCCCGCCCCCGTCGCGACGCTGGTCGTCACCCCGACCCCCGAGGCCACGTCGCCGGCGTCCGACATCGCCGTCGCCGATCTCGTGACCGCCACCACTGCCGTTGCCGCGCCGGCACAGCGCGTCGAGTCCTCGGTCGCCGTCGACCGCTCGACCGCCCCGCTTTCGGCGCCCGCGCTCCCCCTCGGGTCGGACGTCGCACCGATCGCCGCGGTCGCGACCGTGGCCCCCGAGGTCGTGCGCGCCGTCATCACGCCGACCACCGTCCACGTCGCCCCCGGGGCGACGATCGCCGACATCGACGCCGCGGTCTCCACCATCGCCGCCGCGGCGCCGACCGACCGCGTGCCCACCACCCTCGACCACGCACCGCCGGTCGCGGTTCCCGCCCCCGTCGACGCCCCGGAAGAGATCGCGGCAACGGCCGAGCCTTCGGCCCCGGTCGCGATCGCAACTCCCGACGAGCCCGCCGCCCCGGTCGCGGGTCCGTCCGAGGCCCACACCGCCCCAACCACCGTTGCAGACGCCGACGTCCACCCGACCCCGGTGGGGACGGGCAACCCGTCCGACGACGCTGCGACCGCGATCAAGGAGGACGCCGCGAACACCACCGCCGAGGACGCCTCCGAGGCTTCGACCTTCGCCTTCGCGCCGCTCGACCGGGCGGTCAAGTTCGTCTGGCAGATGGACGCCGACCGGCGTTTCACCCTGGTCTCCGAGGAACTGGCGGCGGCGGTCGGCCCGGCCGCGGCAGCCGTCGTCGGCCTGACCTGGAGCGAGGTCGCGCGCCGCTGGGGCCTCGATGGCGATGGCCGCGTCGCTGCGGCGCTCGATCGCCGCGACACCTGGAGCGGCCGCACCGTGCTGTGGCCGATCGAGGGCGAGGCGCTGCGCCTGCCGATCGATCTCGCCGCGCTCCCCGCCTTCGACCGCGGCCGCGTCTTCGCCGGTTTCCGCGGCTTCGGCACCTGCCGCGCCGAAGAGATCGTCCCCGATCCGACCGCCACCGGCCGGCGCCTCGCCGCCGAAGCCGCCCGCGTCACCCCCACCGTCGACGCCCCGGCCGCACCCGCCGACGATCGGCCCGCGCCGATCGCCCCGGCGATGCCTGAGACCCCGGCCGCCTCCGTCGTCCCGGCAGAGATCGACACCGTCGAGCGCCTCGCCGAGATCGCGCCCCTCGCCACCGCCGCCGCACCCGTCGCCGAGATCGCGCCCCTCGCCTCCGCCGACCCCGACGCCGCGCCGGCGCCGGTCCCCGCCCCCGAACAGCCGGCAGGCGACGCCCCGGCGATCGATCGCTCCGAGCCGCCGGCCTGGCCGGGCGACGGCGAATCCGCCGGTGTCGCCCACCCGCACGAGCCCGCCCGCCCCGACGGCGGTGATGGTGGCGACGGCGCCTTCGGCGGCGAGACCGGCGAGCCCGTCACCCGCGCTCCCGACGCACCCGAAATTGCCGGCCGGACGCCGACGGACGAATCGACGTCCGTGGAAGCGCCGGCTGCGGCGCCGATCGCGACCGCCGCTCCGACACTCAACGAGCGTCCGCCGGAACGCGCGGCCGAGGTGCAGGCAACGGCCCCACTTCCCGCAACCTCGCTCGCCCCTTCGGAGCCGCACCCGATCACTGAGCCGCCGCACGCCACATTGAGCCCGAACGTGCCCGCCGCCCCGCCGCCGCTGCCGTCCGCCGCCGGCCCCGCCGCGGTGTCCGCCATTGCCGCGGCGCTGGCCGCCCGGCTCGGGCCCGAGACCACCGCCGCGCCGCCGACCCCGTCGAGCGATGCCGCCGACGCC
>NZ_SJFN01000014.1 GCF_004328075.1 Siculibacillus lacustris | reverse complement strand
AACCGAGGCTCGACGCTGTCGGACCGCAGGTACTTGCGGACCGTGTTCCTCGAAAGCCCGGTGCGCCGGGAAATCTCTCGGATCGAGAAATGATCCCGATAGTGCCAGCGCCGGATGACGCTCAATAACTCCATGTCGATCACTCCGCTGTCCCCCGCACCAGTGGCGAGGGAGGAGGTTCAAACATGGGTCAATTCTCGATGGAAAAATCCCTGCCGCCTGGGTCAGTTCTCCGCGGAAATCAACACCGCTGGACGGTGCTGGCGCCGGTGACCGGCTCGCGGCGCGGTGCCCTGGCGGGCACCTATGGCGGGGCCACCGCCGAGGCGCCGGTCGGCACTACGGCCGGCGTCGACCGGCTGATCGGCGGTTTCGAGCGCTCGATGGTCCTCTCTCCGGTCGTGGTCCAGGCGGAGAGCGGCACCAATTTCGCCGTCGGCATCGGCGGGCTGACCCTGAAGCCGCAATGAACGGTATGATGGTCGGCGTTTGCCGTTTCTTCGCCTTTCGCCGCCACAGTGGCGGCGACGGGCGAGGGACGGACGGGCCATGGATGCGCTGCGACGCGGCGATTTTCTCGACGGGGACCGGGTCCGGGCTTGGCTGCGGATCGCCGCCGGCGTGACCGCGGCGGCGGTCGCCGTGGCGCTCGCCACCTCCCACGACGGCCGTGATGCGAGCGGCAAGCCGCTCGGCACCGACTTCGTGAGTTTCTGGACCGCCTCGCGGATGGCGCTGGCCGGGGCCGCGCCGCAGGTCTGGGACATCGCCCGGCATGGGGCGGCGGAAGCCGAGATCTTCGGGCCGAGCGACGGCTATGTCGCCTTCTTCTATCCGCCGATCTTCCTGCTGATCTGCTGGCCGCTGGCATTGCTGCCGCCGGTCACGGCCCTCGCCGCCTGGTTGACGGTCACCGGCGGCGCCGCGCTCGCGGCACTCCGGGCGTGGAGCGGGCGTCGGCTCGGGACGTTGGCCTTCTTCGCCTTTCCCGCGGTGTTCGTCACCGCCGGTCACGGGCAGACCGCCTTTCTCACCACCGCGCTGTTCGCCGGCGGCGCGACGCTGATCGATCGCCGCCCGGTGCTCGCCGGCATGCTGTTCGGCGGCCTCGCCTTCAAGCCGCATCTGGCGATCGTTCTGCCGGTGCTGCTGCTGGCGGGCCGGCAATGGCGCTGCCTCGGCGCGATGGTCGCGACGGGGGCGGGGCTCGCGGCGCTGTCGGTCGCGGCCTTCGGGATCGAGGCCTGGGCGGGGTTTCTGGCGACGGCCGAGGTCGCGCGGGCGACGCTGGAGGAGGGGCTGGTCGATCCGGCCAAGATGGTCAGCGTCTTCGCCGCGGTGAAACTGCTCGGCGGGACGACCAAGCTCGCCTTCGCGCTCCACGGCGGGGTGGCGGTGGCGGTGCTGGCGGTCGCGGTGTGGGTCGTGCGCACCGCCGCGTCGGGGGCGGCGATCGCCGCGCTCGCGGCCGCCGCGACGGTCCTGGCGAGCCCGTTCCTGCTCGACTACGACCTGATGCTGTCGGCGGTGCCGATGATCTTCCTGCTGCGCGAAGGGCTCGCCGGCGGCTTCCGCGACTACGAGAAGATCGGCCTCCTCGCCGCCTTCGTGCTGCCCGGGGTGGCGCGCGGGCTGGCGAGCGCGGCTTCGCTGCCGCTCGCGCCCGCGGTGTCGCTCGGGCTGTTCGCCTTGGTGGTCGGGCGGGTGCGCGCCACCTCGCCGCGATGACCCTTGCTCAGGCGGCGTCGTTGGCGGCGGCGGGCGGGCCCGGCACGCGGCGCGGCGAGATCATCACCTTGTCGATGCGGCGGCCGTCCATGTCGACCACTTCGAAGGTCCAATCGCCGATCACCGCCTTGTCGCCCTCGGTGGGGATGCGGTTGAGCGCCGCCATCATCAATCCGCCGACGGTGTGATAGCCGCCGTGTTCGAGGTCGGGCAGGTCGATCAGCCGCTCCAGAATGTCGATCGCCTCGTCGCCGTCGATCAGCCACGAGCCGTCGTCGCGGCGGAAGGGCCCGGAGATCAGCGGCGCGTCGACGTCGGCGAAGTCGCCGGCGATGCCCTCGACGATGTCGGTGAGGGTGACCAGACCCTGCAGGCCGCCGTATTCGTCGACGACGAAGGCGGCGTGGACCTGGGAGCCGCGGAAGCGCTGCAACAGCTTGAGGATCGGTGCCGATTCGGGCACGACCAGCGGCTGTTTGAGGTGGGCGCGCAGGTCGAGCGGTCGGCCGGCGACGGCGTCGGGCAGCAGGTCCTTCTTGTAGACGAGGCCGGCGGGCTCGTCGATCGAGCCGTCGGCGACGACCAGCGCCGAATAGGGGCAGGCGAGGATCTCGGCGAGGATGCGGTCGGCCGGGTCGGCCGGGTCGATCCAGTAGAGTTCGGGGCGCGGGGTCATGACGGTGCGCACCGGCCGATCGGCGATGCGCATCACGCCTTCCAGCATCTCGCGCTCCTCCGGCTCCAGAGCGCCGGATTCGACGCCCTCGGCGAGCACGTGCTTGACCTCGTCCTCGGTGACGTCGGCGCCCATGTCCTCGTCGATGCCGAGGCCGGCGAGGATGCGGTTGGAGGTACCGGTCAGCAGCGTCACCACCGGCGAAGTGGCGCGCGAGAAGATGTCGACGAAGCCGGCGACCCACAGGGAAATCGCCTCGGGGCGGGCGATCGCCAGACGCTTGGGCACCAGTTCGGCGAAGACGATGGTCACGAAGGTCATCAGGATGATGACCACGACGAACGACGCCTCGTGGGCGATCCGGGCGAGGCTCGGCCAGGTGGTGACCACGAAGTCGGCGAGGCGTTCGGACAGCTGGGCGCCGGACGAGGCGCCGGCGATCAGGGCGGTCAGGGTGATGCCGATCTGCACCGCCGAGAGGAAGCGCCCGGGGTGGTCCCCGAGCTCCAGCGCGCGCCGCGCCCGCCGGTCGCCGGCTTCGGCGAGCGCCGCCAGTCGCGGCTTACGGGCCGAGACGAGCGCCATTTCCGACATGACGAAGAATGCGTTGGCCAGCGTGAGGAAGAAGAAGAAGGCGAGTTCGACGATCAACATCCAGCAGGTCGGGCAATGCCCCTCCGAACCATCTCGAGATCACCTTATCAGAATTTCGTGACGGAAGGGGGCGCCGGCGGCGTTCGCGACGACCTTGTTCCGTCTAAGGAGTGTTGCGGATCGGGCGGCTGCGGTTCCGGCTCCCGATCTGTTCAAAAAAATACATTCGGATCAATATGTTGTCATCGTCGCGGCGATCGGTCGCGGCGCCCGCCCGCGGGGGCGGGGCGGCTTGCCCGACGTTCGGCCGTCTTGTCAGTCGGCAAATTCGGCGCGACGATCCCCGCCGACGACGAGATCCCCGCAAAGAGGGGTCGCGATCGCCGACCGCAACGAAGACGCGCTCGTTGCGGTCGTTGCTCGGCGGAACATATAAAGAACAGGAGACGGCCATGACGGACGCCAACGGAGGAATGAGCAGCGGCAGACGAGGCGGGCCCCGGTGCGTGGCGCTCGTGGGGCCCTTCGGCAGCGGCAAGACGACGCTGCTCGAAGCCCTCCTCGAACGCACGGGGGCCGTGACCCGAGCCGGGTCCGTGGCGGGCGGCACCTCGGTCGGCGATGCGTCGCCGCAGGCGCGCGCCCATCAGATGGGCGTCGAGCTCAACGTCGCCGAAGGCGACTATCTCGGTGATCGCTACACCTTCCTGGACTGCCCCGGTTCGGTGGAATACGCCTTCGAGACCGAAGCGGTCCTGGCCGGTGTCGACGTGGCGGTGGTGGTCGCGGAAGCCGACGAGAAGAAGATCCCGGCGTTGCAACTGATCCTGCGCCTGCTCGAAGATCGGCGCATTCCCCACATTCTGTTCCTCAACAAGCTCGACAAGACCGAAGGCGGCGTGCGCGATGTGCTCGAGCTGATGCAGCCGGCGTCCGCCGTGCCGCTGGTGCTGCGGCAGATCCCGATGATGAAGGACGGCGTCACGGTCGGAGCGATCGATCTGGCGCTGGAGCGGGCCTATGTCTGGCAGGAGCACGCACTGAGCGAAGTCACCGAGATTCCCGACGCCGAGAGGGCCGCCGAGGTCGAGGCGCGCTACGCGATGCTCGAGCGGATCGCCGACTACGACGACCATCTGATGGAGGAACTGCTCTCCGACGTGACGCCGCCGCGCGACGAGATCTTCGACGATCTCGCCAAGGAGATGAAGGCCGGGCTGATCTGCCCGGTGCTGATCGGCTCGGCCGAACGCGGCGCCGGCGTCGACCGTCTGCTCAAGACGCTGCGCCACGAGTCTCCGGGCCTGCCCGAGACCCTCGCCCGGCTCGGTGTCGCACCCAAGGCCGACGCGGTCGTCCAGATCCTCAAGACCTTCCATACCCCGCACGGCGGCAAGCTGTCGGTGTCGCGCATCCTCGCCGGCAAGGTGGTCGACGGGGCGACGCTCTACGGCGACGACGGACTGTCCGATCGCGTCTCCGGCATCTATCGGATGCTCGGCAAGGAGAACCAGAAGCGCTCGGAAGCGGTGGCCGGCGAGACTGTGGCGCTCGGCAAGATCGAACCGGCGAAGACCGGCATGACGCTCTCGGGTTCCAAGGCCGGGATCAAGCCGCTGGTCGTGGTGACGCCGCCGCAGCCGGTGATGAGCTTCTCCATCTCGGCCCAGGAGCACAAGGACGATGCCAAATTGTCCCTGGGGCTCGCCAAGATCATCGAGGAGGATCCCTCGCTGACCGTCCGCCAGGACAAGGAATCCGGCGAGACCCTGTTCGCCGGACAGGGCGAGATGCATCTCCGGGTGGCGCTGGAGCGGCTCGAGCACAAGTTCGCGGTCAAGGTGAAGACCGGGCCGGCGAGCGTTCCCTACAAGGAATCCTACAGCGGTCAAGCGGCGGTGCGCGGCCGTCACAAGAAGCAGTCGGGCGGTCACGGCCAGTTCGGCGACGTGGCGCTGGAGATCACCGCGGGGACCCGCGGCTCCGGCTTCGTCTTCGCCGACCGGATCACCGGCGGCGTGGTGCCGCGCCAGTACATCCCGGCGGTCGAGGAGGGGGTGGGCGAGTTCCTGGAAAAGGGCCTGCACGGCTTCCCGGTGGTCGATCTCCACGTCGCGCTGGTCGACGGCTCCTATCACACCGTCGATTCCTCGGACATGGCGTTCAAGATGGCGGCCCAGCTCGGCATGCGCGAGGGGCTGGCCAAGATGCACTCGATCCTGCTCGAGCCGATCCTCAAGGTGTCGATCACCACGCCGTCCGACGCGACGGCGCGCATCAACCAGATCGTCTCGGGGCGGCGCGGCCAGTTGCTCGGCTATGACGGGCGGCCGGGTTGGCCGGGATGGGACATCGTCGAGGCGCTGATTCCCCAGGCCGAGATGGATGGGCTGATCGTCGAGATCCGTTCGGCGACGCAAGGGGTGGGCGGCTTCACCCAGAGCTTCGACAACCTCGCCGAGGTGGTCGGGCACGTCGCCGCCAAGGTCCTGGAACGGGTCAAGGCGGCGCAGAACGCCGCCTGACGACGCAAACGGGGCGCCTCGCGAGAGGCGGCGGGCCGGCGGGGGCGACCTCGCCGGCCCGTGGCGTTTCGGGGGCGACGCCTCCCGCGATCGGTGTCGCCGGCGGGTGCCGGCCGGCGCGTCAGACCTCGGCGCGCGCCGTCTCGGCGCAGAAGGCCTGGAAATTGGTGGTGCGGCCAGCGGCGACGGCTTCGGCGAAGCGCCGGTTGAATTGGCGTTTGGCGGCGAACACGGCGCGGGCGCGCGCCGCCGCGGCGGGGCCGATCCCGGGATGGACGCCCGCGGCGAGGGCTTCGTCGAGGGCGCGGTAGCTCGCGTCGGCGCGTGCCGCGCCGTCGTCGCCGTGGCACATCGAGCCGGCCCGGACGTGGTAGCGGTAGAGCGGATCCGGGATCACCGGCAGGGGGCCGCCGAGCCGTTCCTCGAGCGCGAACAGGAACAGCACGTCCTCGGAAATGTCGACGTCTTCGAACCACGGCGGGGCGAGGGCGCGGGCGACCAGCGGGATGAACGGCGAATTGCGCCGCCCGAGCGCCTCGGCGCCGTAGTCGCCGGGCGGCGTGTCGGGCGGAAAGGCGGTCCACAGCGGTCGGCCGCCGTCGTCGTCGATCATTTCGACGCCGTCGAGGGCGGCACCGCGAGCCTCGGCGATCGGTACCAGCCGTTCGAGCCGATCGGGCGCAAAGGTGTCGTCGGCGTCGAGGCGGGTGACGAAGCCGCCGCGGACCGCCGCCAAGCCGACGTTGCGGGCGCGGGTGCAGCCGGCGCCGATGCGGCCGGTCGACACTTCGACCACACGGGGATCGACGATGCCCTGTCCGGCGAGGACGGCGCGGTAGTCGACGCCGTCGTCGGAGACCAGGATCGCCTCCCAATCGGGGCGGGTCTGGGCGACGAGGCTCGCCACGGCACGGGCGAGGGTCGCTTCGCCCTGGTGGACGGCGATCACCACCGAGACGGTGGCCGAAGTGGCGGCGGCGGACATCGCGGTCTCCCCGATCGGTCGCCCCGGCGGGCGGTTGACCCCGACAGTCGGGGGACCGGAGCGGGCCGTCAAGCCGGGGGCGCGCTGCCGATCACGCGTGTTTGATCCGGCGAAACCGTCGGAATCGGTAACGGACCCCATGTCCCTCCCGTAGAGGGACCACCAAGACCGGGCGCGAGGAGGCGACGATGATCCGCAGACGACGTAGTTGGAACCTGTCGGAGGCGGAGGTGACGCCGGAAGCGCTGTTCCTCGATCGCCGGCGCCTGCTCGCCGGGCTCGCCGGCGGCATCGCCGGCGCGGCGTTCGCCGGCCTCTCGGGCCCGGCGCGGGCGGCCGAGGATCCGCTCGCCGGCCTCCTGCCGGCGGCGCGCAACGCCGGCCTGTCGGTCGCCGATCCCTTGACCCCGGAAGCCGCGGCGGGGTCCTACAACAACTTCTACGAATTCGGCTTCTCCAAATCGATCGTCGCCGCTTCGAAGAAGCTGCCGGTGCGGCCGTGGCGGATCGTCGTCGACGGGCTGTGCGACACGCCGTTCGAGATCGACATCGACGATCTCCTGAAGAAAGTGACGCTCGAGGAGCGGATCTGCCGCCATCGCTGCGTCGAGGCGTGGTCGATGGTGGTGCCGTGGACCGGGTTCAAGCTCGCCGAGCTGGTGGCGATGGCCGGCCCCAAGGCCGAGGCCAAGTATCTGCGCATGGAGACCTTCCTGAACCCCAAGGTGGCGCCCTACCAGTCGGCGGCGCAATATCCCTGGCCCTATGTCGAGGGGCTGACGCTGGCGGAGGCGACCAACGAGCTCGCCTTCCTGGCGGTGGGGATCTACGGCAAGCCGATGCCGACCCAGCACGGCGCACCGCTCCGGCTGGTGACGCCGTGGAAATACGGCTTCAAGTCGGCCAAGTCGCTGGTCAAGTTCTCCTTCGTCGCCAAGCGGCCGGAGACCTTCTGGTCGGCGTTGGGGCCGTCGGAATACGGCTTCTGGGCCAACGTCAATCCGGACGTGGCGCATCCGCGCTGGAGCCAGAAGATGGAGCGGCGGTTGGGCCCCGAGGACATGGTGGCGACCCGGATCTGGAACGGCTACGGCGAACAGGTCGCCGGGCTCTACAAGGATCTGGCACGAGAGAAGCTGTACATGTGAGCGCGGCCCGCGACGGTCCGGATCCTGCGGATCGTCGCGGGGGAGGCGCGCGACCTTCGTCGGGTGAGGGTGCGAACCGATTGAGAAGGGCCCGCGGCGGGCGTAGCCTCGATGGGTCGAGGGACGACCGTCGTGCGGCCCGCCGGGCCACGGACGCCGTCCCCTTCGGAAGGATGTCGGCCATGACCAACCCCAACCGCGAAGTGATCGAGGGCGAAATCAAGAAGCTGGTCGATGTCCCGGTCGAACTGGCGATGGTGCCGCTCGACCGCCTGTTGGTGATCCGCAACGGCCTGCGCGCCGGCGATCACCATTCCCGCTACGCCGCCGACTTCGCGCCCCACGACGGGCCGAAGGACGGGCATCGGCACCGCTGAGGGTCGCGCCGGTCGTGACCGAGACGGGGATGCGGCGGAGCGCGGCGTCGGTGTGACGCCGGGGCGCGAGATCGCCCTCGTCCGGCGATCTTCCCTGTAACATTTTCGTTCCCTTAACCTGTCGGGTCCACAGCATTCCCTCTCGAAGTAAAATCGAAGACGGGAACACGTAATGGCTGGTCCGGCATCCTGGTCGCTTTCGACGAAAGCGGCCATTTTCGCGCTGACGCTCGTGTGCATCAGTATCGGTGGAACCGGCGCGATCGCCATTGCACAACTCGAGGTCGCTCTGACCGATCGCGCACGCGAAGCCGCCTCCGACAATCTTCGCGCTTCCGTGCTGATCATGCAGCGGACGATCCCGTCGCTGAAGGCCGAGATCGTCGACGGATCGGTCAAGGCGGTCCGGCTCGGCGAGTTGCCGGCGTTCACCAGCCACGACATGGTCGACGAAATCAGCCTGTCGACGGCCGGACCGACGACGCTGTTTCGCTTCGACCCCGGCAGCGGCGACTTCGTTCGCGTCACCACCAGCCTGAAGCGGCCGGACGGGTCGCGGGCGATCGGCACGTCGCTGGGGCTCGATCATCCGGCGATCGCCGATCTCAAGGCAGGGCGCCCCTACGCCGGGCGCACGACGCTGATCGGCCAGAGCTATTTCGTCAGCTATTTCCCGATCACGTCGCCGTCGGGGGCGATCGTCGGCGCCGCCTTCGGCGGGGTCGCGGTGGAGAAGTCCGACGCCGACGTGCGGCACACCGGCCTGTTGCTCGCCGGGTCCGGGGGCGCGCTGCTGCTGGTCCTCGGGATCGTCGCGCTGGTGCTGACGCGCCGGACGATCAGGCCGCTGATCACCCTGACCCGGCGGATCGAGACGCTGGCCAAGGAAGACTATGCCGGCGCCATCCCCTTCACCGGGCGGGGCGACGAGATCGGCGGGATCGCCGGGGCGATGGAGACGCTGCGCGACAACGGCATCGCCATGCAGCGGATGCGCGCCGAGACGGCGCAGCGCGAAGAGGCCGAACGGCAGACCCTGGCGCGCCGGGAGAAACTCGCCACCGATTTCGTCGGGCGGATGCAGGTGCTGGCGGCGAGCTTCACCCAGTCGTCGGGCGAGGTCGCCGATTCCGCCCGCAATCTGTCGGCGACCGCCGAAGAGACCTCGCGACAGGCCCAGGCGGTGGCCGGTGCGGCCGAGCAGGCGGCGGTCAACGTCCAGACCGTCTCCGCGGCGTCGGAAGAACTGGCGGCTTCGGTCCGCGAGATCGGGACGCAAGTCGGCCATTCCGCCCGGGTCGCCGACACCGCGTTCTCGGAAGCCGAAACCTCGAACGAGCGGATCGGGTCGCTGGCGACCGCCGCCGCGGCGATCGGCGACGTGGTCGGTCTGATCCGCGACATCGCCGGCCAGACCAACCTGCTGGCCCTCAACGCGACGATCGAGGCGGCCCGCGCCGGTGCGGCCGGCAAGGGCTTCGCGGTGGTCGCGGCGGAGGTCAAGCAACTCGCCGACCAGACGTCGCAGGCGACCGGCGACATCGGCGCCAAGGTTCAGGAGATCCAGAAGGCCACCGGTGAGAGCGTCGCATCGATGAGCGAGATCCTGCGGGTGGTCGGCGACATCAAGGAGATCGCCGCGACGATCGCCGGTGCGGTCGAGGAGCAGGGCGCGGCGACCGCCGAGATCGCCCGCAACTGCCAACAGGCGGCGAGCGGCACGCAGCAGGTCACCGAGAACATCTCCGGCGTCGGCCAAGCCGCCGAAATGACCGGCGCCGCGTCGCATCAGCTGATGGCGCTGTCGACCGGGCTGTCGGGGCAGGCGGTCGATCTCGGCCGGGTGGTCGAGGGCTTCGTCGAGGCCTTCGCGGCGGCGTGAGCGGCGGTACCCGTTCGATCCGTGACCGACGCCCCCGAGCGACACTGCGGGGGCGTTCGGCTCCTGGGGGGCGAGGGGTTGTGGCGCGCGCGTCGCGGGCGCGCGTCGCTCAATAGGTCCAGCGTTCCGCCTTGGAGATCAGGAAGTCGCGGAACACCTTGACGCGGGCGGTGTTGCGCATCTCTTCGGGGTTGACGAAGAAGCAGTCGAAGGACGGCACGTCGGCTTCCGGGATCCGCTGGACGAGATCGTTGTCGGGCTCGATCAGATAGTCCGGCAGCAGCGCGATGCCGACGCCCGTCTGCACCGCGCGCTCGATGGCGATGGCGACGTCGAATTTCGGTGACGGACGGCGCGGCGCGTTGAGAGCGGGCGCGCGCGGCCACATGCCTTCTCAGAGGGCGGTGGGCTTTGCGGCGGCGGTCGCGCCGAAGCGCAATCCGTCGATCAGCAGGTCGACGATGCTCGCCGCGTGGGCGTCGGCGCCGTCGCCCTGGGCACTCGACAGGTTGCCGATCGCGCGTAGGAGGTCGTAGGGCGCGATGTCGCCGCGGACCTCGCCGGCCGTCGCGGCGGCGTCGAGAAGCGACTTCAGGGCGGGCTCGAAATGGGCTCGGAAATAGACGGGGAGCCCGTCGAAGGCCGGATCACCGGAATGCAGCGCGGCGGCGAGGCCGCGCTTGGTCGCGATGAACCCGGCATAGCGCCTCAGCCAGTGAGCCAGGGCCTCGCCGGGCGGGTTCGTCGCCGCCAATGAGGCCGCCTCGGCGGCACAGGCATCGACCTCGTGGCGGAAGACCGCCGCCACCAGATCCGATCGGGTGGGGAAGCGGCGATAGAGCGTGCCGACGCCGACGCCTGCCGCGGTGGCGATCGCGCGGGCCGGAGCGTCGACGCCGGCGGTCAGGAAAATCGCTTTGGCGGCTTCGAGAACAGCGTCCTGGTTGCGCCGGGCGTCGGCCCGGACGCGCCGCCTCGCCGGCATCTCGGCGTCTCGCATCCCTCTCGGATCTTCCGACATCTGCGTTCCTTCGTCGACCCGGTCGCCTTGATAAGTGGACCGATGTTCCGTATATGAAAAAAAGGAACAACGTTCCTCTTAATGGCGGATCAGCGTTCCGTTTCGCACCATATGAGCAGACCGCGCCGGTTTGCCAGCCGAAACCATGGGGTCATCGATGAACAACCTGATCGGCGCAGCGCGCCATATTCCGGTCGCCGCGGCGACCACCACCATCTCGATCAGTCCGGTCACCCTGTCCGCTCCGGGTCGAGGGCTGCCGCTCGAACTGCGGATCACCGCGCCGGTGAGTGGTCGCGACCTGCCGATCGTCCTGCTGTCGCACGGCCATGGTCCGTCGCTCTATCTTCCGTCGAAGGACGGCTACGGACCGATCGTGAATTTCTATGCGGAGCGCGGCTTCGCCGTTATCCAGCCGACCCATGCGAATTCGAGAGTGGCCGGACTGCCGGCGGATGCCCCCGGCGGCCCCCTGTTCTGGCGCTCGCGGGTCGCCGACATGACGCTGATTCTGGACCGGCTCGACGAAATCGAAGCCGCGGTTCCGGCGATCGCCGGCCGCCTCGACCACGGCCGGATTGCGGCGGTCGGGCATTCGATGGGCGGGCAGACCGTCGCCATGCTGCTGGGCGCGCGGCTGACCGATCCGAACGACGACACCGCGCGCGACGTGAACCTGATCGAGCCGCGCATCAAGGCCGGCGTGCTGCTCGCCGCCCCCGGCAATGGCGACGGCCTCAGCGACTTCGCCGCAAAGACCTATTCGGCGCTGAACCCGGACTATGCGCACATGACCACCTCGGTGCTGGTGGTGGTCGGCGACAGCGACGTCAATCCGCATCTGACGGTTCGTGGTGCCGATTGGCACGCCGATCCGTATCGCCACGGGCCGGGCAGTGATGCCCTTCTGACTCTGATCGGGGGAAAGCACGGGCTCGGCGGGATCGCCGGCTTCGATGCGAAGGAGACCGACGACGAGGATCCCGATCGCCTCGCGGTCACGCAGCGCATGACCTGGGCCTATCTTCGTTCGGCGCTCTACGCCGACGATCCCACTTGGTCGCGAGCCTGCCGGGCCTTGGCGGAGAACGCTGGTTCGCTCGGCCGCGTCGACTGCAAGTGACGCCGGGCCCTACGCTCGGAGGGCGCGACGAACGCACCGCGCCCGCCACCATCGCGGACGCGCACCGCCCGCTGCGGCATCCGCTCGGCGAGCGGCGCGCCTCGCACGTCGCTCAATAGGTCCAGCGTTCCGCCTTCGAGATCAGGAAGTCGCGGAACACCTTGACGCGGGCGGTGTTGCGCATCTCTTCGGGGTAGACGAAGAAGCAGTCGAAGGACGGCACGTCGGCTTCCGGGATCAGCTGGACGAGGTCGTTGTCGGGCTCGATCAGATAGTCCGGCAGCAGCGCTATACCGACGCCCTTCTGGACCGCGCGCTTGATGGCGATGACGCTGTTGATCTTCAGCGACGGGCGGCGCGGCGCGTTGAGCGGGCGACCGGCGGTCTCCAGCCAGTTCATGTCGCGCAGGTACACCGGGGCGGCCGAGCCGAAGGTGACGATGCGGTGGTCGTCGAGGCTCTCGATGGTCTCGGGGCTGCCGTGGCGCTTGAGATAGGCCGACGAGGCGTAGAGGTGGTAGTGGATCGAGAACAGCTTGCGCTGGATCAGATCCGGCTGCACCGGCTGGCGCACCCGCAGCGCCACGTCGGCTTCGCGCATCGCGAGGTCGAGTTCCTGATCGTCGAGGATCAGTTCCAGCTCGACGTCCGGGTAGGTCTCGACGAATTCGTGGATGCGCGAGGTCAGCCACGAGGTGCCGAGCCCGACGGTGGTGGTGACGCGCAGCGTGCCGGTCGGCTTCTCGCGGGTCTCGACCAGACGCGAGCGCGCCTGTTCGAGCTTGAGCATCACTTCGCGGGCGGTGCGGAACAGGAGCTCGCCCTGTTCGGTGAGGATCAGGCCGCGGGCATGACGATGGAACAGGGGCACGCCGAGGTCGGTCTCGAGGGCGCTGACCTGACGGCTGACCGCCGACTGGCTCATCTCGAGGAATTCACCGGCATGGGTGAAGCTGCCGGCGTCGGCGGCAGCGTGGAATATCCGCAGTTTGTCCCAGTCCAAGCGTCTCTCCCTCGTCTTCTGTCGCCAGCGCGCGGAGGCGGCGCGGCCGGCGTTCGATCATTCGGTGGCGATGTGGGTCGGAATCCCGGCCAGGAACTTCTCGGCCTCGAGGGCCGCCATGCAGCCCATGCCGGCGGCGGTCACCGCCTGCCGGAAGACGTCGTCGGTGACGTCGCCGGCGGCGAAGACCCCGGGCACCGAGGTGGCGGTGGAGTGGTGCTCGGTCCAGATGTAGCCGGACGGCTTCAGCCGCAGCGCGCCGGCGAACAGTTCGACCGCCGGGGTGTGGCCGATCGCCACGAACACGCCGTCGCAGGCGAGGTCGCGGACCGCGTCGGTGCGCACGTCCTGGATCCGCACGCCGGTCACCGACGGCGGCATGCCGGTCTCGCCGAGCACGTCGACGACGCGGGCGTTCCAGATCACCTCGATCTTGGGATGCTCGAACAGGCGCTTCTGCAGGATGCGCTCGGCGCGGAACGACTCGCGGCGGTGGATCACCGTGACCTTGGAGGCGTGATGGGTGAGGTAGAGGGCCTCCTCGACGGCGCTGTTGCCGCCACCGACCACCACGACTTCCTTGCCGCGGTAGAAGAAGCCGTCGCAGGTGGCGCAGGCCGAGACGCCGTAGCCGCGGAAGCTGTTTTCCGAGGCCAGCCCGAGCCAGCGCGCCTGGGCGCCGGTGGCGATGATCAGGGCGTCGGCGGTCCACACCGTGCCGCTGTCGCAGGTCAGGGTGAAGGGGCGCTTCGACAGGTCGACCGAGGTCACGGTGTCGTAGACGAGATTGGTGCCGCAGTGTTCGGCCTGCAGGCGCATCTGTTCGACCAGCCAGGGACCCTGGATCGGTTCGGCGAAGCCCGGATAGTTCTCGACTTCGGTGGTGACCGTGAGTTGGCCACCGATCTGGATGCCGGCGATCAGCGTCGGTTCGAGCATGGCGCGGGCGGCATAGATCGCCGCGGTGTAGCCGGCGGGGCCGGAACCGACGATCAGGACGCGGGTATGATGATGCGACATGGGACCTCTCGGCGGGCGGCGCGGCACGTTCTCCTCATATAGTCTAACTCGACCGCCGCACCCAAGAGGTCATTCAACGAAAACATCACTTTTCACAACCATTTACGGTGCGCCCACATCCATTGCTCGGGATATTGGCGAATCCATCCCTCGAACACGGTGTGGATGGTGCGGGTGAGCTCGGCGGCGTCGGCCTCGGCGTCGGGGCCGCGGGGGACGTCGAGCCAGTGGCCGTCGACCCGGAAATGGGCGCCGCCGGTGCGGATGCTGCGGCCGACGAACAAGGGCAGGCCGAGGCGACGGGCGAGCAGGGCGGGAAACGGCGTGGCGCGGGCCGGCCGGCCGAAGAAGGTGATGTCCATCGAGGTCGAATCGCGCAGATCCGAGAGGATCGCCAGGGTCGAGCCGGTACGGGCGAGGCTGCGCAGGCGCAGCGCCACGCCGCGGTCGCGGGCGATCAGGCCGCCGGCGTAGAGGCTGCGACGGCGCTCGGCGAGATAGCGGTCGACCAGCGGATTGGTCAGCGGCTTGTAGACGGCGCGCACGTCGAAGGCGAGGCGCACCAGGGGGACTGCGACGATCTCCCAGTTGCCGGTGTGCAGCGATACGAAGACCGCGCCGTGGCGAGCCTTCTCCAGGCTCTCCGGCGGCACGTCGCAGACCACCCGCTCGGGTTCGGCGAGCAGGCGCGGCAACAGCAGCGTCTCGGCGAAGGTGCGGCCGAGATTCTCCCACATGTCGCCGAGCAGACGGCGGCGCGCCGCGGCGTCGAGCTCGGGCATGGCGGCGGCGATGTGCCGGTCGGCGCGGGCGTGGCGCGGATTGAACGGCGCGAAGGTCCGCCACAGGGCGCCCATCAGCGCCGAGGCGCGATCGAGGCCGAGGGCGAGGAGCAGCCCTTCGACGCCGCGCAGTGCGACATATTGGACGCGATGGGAGACCCGCCGACGGATCTGGCGGGGCAGGTGGCGGCGCAGGAACAGGGCAAGGAATCGCAACAAGGCCGGGGACCGTGACGGCCCGGCTCGCCGGGGGGCGAGGGGGCGGGAGGGCAGGGCGTCGGGCCCGTGCTTAGCGAAAGCCGACCGCGAGCGGAAGAGGGCGCGGCGGCCACCGCCGCCGATTTCGCCGCGGCGTGGCCGATCGGCTGCCGAGTATCCTCCTCCGATCCGGCATGATAGGAAGCCGCCCAGGATGTCTCGCAAATTCGGGAAGGGCTCGAATGTCGGCCGCCAACCTGTCCCCGGTCAACGTGGTCTGTATCAAGTGGGGCGACAAGTACCCGGTCGACTACGTCAACCGCCTGTTCCGCGGCGTGTCGCGTCACCTCGCCCGGCCGTTCCGCTTCCTGTGCTTCACCGAACGCCCGGAAGGGCTGGTGCCCGGCATCGAGGTCCATCCCCTGCCGGTCGAGCCCTTCGAGGCGGCGATGGTCGCGGCGATGAACGCGGAGGGGCGCAAGGGCGCGTGGCGCAAGGTGTCGCTGTTCCGCCCGGGCCTCGCCGACATGACCGGGCCGGTGCTCGGCTTCGACATCGACGTGGTGGTGACCGGGCCGCTCGACGACCTCCTCGACTTCGCGCCGGGCAAGGTGGCGATGCGCCGCGAGTGGCGCTATGAGCGGCGCGGCAAGGACGGCGGCCACGGCTCGGTGTTCCTGTTCGATCCCGCCCGGCACGCCTATCTCTACGACGAATTCGCCGCCGATCCGGAAGGGTCGGTCGCCCGTCACAAGGGCTCCGAGCAGTACTACACGTCGATGACCGCGCTGCGCCACGGCGACCTCGCCTATTGGCCGGGTCCCTGGATCGCCTCGTTCAAGCGCGACGCGATGCGCTGGCCGCCGGTCAATCTGGTGCTCGAGCCCAAGTTGCCCGAGGACGCGCGCGTGGTGTGTTTCCACGGCACGCCGAAGATGGAGGAGGCGGTCGAGGGCTGGCGCGGCTCGCTGTGGCGCTCGACACGGGCCTCGACCTGGCTGCGCGATCTGTGGATCGGCGAGGACGGCGCGAAGGTCGAGGAGCGTGAGCCGTGACCCGCCTGCGGATCCTGGTCCTGCTGATCGACAAGACCGGCCATCGCCATCAGGCCGAGGGCGTGGCCCATGTGCTGGCCCGCGCCACCCCGGCGGAGAGCGTGCCGCTCGAAGTCCGTCCGCGGCGCTGGGCGCCGCCGTTCCTGCGCAACCGGACGGTGGCGGCGGCGCGGTGGTTCGGGATCCCGCGCGTGCTGAAGGCGGTCTACGGCATCGATCCCGACGCGCTCGCGCCGCCCGACGTGATCGTCGGATCGGGACGGCCGGCGGTGCCGGTCGGCATCCTGCTCGGCCGCCACTTCGGCGTGCCCCACGTCTATTCCGGCCTCGCCGACGGGATGCGGCTGGCGTCCGCGATCGATCTGCGGCTGGTCTCGGTCGCCGCCTTCGCCGACGAGGCCAATGCGGTGCTGACCCCGGTGCCGTGTCTGGTCGAACCCGACCGGCTACCGCGGCCGCGGCCGCTGCGCACCCGCGCCGATTTCACCGGGGCGCGGGTGGCCTTGATGCTCGGCGGCGACGCTCATTCCCACCGTTTCGACGACGACGACTGGGCGGGCATCGCCCGACTGATCGGCGAGATGCGGACGGGCTTCGGGGTGCGCTGGATCGTCACCAATTCGCGCCGCACCGCGGCGAGCGCCGGCGACCGCATGGCGGCTTTGGCCCGCGAGGGTTTGATCGAGCGCTTCATCGACGTGCGTCGGCCGGGATCGGGCACGCTCGCCGAGCTGTTCGCCGCGGACGCCATCGTCGTGACCGAGGATTCGGTGTCGATGATGTCGGAGGCGGTGGCGGCGCAGCGGCCGGTGGTGGCGCTCCGGCCGCGCCGGATGGTGCCGACCCTGGTCGACGCGATCGTCGGCGATCTTGAGCGGGGCGGGGCGCTGCGGGTGATGCCGATCGCCGGTCGCAGTGCCGATGATCTCGCCGCGGCGCTGCTCGCGGTGATGCCGATCGCCCTCGACCATCGCGACGCCATCGCCGCGGCGATCCGCGGGCGGCTGCCGGCGCTGTTTTCCGGCCGGGACCCCGCATGAGCACGCCCGCCGATCGCGGCTGGCGCGCCGACATCGACGGTCTGCGCGCCGTCTCGGTGGTGGTGGTGATCCTGTTCCATCTCGGCACCGGCCTGATGCCCGGCGGCTATGTCGGGGTCGATTCGTTCTTCGTGATCTCCGGCTTTCTGATCACCGGGATCATCGCGCGCGAGGCCGACGAGGGACGCTTCTCGTTCCTGCGCTTCTACGAGCGGCGCATCCGGCGGATCTATCCGGCGCTGATCGTGGTGCTGGCGGCGACCTTCGCGGCGGCCTGGGTGATCCAGATGCCGCGCGACTTCCTCGGCTTCTCGCGCACCCTGATCGCCGCGCCGCTGTTCGCCTCGAACTTCATGTTCCTCGGCGCCGACGGCTATTTCGATCCGACCAGCATCACCAAGCCGCTGCTCCACACCTGGTCGCTGGGGGTCGAGGAACAGTTCTACATCGTCCTGCCGTGGCTGATCCTGGGGCTCGGCCGGGTCTCGGCCGCGACGCGGGTCCGGGGCGTGGCGCTGGTCGTCGCGGCGTCGCTCGCCGCCAGCATCGCCTCGGCGGCGGTCGGCTTCGACAAGGCCTATTACCTCCTGCCGATGCGCTTCTGGGAGCTCGGCTTCGGCGCCTTGATCGCGCTCGCCCGGCCGCAGCTCGGCCCGGGCGCCCGCGCGATCGCCAGCGTCGGCGGGCTGGCGCTGTTGATCGGTGGCTGTCTCGGGCTCGATGCGGCGACGCCGTTCCCGGGCTGGGCGGCGCTGCTGCCGGTGGTCGGGGCCTGCGGCATCCTGCTCGGCGAGGGCGGGCCGGCCAATCGGCTGCTCGCCACCTGGCCCTTCGTGTTCGTCGGGCGGATCTCCTATCCGATGTATCTGTGGCACTGGCCGCCGATCGTGTTCACCCTCTACGTCACCGGCCGGCCGATCGATCCGCCGACCGCTGCGGCGCTGTTCGCACTGGTGGTGGTGCTGTCGACGGCGACGCTTCATCTCGTCGAGACGCCGATCCGCTCGCGCCGCTGGTTATCCGCCCGCACCCGGCTGTTCGGCGTGAGTGCGGTGGCGAGCGCAATCCTGGTGGCGCTGGGCATCGTCGCCTTCGCCACCGACGGCTGGCCGTCGCGTTTGTCGCCCGAGGTTCGGCGGCTCGCCGAGGTCGGGTTGGAGCGGACGTTGCTCGAGGACGTCTGTCCGCATCGCCGCCGCGACTGGGCGGCCGATCTGCCGCCCTGCGTGCTCGGCGATGCTTCGGCGCCGCGCTTCGGTTTCGCGATCCTCGGCGATTCCCATGGCCGGGCGATCGCCGGGGCGATCGGCGAACAGGCGGCGCGGCTCGGCATCAAGGGTCTGTGGCTGGGGCGGGTGGCCTGCGCGCCGCTCGCCGGGGTCGAACGGCTCGGCGACGCTTCGCGGCGTTGTGCCGAGCACCTCGACTGGGCGCTCGGGCGCATCCGCGAGGTCGATCCGAAGACGGTGCTGGTGATCGGCCGCTGGGGCTCGCTGGTCGATCGCCGGGCGGCGGCGCAGGAACGCGGCGCGCCGCCGGCCTATGCGGTCGACGGGCGCCCGGTGCCGGCGGCGGAGACCGAAGCGGCGGTGACCGCCGGACTCGGCCGAACGCTCGACGCGCTCGGCGGGCGGCCGGTCGCTCTGCTGCTGTCGATCCCCGAACCGGGTTTCGACGTGCCGACGGTCGGCGCGGCGTCGCATCTGTTCGGCCGCACCCCGCCGGAGGGGCCGAGCGCCGCGGAATGGCGGGCGCGGATGGCGCCGGTCAGGGCGATGCTCGCCCCGGCCTTGGCGCGCCATCCGGAGATCGAGGTCATCGATCCGGCACTGGAGCTGTGCGGCAGCGGCCGTTGCGCCTGGGGCCGCGACGGCGCGGCGCTGTTCGTCGATTCCGATCACCCGAGCCGCGCCGGCTCGCGGGTGATCGCGCCGCTGTTCGCCGATTTCCTGGCGCGCGAGGCGCGCTGAGCCGCCCGTCAATCGGCGGGCGGGCCGAAGGGGACGGTGGTGCGTTCCCAGTCCTCGCGGCGCAGTTCGATCGTCTGACGGATCTCGCGGATCTTGCGCTTCAGCGCGTCGCGCGACGACTTGGTGGCGCCGCGCAGGCGGCCGAGGAGGCCGGAATAGCGCTCGGCGCGGCGCTCGCGGCGATCGGGCTCGATGGCGCTGGCGAGCCGCACCTCTGCGGGGGTGAAGAGCTTGAACTCCTGGATGGCGATCGCCGGGACCATCTGCAGGGTGACCATGTTCGGGTCGATCAGGTGGCGCGGGTTGAACAGCAGCGTGTCGATCGGCACGTCGATCCCTCGCGGATCGAGCGCGGCGAGGCGGACGGCGAGCCGGGCCGAGACGATGTAGGCGCCGCCGCCGAGGTGCTTGGCGAGCAGGCGCTTCAGGTCGTGGCCGTCGACCGTGGCGGCGGCGACGCGGGCGAGGCAGGTGACGGTCGAGAAGGTCTCGAGCTTGACCAGATCGACCCCCGCCGGGATCCAGTCGGCGTCACGCAGGAAGCGCGCCGCGTCGGCGGAGAAATGCAGATCGTCCTCGAAGATCGCGCCCCACGGTTCGCCCGATTCGGCGATCCGCCGGCAGGCCGCGAGATGCGAGGCGAGGCAGCCATAGGTGCCGGGACCGAGGCGCGGGTGGGGGCCGGAACGCGCCACCAGATCGCTGCCGAGCAGGCCGTCGACCCGTTCGAAGGGCAGGCCGAGCCGGGCGAAGGCGCGCGCCATGTGGGCGAGGCGGTCCGGGGCGGCGGCGAGATTGACGACCAGGCACAGCAAGGGCGGGTCTCCGTCTTCCGGCACGTCCACTCGCACCGCAGGCCGGCGGCCCGCGCCGCGGCGCGCGCTCAGCGGGGGGCGGTGCGCGTCCCGAAGGGGACCAGTTCCATGAACATGGCGACGGTGGCATAGCGGCCGGCGAGGCGGACGAAGCGCATCCGCATCTTCAGCCAGTCGCGGAAGCCCTTGGTGGCCATGCGCAGGCGACCGATCGGGCCGGCGTATTTCTTCTGCTGGCGCGGATCGGGACGCCAGCCGAATTCCTTGGTGAAGGTGCCGATGTCCGAGGGCATCTGCCGTTCGGCCTCCGGCAGCAGCACCATCTCCTGGACGGCGATGGCCGGGCGCAGCTGGTAGACCTTGGCGGCGGGGTTCGGCCAGCAGCGCGGCGAGAACAGGAGCTCGTCGATCTTGTGGCGCGCGGTCATCGGGTCGAGATCGCGCGCGAAGTCGGCGGCGAAGTCGCGGGCGACGATGTAGGCGGCCGAGCCGGTGTGCTTGTGCAGGAACTCGTGGGTGGTGTGGCCGGCATGCGTGCTGGCGGGGCGCCGGCGGAAATAGCCCATGGTGGCGTAGGTCTCGAGCTTCACCAGATCGGCGCCGGGCGGGATCCAGTCGGTGTCGCCGAGGAAGGCGGCGGCATCGTCGGAGAGCAGCACGTCGTCCTCGAAGATCGCCACATAGGGGTCGTCGCCGGCACCGATGCGGCGCAAGAGGTCGAGGTGGGAATAGCTGCAGGCGATGTGGCCGATGGCGTTGCGCGGCAGATGGATGCCGCGGGCCTCGAGGGCTCGCCAGTCGACCGCCTCGAAGCGCTCGAAGGTCAGGCCGAAGCGCCCGAACTCGCGCTCCATGTGGGCGAGGCGATCGGGGCGGGCGGCGAGATTGATGACGTAGCGCTTCATGGCGGGAAGTCTCGAGAGAAGGTCGCATCGAACCGGAGGCCGTCCGGGGCCGCGCGGGCGGTCCGGGCCCCGCGGCGGCTCGCCCTCGTCGGATCGCCCGGGCTCGCGCCAGCGGACGAATCCAGAGAGGGCGGCCCGGATCTCGCGCGGCGGGCGCCGCTCGAGCCCGAGCTTCGCGTCAGCCGAAGCGGACGCCCTTCACTTCGTAGGAGCGGGCGCCGCCCGGGGCCATCACCTCGACGGTGTCGCCGATGGTCTTGCCGATCAGAGCGCGGGCGATCGGCGAGGAGATCGAGATCCGGCCCTTCTTCGGCTCGGCCTCCATGTCGCCGACGATCTGGTACATCTTCTCTTCTTCGGTGTCCTCGTCGATCAGAGTGACCGTCGCGCCGAACTTGATCTTGGTGCCGGAGAGCTTGGACACGTCGATGATCTCGGCCCGGCCGAGCTTGTCCTCGAGCTCGGCGATGCGCCCCTCGTTGTGGCTCTGGGCTTCCTTGGCGGAATGATATTCGGCGTTTTCCGACAGGTCGCCGTGGGCGCGCGCTTCGGATATCGCCTGAATGATGCGGGGGCGCTCGACCTGCTGACGCATCTTCAGCTCGACCTCGAGAGCGGCATGGCCCCCCGCCGTCATCGGAATCTTCTCCATGGGATTCTGACTTTCTCTTTTCTTATCTGCTCGCAGAAAAAGAAAGCGCGAGCCCCTTGCGGGGCCCGCCTCTCGAAATACCGGAGGCAAATTATACGCGTGACGCGGCCTGCCTTCAAGCTTCGCGCGCCTCAGCGGGTCGGATGCGAGTTTTCCCCACGTTCGGAACGAGCGCAAGAGGAACTTGGATCCGCACTGTGCCGCAGGGCTTACCTCGCGTCGCAGACGAAAGCGCCGCCGTGCGGGGGCGCACGGCGGCGGATTCGATGGACGGGCGACGGGCCGATCAGGCGGCGTCGTCGGTGAAATAGGATTGCAGCGGGCGCACCTGGAGGTCGCCGGCGGCATAGGCGACGATCGCCTCGCCGGCGGCGATCGCCCCGGCCAGCGTGGTGTAGTAGGGTACCTTGTGCAGCAGCGCGGCGCGGCGCAGCGAGCGGCTGTCGGCGAGCGCCTGGGCGCCCTCGGTGGTGTTGACCACCAGCTGCACGCCGCCGTTCTTGATGGCGTCGACGATGTGCGGGCGGCCTTCCAGGACCTTGTTGATCTTGGTCGCCGGAACGCCCTGCTCCTCGAGGTAGCGCTGGGTGCCGGAGGTGGCGATCACCTTGAAGCCGATGTCGACCAGCGCCCGGATCGACGGCAGGATGCGGATCTTGTCGTCGTCGCGCACCGAGATGAACAGCGTGCCGGAGGTCGGCACCCTCGTGCCCGAGCCGAGCTGCGACTTGGCGAAGGCGATGGCATAGTCGGTGTCGAGGCCCATGACCTCGCCGGTCGACTTCATCTCCGGGCCGAGCACGGTGTCGACCCCGGGGAAGCGGGCGAAGGGGAACACCGCCTCCTTCACCGCGATGTGCTTCAGGTTCTTCTTCTGCAACCCGAAGGAGGCGAGGCTCTCGCCGGCCATGATCCGGGCGGCGATCTTGGCGACCGGCTCGCCGATCGTCTTGGCGACGAAGGGCACGGTGCGTGAGGCGCGCGGATTGACCTCGAGGATGAACACCACGTCGTTCTGGACGGCGTATTGGACGTTCATCAGCCCGCCGACGTCGAGCGCCAGGGCGAGCGCCTTGGTCTGGCGTTCGATCTCGGCGACCACCTCGGGCTTGAGGCTGTGGGTCGGCAGCGAACAGGCCGAGTCGCCGGAGTGGATGCCGGCTTCCTCGATGTGTTCCATGATGCCGGCGATGTAGACGTCCTTGCCGTCGCACAGCGCGTCGACGTCGACTTCGATGGCGCCGGCGAGATAGCGGTCGAACAGCAAGGGCGACTTGCCGAGCACCATGTTGATCTGGCCGGTCTTGTCGTTGGGGTAGCGCGCCTTGACGTCGGCCGGGACCATGCCCGGCAGCGTGCCGTGCAGATAGGAATCGAGGCCGGCGTCTTCGCGGACGATCGCCATGGCGCGGCCGCCGAGCACGTAGGACGGCCGCACGACCAGCGGGAAGCCGAGCTTCTCGGCGACCAGGCGGGCCTGTTCGATCGAGTAGGCGATGCCGTTCTGGGGCTGGCGCAGGCCGAGCTTGTCGAGCAGGCGCTTGAAGCGGTCACGGTCCTCGGCGAGGTCGATGGCGTCGGGCGAGGTGCCGAGGATCGGGATCCCGGCGCGTTCCAGCGCATCGGCGAGCTTCAGCGGGGTCTGGCCGCCGAACTGGACGATCACGCCCTTGAGCGTGCCGTTCTGCTTTTCGGTCTCCAGGATCTCGAGCACGTCTTCGGCGGTCAGCGGTTCGAAATACAGCCGGTCGGAGGTGTCGTAGTCGGTCGACACGGTCTCCGGGTTGCAGTTGACCATGATCGTCTCGTAGCCGGCGTCGGACAGCGCGAAGGCGGCGTGACAGCAGCAGTAGTCGAACTCGATGCCCTGGCCGATGCGGTTGGGGCCGCCGCCGAGGATGACCACCTTGGTCGCCGCGGTGGGCCGGGCCTCGTCGGCGGGGGCGCCGGCGAAGGGAACCTCGTAGGTCGAGTACATGTAGGCGGTCGGCGCGGCGAATTCGGCGGCGCAGGTGTCGATGCGCTTGTAGACCGGGCGGACGCCGAGCCGGACGCGCAGCGCCTTGACCTCGGCCTCTTCGAGACCGGCGAGTTCGGCCAGACGCGCGTCGGAGAAGCCCATGGCCTTGAGGCCGCGCAAGGATCCGGCGGTGCCGGGCAGGCCGTGGGTGCGGACCTTGGCCTCGGCGTCGACGATCGCCTGGATCTGCTCGATGTACCAGAGGTCGATCTTGCACGAGGCGTGGATCTGGTCGTGGGTCACGCCGTAGCGCAGCGCCTGGGCGACGTAGCGCAGGCGGTCGGGGGTCGGCGTGCCGAGGGCGGCGCGGATGGCGTTCTTGTCGTCGCCCTGGCCGAGGCCGGGGATCTCGATCTCGTTGAGGCCGGAGAGACCGGTCTCGAGGCCGCGCAGCGCCTTCTGCAGGCTCTCCGCGAAGGTCCGGCCGATCGCCATGACCTCGCCCACCGACTTCATGGCGGTGGTCAGGGTCGGTTCGGCGCCGGGGAACTTCTCGAAGGCGAAGCGCGGGATCTTGGTGACGACGTAGTCGATGGTCGGCTCGAAGGACGCCGGCGTGGCGCCGCCGGTGATGTCGTTGGCCAGTTCGTCGAGGGTGTAGCCGACGGCCAGCCGCGCCGCGACCTTGGCGATCGGGAAGCCGGTGGCCTTCGACGCCAGCGCCGAGGAGCGCGAGACGCGCGGGTTCATCTCGATGACGATCATCCGGCCGGTCGCCGGATCGACCGCGAACTGGACGTTGGAACCGCCGGTCTCGACGCCGATCTCGCGCAGCACCGCCAGCGAGGCGTCGCGCATGATCTGGAATTCCTTGTCGGTCAGGGTCAGCGCCGGCGCGATGGTGATCGAATCGCCGGTGTGCACACCCATCGGATCGATGTTCTCGATCGAGCAGACGATGATGCAGTTGTCCGCTTTGTCGCGGACGACTTCCATTTCGTATTCCTTCCAGCCGAGCACCGATTCTTCGATCAGCACTTCGGTGGTCGGCGAGGCGTCGAGGCCGCGCTCGACGATGTCGAGGAATTCGTCGCGGTTGTAGGCGATGCCGCCGCCGGTGCCGCCCATGGTGAAGGACGGGCGGATGATCGCCGGCAGGCCGATGACGTCGAGGGCTTCCATCGCCTCGACCAGGCCGCGGGAGATGTAACGGCGCTTGCGCCCCTCCTCGCCCTTGGCCCAGGTGTGTTCGAACTCGCGCAGGGCCTTGTCGCGCTCGGCCGGCGTCGGCGCGGTCGCGCGGATGCGGGCGATCTCGGCGTCGTGGGTGAGCTTGTCGGCGTGTTTCAACTGGCCGGCGTCGGCGAAACGCGCCATCGGCGTCTCCAGACCGATCTTGGTCATGGCGGCGCGGAAGCGTTCGCGATCCTCGGCCTTGTCGATGGCGTCGGCGGTGGCGCCGATCATCTCGACGCCGAATTCTTCGAGCACGCCCATCTTGCGCAGCGACAGGGCGCAGTTCAGCGCCGTCTGGCCGCCCATGGTGGGCAGCAGCGCGAAGCCCTTGGAACGGTCGCCGCGTTCCTTTTCGATGATCTTGGCGACGACCTCGGGGGTGATCGGCTCGATATAGGTCGCGTCGGCCAGTTCCGGGTCGGTCATGATCGTCGCCGGATTGGAATTCACCAGGACGATCCGGTAGCCCTCGGCCTTCAGCGCCTTGCAGGCCTGAGTTCCCGAATAATCGAATTCGCAGGCCTGACCGATGACGATCGGGCCGGCGCCGATGATGAGGATGCTCTCGATGTCGGTGCGCTTGGGCATGCGTGCTCGCAAACATGCCGGCGCGGTCGCCGATCGCAGCGGACCACACCGGTTCGTTCCAGGAGATAGTCGGAAGTACGTCCAGACCGGCGCGGTTTATACGGGAAAAGGCGGCGGCGGGGAAGGGGCGGCGGGTTTTCCACCTGCGATCGGCGCGGCGAGGTGATGGCGGAGAGGAGGCTGCATTAGAGGAATGTTTATGCTTCGGCGGATAAAATAGACCCAACGGAATGCAAGTAAAAACCCCGACATCACGCCGAGAGCCACCGTCCATGCCCAACCTTCATTCGATTTCCGCCAAGATCGCGCTGATCGTGGTCCTCGCCGTGGCCTCGATCGCCGGTGGTGGTGCCCTCGCCTATCGCTCCTTGTCCACGGCGCTCTATACGCAGAAGGAAGCCGAGCTGCGCCACGAAGTGCAGACGGTGATGACCATCATCGACGGCTTCCGGGCGCGCGCCGCCAAGGGCGAGATGACCGACGCGGCGGCACAGGAGGCCGCCAAGGCGGCGATTCGGCCGGTGCGGTTCGGGGAAGATCTCAACTACTTCTTCGCCTACGACTTCTCCGGCAACAACATCATGCTGCCGGTGAAGCCCGAGCTCGAAGGCAAGAACCTGATCGAGATGAAGGACACCTCCGGGCGTCCGATCGTTCGCGACATGATCGACATCGCCAAGCGGGGCGGCGGCCTCTACACCTACGAGTGGGTCAAACCGGGCGACAAGGATCCGAGCGTCAAGCTCGCCTATGCCGACAAGGTCGACAATTGGAACTGGATGGTCGGCACCGGCTTCCACATCTCCGACATCGAAGCCTCGCTCGCCCGCAGCTCGCGCGACCTGATGATCGGCACCGCGGCGGTCCTGGTGCTGATCGCCCTGGTCGCGGCGGTGGTCACCCGTGGCATCGCCAAGCCGCTCGGCGGGCTGACCCATTCGATGAACCGCCTGCGCGACGGCGATCTCGACGCCGAGATCGAAGGCGCGCTGCGCCGCGACGAGATCGGGGTGATCGCCCGGTCGGTGGCGCTGTTCCGCGATCTCCAGCGGACCCGTCTGCACGAAGAGGCCGAGGCCGAGCAGGCCCGCCATCTCGACGCCGAACGGCGTCGCCGCGAAGTGCTCGCCGGCATCGCCGCCGACTTCGACGGCACGGTGAAGAAGACCGCGATCGGCATCGAGGCGACGGCCGTCGGCTTCGAATCGGTGGCCGAAGGCCTGACCGCGGTGTCGCACCACACCCGCGCCCAGGCCGAAGCCAGCGCCGAAGCCGGACGCACGGCGCGCGAGAACGTCCAGGCGGTGTCGAGTGCCGCGGAAGAACTCTCGGCGTCGATCGCCGAGATCGTCGGTCAGGTCGATCATGCCGCCGAACTCACCGGTGGTGCGGTGCGCGAGACGGCGCGGGCGACGGAAGTCATCCGCAGTCTCGACGCTGCGTCCGCCGAGATCGGCAAGGTCGTCGCGCTGATCCAGGAGATCGCCGACCAGACCAATCTGTTGGCGCTCAACGCGACCATCGAGGCGGCGCGGGCCGGCGACGCGGGCCGCGGCTTCGCGGTGGTGGCCGCCGAGGTCAAGGCGCTGGCCGGGCAGACCTCCAAGGCGACCGCCGAGATCTCGGCGCGGATCGGGGTGATCCAGACGGCGACCCGCGAAGCGGTGGCGGCGACCGGCACGGTGGAGCAGAGCATCGAGCGGGTCAGCGTGATCTCGACTTCGATCGCCGGCACCCTCGACCAGCAGAACGCCGCGGTGTCGGAGATCTCGCGGGCGATCGCCGGCACGCTTGCCGCGGTCGGCGGGCTCGCCGCCGAGATGGAAGGCTTGAAGCGCAACGCCGCTTCGACCGACGAGAAGTCGCAGGACGTCGCCCAGTCGGCGCGGCGGATGCGCGGCGACACCGACCTGCTCAAGGCCCAGGTCGACCGGCTGATGAACGAACTGAAGGTCGCCTGAGGCGATCCGACGACGATCCGATCGAACCGACGGCGGCGCGAGGGGAACCTCGAGCCGCCGTCGGCGCTTGCCCCCGAGGCGGCCGCACGACGTCTTCCGTGTGGCTGCCTCGGCGCGGTATAAGAGCGCGGTTCGGGCGCGCGACGTCCGGCGGCGGCGAAGGGGCACGGCGATGCGTTGGGACGGCCATCGGGAGAGCGGCAACATCGAGGATCGTCGCGACGAGGGTGGCGACGGCGGCGACGGGGGCCCGGGCGGCGGCTTCGGCGGCGGCGGTTTCGGCGGTCTGCCGATCAACCTCGGCGGCGGCGGCATCGGCACGATCGTCATCATGCTGATCGTCGCCTGGGTGCTGGGCATCAATCCGCTGACGCTCTTGTCGGGGATGCCGGTCGGCCCCGGCCAGCCGCGGATGGCCCAAGGCCCGTCGCACGGGAGCGCGCCGCGCAGCCCGGCGCGCACCGACCAGTTGACGCGCTTCGTGGCGGTGGTCCTCGGCGACACCGAAGATCGCTGGGCCGAGATCCTGCCGGCCCAGGCGGGTGAACTGGTGCCCAAGGCGGCCGGCATGCGCTACCGCGAGCCGACTCTGGTGATGTTCACGGGGTCGACGCGGTCGGGCTGCGGTCAGGCCGATCGCTCCTCCGGGCCGTTCTATTGCCCGGCCGACGGCAAGGTCTACATCGACCTCGCCTTCTACGACGAGCTCAAGACGCGCTTCAAGGCGCCGGGCGACTTCGCCCAGGCCTATGTCATCGCCCACGAGATCGGTCACCGGGTGCAGGATCTGATCGGCATCCTGCCGGCCTTCAATCAGGCGCGCGCCAAGATGAGCGAACGCGAGCAGAACCGCGCCTCGGTCAAGGTCGAGCTGCAGGCCGACTGTTTCGCCGGAGTGTGGGCGCACGAGGCGCAGAAGGAACGCGACTTCATCGAGCCGGGCGACATCGAGCAGGCACTCAATGCCGCCAGCCGGATCGGCGACGATTCGATCCAGAAGTCCACGCGCGGCTACGTCGTGCCCGACAGCTTCACCCACGGCTCGTCGGAACAGCGGGTGCGGTGGTTCAAGATCGGCTTCGAGAGCGGTCGCATGAAGTCCTGCGACACGTTCAAGGCGCCCAACCTGTGAGTGGCGGCGCAGGATCCGGTCGCGGCGCGCAGAGGACTCGTCGCGTCGACATGACCTTGGGTCAAGCATCGACCTGTCAGACGAGTTAACGGATATTTCTCGAATGGCAGACTAGGCTCTCTCCCAAAGATCACATGATTGGGAGTGGGTCCGTTGAATCTCTTATCCGGCGTGCGGCTGACCAGTATCCGTTGGAAGTTGTTGGCTTCGGTCATTACCGTTCTGATGCTGACGGCCGCCGCCGTGGGACTCGCGGGGTACTTGCAACAGAAGTCGCTCAGCGAAACGGCGATCGAAGGGGCCCTGACCCAGCGCTACGAGGCGGTGGTCGCGACGATCGGCGAACGCGGGGCGCGGGCGCTGGCCGCGAGCTCCATCGTCGCCAACGATCCGCGGGTGGCCAAGGCCTTCGTGACCAAGGACCGCGCCGGGCTGATCGAGGCGATGAAGGGGGTCTTCGCGAACGCCCGGGAGCGGCTGCGTCTCAGCACGATGAGCTTCCAGAACCTCGACGGCACCAATTTCGCCCGGGTCCATCTGCCGGCCAACTTCGGCGACGACGTGACGGCCCGCCGCCTGATGGTCCGCGACGTGATCGATTCCGGCCAGCCGCGGGTCGGCATCGAACCCGGTCTCGACAACCTCTCGATCTTCGCCTCCGTGCCGGTGCTCGCCGACGGCAAGCTGGTCGGCATCGCCGACGTCGGTTCGGCCTTCGACGCGAACTCGCTGGCCGATCTGAAACAGATCATCCACGTCGATCTGGCGGTGCATGTGGTCACCCCCGGAAAGCTGCAGACGATCGCTTCGACCTTCCCGGAAAAGAGCCTGCTCGACATCGGCACCCACACCGGGGCGATGACCCAGGTGTCGCAGTTGGTGATGACCGAGCTCGCGGGACGCCCCGTGGCGGTGGCCGCCGGGCCGCTCAAGAACTATTCCGGCAAGGTGATCGGCACGATCGAGATCGCCATGGACGCCACGACCTTCGTCGAGGCCCACAATACCGCGGTGCGGACGCTGCTGATCGTCCTCCTGGGCGTGGCGATCCTCGGGGTGGTGACGGCGCTGGCGCTGGCCAAGCACCTCGGCACGCCGATCCGGGCCCTCGACGTGTCGATGGACGAGTTGGCTGCCGGCCGCTACGACGGGGCGATCGCTTCGCTCGAGCGTCGCGACGAGATCGGCGAGATGGCGCGGTCGCTCGAGAAGCTGCGCATCGCCCTGGCCGAGGCCGCCGAGATGCGCGCCGCCCAGGAGCGCGGGCGGACCGAAGAGGCGACGCGTCTGCGGGTGCGCAACGAGGCGGCGCAGCACTTCGCCCTCCAGATGGCGGAGATCTCCAACAGCTTCGTCGAGTCCTCCAACGACGTGCAGGTCGCCGCCCAGAGCCTGTCGGCGACCGCGGAAGAGACGGCGCGCCAGACCCAGACGGTGGCCGGTGCGGCGGAAGAAGCCTCGGCCAACGTGCGCACGGTCGCCTCCGCGGCGGAAGCGATGAACGCCGCGGTGCACGACATCTCGACCAAGGTCGGGCAGGCGGCGCGGATCGCCAATCAGGCGGCCGAAGAGGCCGGGGCGACCAAGTCCAACATCGACGAGCTGTCGCAGTCGGCGGAAGCGATCGGTCAGGTCGTCGAGCTGATCAATTCGATCGCGGCGCAGACCAACCTGTTGGCGCTCAACGCGACGATCGAAGCGGCCCGGGCCGGCGACGCCGGCAAGGGCTTCGCGGTGGTCGCGGCGGAAGTGAAGCAGCTCGCCAATCAGACCACCAAGGCGACCGAGGTGATCGGCGCCAAGATCGGCGAGATCCAATCGGCGACCGAGCGGACCGTCGGATCGATCGGCACCATCGCCGCGACGGTCGAGCAGATCCGCGCGATCTCCGATCAGGTGGCCTCGGCGGTCGAGGCGCAAGGGTCGGCGTCGCGCGAGATCGCCGGCAACACGCTGCGGGCCGCGCAGGGTACCGAGATGGTGACCGACAACATCGCCGGGGTGGGTCAGGCCGCGGAGATGACCGGCGCCGCCTCGACCCAGCTGATGGATCTCTCCAACAGCCTGACCGCGCGGGCGGGCAAGCTCAAGGACGAGGTCGCCACCTTCGTCGCGACCCTCGGGGCGGCGTGATCGACGTTCGACCGGCGGCGGGCTTCGTGCCGGCCGCCGCTCTGCGGGGCTTCAGCCCCGCTCGGGCAGCGCCGGCTGACCCTTGCGCGCCCGAATCAGGTTCATGAAGCGGGTGAACAGGTAGTGGCTGTCGCGGGGGCCGGGCGAGGCCTCGGGGTGGTACTGCACCGAGAACACCGGCTTGCCCTCGACGGCGATGCCGCAGTTGGTGCCGTCGAACAGCGACACGTGGGTCTCGACGACGCCGGCCGGCAAGGTGTCGCGGTCGACCGCGAAGCCGTGGTTCATCGAGGTGATCTCGACCTTGTCGGTGGTGAAGTCCTTGACCGGGTGATTGGCGCCGTGATGGCCCTGATGCATCTTCAGGGTCTTGGCGCCGAGCGCCAGACCGAGCATCTGGTGGCCGAGGCAGATGCCGAAGGTCGGCAGGCCGGCATCGATCACCGCGCGGATGGTCGGCACGGCATATTTGCCGGTCTCGGCCGGGTCGCCGGGGCCGTTCGACAGGAACACGCCGTCGGGCGCGAGCGCGAACACCTCCTCGGCGGTGGCGGTGGCCGGCAGCACGGTGACGCGGGCGCCGGCGTCGGCGAGCAGCCGCAGGATGTTGCGCTTGACCCCGAAATCGATGGCGACGACGTGGGCGGTCTCGGCGCCGCGGTGCCCGTAGCCCTCGGGCCAGGCCCAGGTGGTCTCGTCCCAGGTGAAGGACTGGCCGCAGGTGACCATCGGCACCAGATCCATGCCCTCGAGGCCCGGCCAGGCCGCGGCTTCGGCCTTCAGCCGGTCGAGATCGAAGACGCCGTCGGGGGCGTGGGCGACCACCGCGTTGGGCATGCCCTTCTCGCGGATCAGCGCGGTCAGCGCCCGGGTGTCGATGCCCGACAGGCCGACGATGCCGCGGGCCTTCAGCCAGGCGTCGAGATTGCGGGCGGCGCGCCAGTTCGACGGCTCGGTGATCGACGCCTTGAGGATGCAGCCGCGCACCCCGGAGCTCGAGGCCATGTTGACGGTCTCGATGTCCTCGTCGTTGACGCCGATGTTGCCGACGTGGGGGAAGGTGAAGGTGATGATCTGTCCGGCGTAGGACGGATCGCTCAGGATCTCCTGGTAGCCGGTGATGGCGGTGTTGAAACACACCTCGCCGACCGCCTCGCCGACGGCGCCGAAGCCGACGCCCTCGATGACGGTTCCGTCGGCCAGGACCAGCACGGCGGTCGGCTTCGGCTCGGCCCAGGCGTCGCTCGCCGGAACGGTGCCGGCTCCGATGGTCTCGGTCATGTCTTCGTCCCGCCGGGGGTCGGCTCTTCGAGGGAGCCACGCGGATCGCCCGGGATCGATCCACCGATCTCCGGGCACACGACGTCCGACCCCGCGAAGGTCGTCGTCCGCTCATCGCCCGGGGTATATCGGGAAGGCCCCGGCGCGGTCAACACGGGCGCCGCGCTCGGCAGCCCCCTCGCTCCGGCGCGCTCGCGCGGGCGTCGCGTCGCCGACGGGCAAGGTGTAGACATCGAGCCTCGAACGACGACGAGGCGACCGTGCCCGGGGCAGGTCGGTGAAATGGAGGGTGTGATGCGCGACGAACTGAACGCGGCGGTGAAAGTGGCGATGAAGGCGGGCGAAAAGGCCCGCCTGTCGACGCTCCGGATGATCGGCGCGGCGATCAAGGACAAGGACATCGCCGGGCGGACCGGCGGCGCCGAGCACATTTCGGACGCCGAGATTGCCGAGTTGCTCGCCAAGCTGGTCAAGAGCCGCGAGGATTCGGCGCGGCTCTACGACGAGGGCGGGCGCCCGGAACTGGCGGCGAAGGAGCGCGAGGAGATCGCGGTGATCCGCGAATTCATGCCGCGCCAGATGGACGAGGCGGAAGCCGCGGCGGCGATCGCCGCGCTGGTCGGCGAACTCGGGGCGGCCGGCCCGAAGGACATGGGGCGGGTGATGGCGGCGCTCAAGGAGCGCTTCGCCGGACGCATGGACTTCGGAAAGGCCAGCGGTCTGGTCAAGGCGGCGCTGACCGCCTGAACGCCGCGCCGCGACGGGGCGCGCCCGCGATCATGCCCCGAACGGCGCCGACCGGTGCGACGGGAGGCGATTCGCCCGTCGCGACGCCGGTCTCGGCGAGCGCCCGTTCCGGTGGGTCGGCGGAGCTCACTGCAACGCAGTAGTTGCGGCGTCGGCGCGCACGGTCGGCAATACGTCCAAGTTTACGCTAGGTAATAAATAGATATACCTATGTGAGATCCTGCAAGTCCCATGCCTCATCGTGCAATCTTACGTAAATATTCGAATGCGACATCTTTTCAAAGCTGCCGTTGTGTGAAATCCTTCTCTTTACAACGTTCGACACGTAAGGCTTTCGTTTGCCGGCCAGTGTGGCATCCCGTGAGACCGAGCGCGGGGAGGACTGTAAACCCCCCGCCTCTGGGGTCTAGCGGCAGGAGAGCTGGCTACAGATGTCGGGCCGAACATCCGAACGAACCTTCTTGGGCTTCCGCCTGCGCACTCCGAGGCTCTATCTCTTGTTCGGTGCGGCGTTCGGCGGCAGCTTCGTCGTGTTGGGGGTGATGATCTCGCTCGCCGAGCGCGGACTGCCGGTCACCGCGCTGACCACCGAGGCGATGTTCGTCGGCAACCCGCTCCTGTGGATCATCGCTCTGTCGCCGCTGGTGCAGGGGGCGTCCTTTTATCTGGTGGGTCGGTCGCGGGCGTCGCTCGAGGACGAACTCGCCGCCCGCCGCGCGGCGGAAGCCGAGATGCGCCACCGCGCCTTCCACGACGACCTCACCGGCCTGCCCAACCGCGCCTTCCTGTTCGACGTGCTCGACGGCGGAACGGCCTGCGCCGGCGTGCTGATGATGTTCGACCTCGACAAGTTCAAGAACGTCAACGACACGCTCGGCCACGTGGTCGGCGACGCCCTGCTGAAGGAGATCGCCGGCGAATTGCGGCGGGTGTTCGAATGGCGCGGGTGGTTGCTGCATCGGCTCGGCGGCGACGAATTCGCGATGATCGTGCCGCCCGACACGCTGACCCCCGACAGCGAACCGGCCTCCGAAGTCGGGGCGCTGTTCGAACGGCCGTTCATGGTCGGCGATGCGGCGATTCAGATCGGCGTCAGCGTCGGCGTCTGCCGAATCACCGAAGATCTGTCGTCGCGTGAACTGTTGCGGCGGGCCGACGTGGCGCTCTATGTCGCCAAGGCTCGCACCGGCAACAGCTGGGTGCGGTTCGACGACGAGATGGACGCCGCGATGCGACGGCGCTCCGATCTCGAGCGCGATCTGGCGCGGGCGCTCGAGGCCGGCGAATTCGTCCTGCACTATCAGCCGATCTACGACATCGCCAGCGAGCGGGCGGTCGGCTGCGAGGCGCTGATCCGTTGGCGGTCGCCGTCGCGGGGGCTGGTGACGCCGATCGAGTTCATCGACATCGCCGAGGAGACCGGGCTGATCGTCGACATCGGCCGCTGGGTGCTGAACGAGGCCTGCGGCGTGGCGGCGGGGTGGCCGCGTTCGGTCGGGGTGGCGGTCAACGTCTCGCCGGTGCAGTTCCGCAACTGGGCGTTCCTGTCCGACCTCGGGCGGGCCCTGTCGGCTTCGGGGCTCGCGGCGGAACGGCTGACCCTGGAGATCACCGAGAGCCTGCTGATCGACGACATCGAGGAGACGGTGCGGATGCTCGAGCGGATCCGCGCTCTCGGCATCAAGGTGTCGCTCGACGACTTCGGCACCGGTTATTCCAACCTCGGCTATCTCCAGCGCATCCCGGTCGACCGAATCAAGGTCGATGCCTCCTTCGTCCGGCGGATGCTGGAGAACGAGGCCGACGCCCAGATCGTCGCGGCGGTGGTGCGGCTCAGCCGCGGCATCGGCAAGCGGGTGACCATCGAGGGCATCGAGCGGGTCGAGCAGCTCGAGCACGTGCGCGCCCTCGGCGCCGACGAGGCCCAGGGCTTCCTGTTCTCGCCCGGCGTGCCGGCCGACGAGCTCGCCGCGCTGCTCGCCCCCCGTGCCGGGTCGCGCCCGAGCTCAGCCTGAGGCGGACGGTCATTCGGCGACGTCGGAGTCCGGCGGAGTCCGCGCGCGGGCATGGGTCATGTAGGCGCGCAGCACGGCGTTGATGCGTTTCTGGTAGCCGGGCCCGGCCTCGCGAAAGAAGGCGAGGATGTCGTCGTCGAGGTGGACACCGGCGTCTCGCGCGTCGCATCGCGCCGCGTCCTCCCCTATACTCCCCCTCCATGAAGGTTCCTCCGCACATCCTCGACGAGATCCGCGCACGGCTTCCGGTTTCGGAAGTGGTGGGGCGGCGCGTCAAATTGCGGCGCCAGGGGCGCGAGTTCGCCGGGCTGTCGCCGTTCAACCCCGAGAAGACCCCGTCGTTCTTCGTCAACGATCAGAAGGGCTTCTACCACTGCTTCTCGTCGGGCAAGCACGGCGACCAGTTCCGCTTCCTGATGGAGACCGAAGGCCTGACCTTCCCGGAAGCGGTCGAGCGGCTGGCCGCCGAGACCGGGGTGACGCTGCCGCGCCCGGATGCCCGCGAGGAAGCGCGCGAGCGCCAGCGGGCGAGTCTCGCCGACGTGGTCGAGATGGCGGCGCGGTTCTATGAGGATACGCTGAAGATGTCGGCCGGCGCCGCGGCGCGGGCCTATGTCGAGCGGCGACGGCTCGAGCCGCGCACCGTCAAGGAATTCCGCATCGGTTGCGCGCCGGCCGAGCGCGACGGCCTGAAGCGCCATCTCCTGGGCAAGGGGGTCGACGAAGCGGCGATGATCGACGCCGGCCTGATCATCCAGCCGGAGGACGGGCGACCGTCCTATGATCGCTTCCGCAACCGCCTGATGATCCCGATCCAGGACGACAAGGGCCGGGTGATCGCCTTCGGCGGCCGGGCGATGGCCCCGGACGATCAGCCGAAGTACCTGAATTCGCCCGAGACCGAGCTGTTCCACAAGGGTCTCGGCCTGTTCAACGGCCATCGTGCCAAGGCCGCGGCCTATGACCAGGGCACGGTGGTGGTGGTCGAGGGCTATCTCGACGCCATCGCGGTGTGGCAGGCGGGAATGGCCGGGGTGGTGGCGACGCTCGGCACCGCCTTCACCGAGGAGCAGATCCAGCGGATGTGGCGCTTCGCCGCCGAGCCGCTGGTGTGTTTCGACGGCGACAAGGCCGGCATCAAGGCGGCGCATCGCTCGCTCGACCGCATCCTGCCGCATCTGAAGAGCGGCTTCTCGTTCAACTTCGTGTTCCTGCCCGACGGCAAGGACCCGGACGAACTGATTCAGCTCGGCGGGCGCGCCGCCTTCGAGCGCGAGATCGCCCGCGCCGTGCCGCTCGCCGACGTGCTGTGGGACCGCGAGACCCGCGAGGCGCCGATCGACACGCCCGAGCGCAAGGCGGCGCTGGAGAAGCGGCTCGACGATCTGGTCCGCGAGATCCGCGACGGCCGCGTCCAGCGCGCCTATCAGCTGCGCTACCGACTGCGGCTCTCCAATCTGTTCTGGACCTCGGAACGGCGCGGGCGCGACGCCGCCTTCACCGCCGGCCGCGGCAACGGCGCCTTCGGCCAGACCGCATTCGGGCAGGGCAAGGGCAACGGCCGCGACCGCCCCGAAGTCGGATCGATGCAGGTGCCGCCGATGCCCGGCGGCGATCTGGTCGGGCTCGAGCGGGTGGTGCTCGGCTTGTGCGTCGAGTTCCCCGACCTGTTCGAGGCGGCGGCCGAGCGAATCGTCGGCCTCGACTTCGCGCTGGACCAGCACGAGGCCTTCAAGCGCGAGCTCTACCGCATGGCGACCGAGGTCGCCGACCTCTCGGTGTCGTCCTTCTACGAGGGCATCGACCCGCGCTTCTTCTTTCTCCTCAAGGAGCTGCACGGCGAGGAGGTGGTCGATGCGAGCGGCCGGGTGATCGAGCAGCGCGGCGATCGGCTGCGCGAGCGCTTCCAGGTCTTGAAATTCCACCCCCCCGAGACCTATGTGGAGACCTGCTTCTGGCACTTCCTCGACCGCATCGAGCTGCGCCAGATGGAACGCGAGCTGAAGGCCGACGGCGAGATGGTCGGCACCGAGATCGACCAGCGGACCTGGGAGCGGGTGCTCGAACTGACCAAGGACATCGCCCGGCGCAAAGAGGAATTCGCCCGGCGGGAGCAGGAGTTGGCCGAGGAGGCCAAGGAGATCCGGGCCGTCCACGGGCCGGCGGCGACCGGCGGAATCGCGGTCGGCGGCATCCCGACCAAGGGCTGAGGGGCCGATCCGAGGCGCGGGGTCAACCGCATGATTCGCACGTCTCGGCGAATCATGCGACGAATCACCCTTGCGAAAACCGATTCGCTCGTTAAATAACCACGCTCCGGAACCCTTCCCGTATCGGCGCCGTCCCAGTTGCGCGATCGAAGGACCTTTCGCGAGGCGCGACCCACGCGCGCATCGACCGCAGGCCGTCATCCCGGATCGGCGCGACACCCTCGCGGCGATCACGACACAGTTAATCGGAGCTTAGGACAAGCGCCGTAAACCAACCTTTCGGACCTTCGCTCCGAGCGTTGCTTCCGCCCCTTCGTCGCGCGCCCCTCCCGGCGCCCGGGGGTGGTGGCGATGCCCGGCGCGGGGCCGGTTCCACGAGGAGATCTTTTCCATGGCGACGAAGACGGGCGAGCAGGAAGAGACCGAAGTGGTCGTCCCGGAGACCCAGGACGGACCGCTTCTCGATCTGTCGGATGCCGCCGTCAAGCGCATGATCAAGCTCGCCAAGAAGCGCGGCTTCGTGACCTACGACGAGCTCAACGACGTGCTGCCCTCCGAGCAGGTGGCCTCCGAGCAGATCGAGGACATCCTCGCCATGCTCAACGAGATGGGCATCAACGTCGTCGAGACGGAGGAGGCCGAGGAGCAGGAAGAGGGCGCGGCCAAGGCCGAGGACGACGAGCCGGAGAGCGCCGATCTGGTCGAGACGACCTCGGCGGTGCCGGCGCGCACCACCACCGCCCGCGAGCCCGCCGACCGCACCGACGATCCGGTCCGCATGTACCTGCGCGAGATGGGTTCGGTCGAGCTCCTGTCGCGCGAGGGCGAGATCGCCATCGCCAAGCGGATCGAAGCCGGCCGCGAGGCGATGATCGCCGGCCTGTGCGAGAGCCCGCTGACCCTCCAGGCGGTGATCATCTGGCGCGACGAACTCAACGACGGCAAGATTCTGCTGCGCGACATCATCGATCTCGAAGCGACCTACGCCGGGCCCGACGGCAAGAACGCCGGCCCGCCGATGGTGCCGGTCGACGAAGTCGCGGCCGAGACCGAGGAAGAAGTCCCCGAGCCCGAGACGGGCGAAGAGGGCGAGGACGACATGGAGGGCAACGTCTCCCTGTCGGCCATGGAAGCCGAGCTGAAGCCGAAGGTGCTCGAGACCTTCGACCGGATCGCCGACGACTACAAGAAGTTGCACCGCCTGCAGGAGCAGCTGGTCGAAGGCCGGCTGAAGAACGAGACCCTGTCGCCCTCCCAGGAGCGGCGCTACAAGAAGCTCAAGGACGACCTGATCACCGAGGTGAAGGGTCTGTCGCTCAATCAGGCGCGTATCGACAGCCTGGTCGAGCAGCTCTACGACATCAACAAGAAGCTGATGGGCTTCGAGGGGCGCCTCCTGCGTCTCGCCGAATCCTTCAGCGTCGGCCGCGAGGACTTCCTCAAGAACTACCAGGGCTCCGAGCTCGATCCGCACTGGCTGCGTCGCGTCGCCAATCTCGGCACGCGCGGCTGGCGCGACTTCGTCAAGAACGAAGGCGACACGATCAAGGAGTTCCGCGGAGCGATCCAGAATCTCGCCTCCGAGACCGGTCTCGAGATCGTCGAGTTCCGCCGCATCGTCCACATGGTGCAGAAGGGCGAGCGCGAAGCCCGGCAGGCCAAGAAGGAGATGGTCGAGGCCAACCTGCGTCTCGTCATCTCGATCGCCAAGAAATACACCAATCGTGGTCTGCAGTTCCTGGATCTGATCCAGGAGGGCAACATCGGCCTGATGAAGGCCGTCGACAAGTTCGAGTACCGCCGCGGCTACAAGTTCTCGACCTATGCCACCTGGTGGATCCGTCAGGCGATCACCCGCTCGATCGCCGATCAGGCGCGCACCATCCGCATTCCCGTCCACATGATCGAGACGATCAACAAGATCGTGCGGACGAGCCGCCAGATGCTGCACGAGATCGGCCGCGAGCCGACCCCGGAAGAACTGGCCGAGAAGCTCGCCATGCCGCTCGAGAAGGTCCGCAAGGTCCTCAAGATCGCCAAGGAGCCGATCAGCCTCGAAACCCCGATCGGCGACGAGGAGGACAGCCATCTCGGCGACTTCATCGAGGACAAGAACGCCATTCTGCCGATCGACGCGGCGATCCAGAGCAATCTGCGCGAGACGACGACCCGGGTTCTGGCCTCGCTGACCCCGCGCGAGGAGCGTGTGCTGCGCATGCGCTTCGGCATCGGCATGAATACCGATCACACGCTGGAAGAGGTCGGCCAGCAGTTCTCGGTGACCCGCGAACGCATCCGCCAGATCGAAGCCAAGGCGCTCAGGAAGCTCAAGCACCCGAGCCGCAGCCGGAAGCTGCGGAGCTTCCTGGACAACTGAGGCGGCGACGACGCCCACTTCGAAAAACCCCGGTCGAAAGGCCGGGGTTTTTCGGTTTTCGGAGGCGAGGGGGGGCGTCGTTGCAATTTCTGAGCGCATCGCCTACATCACCGCAGGACATCTCCGGGGGGCGGTGGCATGCGCGCGGGCGTGGTGGTTGCGGCGACGATGGCGCTGGCGATCGGTTCGGGGGCGGCACAGGCCGACCCTCAGTGCCGGTCAGGGCGCGACGCGGGAGTTCCCGCGACGACGGTTCCGTTCAAGTCGGGGGAATTTCGGCGGACCGGACCGGCGTTGGCCTGTTCCCTCGCGAAAGAGACCGTCGATCGGATCGGGTCGGGAAACCTCGAGCGATTGGGAAATGCCTGCAATCGCATTGGGCCCCTGGAAATCGCCATGGAACGGAACCAGGTTGCCCCGACCCTCGGAACCGCGCCCTGGAAGGTTCTCCGAAACGATGGTGCGGACGTCGACGTCTACCTCATCCGCGACTCCGCCCAGCCGATACCCGTCGGCTATTGGGTCGTCTCGTCCGTCGGCGGCCGGGTGACGGCGCTGCAGGAGACGGCGGTGCGCGAGGGTTGGGCATCCCCCCTGCCGCATGCCTTCTCATCGATACGGCCGGGGGATCCGGTCCAGCGCGCCCTCGATGTTCTGGGGACGCCGGCCAGAATCTGTACTGGACCCGAGATCAAAGGTGACCTATGGCGGTGGGATCCCTACGGCATCTCCATGGAGATGTCGTCGGGCCGTGTCTTTTCCATTCGGACACAACCGAGTGGCGCCGAACGGCGCCCTTCCATGTAATTCGGGGTCCTGCCCATGTCCTTCCTGAAACGACTGTTCGGCCTGGGTGGCGGTGCCGACGAGGCGGGTGCGGCGGCGCCGAAGGCCGCGGCGAGCCTCGAGCACGAGGGCTACGTGATCCGCGCCACGCCGTTCAAGGACGGCGGTCAGTGGCAATTGTGCGGCGTCATCGCCAAGGAGATCGACGGCACGCTGCGCGAATATCGCTTCGTGCGCGCCGATCGCTTCGGCGACGTCGACACCGCGGTCGAGATGGCCTTCGTCAAGGCGCGCCTGATCATCGCCGAACAGGGCGACCGCATCTTCGGCTGAGGTCCGCTCCTGCCAGCCCGCCGCGCCATCGCCGGAGGATCCTCTCCGCGCTCGAGGGCTCTTGCCGGCGGGGGAGGGGGCGGCCATGCTCGGGGCCCGCCCTCGCGCCGCCTTCCACGGAGACCCCCATGCCGCGCCTCACGCGCCCCGCGCCGCCGCCCGATGCCGATGCCCGCCGCGCCATGCCGCCGGTCGTCACCTATGCGGTCGAGAACCTGCCGCCGGTCGACTTCGCCTTCCTGGCCCGCCTCCGCGAGGGGATGGAGACGATCGACGAGGTGATCGTACCGCCGCGCGAGGCCGGCGCCTTCCGGGTGCCGGCCGGCCACGTCTTCCGGGTGGTGTCGATCGAGGGGCCGCAGGTCGGCGATCTGAACCTGTGGAACGCCGCGGATCCGACCGAGCACTTCTGGTCGGGCAAGACGCGGGCGCTGGCCGGCACTCACGTCGGGGTCGGCGATCGGCTGTGGAGCAATCTGCCGCATCTGAGGCCGCTCGCCACGATCCTCCACGACACGCTCGGCTGGTACGGGTTCGACGCCGACGGGGCGGGGGTCCACGACGTAATCGGCACGCGCTGCGATCCCTATACCAACCGCCTGCTGACCGGCACCGACTATCACCACTGCTGCCATTCGAACCTGACCCGGGCCTTTGCGGGCGCGACCGGGCGCAGCCTCGCCGAGGCCGAGCCCTTCGTCCACGACGTCCTCAACGTCTTCATGTGCACCGGCTTCACGGCCGACACCCATCGCTATTTCATGAAGGCGAGCCCGGTGCGGCCGGGGGATTTCCTGGAGATCTTCGCCGAGATCGATCTCCTGGGCGCGATTTCGGCCTGCCCGGGCGGCGATTGCGGCTCGACCCATTCGAGCGATGCGGTGCGCTGCCATCCCCTGCGCGTCGAGATCCTGCGGCCGCGCCCCGAGGCGCTGCGCGGCTGGGCACCGGCGGTCGCCAACCCCTACCCGCGCAGCCACGGGGTGACGGGGTGAGCCGGGGAACGGCGCGCGGCGAGGCCGCCGAGATGGCGATTTCGGCTGCAACCGATCTGTGTTACCCCTGACCCTGCGTCGCTCGACCATGGGGGGCGACGACAACCCGAGGTGGACGTCATCGTGGCCAGTGAAGTGAACACCGACGAACCGCGCGGCGAACTGACCGTCCGAGTGATTGCCATGCCCGCCGACACCAACGCCAACGGCGACATCTTCGGCGGCTGGGTGCTGAGCCAGATGGACTCGGCCGGCGGCATCGCCGGGGTCGAGCGGGCCAAGGGCCGGGTGGTGACGGTCAAGGTCGACGCCATGACCTTCCACCGGCCGGTCAAGATCGGCGACGTGCTCTGCGTCTACACCGAAGTGGAGAGCGTCGGGCGCACCTCGATGAAGATCCACATCGAAGCCTGGTCGAAGCGTTTCCTCACCCATGTGCGCGAGAAGGTCACCGACGCCACCTTCATCTTCGTGGCGATCGACGACGCCGGCCGGCCGCGGGTGATTCCGGCCGACGACTGATCGGCGGCGCGGCCGTCTTCCGCCCGCGGCGGTGCGGGCCTTTCCCGGAGGTTCGCGAGATGAGCTGGGAATTCCTCGTCACCACGCTGATCGTCGTCGCCTCGCCGGGCACCGGCGTCGTCTATACGCTGGCCGCCGGGCTGGCGCGGGGGCGGCGGGCGAGCCTCGTCGCGGCTCTCGGCTGCACGCTCGGCATCCTGCCCCATCTCGCCGCGGCGATGGTCGGGCTGGCGGCGGTGCTGCATGCCTCGGCGGTGGCCTTCGCGGTGGTGAAATATGCCGGCGTCGCCTACCTCCTGTGGATGGCCTGGCACACGCTCGGCGAACGCGGCGGCCTCACCGTCGCGGCAGGCGACGACCGGCGCTCGTCGGGCCGGGTGGTGATCGACGGGATCGTCGTCAATCTGCTCAATCCGAAGCTGTCGATCTTCTTCGTCGCCTTCCTGCCCCAGTTCATGGCGCCCGAGGATGTTCACCCGCTCGCCACCATGGCGGCGCTCGGCGGGATCTTCATGGGCGTCACCTTCGTGGTCTTCGCGATCTACGGCGCCTTCGCCGCCGCGATGCGCTCGCAGGTGATCGGCCGCCCGGCGGTGATGGCGTGGCTCCGGCGGTCGTTCGCCGCCGCCTTCGTGATGCTCGGGGCCAAACTGGCGATCACCGAGCGCTGAGGCCGCGGATCGCGCCCCTCGAGACACGAGAGCCCCGCACCTGGGGTGCGGGGCTCGGGGTCGTGGGTCGGTGTCACGGGGGCTCAGTGGCCGGTGGAGCGGGCATTGCGCTCGATCAGCAGACGATCGACGTCGGTGAGGCCGGGGGCGTCGGAGACGATCGCGCTCGGGGCCGGATCGGCTTCGGCGACGCGGATCGCCGTTTCGGCTTCGGCGGTGGCGGCTGGTTCGAGGCGCACCCGGGTGACCCCGGAGCGGATGAAGCCGAGGGCTTCGGCGGCGCTGCGCGACACGTCGATGATGCGCGAGCGCACGAAGGGTCCGCGATCGTTGACGCGGACCACGACGCTGCGGCCGTTGGCGAGATTGGTGACCTTCAGGCGAGACCCGAAGGCGGCGCTGCGATGGGCGGCGGTCAGGGCGTGCATGTCGAAGCGCTCGCCCGAAGCGGTCGGCCCGCCGTTGTGTTCGCGGCCGTAGAACGAGGCCATGCCTTCGACCGTTGTGCGGCCGGGCGATCCGGCGAGGGCGGCAGAGGCGCCGCAGGCGACGAAGCCGGAGGCCACGAAGCTCGAGGCCACGAAGGCGCGACGCAAAGCTCCGCCTCGCCGCAACGCGGCGCCGGTTTTGTGAAGTGTCATGCTATTCCCTCCGATGATGCGCCGGGCGGGTCACGCGGACCTTCTTTCCCGGTGCCATGGGCGACGGTGGCGACCCGGCATCACGCGCGGGGAATGGTCGCCGTCCGTCTCGTCGATGGCCGTCCTCGGGGTCGCACACCCACGAGCGGATCCATCGGCTCTGGGCCGGACCGGACGATTCGGACGTCCGCCGGCGCCTCGGAGCGCGCCTCGGCGCTCCCTTCGCCCCGGCCGCGGCCTGTGGCCGACGGTGGGCGGAAACTCGTGTGTGTCGCCCCGCCTAGGGGGCGACGATCGGACCCGAAGGGGCCGTGACGCGGAAGGATGTGGAGCGGTGGCGGGCGGGTTCGGCGGACGCGAGGACGCGGGAGGGGGAGAGCGCCCTCGGACGATGGCCACTGCCGACGACGGGCTGCCGTCGACGACGTTCGATCTCCGGATCTCGCATCCTCGCCTCTCCGTTCGCCGCCAATCCGTACCCTCGCGTTGCGGGCCCTCGCGCTGTGCGGGGGCCGAAATCTCTGATCCGAGCCCGGCGAAACCCTTTCGAAGGCTCCGCGGCGAACTCTCGACGCCCTTTTCGCCGTTTCTCGGCGGCGGAGGGCGGGATGTCGTTCTCGTGACGGTGGGTGAAGAAAGTGTCCTCAGCGTGGCACGGCCTTGTCGGCCCCGGGGGCTCATGCTAGGCACGGCGCGACTCGGAGGGCGCGCGACGCTGGCGCCGGCCCCCCGCCGGGCCCGTAGCTCAATGGTCAGAGCTGGCCGCTCATAACGGTCTGGTTGCAGGTTCGAGTCCTGCCGGGCCCACCAGAGTTCTTCCCATCCGATCACGGCACAGCGCTCGCGCGAGCGGGCGGGCGACGGGGGCGATCCCCTCGCGCCTATGCGACGACGCCCGCGCCGGCGGCCGGGGTGACGGCGGTCGGGCGGGCGTTCGGGGGAGAGCCGCGGCGGCAACCGGGCGACCGACGCGCAGGGCGCCGGCCGCCCGTCCGATCACAGGCGATAGGCCTTCTTGACCAGCCGGTAGGTCAGGTCGTGGGCGACCTCCAGGGCGTCGTCCATGTCGATGCGGTGCTCGGCGACGAGGCGGCCGAGATAACCGCAATCGATGCGGCGGGCGACGTCGTGGCGCGCCGGGATCGACAGGAAGGCGCGGGTGTCGTCGTTGAAGCCGACGGTGTTGTAGAAGCCGGCGGTCTCGGTGACCTGTTCGCGGTAGCGGCGGATGCCTTCCGGGCTGTCGTGGAACCACCACGCCGGCCCCAGCTTCAGCGCCGGATAGTGGCCGGCGAGCGGCGCGAGCTCACGCGAATAGGTGGTCTCGTCGAGGGTGAACAGGATGATGGTGAGGTCGCGCTCGTTGCCGAAGCGGTCGAGCAGCGGCTTCAGATCGTGGACATAGTCGGTCGCCGACGGCCAGTCGTCGCCCTTGGCCTCGCCGAACACCCGCTTGACCAGCTCGTTCTGGCTGCGCATCGCGCCGGGATGGATCTGCATCACCAAGCCGTCGACGAGGCTCATCGCCGCCATCTCGGTGAGCATCTGACCGCGGAACAGTTCGACGTCGTCGGGGGCGGCGTCCCCGGCCATGATCCGCCGGAACAGCGCCTCGGCCTCGTGCCGGGGCAGGTCGGCGGTGAAGGCGGTGGGATGGCCGTGGTCGGTCGAGGTGCAGCCGCCGTATTCGATGAAATAGCGGCGACGGTCGGCCAGCGCCGCGAGATAGCCGTCCCACGAGGCGACGTCGCGGCCGGTGATGCGGCCGAGCTCGGCGACGTCGGCGTGGAAGCGCGGCATGTCGGGATCGCACACGATGTCCGGGCGGAAGGCGGTGACCACCCGGCCGGTCCAGCCGCTGGCGGCGATCGCCCGGTGGTGGCGCAGATCGTCGAGGGGCGTCTCGGTGGTCGACAGGACCTCGATGCCGAAGCGCTCGAAGAGCGCGCGGGGGCGGAACTCGGGGCGCTTCAGGCAGGCGTCGATGTGGTCGTAGATGGCGTCGGCGTTGCCGGCCTCCAGCCGCTCGTCGATGCCGAGCACCTCGTGGAAGGCGTGGGCCAGCCACATGGCGCTGGGGGTGCCGCGCAGGACGTGGAAGTTCTCGGCGAAGCGGCGCCAGATGCGGCGCGGATCGGTCTCGATTCTGCCGCCGTCGATGCGCGGCACGCCGAGGTCCTCCATCTTGACGCCCTGGCTGTAGAGCATCCGGAAGACGTAGTGGTCCGGGACGATGAACAGGCTCGCCGGATCGGCGAAGGGCTGGTTCTCGGCGTACCACGCCGGGTTGGTGTGGCCGTGCGGGCTGACGATCGGCAGCTTCGCGACCGACTCGTAGAGGGTGCGGGCGGCGGCACGGGTGGTCGGATCGGCCGGCAGCAACCGGTCGGGATGGAGCGTGAGCGGACGGGACATGACGGAAACCGATTCCTCTTGGAGTGGAGAACGCCTCAGAAGCCCTGGCTGGCGCCGCCGTCGACCGGCAGCAGCACGCCGGTGACGAAGCGGGCGGCCGGCGACGACAGGAACACCGCCGCCCAGCCGATGTCGTCGGGCTCGCCGAAGCGGCCCATCGGGGTGCGCGACAGGATCTTGGCGGTGCGCTTCTCGTCGCCGGCCAGCGCCTTGCGCAGCATCGGCGACTCGATCCAGCCGGGGGCGACGGCGTTGACCCGCACGCCGTGCTCGGCGACTTCCGACGACAGCGCGCGGACCATGCCGAGATAGGCGGATTTGGCCGCCGAATAGGCGATCACCTGGGTCATGCCGATCAGCGAGGTCATCGAGGCGGTGAACAGCACCGAGCCGTGGCGGGCCGCGATCATGCCGGGCAGGACGTGGCGGGTCAGGTTGTGGGCGGCCAGCACGTGGGTGTTCATGACTTCGGCGAAGGCTTCGACGGTGGTGTCGACCGCCCATTTCTTCAGGTGCACGCCGGCGTTGTTGACCAGGATCGAAATCGGCCCGACCCGCTCGCGGACCCGCGCGACCAGCGCCTCGACCTTGTCGAATTCGGTGATGTCGGCGACCTCGTAGGACGCCGAAGGGCCGATCGCCGCGCAGGCTTCGGCGAGTGGCGCCTCGCGCCGGCCGACCACCACCACGCGCGCGCCGGCCGCGGCCATGCACTGCGCCACGGCGAGGCCGAGGCCGCTGCCGCCGCCGGTGATCAGCGCCACCTCGCCGTCGAGGCGGAACACGCGGCTCGCTTGATCTTCGCTCATTTCTCGCATTCCCGTCTCGTTTGGGGTTCATCCTGATGCTTGTACATCACGAAATATTCGCGGTGCCCGAGCGCCTCGGGGCGGCTCTGGGCGCCGGCGGCGACGGCGCCGATCATGTCGGCGAGTTCGAGGGCGGCGGCGTCGAGGGAGACCGCCCCGGTCAGCACCCGGCCGGCGTCGAAGTCCATGTCCTCGATCATCCGCCGGTAGGTGCGGCTGTTGCCGGTGACCTTGACCAGGGGTGCGACCGGCGAGCCGATGACGCTGCCGCGACCGGTGACGAACAGCACCACCTGGGAGCCGCCGCTGATCAGGTCCATGATCCCTTCGGTGTCGTTGGGATTGGTGTAGCCGAAGCCCATGAAATGCGGGTCGGGCACGCTGTCCATCACCCACAGGCCCGGCCACGGCGGCGTCTCGCCGACCTTGATCACCCCCTGGATCGGCCGGGAGCCGCTCTTGGCGAAGGCTCCCATGCTCTTTTCCTCGATGGTGGTGAGGCCGCCGGCGAAGTTGCCCGGCGACACCGAATATTGGCGCACCTCCTGGCAGTAGCGCACGGCCTTGGCATAGGCCGTCTCGAGCTCGCCGCGGGCGCGGACGTCGACGGCGCGGTCGAAGATGATGTCGGAAAGCCCGATCATCTCGACGATCTCCTCGACGATCGCCGTCCCGCCGGCATCGACCAGACGGTCGAAGAAGGCGCCGACGGTCGGGTTGCCGACCAGGCCCGAGGTGCCGTCCGAGCCGCCGCATTCGCAGCCGATGGTGAGATCGGCGAAGCCCATCGGCACCCGCGGCACTTCGCGGGCGATCTGGGCGCGCAGGTCGGCGACGATCGCCTTGCCCTTGTCGATCGAGCTGCGGGTGCCGCCGACGTCCTGGATGAAGAACGACGCGGCGGGGCGGCCGCTGCGCTCGACCACGTCGGCGATGCGGGCCGGCTGGGTGTATTCGCAGCCGAGTCCGACCGCCAGCACCGCCCCGACGTTGGGGTGGCGGGCGAGCGACAGGATCAGGCGGATCGCGTAAGGGTTGTCGTAGCAGCCGGGGAAGCCGATCACCTGGGTGTCGGGCTCGCCGGCGGCGATCGCCTGGGCGACATGGGCGGCGCATTCGACGGTGTAGATCACCAGCACCAGATTGCGGATGCCCTTGCGCCCGTCGCCGCGCAGGTGGCCGGTCCAGGTGGTTTCGCGCAAGTCATTCATAGCGGGTGTCCGTGGCGGCGCCGGTGTGGAGATCGAGGGTGCCCGAGCGGGCGTCGAAGGCACTGCGGCAATTGTGGAGATGGACCCAGTCGCCACGGCGGATCGGTCGGCTCGCGAGGCCGATGGCGACGCCGAACTTGACCACCGTCGCCCCCTCGGCGATGTCGGCGAGCGCGACCTTGTGACCGAGTTCGATCGGCTCGTTGGCGGTCACGGCGTCGGTCGTGCCGCCGCCCTGCACGGCGATCGGCCCGGCGGGGGCGTCGGCGAGCAAGGTGGCGACGTTGTCGTGCGTATGGATCCGGAAGGCCACGATCGCCATGGTCGCCTCCACCTCACAGGATCCCGTATTTGCGGAAGGCGTCGGTCGACGACAGACCGGCTTCGATCTCCTTGCGCACCAGTTTCTCGCCGCGCGCCTTGGTCAGCGCCCGCTCGATCACTTCGGCCTCGTGGCGCTTGGGCACCACCAGCACGCCGTCGAGATCGCCGAACACCAGATCGCCCGGCTCGATCCACACCGACCCGACCTCGATCGGGCAGCGGTAGTCGACGACCTTGGTGCGCACGCCGGAATCCTGGGCGAAGCGGCCGCGGCTGAACACCGGCCAGTCCTGTTCGAGCACCTGCGGCGTGTCGCGATGGAAACCGTTGATCACCGCGCCGGCGGCGCCGCGGGTGCGGGAAGTGGCGGTGAGGATCTCGCCCCAATAGGCGCAGCGCATGTCGCCGCCGCTGGCCAGATAGATCTCGCCGGGCTGCAACTGGTCGAGCGCCTCGGTGAGCTTGCCGAAGGGCTCTTCCTGGCGGCCGTAGACGTCGATCATCACCACCGGCATGGCGCGGCCGACCAGCTTCATCGTCTCGCGCATCGGCTGGATCGGCTGGGGCAGGAACTGATGGAACAGGCCGAGGTCGTCGAGGATGTCGCCGACCACCGGGGTGTAGAGCTCGGACTTCACGAGGGCGAAGAGTTCCGTATCGGTCATGTCGACTCCATGGATTGCAGAGGCCGGCGGGTCGCATCGGTGCCGCGCCGCTCCCCTCCCGGATCGCGGGCAGGGGGGATGAGGGCGGATCGGCGGCGCCCCGGGGGTCGCGCCACCGCCGTCCGGGGCGACGGACCGAGGGTATCCCCTCCGTCCGCCGCCGTCGCGGTCACTCCGTACCGGCTTCGGTACGGGCGTATTTGGGCAGGATCAGGTGCATGATGAACACCGCGGTCGGGTACATCACCGAGGCCCCGACGAACAGGACCATGTAGTTGCCGCCGGTGGCGTCGAGAATGCGGCCGACGGCCAGCGCCACGAACATGCCGGCGATGCCGGCGGCGAAGCCGCCGATGCCGACCACCGACGAGACGGCGTTGGCCGGGATGGTGTCGGAGACGATGGTGTAGAGGTTGGCGGCGAAGCCCTGATGGGCGGCGGCCGCGAGGCTGATGAGCAGCACCGCCGCCCACATGTTGGAGACCTGCGACACCAGCGCCACCGGCACCACGCAGCCGGCCATGCAGAACATGGCGATGCGGCGGGCCCGGAGGGTGCGCATGCCGCCCTTGATCAGATGCGAGGAGATCCAGCCGCCACCGATCGAACCGACGTCGGCGAGGAAGTAGATGGTGACCAGCGGCGCCATGGCGGCCATCAGATTGACGCCGTACTGCTTGTTCAGATAGCCCGGAACCCAGTTGAGATAGAACCACCACACCGGGCTCGACATCAACATGCCGACCAGATAGGCCCAGGTGCCGCGATAGGTCAGCAGCGACAGCCACGGAACCTTGGTCTCGGCGATGATCGGGTCGGAGCGGACATAGGCCAGCTCGGCGGCCGACAGCAGCTTCTGCTGCTCGGGGTGCTCATAGAGGATGCCCCAGGCCACCACCCAGATGAAGCCGAGGGCGCCGACGACGATGAAGGCGAGCTGCCAGCCGACCAGGGCGACGATCAGCGGCAGGATGATCGGCGTGACCACCGCGCCGATGTTGGAGCCGGCGTTGAACAGGCCGGTCGCCAGCGCCCGCTCCTTGGCCGGGAACCATTCGCGGATGGTGCTGATCGACGCCGGGAAGTTGCCGCCTTCCATCAGGCCGAGGCCGCCGCGGGCGACCTTGAAGCCGAGGACGGTCGACATCAGGCCCTGCAGGCAGGCGAAGATCGACCAGCCGACGACGGCGATCGGCAGGCCGATCTTGACGCCGACCTTGTCCATGAAGCGGCCCATGCCGACGTAGCCGAGCGCATACATCAGGGAGAAGGCCGCGACGATGTCACCGAAATCGGTCTCGGTCCACACCAGATCCTTCATCAAGAGCGGTTTCAGGAGACCGAGAACCTGGCGATCCATGTAGTTGATGGTGGTCGAAAAGAACAGAAGGGCGCAGATCGTCCATCTGTAGTGTCCAACTTTCTCGACCACCTTGGCGGTGAGGCCGGATGGCGCCAGACTCTCGATTCGAGACATTTCAGACTCCCTGTCGTTCGATCTTGAGATCTTGTTTCCTGGCGGCGCTCGCCGAACGGGAGGCGGTCTCACGGGGGATCCGAGTCCGGTGGCGCCAAAGGCTGTATGACAGGTTTGATCTCTAGGCCGTCCCAACCTGTCAGGCAAGTTGGTAATTCATCTATCTCCGCGACGGTTGGTCTGCGCTAAACTCCGAGGAGAGGGCTTGCGATCGGCGGCGGCTCGGGTTCGGATGGCGATCGCACAACGACAGGGAATTCATCGCGTGCTCGAACCCATCAAGACCCCCTCCGAGGACTCGGCGCCCGCCCGCCGCGAAGGCGGGGAATCGCGCGCCGATCAGGTGGTCGCCTACCTGCGCGACCACATCGCCGCCCACCGGTTGCGACCGGGATCGCGGCTGCCCAGCGAATCGGTGATCGGCGCCAGTCTCGGCATCAGCCGACCGATCGTCCGCGAGGCGATGCGGACGCTCGCCGCCACCGGTCTGATCGAGATGGCGGTCGGCAAGCGCGCGACGGTCAGCCCGCTCGACGGCGCGACCTTGCGCAACGTCATCGAGAACGCCGTGCTGATCGGTCAGGCCGACGTCGGTCACGTCATGGAGATGCGGCGCGGCATCGAGATCGCCATGGTCGCGGTCGCCGCCGAGCGCTGCACGCCGGAGACTGCCGCGGCGCTGGAGGCGATCGTCGCCGAGATGGCCGGCAAGCTCGACGACGTCGTGGCCTACACCACGCTCGACATGCGCCTGCATCTGACCTTGGCCGAAGCCGCCGACAATCCGCTCTATCTGATGCTGGTCGAGGCCTTCCGGCAGATCTTCCAGACGTCGATGATGATCGGCATCGAGCGCTGGGCCGAGACGCCCGAGTTGAACCGGGTGCAGCAACTGCACGAGGAGATCGTCGCGGCGGTGGTCGCCGGCGATCCGGCGGCGGCGAGCACCGCGATGGCCCAGCATTTCGACAACGCCATCCGGGTGATGTTCGCCACCACGGCGCAGGCGCCCGGCGGCGACGGGCCGACTTCGGGCGCCTGAGCGGTGGCGACGATGCCGCCTCGACGGCGCGGCGCGATCGGATAGGATCGGGCGATCGGGGCGCGCGCCTCGGGGAGACGCCACCGTGCAGCGACTGACCGTGACCTTCGACGACGATCTGATGGGCGAGATCGACCGGTTCATGGAGTCGCGCGGCTATTCCAACCGCTCCGAGGCGCTGCGCGACCTCGCCCGGGCCGGGTTGGTGCAGGCCGGCGAGGGGGTCGACGAGACCCGCGACTGTCTGGCGCTGCTGGTCTACGTCTACGAGCCCGACACCCGCGAATTGCCCAAGCGCCTCGCCGCGGCGCAGCTCGAGCGCCGCGATCTCGTCGTGACGACACTGCAGCGGCCGCTCGACGCCGACCGTTTCGTGCAGGTGGCCCTGCTCGAGGGGGCGACCACCGAGGTCCGGGCCTTTTCCGAACGGATCACCGCCGAGCGCGGAGTGAAGAACGGTCGGCTGGTGGTGGTGCCGAAGACCGGCGCCGACTGACCGGTTCGGCCACGCCTTCATCGCGATGGGGATGGCGAACCGATCCGAACCGGATAAGGTCGCCATCCGTAGTTTCCCGAGGAATCGGGACATCGCCAACGAGGTCGCCCATGTCACCCCACGCTCTGATCGAAGCCCATCGGGGGCTCGCCATGCTCGCCGTCCTCGCCACCGTCGGCTGGGCCGCCGCGGCCCTGTTCACGCCGCTCGCCAGCGGCGGGCTCGGGCGGCTCCACCGTCTGTCCTATGTCGCGGCGATGGCGACGACCGGTCTCGCCGGGCTGACCGGGCTCGTGGTGGTGGTGCTCGGCACCGCCCCGGCGGCGCTCTATCCGTGGTTCGGTCTGGTGGCGATCATCGGTCACGGCGTCGCCGGGGCGCGGGCGCGCCGGGCGCTGGTGGTCGGCCGGCGCGACACGGTGGTCGCCGGGGTGGCGGTCCAGGGCCTGCTGCTGCTCGCCGCCTATGGGGTCATGACCGTCAAGCCGTTCTGACCCGCGCCGCGTCTGTCCCGCGGCGTTTCGCCGCCGGGGCCGCGGTCCGAAATGCCGACGCCGGCCGGAGGGGGCTCCGCGCCGGCGTCGTCGTGTCGTCTCATGCAGGCTCAGCCGAGCCCTTCGAGGACGCGCAGCAGCGCGAGCTGGCCGGGATCGTCGAGGCCGACGCTCTTTTCCGCGAAGATCCGGGCGCGGCCGATCTTGGCCGGCCAGGTGCGGCAGGTCGCCATGGTCTCGGTGACCGCGGTGCGCGCCGCGGCGAGGATCGCATGGGGATCGTCGAGACCGGCGGTGGCCCTTGCGGCGGCATCGAGGGTGTCGAGCACCGTCTTGTCGCCGAGCGAGGCCTTGCCGCGGCTGCGCATCTGCTCGAAGGCGGCGGCGAGCAGCGCCGACATCTCGGTCCACGGCACTTCGGTGCGGCCGCGGGTCAGCTTGGCCGCAGCCATCAGGCCCGAGGCGACGAGGGTGCCGTAGCTCGATCCGGAGACACGGGTGAAGGCCTGGGCGACCTTCATCAGCGCTTCGCCGATCTCCGGCGGCAGCTCGCCGAGGATCGCCTTCACCTCGCGGCCGCCGCGCACCATGGTGATGCCGAGATCGCCGTCGCCGAGCTGGCCGTCGAGGGTGTTGAGCTCGTCGGCGACGATCTCCATGTGGTCGGCGATGCGGCCGAGGCCGGCGGCGAGTTCGGCTCTGGTCAAGGTCATCGTCACACTCTCCAGAAGGCGCAGGCGGCCGGCGCGGTGAGGTAGCCTTCCAGGCGCGGGTCGAGGCGGCACAGGGTGAAGGACACGCCGGTCATCTCCATCGAGGTGGCGTAGCGGCCGATCAGCGGCATGACGATGGTGCCGCCGGCGGCGTCGATGCGGGCCTTGACCCGGCGATAGAGGATGTAGAGCTCTTCCGGCGGGGTGGCGCCGAGCGAGTTGACCATCACCGACAGCCGTTCGCCCTTCTCGACCGGGCGGTCGGCGAGGAGGATGTCGAGCATCTCGTCGGCGATGGCGTCGGCGCCGACCAGCGGTCCGATGCGCACGCCCGGCTCGCCATGGATACCCATGCCGATCTCCATCTCGTTCTCGCCGATCGAGAAGGTCGGCTTGCCGGCCTGCGGCACGACGCAGGGAGTCAGCGCCACGCCGACCGAGCGGCAGGCGTCCGCCGCGGCCTGCGCCACCTCGGTGACGGCGTCGAGATCGAGCCCGGCTTCGGCGGCCGCGCCGGCGATCTTGAAGGCGTAGACCATGCCGGCGACGCCGCGGCGCTTGTGGGCTTCGGCGGTCGGGGCCGAGGCGACGTCGTCGGCGACGATCACCGTGGTGGTCCGGATGTCCTCCATCTCGACCACGTCGCCGGCCATGTCGAAGTTCATGATGTCGCCGCCGTAGTTGCCGTAGAGGCGGAGCACGCCGGCGCCGGCATTGGCCGCACGGATCGAGTCGGCCATCTGATCGACGCTCGGCGAAGCGAAGACGTCGCCGACCGCGCAGGCGTCGAGCAGGCCGGGGCCGACGTAGCCGGTGAACACCGGCAGATGGCCGGAACCGCCGCCGGTGACGATGCCGACCTTGCCGGGCTTCGGCGTGCCGGCGCGGGCGATGACGCGGCCGTTGGCGCCGAGGCGGCGGTAATATTCGGGATGGGCGGCGACCAGCCCCTCCAGCAGTTCGTCGACGTAAGAGTAGGGGTCGTTGAGGATCTTCTTCATGGGACGTTTCCTGTGGTTGGACGGCCGGGGTTCGCTCCCGGCATTCTTGTGGTTCAGCGACGGTGGCGGACGAGTTCGAAGGTGTTGACGACCATGACGATCAGCAGCAGGCCGCCCCAGATGAACTCGCGGGCGAAGTTGGAGACCTGCAACATGTTGAGCCCACTCGACAGGAACTGCAGCGACAGCACCGCCAGCACCAGACCGGAGACCTTGCCGAAGCCACCGTTCGGATTGATGCCGCCGAGCACGCAGATCAGGATCGACAGCAGCATGTAGGACGAGCCGTAGTCGGCCTTGGCGGAATTGGCGCGGCTCATCACCACGAGGCCGGCGAGCGCGGCGAGCATGCCCGACAGCACGTAGGTCTTCACGGTCACCATGAAGTCGTCGATGCCGGCGAAGCGGCTGGCGAGCGGGTTGGTGCCGAGCAGTTCGATGCGGATGCCGTAGGCGGTGCGGCCGAGCAGGAAGGCGACGCCGACGGCGGCGACGGCGAACAGGATCAGCGGCACCGGCACGATCCCGAGGCTGCCGTTGCCGATGATCGCGAAGGCGGCCGGGAAGCCGAGCACGGCGCTGCCGCCGGTGATGGCGACGCCGAGGCCGGTGTAGATCAGGCCCGAGCCGAGGGTGGCGAGGATCGGCGGCAGGGCGAAACGGCCGATGGTCAGGCCGTTGATCACCCCGCAGACCGCGCCGACGGCGAGCGACACGACGATCGCCGCGCCGATCGCCAGGGTCGCGGTGCCGGCCGAGGCCTCGGGGCCGGCGGCGTGGAGGGCGAGGCCGGCGAGAATCGCCGAGAGATTGGCGATGCCGACCACCGACAGGTCGATGCCGCCGGTCAACATCGCCAGCATCATCGCCAGCGACAACAATGCGAACTCCGGAAACTGGAAGGCCATCGAGGTCAGATTGCCGACCGAGACGAAGCGCGAGGGCGCGAGCAGCGCCAGGGCGACGAAGATCAGCACGGTGATCACCGCCAGGCGACCGATCGGCGAGGCGAGGAGGCGGAACGTCGGCGAGGCGGTCCGCCGCAGCGTGGCATCGGGGGTCGGTCCGGCGCCGTCGAGGGGCTCGTTCATGGCCATCTCCTTCACCCTGCCCGCAGCGCGGTCCGGCGCGCCTGCCAGGCGGGGACACCGGTGCCGACCAATATCAGAGCGCCGATCACCACCATCTGCCAAGTCGAGGGAATACCGAGCAGGATCAGGCTGGTGTTGACGAGCACGATGAGCACGACGCCGAGCAGCGTGCCGGTGATGGTGCCGTAGCCGCCGGCCAGCCGGGCGCCGCCGAGGACCACCGCGGCGATCACCGACATTTCGAGCCCGACCAGATCGAAGGGATTGGCGACGCGTGCGAGCGAGGCGTGGATGATGCCGGCGAGACCGGCGAGCGCGCCGACATAGGCATAGACGAAGGTCTGGACGGCGCGCACCGGGATGCCGATGCGCCGGGCGCTCTCCGGCGAGCCGCCGATCGCGAAGATCGAGCGGCCGAGGGTGGTGTACTGGAGCAGCACCCAGGTCACGGCGACGACGCCGACCAGCGCCGCGAAGGCCCAGGGCAGCGAGAAGAAATAGCCCTCCGCGGTGGTGCCGCGGATCATCACCAGACGGGCGAATTCCTTGAGGCCCACCGGCAGATTGGAGATCAGGGTCGAGCCGACGAAGGTGAGCAATACGCCGCGGATCACCGACAGGGTGCCGAGGGTGACGATCAGGGTCGGCAGACCGAAGCCGGCGATGAACAGGGCGTTGACCAGACCGAGCGCCGTGCCGATGGCGATCGACAGCAGGAACGCCGCCCACCACGGCACCGGCACGCCGAGGCGGGTGAGGATCAGGGTGGTGGTGTAGAGCGAGAACACCGCGATGCCGGTGAAGCTGACGTCGATGCCGCCGGAGATCAGCACCAACAGCACGCCGATGGCGAAGATGCCCATGACGATCGAGTTGCGCAGCAGATCGAACAGGGTCGGCAGCGACAGGAAGCTCGGCGCGACCAGCGCGGTGACCGCCGAGAAGGCGAGAATCACCAGGACCAACAGGGTCTCGTTGCGACCGAAGTCGATCCGGGCGAGGAGCGAGGGGCGGGACGTGCCGGGCATCGGGTCTTCCTTCCGGCTCAACTGGCGAGACGACGAGCGAGATCGGCCTCGCCGATCGCCCCGCCGGCGAAGGTGTCGACGATCCGTCCGGCCTTCATCACCAGGATGCGATGGCTGACGGCGAGGATCTCGGGCACGTCGTCGGAGATGACGATCAGCCCCATGCCGGCGGCCGCGAGGCCGGCGACGATGGCGTGGATGTCGCTCTTGGAGCCGACGTCGACGCCGACGGTCGGGCCGTTGAGGATCAGGATCTTGGGGTTGGTGGCGAGCCAGCGGGCGAGCACGACGCGCTGCTGGTTGCCGCCCGACAGGGACTGCACCGGGGTCGCGGCGTCGGGGGCGGCGATGCGCAGCCGCTCCAACCACTGGTCGATCTCGGTGGCATAGGCCGGGCGGTCGAGGATGCCGGCGAAACCGGCGTGGGCGTCGAGCCGGCCGACGGCGATGTTGCGGCCGATCGACTGGGCGAGGAACAGGCCCTCGGTGAGGCGATCTTCCGGCACGTAGCCGATGCCGGCGGCGATCGCCGCGCGCGGCGAGCGGATGGCGATGTCGCGGCCACAGATCCGGATCGTGCCGGAATCGATCGGGGTCAGGCCGAACAGCGCCTTGGCGAGTTGGGTGCGCCCCGAACCGAGCAGGCCGGTGATGCCGAGGACCTCGCCGGCGTGGAGGGTGAAGCCGACGTCGTCGAGCTGGCCGGCGCGGGTGAGGTGGGCGGCCTCCAGGATCGGCGGCGCATCGGTCGACCCGGGGGTCGGCGGTGCCGGTTCGAAGCGGCGGCCGGTCATGTGGAAGGCGAGGGTGGCGGGGTCGAATTCGGCGGCCGGGGCCTCGATCACCTTGCGACCGTTGCGCAGGACGACGATCTTCTCGCAGACCTCGAAGATCTCGGCGAGCTTGTGGCTGACGAACAGCACGGCGACGCCGTCGCCCTTGAGGCGGCGGATGATGGCGATCAGGGCGCGGACCTCGCGTTCGGTCAGCGCGCTGGTCGGTTCGTCCATGATGATCAGACGGGCGTCGGAGACCAGAGCGCGCGAGATCGCCACCAGTTGCTTGTCGGCGACCGCCAGTTTCTCGACCGGCGTGTCGAGGTCGATGGTCACGCCGACTCGGGCCAGCGCCGCGGCGGCGATTTCGCGCATGCGGCCGCGCCGGACCCAGCGGCTGCCGGCGGCGAGGCTGGTGGAGAAGGCGATGTTCTCGGCGACCGTCAGGTTGGGGAACAGCGAGAAGTCCTGGAAGATCACCTGGATGCCGGCGGCGACCGCGGCGCGGGGGCCGAGCCGGTGGTGGACGCGGCCGTCGATGGTGATGGTGCCGTCGTCGGGGGCCTGGGCCCCGGCGAGGATCTTGATCAGGGTGGACTTGCCGCTGCCGTTCTCGCCGGCGAGGCACACGACCTCCCCCGGCGCGATGGAGAAGCCCACGTCGGTCAGAGCCTTCACGCCGGCGAAGGTCTTGACGAGGTGATCGAGTACGATGAAGGGAGCCGGCACGTCGGGCATGGCTGTGGCGCATCCTCGGGCGGGACCAGGGACCATCCGACCGCGCGGGGTGCGCGGCCGGAGGCTCGTGGCGAGAGGGGTAGAGGCGATCCGTCAGAACGGATACTTCGACGCGTTCTCCTTGGTCACGTCGATCCACGCCTGACCGTAGATGACGTTGCCTTCGATGGTGATCTTGCCGTAGCCGGGCACCTTGAGGTCCTGGCCGGCGGCGGGCTTCTTGCCGTTCAGCAGGTCGACCGCGATCGTGTCCATGGCGTAGGCCGCGTCGGCCGGATCCCAGAACGAGATCATGTCGACGGCGCCGGTCTCGAGGTACTGGGTGGAGATCGAGGGCAGCGAGGTGCCGACCACGCAGGTGTCCTTCGACATGCCGCGTTCCTCGAGGGCGAGGCCGATGCCGGCGACGTCGGTCGAGGCGGAGCCTTCGAAGCCGCGGACGTTCGGGAAGGCGCGCAGCAGTTCCTGGGTCTTGGCATAGGCCTGCTGCTGGTCGTCGAAGGTCTCGTTCTTCGAACCGACCATCTTCATGTTGGGATAGTTCTTCTTCTGATAGGCGATCGCCGCGTCGACCCATTCGTTGTGCGACTTGGAGGTCAGCGAGCCGACGAAGGTGGCGTATTCGCCCTTCTCCTTCATGCAGGCGGCGAGCGCCTTCATGAAGTGCTCGCCATAGGCGGCGTTGGAGAAGGCTTCGAGGTCGTAGTCGACGTTCTTCAGGCCGGCGGCTTCGTGCGAGATCACCTTGATGCCCTTGTCACGGGCCTTCTTCAGCACCGGCTCGAGCGCTTCCGGCGAGAAGGGCACGACTGTCAGGGCATGGACGCCCTTGGCGATCTGATCTTCGATGATCTGGACCTGGATCTGGGCGTCGGCCTTCGGCGGGCCGACCTGATAGGCGTTCATGCCGGTGGCCTGGGCGAACTTCTTGACGCCCTGTTCCATGCGGTCGAACCACTGGATGCCGCTGATCTTGACGATCGTCGGGATGGTGTACTTGGTGTCGGCGGCGGAGGCGACCGAGCCGACCACGGCGACGGTGAGCGCGAGGGCACTCGAGGTGAGCAGGAGCTTCTTGAGCATGGCGTTTTCCTCGGCCGTTTCTGGATCGACGTCGTCCGTCCGGTGAAGGCGGTGCGCGTCTTGCGTCGGCGGCCCACGGCCACGGATCCGCGACGTTCTTCGTGGCTCAGGCGAGGCCGGACATCTCGAACATCATCCGGTGCAGCGCCGAAGCGTTGAGCTTGCCGAGGCCGCGGTTCATCGCGGCCTGGTAGAGTTCGCCGATCACCGCGGAATTGGGTGTCGGAACCGCCAGCGAGCGGGCGTAGGCGCCGATCAGGCGGGCGTCCTTGAGCATGTGCTCGAGGTAGAAGCTCGGGGCGAAGTCGCCCGCGAAGGAGGCGCGGCCGACGCCGCGGATCAGCGCCGAGGAAAAGTCGGTGACGTCGAGCACCGACATCACCGCGTCCGGCGCGAGCCCCGCTTTGCGGGCCATCGACAGGGCCTCGCCGAGCGAGGCCATTTGTGCTGCGACCAGCAGGTTGCCGACCAGCTTCATGCTGGCGCCGGCCGGGGAGGGACCGAGCCGGTGGACGGTGGCGGCCATGGTCGCGAGGATCGGGCGGATCTCTTCGAAGCGGGCTTCGTCGCCGCCGCACACGAAGTCGAGCCGGCCGTCCCAGGCCTCGCCCTTGGAGCCGAACACCGGCGTGTCGAAATAAATGAGCCCGCGGGCGGCCGCCGCCGCCGCCAGTTCGGCGGTGAGGTGGGGATCGGTGGTGGTGGCGTCGGCGATCAGGGTGCCGGGAGCGGCGCTCTCGAAGACGCCGCCGGGGGCGGTCAGCGTCGCCCGCTGAGCGTCGGGCCCGGTCAGGCAGATCATCACGAAGGGCTTGCCCGCCACCGCCTCGGCGATCGTGGCGGCGAGCGGCAGGCCGGCGAGTTGCGGCGGCAGAGCGCGGGCGGTGCGGTTCCACGCCGTCACCCGGTGCCCGGCGGCCACCAGGTTGCGGACCATGCCTCGGCCCATGATGCCGAGGCCGATGAACCCGATGTCCACGGCTGGTTGCGTCATCGTCGTTTCCTCCGTTGCCGCCCCCGATCTTGCGCCGGGGGTCGGCCGTCCTTCAGCGCCGGCCGTTCGAGGCGCGGCTGAATTCGTCGAGTTCGAGTGCGGTGTCGCCGTCGATCACCAGACCGTCGACGACGCCGGAGCGCAGCAGGGCGGTGATCGCCCGGACCTTGCAGATGCCGCCGGCGATCAGCACCACCGGTGTCTCGCGCAGGTCGGCGAGGCCGATCGCCAGCGTGCGCCGCGACAGCGGATGGTCGATCTCGCCGCCGTCGGCGTCGAAGAAGTGGCCGAGGGTGTCGGCGACGGCGCCGGCGGCGTGCAGGCTGGCGAGGTCCTCCTTGGACAACATGCCGCGTTCGGTGAGGAAGGCATCGGCGGCGAGCTCGCCCACGCCGATCATATGGAGGTCGGCGGCGCGGGCCACCGCGAGGGTGCCGGCGACGGTCCGCTGCGACATGAATACGTCGCGGTCGGACTCGGTGTCGGCGACGAAGGGGAGCGCGAGGAAATGACCCTGGCCGCCGACCCGTCCGGCCAGCAGCTGGATCACTTCGAAGGAATTGGAGGCGAGGTTGCGGTCGAGCGAGCCCATCAGCGAGACGAAGCGCGCCTCGGGGTTGCGCACCCCGGTGAGCTGCATCGCCATCTGCTCCAGCGTGCGGCCCCAGCCGACGCCGATGGTCGCCGGGCCCTTCTCGAGCTTGCCTTTCAGAAAATGCGCGGCGGCGGCACCGACGGCGCGGCGGGCCACGGCGGCCTGGAGGGCGGTGGTCTCGCGGCGGCGGCCGATCCGTTCGAAGCCGATCGGCGGGGTGGTGACGCAGAAGTCGAGCCCGAACTGCGCCTCCAGGCGATGCTCGACCTCGAGCAGGCGCACCAGATCGGATTGGATGGTGATGCTGACCAGACCCTTGTCACGGGCCTCCGACAGCAGCCGATTGACCCGCGAGCGATGCAGACCGAGACGTGCCGCGGTCTCCTCCTGATTCAGCCCGCCGACATAGTACAGCCACGCGGCCCGCACCATCAGGGCGTCGTCGGAATCGTGGTTGAGGTCGAGTGCGATCATCGATCGGTGTCCGGTCGGCGGCGCGGCGAGCGTGTCACCTTGACAAATGTCGCGGCTGACGGCAAGTGTTATGTCTATTGTCGTCGTCTACGACAAAAGTGCAGACGAAGCTTCCGGCCGGGTCGATCGCGATCGGCGCGCGCGGGGCGAGGCGACGACACGGAGGACGTGCAGAGACGGTCGCCGATGCGCGCGCGGCGCGACCGACGGGAGGAAGCCATGAGCCTGGTGATCGGCGTCGACGGTGGCACGGAGAGTCTGCGGGCGCGGGTGTTCGATCTTTCCGGGCGATGTCTCGGCACCGCGGCGTCGCCCTACGAGACCCGGTTTTCGGCCGGGGCCCGCGCCGAACAGGATCCCGACGACTGGTGGCGGGCGATCGGCGTGGCGGTCCGCGGCGCGGTCGCCGACGCGGGCGTCGCTCCGACCGAGATCGCCGCGATGTCGCTGGCCACCACCTGCTGCAGCGTCGTGGTGCTCGACGCCGCCGGCCGGGCTCTGCGCCCGGCGATCATCTGGATGGACGTGCGCGCCAGCGCCGAGGCCGACGCGGTGCTGGCCACCGGCGACGAGGCGCTGGCGGTCAACGGCGCCGGTCACGGGCCGGTGTCGGCGGAATGGATGATCCCCAAGGCGCTGTGGCTCGCCCGCAACGAGCTCGAGGTGTTCGCCCGCGCCGTGACGGTGTGCGAATATCAGGATTTCCTGAATCTGCATCTGACCGGACGACGGGTGGCGAGCCTCGACAACGCGTCGATCCGCTGGCACTGGTCGTCGCGGCGGCCCGGCGGGGCGCCGCTCGGCCTGCTGGAGAAACTCGGTTTGTCGGCCCTGGCCGTCAAGTGGCCGGCCGAAGTGCTGGCCCCGGGCGCGCCGATCGGCCCGCTGACCGCGGCCGCCGCGGCCCATCTCGGTCTGCCGCAGACCGTGCAGGTGGTGCAGGGCGGGGCCGACGCACTGATCGGCATGATCGGCCTCGGCGTCGCCCAACCCGGGCAACTGGCGCTGATCACCGGATCGTCGCATCTGCAGTTCGGCGTCGCCGATCGGCCGGTGTCGATCGCCGGCCTGTGGGGCGCCTATCCGGACGCGGTCTATCCCGGGCGCTTCGTGATCGAAGGCGGGCAGACCTCGACCGGATCGATCCTCGCCTGGCTCGGCCGCCTGTCGGGCGGCACCCTCGACTACGCCGCCCTCGAACCGCTGGCGGCGGCGCTCGAGCCGGGCTCGGACGGGCTGTTCGTGCTCGATCACTTCCAGGGCAACCGCACGCCGCACACCGATCCCCTGTCGCGCGGGGCGATCGTTGGGCTGACGCTGGCCCACGGCCTGCCGCATCTGATGCGGGCGGTGATGGAAGGCATCGCCTTCGGCACCCGCGCCATCCTCGACCGCATGGCCGAGGCCGGTTTCACCAGCCGCGAGCTGGTGGTCGGCGGCGGCGCCACCCAGTCGAACCTGTGGCTGCAGATCCACGCCGACGTCGCCGGTCTGCCGGTGGTGGTGCCGGAATCGACCGCGGCGCCGGCGCTCGGTTGCGCGGTGCTGGCCGGGGTCGGGATCGGTGCCTTCGCCACCATCGACGACGGTATCGCCGCGATGGTCCGCCCCGGCCGTCGCATCGAGCCGCGACCGCGGGAAGTCGCGCTCTACGACGCCCTCCATCGCCGCTGGCTCGGGCTCTATCCCGCGCTGAAGCCGTTCCGTCCGTCGTGACGGCGGAACCTCGAGAGGTCCCCATGCCGATCAATACCCCGCTCCTCGACTTTTATCGCACCATGCGCCGCATCCGCAGCTTCGAGGAGCACGTCGCCGATCTCTACGTCCGCGGCGGCACCGCCGGGTCGATGCTGCATCTGTCGATCGGCGAGGAGGCCGCCGCTGCCGGGGTCTCGGCGGCGATGAAGCCGGAAGACCGCTTCACCACCCACCATCGTGGTCACGGCATCTTCCTCGCCCGCGGCGCCGCGCCCGACCGGATGATGGCCGAGATCGCCGGCAAGGAGGTCGGCTACTGCCGCGGCAAAGGCGGCTCGATGCACATCGCCGACATGGCGCTCGGCCATCTCGGCGCCAACGCCATCGTCGGCGGCGGCATTCCCCACGTGGTCGGCGCCGGGCTGTCGGCCAAGCGCCTCGGTACCGGCGCGGTGGCGGTGGCCTTCTTCGGCGACGGCGCGATGCAGCAGGGCCTGCTCTACGAGAGCATGAACATGGCGGCGCTGTGGGAGCTGCCGGTGGTGTTCGTCTGCGTCAACAATCAATACGGCATGGCCACCCGCATCGACCACGCCACCAAGGTCACCGCCTTCGACCAGCGGGCGCGCGCCTTCGGCCTCGCCGCGGCGATGGTCGACGGCGAGGACGTCGAGGCGGTCCATGCCGCGGCGAGCGAGATCGTCGACGGCGCGCGGGCCGGGCAGCCGGGGTACCTTGCGGTGACTTGTTACCGCTTCTTCGGCCACGGCCGGATGGACAAGAGCCCCTATCGCTCGCCGGAGGAGGAGGCGGCGGGGCGCAAGCGCGACCCGATCGCCTTCGCCCGCGCTCGGCTGATCGAGCGCGGCCTCAGCGAGGCCGCCGCTCTCGACGCCATCGACACGGCGGCACGCGCCGAAATGGCGGCGACCGTCGACTTCGCCACCGCCGCGACCGCGCCGGCGCTCGCCTCGATGTTCCGCGACGTCTTCGCCGTCGGCGAACCCGAACCCGAATCCGTCCGCACCCGCATCGCGCGCGTGCTGGCCCGTAGTTGAGGAAGCGACGATGGTCGAGATCACTTATCGCGACGCCCTGCGCGACGCTCTGCGCGACGCCATGGCGGCCGACGACCGGGTCGTGGTGATCGGCGAGGAGGTCGGCGCCTATGGCGGGGCCTATGGCGTCACCAAGGGACTGATCGAGGAATTCGGACCCGAGCGGCTGATCGACACGCCGATCTCCGAGCCCGGCATCGTCGGCACCGCGGTCGGCGCGGCGATGACCGGGCTCCGGCCGGTCGCCGAGCTGATGTACGTCGACTTCCTCGGGCTGGTGATGGACCAGCTCGCCAATCAGGCGGCCAAGATCCGCTACATGTTCGGCGGCCAGATCGGCGTGCCGATGGTGCTGCGCACCCAGGGCGGCACTGGCCGCTCGGCGGGCGCCCAGCATTCCCAGAGTCTCGAGGCCTGGGTGATGCACACGCCGGGGCTGCGGCTGGCCATGCCGGCCACCGCGGAAGACGCCTATCACCTGCTGCGCCAGGCCCTGACGTTGTCCGACCCGGTGGTGTTCATCGAGCACAAGGCGCTCTACGCGCGCAAGGAAACCGCCGATCTGACCCGGGCTCCGGCGCCGTGGGGCAAGGCGATCGTGCGGCGTCCCGGCCGCGACGCGACGATCGTCACCTATTCGCGGATGGTCCATGTGGCGCTCGAGGCGGCAAACCGTCTCGCCGCCCTCGGCCACGACGTCGAGGTGATCGACTTGCGCACCCTGGCGCCGCTCGACATCGAGACGGTGATCGCTTCGGTCAATCGCACCGGCCGGGCGGTGGCCCTGTCGGAAGGGCCGTTGACCGCCGGGGTGGCGGCGGAACTGGCGGCGCGGATCTCGGAGGAGTGTTTCGACTACCTCGAAGATCCGGTGATCCGCATCGCCGGCGAGGACATTCCGATTCCAGTTTCGCCCGAGCTCGAAGCCGGGTCGGTGCCGTCGGTGGAACTGGTGGTCGAGACCCTGACGCGGATGTTGAGCCGATGAGCGAGATCCTGAGCCTGCCGCGCCTCGGCGAGACCATGGAGACCGGGCGCGTGGTCGCCTGGCTGAAGAAGCCGGGCGAGAGCTTCCGCCGCGGCGAAGTGATCGCCGAGATCGAGACCGACAAGACCACGGTCGAACTGCCGGCCTTCGAGGACGGGCGGCTCACCGAGATTTTGGTCGCCGAGGGCGACGACGCCGAGGTCGGCGCGCCGATCGGCCGCTGGGAACGCGCCGGTGGGGCCGCGACCGCGGTGCCGGCCGAAACCCCGGCCTCGGTCGAAGTGCCGGCGGTGGTGCCGACCGCCCCGTCCATGCCGGCCGCGGTGCCGGCGGTCGATCGACCCGAACCGCTCGCCGCCGAAGCCGCCCCGCGGCCGCGGGCGACGCCGCCGGCCCGCCGCCTCGCCCGCGAGGCCGGGCTCGGGCTCGACGCGATCGTCGGCAGCGGGCGGCGCGGCCGCATCGAACGCAGCGACGTGGCGGCGGCGATCGGGGGAACGCCGCTGCCCGCCGCCCCGGACGTCGCCTTCGTCGAGACCGCGGTCGGGCGCCTCGCCTGGCGCGGGGTCGGGCCGGTCGATGCGGCACGCCGGGTGGTGCTGGTGCACGGCTATGCCGGCGACGGTTCGGTCTGGGCCGGGCTCACCGCCGGGTTGGCGCGGCGTGGGGTGCGGGTGATCGCCGTCGATCTGCCGGGCCATGGCGCGACGCCGGTGGCGGCCGAAAATCTCGACGATCTGGTCGCGGCGCTCGGCGCCTTCGCGGCCGCCCTCGGCCTCGACGAGGCCGAGTTCGTCGGCCATTCGCTGGGCGGCGCGGTGGTGGCCCGCGCGGCGGCGGCGAAACTGATCCGGCCACGCTCGCTGACGCTGATCGCGCCGGCCGGGCTCGGCGGCGAGATCGACGCCGATTTCGTCGCGGGCGTGGCGCGGATCTCCTCGGGCGGCGGGCTGGCGCACTTGTTGCGGCGGGTGGCGCGGCGGCCGCCGGTGCTCTCAGCGATCGAGCTCGACCGGATGGCGGCGAGCCTCGGCGACGGGCGGCTCGATGCGCTCGCCGCCGCCTTCGTCGCCGACGGGCGCCAGCAGATCGACGTGATCGGCGATCTGGCGCGGATCGCCGTGCCGGTGCGGGTGATCTTCGGCCTCGACGACCGGATCATCCCGTGGACGCAGGTGACGGCGCTGCCGAGCCGGGTGGCGATCCATCTGATCGCCGATGCCGGCCATCTGCCGCAGTGGGACGCGCCTGCGGCGGTCGACGCGTTGCTCGGCTGACTCCGAGCGGGGCGAGTTCGGCGCCGGACAGGCGCATCGGATGGGCCGGCATCACGATCGGCATCGGCGCGTCCGGGTCAGGGGCGGGAATCGGCGAGGATGCGCTCGACCACCGCGGCGGTGCGGGCGGCGGAGCGGCCGGTGCTGGGACAGGTGCCGAGGCCGAGCAGTTCGTCGACGATGGTCTGAATCAGCGGTTGCTGGACATGGGCGGGGGAGGGGATCGCGAAGCGTTCGACCTCGCCGCGGCGCACCAGGGTGATCGGCGCGAAGGTGAAGGGGTGGAAGGTCAGGCTGCCGTCGCTGCCGATCACTTCGATGCCCTCGTCGGCGCGGTCGGCGGCAAACGCCCAGGTGCCCGAGCCGAGCGTGCCGTCGGCGAAGCGCCAGCAGGCGGCGACGGTGTCGGCGGCCGGCGAGAGACCGCGGCGGTTCGCCGCGAAGCCGTGGACGGCGTCGATCGGCCCGAACAGGAAGTCGAGGGCGTCGATCGCGTGGCAGGCGGTCTCGAAGAACAGGCCACCGCGGCCGAAGGCCGGATCGAGCCGCCACGGCAGGCGGCCGTCGGCGATCTCGGCTGCCGCCGGCGGCCGGGCGAACTGGGTCACCCGCACCGCGAGGACCCGGCCGATCGCCGCTTCCGCGAGAAGGTGGCGGACCTGAAGCAGATAGGGCATGGCGCGGCGATAATAGGCGACGAACAGCGGCACGCCGGCCGCCTCGCAGGTCGCGATCATGGCGAGTCCTTCGGCGTGATCGAGCGCCATCGGCTTTTCGACATAGACCGCCTTGCCGGCGGCGGCGGCGCGGCGGACGTAGTCGGCGTGGCTGTCGGGGCGGGTCGCGACATAGACCGCGTCGATGTCGGGGGCGCCGAGGATCGCCTCGGCGTCGTCGCTCCAGCGCGGCACACCGTGGCGGCGGGCGTAGTCCTCGGCGCGGGCGCCGTCGCGGCGCATCACCGCCACCAGCCGCGAGTGCGCCGCCTTCTGGAAGCCGGGGCCGCTCTTGACCTCGGTCACGTCGCCGCAACCGATGATGCCCCACCGAATTTCGCGCATGGATCGCTTCCTCTGTTCACGCCGCGGCGTGCGGCGCCACGGCGCGCCGCTCGGCGGCCGAGCGCAGCAACGCCTCGATCAGACGATGGACGGCGAGCGCCGAGCGTCCGCTGGTCTCGGGGTCGCGGCCGTCCGCGATCGCCGTGGCGAAGTCGGCGATCAGCGCGCGATGGGGGCCGTGGTCGAAGGCCATCGGGTCGGCGCCGCCGCCGGTCGCGCCGCTACCGTCGTGGATCTCGTCGCGGCCGTCGCTCCAGTGCAGGCGCAGGGCGTCGCCTTCGAGGGTGGCGGTGCCGCGGGTGCCGGTGATCTCGATGCGCTCGGGAAAGCCCGGGTCGGCGGCGGTGGTCGCGCCGAGGGTGCCGATCGCGCCGTTTCCGAAGCGCAGCGCCGCGGCGACCACGTTCTCGGTGTCGACGGCGCGGTTCGGGCTGGTCGCCGTGTAGGCGAACACCTCGGCCGGCAGCCCGACCAGGGTACAGAACACGTCGAGGGTATGGATCGCCTGGCTGAGCAGCACGCCGCCGCCGTCGCGCGCCCGGCTGCCGCGACCGTCGACGTAGTAGCTCGCCGGCCGCCACCAACGGACCTCGACGGAGGCCGCGATGAGATCGCCGAGCGCGCCTTCGGCCATCACCGCGCGCAGGCGCTGGACCACCGGGCGGAAGCGATGCTGGAACACCACGCCGAGGCGACGATCGGCGGCCTCCATCCGGGCGACCAGCGCAGAGGCGCGCGGCAGGGTCACCTCCAGCGGCTTTTCCAGCAACACGTGTTTGCCGACGCTGGCGCAGCGCGCGACCAGATCGAGATGGCTCGGCGGCGGCGTCAGGATCAGCATCGCCGCGACACTCGGATCGGCGATCAGCGCGTCGAGGTCGTCGGTGACGGGGAAGCCGGTGGTCGCGGCGAAGGTGGTGCGGCGGGCGGGCGAGGGTGCGTAGCCGCCGACCACGGTGATGCGATCGGCGAGATCGGCGAGCGCCGCGGCGTGCGGCTTGACCGCCATGCCGAGCCCGACGATGCCGAGACGGAGAGGGGCGGGCGACATGGCGGACTCCGGCGAGGCGAGGGCATCGGGCGGCGGGGCCTCTCGGAGGGGCCGAGCGGCGGCCGGGCAGCTTCGCCTCTCCGGGCGACTTCGTCCAGTCGACGACGCGCTTTTCCGCGGCCGACGGGGAAGATCGCGGTCGTCCCGGATTGCTCGAAGCGCCCGCGCGTGCTTTTTAGCCGCGGAGCCGATCCGGCTCGCAGGGGCGCACGGGGGTGCCGCCCGATCGGCAGGGGCTGAAGCGGATGACGATGGGGCACGACGGGCCGGCACCGGTGCGGCGAGCGGCCGGGTTCTCGGTCCATCTGTTCACCGCTTCGGGCGGCGCGGTGGCGCTGCTCGCCCTCTATGCGGCGATCGAACGGGATTTCGCGACCTGTTTCGCCTGGCTCGGCCTCGCCCTGTTCATCGACGGCATCGACGGGACGCTGGCGCGCGCCGCCAAGGTCACCGAGACGGCGCCGCGCATCGACGGGGTGGTGCTCGATCTGGTGGTCGACTTTTTGACCTATGTTCTGGTGCCGGTGATCGCCCTGTGGCGCTCCGATCTGATGCCGACGCCGGTGGCCTTCTGGCTCGGGCTGATCGTCACCCTGGCCTCGGCGCTCTATTTCGCCGACACCCGGATGAAGACCGCCGACCACTGGTTCCGCGGTTTCCCGGCGATCTGGAACGTCGCGGTGCTCTATCTCTTCGTGCTGCGGTTGCCCTGGCCGATCGCCGCCGGGCTGTTGGTGATCGGCACCGCGGCGATGTTCGCGCCGGTGGTGTTCGTTCATCCTTTGCGGGTCGAACGCGTGCGGGTGGCGACGGTGCTGGTCTCGGTCGCCTTCTTCGGCCTGTCGGCGGCGGCGATCCTCCAGGACCTCGCGGTCGGGTGGATGATCAAGGCCGGTTTCGTGGCGGTGGCGATCTATTTCCTGGCGCTGCCGCTGGTGGTGCGCGCCTCGCCCTGGGCGGAGGACTGAGCCCTCCGCCCGCGCGGGGCTTCAGCGGAATCCGGCGACGGCGTGGGGAAGGTAGGGCGCCTCCAGCGTGGCGATTTCTTCCGGCGTGAGGGCCAGCGACAGGGCGGCGACGGCGTCGTCGAGATGCTGCGGCTTCGAGGCGCCGACGATCGGCGCGGTGACCGGGCGCTTGGTGGCGACCCAGGCCAGCGCGACCTGGGCGCGCGGCACGCCGCGGGCGGCGGCGACCGCGGCGACCGCCTCGATCACCCGGCGATCGGATTCGACGGTGGCGTCATAGAGCGTATGGCCGAAGACGTCGGAGTTCTGGCGCTCGCTGGTCTCGGTCCAATCGCGGGTCAGGCGGCCGCGGGCGAGCGGGCTCCACGGCAGCACGGCGATGCGCTGATCGGCGCAGAGCGGCAGCATCTCGCGCTCCTCCTCGCGATAGAGCAGGTTGAGATGGTTCTGCATCGACACGAAGCGGCTCCAGCCCTCGGTGCGCTGGATGCCGAGCGCCTTGGCGAACTGCCAAGCGTACATCGACGAGGCGCCGAGGTAGCGCACCTTGCCGGACTTGACCACGTCGTTGAGCGCCTCCAGCGTCTCCTCGATCGGGGTGCCGTAGTCCCAGCGGTGGATCTGCCACAGGTCGATCCAGTCGGTGCCGAGGCGGCGCAGCGACGCGTCGATTTCGGCGAAGATGGCGCGGCGCGACAGGCCGGCGCCGTTGGGGCCGGGGCGCATGCGGGTGAACACCTTGGTGGCGATCACCACCTCGTCGCGGCGGGCGAAATCGCGCACCGCGCGGCCGACGATCTCTTCCGAGGTGCCGTCCGAATAGGCGTTGGCGGTGTCGAGGAAGGTGATGCCGAGCTCGAGCGCCCGGCGGATCAGCGGCCGGCTCGCCTCCTCGGGCAGCGTCCAGGGATGAGCGCCGCGCTCGGGCACGCCGTAGGTCATGCAGCCGAGGCACAGGCGCGAGACTTCGAGACCGGTCGAGCCGAGTTTGACGTAGTCCATGGGATCCTCCGAGAGGCGGGGCCGCATCGGGCCGCGAGGGGCGATGCGCGCGAGGGGTGCGGCATGGTGGGACGGCGCGCGCGCCGAGGCAAGCCCCGCGGAAGCGCACGCGCGGCGCGCGCGACGGCGGTCTTGACCCGCCCGACCCCTCCCCCTATGGTCCGCGCGCCTTCGGGGGCCGGTAGCTCAGTGGTAGAGCACGTGACTTTTAATCATGTGGTCGCGGGTTCGATCCCCGCCCGGCTCACCAAGAATGCGAATCGATCACTCCTGTTCCGGCACGAGACGACCCCGCGGCGATATCGCGTGGGACCCCGTCTCGGCACGACGTCGCGCCGCCGACGGCGGGCGAGCGACAGCCGGCCGCCGCCGTCCTCGGTTCGATTTGTGATGGATTTCATTACAGAAAATTCAGTCGTGTGGCCTAGGTTTCGAACTGAGGCGCCGTCGCATCGCTAGATACGCAATTCTGCTTGCGCGGCATGCGGCCGCATTCGGAACACGGGTCGGGTCATCGTGGGTGCGTTTCTCCATATTCCGACTCTGTTGATCACCATATCGGTGGCCTGCCTGTGTATCTGCATCAGTCTCGTGCTGATCTGGCGGGTTGCGCGCAGCGATGTCTTCATTCTCTACTGGAGCCTCGGCTATTTCTTCGCCACCGCGACGATGTTGATCGTGTCGCTGCGCCGTCTGCTCCCCGCACTCGTCGCGATCCCGGCGCCCGGGGCCCTGCTCCTCGCCAGCTTCGGCGCGCTGTGGCTCGGGTATCGGCGATTCGCCGGTCGCACCGGCCGGTTCGATCGCCTCGCGGCCGGTGCCGGTGCGCTGATCTGGCTCGCCGTCTCGCTGACCGGCGAGGCCTTCGCCGACATGACCCTGCGCGCGCTGGTCAATGCGGCGATCGAGCTGGTCTATCTCCTGGCGATCGTCTGGGGGCTGCTCGGCCTCCATCGCAAGACCCCGTCGACGGCGGTCGGGCTGACCATCGGTCTGGTCGTCGTCCACGCCGGAAAGCTGGTGCTCGAGATTGCGTCGAGCCTCGTCACCACCCTCGGCCCCGCGGCGATCGTCACGCCGTCGTCGTTGTTCGGCGGTCTCGGCCTGATCGAATCCTCGATCTTCGCGGTGTTCCTCGGGCTGCTGCAGCTGGTGCTGATCGGACAGCGCTCGCAGCAGCGCTTCCGCATCGCCGCCGAGACCGATCAACTGACCGGGCTCGCCAATCGTCGCCACTTCCTCGACCGCAGTCTGCCGCTCCTCGCCGAGGCCAGTGGCCTCGGCGCCCTGATCCTGTTCGACATCGACCATTTCAAGCGGGTCAACGACACCCATGGACATCCGATCGGCGACCGCGCGCTCGCCGAATTCGCCGCCACGCTGGCGGCGGCGGCGCCGGCCGGCAGCATCGCCGCACGCGTCGGCGGTGAGGAATTCGCGCTGTTCCTGCCCGATGCCGCGCTGATCGAGGCCGCCGATCTCGCCGAACGGATCCGCGGTGCGATCGCCGATCTGCGGATCGCCACCCCGGTCGGCGAATTGCGCATGACGGTCAGTTGCGGGGTCGCCGGCGTCGGCGAAGCCGGTCGCGACTACGACGGCCTGCATTGTGCCGCCGACGGTGCGCTCTACGCCGCCAAGAGCGGCGGTCGCGACCGGGTGGTGGTTCATCGGGGGCGTCGTGCTGCCCCGGCCAAGCCGGACGCCGCCGCCCCGCCGACTCCGGCGCTGGTCTCCGGGTTCTGACGGCACAGGGGGTGGGCGCGCGGTGGCGTGCCACCCGCGGGTCTCACCCGGAGCGGCGACGTGCGTCGTCGATCTCAGAAGAATTCGATGCCGTCGTCGTCGGCGATCGGCGCGGCGAGAGGGCCGGCGCGGGTCTCGACGAGCGGCGTGCCGAGCAGGGCGGCGCTCAGGCGCTTCTTGACCTCGCTCAGGGTGCAGCCGGCGAGGATCCGGTCGGCGAGGGCGCGATCGAGGGTCGCCGCGTCGCGGTCGAGGTCGGTGCCCTCGACGGTGTCCGCGGACAGGCCGGACTGGGCGTCGGCGAGCGTCCGCAGCACGCCGGCGACGTTCTCGAGCTGCTGCTTGGCGAGATCCTGGAACTGCATGCCGACCACCGCGGCGGAGACGTCGCCGGTGATCTTCTCCGTGGTCGCCGCGGTTTCGCGCAGTACGTCGGCGAAGCGACTGTTCTGGTCGATCAGGCTGCGCATCACCGTGCGCACGCGGACGTCGGCGGCGTGGTTCTCGGCCGACATGTCGACCGCGGCGATCTCTTCCAACAACCCGTGGCTCTTGCGCAGGCCGCCGGCGATCGAGCCGATCTGGCCGCGGATCACCGAGGACAGCGTATTGACCGCCTTGGCCAGATCGCGGACCTCGTCGGCGACGACGGCGAAGCCGAGCCCGGCGGTTCCGGCGCGGGCCGCCTCGATCTTGGCGTTGAGCGCCAGAAGGTTGGTCTGGCGGTTGATCTTGTCGATCTCGGCGACGCTGGTCTCGACCGACTTCAGTTCATCGAGGACACCGTCGAGCGCGCCGACCAGGGCGCCGCCGCGCGACGACAGGCCGGAGACCTTGTCGATCAGGCCGTGGAGCGTCGCGCCGAGCCCGGCGGCGACGTCGGCGAGCGGGATCTCGGCGCCGTCGATGCGGACCGTGCGGATCGAGGTGACCATGTCGTGGACGGTGGTCGCCTGCTGGCGGGTGGTCGCGGCGATCTGCTGGAAGCGGACCGACAGGTCCTGAACATTGCTCTCGGTGTGATCCGAGGTCAGGCCGACCTCGTCGATCAGCGCCCGCAGGGCCCGCTGCTGAGTCAGCGACAACCCGAGCCAGCGCTCCAGGAAGGCGGTGCCATCGGGGGGCGGGTTCCAGTCCGGCGCGGCGCGGATCGGATCGGCGGGACGTGTGCTCGGCGTGACCATGACTTCCAATTCTCGCATCACGAACGATGAAGCCCGCCGCCGTCGTGGCCTGCGCTTCGATGGCGAGCGCCGCCGGGGCCTCGTCCGCCCACGGCGTAGGTCTGCCGATCCACCGGGAGGATGCGGCCGCAGGGGTAAATGTCGCGTCAATACCCGGGCGTATGGCCATGCGGTGTCATGCGTAAGAGTACCCCCTCGGGCCGCCTGCGACGATTGATCGGCATCGCGCGAATACCTCGCTTAAACAGTGAGCCCCGAATCAAACTGATATTTAACTTTTTCAGGTTGTATCTCAGTAACAAGGCCGGTCGCCTTTGAAGCAAAACCCGGCATATGTAGAAATACGAGAGTCAGAAATGACAATTGTCTGAAACCGATCCGCGGGCCGAAACGAGGAAAAGACATGTCGGAATCCAAAGAGAGACACCGGATATCTTTGGCCGGAAATCTGACGATTCGGAATTCGGCAGAAATTCACGCGACCATTTCAGAATTTCTTGAGTCGAATCAAACGGTCGATCTCGATTGTACCGACGCGACCGAGGTCGATTTCAGCTTTCTTCAGCTGCTCCTGGCGGCTCGCAAGACCGCTTCTCTGACGGGCCGCAGCCTGTCGATCACCCACACTCGCCATGGTGTCCTGCACGATGCGGCAACGCGCGCCGGCCTGGTCGGCACGGCCGCCGTCGCGTCCGATGCCGATCGCGCCTTCTGGGCCACCCTCGACAAGGAGACGGACGATGCCCAAGACCATCCTCACCGTGGATGACTCCGCGAGCATGCGGCAGATGATCAAGATGACGCTGTCGGGTGCCGGCTACGCCGTGCTCGAGGCCGCCGACGGCGCCCAGGGGCTGGCCGCGGCGCGCGGCGCCAAGGTCGACATGGTCCTGACCGATCTGAACATGCCGGTCATGGACGGCGTCACCCTGGTGCGGGCGCTGCGCAAATTGCCGGCCCTGACCGGCGTGCCGATCGTCCTGGTCACCACCGAATCCGACGGTGACAAGAAGGCCGAGGCCAAGGCGGCCGGTGCGACCGGCTGGATCACCAAGCCGTTCCAACCCGCGCAATTGTTGTCTCTCGCCAAGAAGGTGTTGGGCCAGTGAACATTTCCGACCCCAAAGAGATCTTTCGCCAGGAGGCGCAGGATCTGCTGGCACTGCTCGAAACCACCCTGCTCGATCTCGAGCGGGCCCCCGGCGACGGCGCTCTGATCGACACCGCCTTCCGCGCCCTGCACACCATCAAGGGATCCGGATCGATGTTCGGATTCGAAGTGGTGGCCGGGTTCACCCACCACGTCGAGACCGCCTTCGACAAGGTCCGCCAAGGCACTCTGGCGCCCAACCGCGAGCTGATCGCGGTGGCGCTCCGGGCCCGCGACCATATGCGCATCCTGATCGAAGAGCCCGAAGCCGCCGATTCGGCGGCGGGCGACGCGGTGCTCGACGACCTGCGGCGGATCATCGCACCTGCCGGTGCTGGTGCCGCCACCGTGGCCACCACCGTGGTCGCGGCGGCGCCGAGCGGCGCGCCTGAGGTCGCGGCGACGTGGCGCATCCGTATGAAACTGCCGGCCGACGCCATGGCCAACGGCACCAACCCGCTGTTGATTCTCGACGAATTGCGCAGCCTCGGTGCCGCCACGGTCACCGCCGTCACCGATGCCGTCCCCGGCCTCGCCGATATCGACCCCTCGGTCTGCCACGTCACCTGGGAGGTCGACCTCACCACGTCGGAGCCGCTGTCGACGATCGAAGACGTCTTCATGTTCATTCGCGACGAAATGACGCTGGAGATTTCGCCGCTCGAGGTCGCCGCGGCCACGCCGTCCGAGGGGGCGACCGTCCCGGCGCCGGGCCCCGCCGCGTCGGCGAAGATCGCCGCGCCGGCCCCGGCCACCGCTCCGTCGACCGCCACGCCCGATGCGCGCCGCGATGCCGCCGCCGCCCGCGCCAATTCCAGCGTCCGCGTTCCCGCCGAACGGCTCGACGAGCTGATGGAGCGGGTCGGCGAACTGGTGATCACCCAATCGCGCCTGCGCCAGATCTCGGTCGCGTCGAGCGATCCGTCGGTCAAGGCGGTCGCCGAAGAAATCGAACGGCTGGTGCTGGAACTGCGCGACACGACGATGGGCATCCGCATGGTGCCGATCGGTTCGCTGTTCGGGCGGTTCCGCCGCGTCGTCCACGACCTGTCCCGCGATCTCGGCAAGCAGGTCGAATTGATCATGCAGGGCGAGGAGACCGAACTCGACAAGACGGTCATCGAGCAGCTCAACGACCCGCTGGTCCACATGATCCGCAACGCCATCGACCACGGTCTGGAAGATCCGCAGGAGCGTCTCGCCGCCGGCAAGAGCCACAGCGGACGGATGGTGCTGTCGGCCGAACATGCCGGGACCGAAGTGCTGATCCGTCTCTCCGACGACGGCCGCGGACTCGATCGCGATCGGATCCGCGAACGGGCGGTCCAGCGCGGCCTCATCGCCGCCGATGCGGTGCTGAGCGACGCCGAGTTGTTCCAGGTGTTGTTCCTCCCCGGCTTCTCGACGGCCGCGACGGTGACCAGCATGTCGGGCCGCGGCGTCGGCATGGACGTGGTCAAGCGCACCATCGAGGGCCTGCGCGGCAGCATCGATCTGGCGAGCACCGCCGGACAGGGGACTCGGGTGACGCTGCGTCTGCCGCTGACCCTGGCGATCATCGACGGGCTCCTGGTCCGGGTCGGCAACGGCCGCTACGTCGTGCCGCTCAACGCGGTCGAGGAATGCGTCGAGTTGTCGAGCGAAGAGGACGCGCGGTCGCGGGGCCTGAGCTTCCTCAACATCCGCGGCGATCTGGTGCCGTTCCTGCGGCTGCGCGAGCTGTTCGCGGCCAAGGTCCCGGCCGACCGCTATCAGAAGGTGGTGGTGGTGTCGTCGGGCGACCTCAAGGTCGGCCTGGTCGTCGACCAGGTGATCGGCGACCACCAGACGGTGATCAAGTCGCTGTCGAAGCTGCACGCCGACATCCAGATGTTCTCGGGCGCCACGATCCTCGGCGACGGGGCCGTCGCCCTCATTCTCGACGTCGCGCAACTGGTCGGCTTCGGCCAGGCCCAGGAAGAGCGCCTGAAGGCGGTGGGGTGAGCGGGCCGACGGCGGCCGCGATCTCCCGCGACCGACACGATGGATCGACGGTCCGTGCCACGGCGCGGACGGGCTCCGGTGGAGCGAACAGGCCCTGGGGGCAACGATGAACGAAACGACCGATCGCAGCGCATTGGAAGTCCTCACCTTGAGCCTGGACGACAACGTCTTCGCTCTGGAGGCCAAATACGTCCGAGAGATTCTCGATCTCGTGCCGATCACCGAAGTGCCGACGAGCAATCCCTTCGTCGGCGGGCTGATCAACGTCCGCGGCAAGGTCGTGCCGCTCGCCGACCTGCGCCACAAGTTCGGCATGACCAAGCGGCCGGACTCCCTCGACACCCGGATCGTCGTCCTCGAGATCGATCTCGACGGCGATCAGACGACGGTCGGCCTGCTCGCCGACAAGGTCTACGAGGTCACCGAGATGGCCGCCTCCTCGCTCGAAGAAACGCCGCGGATCGGCATGATGTGGCGCCATGAATTCATCCACTGCATCGCCAAACGCGACGACGCCTTCGTCGTCGTGCTCGACCTCGCGGCGGTGTTCTCGTCGATCGGACGGGACCGGCCGGAGTTCGCGAACGACGTCGCCGCCGGGCGGAGTACCGCTCGTCAATCCGATACGAGCCTGAGGGACTGAGACCATGCGCGTGACCATCAAACAGAAACTCGCCGCCACCTTCGCGATCGTCATTCTGCTCGCCGGTGCGATGGCTTGGCTCGGCATCTCCAGCCTCGGCTCCCTCAATACCGCCATGGGTGACTTGTTGAGCGGCCCGGTCGAACGTTCGACGCTGGCGTCTTCGTTGCAAAACGACATGCTGACGATCCTGCGGGCCGAAAAGAACATGTTGCTGTCCGACACCGCGACGGACGTCGCCAAATATGCGGCGCAGGAACTGGAGAGCCGCAACAAGTTCGTCGATCGTCTCGACAAGCTGAATGCGATCGCCTCTCCCGAGGGCAAGAAGAAGATCGCGATCATGCAGGGTCCCTGGCAGAAGTGGGTCGCGGTGCAGGATCGTGCTCGGGAGCTCATGAAGACCGGCCAGTTGGCCGAAGCCAAGGATCTCGCCATCGGTCAGGCGCGGATCTTTACCGCCGAGATCGACAAGGAACTCGTCGAAATCATCGATTTGAACAATCAGGTCGTGCAGCAGACGCGGGAAAAGACGTCGTCCGACTTCGCATCGATGCGCCAGCTGTTGGTGATCGCCTGCGGGCTGGTGCTGGTGGTCGGTATCGGCGCCGGGGTGTGGATCTCCTACACGATCAGCCGCGGTCTCTCGAGCGCCGTGACGCTCGCCAATGCCGTCGCCGGCGGCGACCTCAATCAGACGATCACGGTGAGCAGTCGCGACGAGATCCGCGATCTCGTCGACGCGCTCAATGTCATGACCGGGAAGCTTCGGACGATCGTCGGGGAGACTCTCGCGGCGGCGGAGAACGTGTCGGCGGGCAGCCAGGAGCTGTCGGCCGGGGCCGAGGAACTGTCGGCCGGTGCCACCGAGCAGGCGAGCGCCGCGGAAGAGGCCTCGTCGTCGATGGAAGAGATGGCCGCCAACATCAAGCAGACCGCCGACAACGCCACTCAGACCGAGAAGATCGCCCGCCAGTCGTCGGCCGATGCCCAGGCCTCGGGGACCGCGGTCAATCGCGCGGTCCAGGCGATGCAGACGATCGCCGAGAAGATCGGTTTCGTCCAGGAGATCGCCCGTCAGACCGACCTTCTGGCGCTCAACGCCGCGGTCGAAGCGGCGCGGGCCGGCGAACACGGCCGCGGTTTCGCGGTGGTCGCCTCGGAAGTGCGCAAGCTCGCCGAACGCAGCCAGACGGCGGCGGCGGAGATCAGCACGCTGTCGACCCAGACCGTCACGGTCGCCCGCGAAGCCGGCGAGATGCTGGCCAAGCTGGTGCCCGACATCAAGAAGACCGCCGAATTGGTCGAAGAGATCAGCGCCGCCTGCCGCGAGCAGGACATCGGCGCCGATCAGGTCAATCAGGCGATCCAGCAGCTCGACAAGGTGATCCAGCAGAACGCCGGCGCCTCCGAGCAGATGTCGGCGACCTCGGAAGAGCTCGCCGCCCAGGCCGAGCAGTTGCAGTCGTCGATCGCCTACTTCCGCATCGACGGCACCGACGCCGCCCCGGCGCGTGCGCCGGTGCGGGCCGCGGCTCCGGCTCCGGTGCGGGCGCCGGTGCGCACCGCGGCGTCGGCCGGGCTCGCCACCAAGCTCGGCTTCACCTCGGCGGCGCCGGCGGCCAAGTCGTCGCGCCCGACCGTCGCGACCAAGCGGCCGGGCTCGGCGCGCATCGCCGGGGTCGCGCTCGACCTCGGTTCGGCCGGTGCCGACGCCCGTGACGCCGAATTCGAACGGTATTGAGCCATGAGCAAAGCCCCCACGACGCTGCGGACCTCCAGTGAGAGCCAATTCGTGTCGCTCGGCATCGGCGCGGAGGTCTTCGCCGTGCCGGTCGACACGGTGCTCGAGATCCTCGACATGCAGCCGGTGTTCCGGGTTCCCGAGACCCCGACCCATGTCCTCGGCCTGATCGATCTGCGCGGCCGCAGCGTGCCGGTGCTGGATCTCAGGACCAAACTCGGCCTGCCGGCGATTCCGGCGACCGAGACCACCCGCATCCTGGTGTTGGAGGTCGCCGTCGCCGGACGTCGCCTGGTACTCGGCCTGGTGGCCGACCGGGTGATCGAGGTGATGGCCCTCGACGCCGCCGACATCGAGCCGCCGCCGGACGTCGGCGTCGGTTGGCGCTCGGCCTATATCGCCGGCGTCGGCCATCGCGACGGGAAATTCGTCGTCATCTTCGACCTCGCCCAACTCTTCTCGACCGAGGACACCAACGCCCTCGGAGTCGTCTCCCCCTCGCCCGAAGTTCGGGCCGTCGCCTGAGCGTCCTCTCAAGAAGGTGTGTTCCCATGCGTCTGACCATCAAACTCAAGTTGGGGCTCACCTTCGTGTTGCTCATATTGCTGGCCGCCGGAATGGCGGTCCTGGGCATCCAGAGTCTCGGCATTCAGAATCATCTCTCCGATACGATGATGGAGGGACCGGTCAAACGCGTCGAGCAGACGACCGCCCTGCAAGATGCGCTGCTGCGCACCCATCGGGCCGAGAAGAACCTGATCCTGTCGCGCAACGCCGACGAGATCCAGAGCAATGCGGCCGAGCTCACCAAGATCCGGGCCGACTTCCTCGCCCAGATCGAGAAATTCCGCTCGACCACCGGCCCCGAAGGCAAGGTGATCCTGACCGACGTCGACGAATGGCTGAAGGTCTGGCAAGGGGCACAGGCGCAGATCCTGGCGCTGGTCGCCAAGAACGATCCGGCAGCGCAGGACGAGGCCACCGGAATTTCAAAGACCAAGGCTGAAGAAGCCACCGTCGTCATCACCAAGGATTTCGACAAGCTCATCGCCATCAACCATGGTCGCATGACCACGGCGCAGGCGCAGATGGACGAGACCTTCGAGGGCGCTCAGCGCCTGCTGATCCTGTCGGCGATCGGATCGGTGCTGATCGCCATCGGTGCCGGCCTGTGGATCCTGTTGTCGATCAGCCGCGGCCTCAAGCGGGCCGGCGCGCTCGCCGATGCGGTTGCGCTCGGGGATCTCGGCCAGACCGTCGATCACGGCGCCAACGACGAAATCAAGGATCTCGTCGTCGCGATGAACCGGATGGTCGCGAACCTCAAGGCGACCTCGGACATTGCCGATGCGATCGCCGCCGGAGATCTGAGCGTCGAGCCGACGCCGCTGTCCGACAAGGACACGCTCGGCCATGCCTTGAGCCGCATGGTGGAAAAGCTGCGCAGCGTGGTCGGCGATGCCTTGGCCGCGGCGGAGAACGTGTCGGCGGGCAGTCAGGAGCTGTCGGCCGGGGCCGAGGAACTGTCGGCCGGCGCCACCGAACAGGCGAGCGCGGCGGAAGAGGCCTCGTCGTCGATGGAAGAGATGGCCGCCAACATCAAACAGACCGCCGACAACGCCACCCAGACCGAGAAGATCGCCCGCCAGTCGTCGGCCGATGCCCAGGCCTCGGGGACCGCGGTCAACCGCGCCGTCCAGGCGATGCAGACGATCGCCGAGAAGATCGGCTTCGTCCAGGAGATCGCCCGTCAGACCGACCTGTTGGCGCTCAACGCGGCGGTCGAAGCGGCGCGGGCCGGCGAACACGGCCGCGGTTTCGCGGTGGTCGCCTCGGAAGTGCGCAAGCTCGCCGAACGCAGCCAGACGGCCGCGGCGGAGATCAGCACGCTGTCGACCCAGACCGTCACGGTCGCCCGCGAGGCCGGCGAGATGCTGGCCAAGCTGGTGCCCGACATCAAGAAGACCGCCGAGTTGGTCGAAGAGATCAGCGCCGCCTGTCGCGAGCAGGACATCGGCGCCGATCAGGTCAATCAGGCGATCCAGCAGCTCGACAAGGTGATCCAGCAGAACGCCGGCGCCTCCGAGCAGATGTCGGCGACCTCGGAAGAACTCGCCGCCCAGGCCGAGCAGCTGCAGTCGTCGATCGCCTACTTCCGCATCGACGGCACAGAGGCCGCCCCGGTCCGCGCGCCGGTGCATGCCCCGGTCGCGGTCCGATCGACGGGTGCGCCGAAAGGCTCGTCCTATGCGACCGAGCGGGCGGCGATCGCCGTCAAGCTCGGCTTGGCCCCGGCGTCGGAGGGACGGACGCCGGGTTCGGCCGCGGTCTCCCGCCATCGTCCGGCGGCCCGGCGGGCCAACGGCATCGCCCTCGATCTCGGCGGCAACGACTCCCGCGACGCCGAATTCGAACGCTATTGAGCTCCGACGTCTCCGGCGCTGCGGCGCCGGGGACGCCGATCCCACCTGCCGGGGGGGGCGCCGCACGGCGGCTCCCTTGCGCCGTTCCTACCCGCCATCACCCAGCAGGCCAGGCGATGACCATGACGCTCGAATCCCTCGATCATCTGAGTGCGCGTGACTTCCAGCGTCTGTCGGAGTTCATCCACAGCTACAGCGGCATCAAGATGCCGGTGTCGAAACAGTCGATGGTCGAAGGCCGTCTGCGTCGGCGGGTGCGGGCCCTGGGGGTCGCGACGCTCGGCGACTACTGCCGCTATCTCTTCGACCAGGATGGGCTCGAGAGCGAAGCGGTCGGTCTGATCGACGCGGTCTCGACCAACAAGACCGATTTCTTCCGCGAACCCGACCACTTCGAGTTCCTCGCCGAGCAGGCCGTCCCGGCGCTGCTCGCCGCCCAGCAGGTGTCGCGGCGCGCGCCGCTGAAGATCTGGAGCGCGGCCTGTTCGATCGGCGCCGAGCCCTATACGCTGGCGATGGTGGCGGCCGAGATCGCTCGCGCCAATCCGGACGTGCGGACGTCGATCCTGGCGACCGACATCTGCACCGAAGTGATCGAAACGGCGACGCTCGGGATCTATCCCGAGAGCATGATCATGCCGGTGCCGGTCGATCTGCGCCATCGCTACGTGATGCGCGCCAAGTCGGGCGCCCGCGACCGCGTCCGCATCGTGCCGGAGTTGCGGGCGATGGTCGGGTTCGGCCGGCTCAACCTGATGGACCGGACTTATCCGGTCGATCACGACATGCATGTGATCTTTTGCCGCAATATTCTGATATACTTCGACAAGAAGACGCAGCAGCAGGTGCTGTCGCAACTCTGCGATCATCTTCGGCCGGGTGGCTATCTGTTCCTCGGCCATTCGGAGACACTGGCGGGATTCGGCCTGCCGCTGCGTGCCGTCGCAACCACGGTGTTTCAACGCCTCGGTGACACATGATCCGCCCTGTCCGCGTGCTGATCGTCGACGACTCGGCATCGGTCCGGCAGACCCTGACCGAAATCCTCTCGGCCGATCCGGACATCGAGGTGTTGGGGGCCGCCGCCGATCCCTTCGTCGCCGCCAAACGCATCCAGCAGGAACTGCCCGACGTCATCACCCTCGACGTCGAGATGCCGCGCATGGACGGCATCACCTTCCTGCGCAAGCTGATGGCGCAGCGACCGATCCCCGTGGTGATGTGTTCGAGCCTGACCGAGGAGGGGTCGCAGACCCTGATCGAGGCGCTCGAGGCCGGCGCTCTCGACATCATCCTGAAGCCGCGGGTCGACACCAAACAGTTCCTGCTCGAATCGAGCGTGCGGATCTGCGATGCGGTCAAGGCCGCCGCACGTGCCGATCTCCGCCGTCTGCCGCGCCGCGGTCACGCGGGGGCGCCGTCGCGGCTCGAGGCGCGGCCGAAACTCACCGCCGACGCGATGCTGGCGGCGCCGGTGCGTCGCGACGCCATGGCGCGGACCACCGAGACGGTGGTGTGCATCGGCGCCTCGACCGGCGGCACCGAGTCGCTGCGGGTGGTGCTCGAGGCCCTGCCGGCCGACTGTCCCGGGATCGTCATCGTCCAACACATGCCCGAACATTTCACCGCGGCCTTCGCCAAGCGTCTCGACGGGCTGTGTCGCGTCGACGTCAAGGAGGCGGCCGACGGGGACACGGTGTTGCCGGGCCGGGTGTTGATCGCCCCGGGCAATCGCCACACCCTGCTGCGCCGCAGCGGCGCGCGCTATCACGTGACGGTCGAAGACGGTCCGCTGGTGTCGCGCCACCGCCCCTCGGTCGACGTGCTGTTCCGCTCGGCGGCGCGCTTCGCCGGCAGCAACGCCACCGGGATCATCATGACCGGGATGGGGGACGACGGTGCCCAGGGCCTGAAGGAGATGCAGACCGCCGGCGCCCTGACCATCGCCCAGGACGAAGAGACCTCGGTGGTGTTCGGAATGCCGCGCGAGGCGATTCTCCTCGGCGCCGCCGATCGCGTGCTGCCGCTCGATCTCCTGGCGATGCAGATCATGCAGGCGAGGCGCCGGTGACCGGCCCCCCCGACGAGGATCCGGCGGCGGTTGCGAGGCCGCGGGCCCGTGCCTTCCTGCTGCCCGGGATGATGCACTGCAACAGGCGGCGGGCCGAAGTGTCGACCGTGCTCGGGTCCTGCGTGGCGGTGTGTCTGACCGACCGCTGCCGCGGCATCAGCGGGATCAACCATTTCGTGCTGCCGACCTGCGACGGCGACGGCACCAGTCTGCGCTACGGCGACGTGTCGATCGCTCGGTTGGTCGCGTCGATGAAACGCCTGTGCGGGACTCTCGAGACGGTCGAGGCCAAGGTCTTCGGGGGCGCCGAGATCCTGGCGCCGCTGGCCAGTCCCGGTATCGGCGTCGGCGCGCGCAATGTCGCTCTGGCGCTGGAACGGCTCGACCAGTTGGGTCTGCCGGTGGTGGCCCGGCGGACCGGCGACGTCCATGGTCTGCTCATTCGTCTCCACACCGATACCGGCGAGGTCATGGTTCGACCGGTTCAGTCGACCTGGCCCGCCGGTCGGGTGCAGGCGCGCGCGGCGATCGCCGCCGCGGCGCGACGTATGGCGGTGTGGCCGTTCACGGTCGACCCCCACTGATCACGGCCGACGTGCCGCGGCGCGGACGGTGCGACGCGACTCGCGATCACGACCGGTCGTCGCGCCGATCGGGTCGGTCGGAACGCGGCTCCGGGATGTCGCCGGAGCCGGCGGCCCATGGCAAATCGCCGCTCAGTTGCACAGGCCTTCCGCTCGCGCCTTGGGGCCGATATTGGGCGAACCGCAGATGTCGGGGAGGTATGGCGCGATCTGATCTCTTCGCCCTTGAGCGATCAGGACGGCGACGAGGAGGGCTTCCGCGGCCGTATGGAGTTCCTTGGGAGCCTCGAAGGCCGCGTAGACGTCGTCCAACGCCAGAGCCTTCCGCGCTTCGCGCTCGGCCTCGGCGAAGCGCTTCTGCTCGACGAGATAGTCCCCGACGTAGATGTGGCCCCGTGGGTCCCGTGGATATTCGGTCGTGAAGCGCTCGCCGCCGGCGTAGGCGTCCAACCGAAGCGTTGGTAAAATGGTGTTGGGCGCGAGCGCCCGTACCAGCATGACGGCGCGGTACTCTCGCTGCAGGCTGGGCGCCCCGATCACGACGACCGCGAGCGCGGCCGCCACGACACCGATCGCCGCGCGGCGCATCGGCGGCAGCGGTTCGTCGCGCGACCAGAACCGGAGCATCAGGGCGGCGAACGCGATTCCCGTCAGGGCGCCGCCGAGATGCGCGGCGAAATCGACGATCGAACCGTCACGCGCCTGGTTGCCGGTCATCAGGGTCGGGACCAGCATGTAGAGCGAGCCCGTCATCATCCGGCTCCGCACCGGCCCGGGTGGAAACCGGAAGGCCATGACGACCAGACTTCCGGCTTCGGCCATGATCGCGCCCGAGGCGCCGACACCGACGACGTTCGGCGGATTGAAGACCATCGAAATCAACGAGGCACCGATCGCGCCGATCACATAGATCGCGAGGGTCCATACCCCCCCGACGACCCGCTCGAGCGCCTTGCCGCCGATGTAGAGGGCGATGAGGTTGAACGCGAGGTGGATCAGACTGAGGTGCAGGAAGGCGGCGGTCAAAAGGCGGAGCCACTGGCCGCTCTCGACGACCAGCATGCGGGCGGATCCACCCATCGCCGCCAAGGTCGCGCCGTCGAAGCCCGTAAAGATACGCCGTGCGGGGTCGAGCCAGATCTGCACGACGAAGACCGCGACGAGGACGGCCATGAGCCCATAGGTCGCCCAGGGCGGGCGCGGGCTCGGCATGGCGACGTGGCGCCGCGCCTCGATCTCCGCTTCGGTGAGCGGCGCCGCGGCGACCGCGCGGGTGAGAAATCTCTGCCAGATCTTGTTGTTTGCCCAGACCCGCCCCGTCGTCGACTCGACCACGGAGGCCGAGAGAAACCGGCGGTCGAAGATATGGGCGCGCCGGAAGGGAGCGAGGGACGCGGCCCGTTCGTCGAGCGCCGTCGGCCCCACTTCGACGACGTGGACACGAACCGGGTGCGACCCTCGGCGCAGGTCGTCGGCGAGAAGCTGCAATTCGTAGAGGGACGTCGTGAACTGCTTGCCGGGATGACGGTCGCCGTCCACCAGCCCCACGAAGGACCGGGTCAATCCGTCGTCGGCGACCAGGAGCTCGTCGAAACGGGCGGCGAGCGGCGCCGCGTCCGCATCCTCGCAGCGGACATAGCCCATCTCGAGCCGACAGCGCAGCGCGATCTTGTCCGCCAGCGTCTGTTCTGCGTCATCTGCCATGGCGACCCCATCCCCTTCCGAAGCGGTCATCGCGTCGCTCGGCCGGGGGCGACACCGCGCGTTCAACGCTCGATTGCAGGTCGGTCTCGGCCCGCACGAAACTGAAATCATCGATTGTCGGCGGCCACAATACAGCCCGAATACGGAGGCCGGCGGGTGGGGCTGGTGGAGCAGGGAATGTGCCCCGGGATCGGGGGATGACCGCGCCGACCCTTTCGGCACGGCAGCCTCACGCCACCACCGCCCATCCGGTGCCCGGATTGCCGATGGTGCCGCCGCCGATCAGGCTGGTGCCCGAGAGATCCCAGGACGCCAGCGTGCCGTCGGTGTTCCGGAACAGCAGGTCGGACTTGCCGTCGCCGTCGAAGTCCTTGCCCTCGCTGAGGAGGCCCATGCGCTGGCCCCCGGTCGGCAGACGGATGGTGCCGTCGGTGAAGGACAGGACTTCGACGTCGACCAGTGTGTCGGTGCCGTCGGTACCGGCCAGGACGGTGAAGCTGCCGTCGGCGCTGCGGCTCCAGGACGCTGCGCTCTCGGCGACGTCATGAACCGTGGTGTCGCGCCCGGCACCGCCGAGCGGGATGTCGTTGCCGGTGCCGCCCTTCTGGGTGTCGTTGCCGAGGCCGACCACCGAGTAGGGAACCTGGACCGTCGTCCCCAGTTCGGTCGGGCCGAGGTCGCCGACCCGTGCCTGCCCGGTGATCCCCCAGGTCTCGGTCACCAGCGGATCGCCGGTCGAGGACGCCGCGGCAGCTGCGGCGTAAGCGGCGTCGTCGACGAAGACATCGGCGATCAGCGCATCCCCGCTCCAGCCGTAGCTCTTCGGCCGGTACCAATGGACGGAGGCCGAGCCACCGACCGACGTGCGGTGGAAGATCGACGCAGATCCGGACCACAGGTCGAACGCCATGGCGGTATCCCCGGAGCGCATATGTTTTGCTGGAAATGCGCCGCGACGTAATCATGTGTCGAATTGCACACAACTAGAGACTGTCTTCTGTCCGGGCCTTCCGTGCAGGGCTGCCTTGCCGTCGCGACGGGGGGCGAAGGTCGCCGCAATCGGCGTCACGCGGGAACCGCGGCAGCTCGCCCGGCGTCGGGAGGGTTCGGCCGATCGGCGGGGGCGGTGGTTCGATCGTGTGGGCGACGTGTCCGCCGGCGCGTCAGGCCGCTGTCCGGCCGCGCGTCCTCACCCCGCCTTCAGCGCGGTCTTGAGGTCGGCGAGTTCGTGCAGGGTCAGGGGCTGGTCGTCGTGGAAACGGGCGAGCAGACGGGCCTGCCGAGACGGCAGACGGGTGGCGGGATCGGCGTCGTGCCAGCCGGCACGGCACAGATCGGCGACCATCTCGTCGCGCAGTTCGTCGGTCCAGGCGTCGATGTCGGCGGCTCCGAGCATCCTCGAACTCCTTCTCTCCTCCGGTCCCCAAGGCGGCGGGAGACCGTCGTCGGTTCGGGTCGTGGCCGGTCGCAGGGCGCGGGCCGGTCGGGTGCGGCGGGTCCCTCGGGACCCGATGCGGCGCGCGCAGGCCGGTGCCGAGGTACGGACCTCGAGCGGATGCCTGAGATATTTCTGACAATGCTGCACTGCAATGTCAATGCTGCTTTGCACAATTCACCGGGTCGTGATGCCGCAGAGACGGCGGGGCAGGTGACCAGCGGGCGTTCTCGAGCCAAGCTCGCGGCTCGAAGCGACAACGCCCGGGGCCGCCCTATGTTCCCTCGCGGGCCGAGGATGCGGCAAAGCGCGCGACACGAGCGGAGGTGAAGGCCATGACGGGGCATCGAACGGGCGGCCGGGGCTTCGCGGTCGCGGTGACGTTGGCGGTGATCGCCGGGCTCGGCGTGCCGCAGCGAACGGCGGCGGCCGAACGGACCACCTACGAGGCGGTCGGCGCCGGGCTGGCGGCGGGGCGGATCGTGCTGATCGACGTGCGCGAGCCGGAAGAATTCCGCACCGGTCATGTGCCCGGGGCGGTCAACATGCCGCTCTCGGCGTTCAAGCCGGCGGCGGTGCCGGCCCCCGGCGACAAGACGGTGGTGGTGATGTGCCGCTCGGGCGCGCGCTCGGCGCGGGCGATCTCGGCGCTGGCCACCATCGGCCGTACCGACGTCGTCGACTATTCCGGCAGCCTCAACGACTGGACCGCCCATGGCGGCGCGCTGGTCGGGGAGCCGTGACGACACCAACGAACCGAGGCGCCGCCGGCCGCCGCGGCGCAAACCACGACCGGCGTCCAAGGGGGAGAAACGCAATGACATCCAGGTTCGCGCGGCTGCGCCTCGCGGCATTCGCAGGCCTCGCCTTCGCCGCCGGCCCGCTCTCGGCCGAGACCATCGTCGACGATTGGGCGAAGATCGCCGTCCCTCCGGCGCCGGTACTGTCGCGGGTGACGCTCGATCCGGCGACCACGGCGCTCCTGGTCCTCGACATCTCCAAACAGACCTGCAACGCGCAACAGCGGCCGCGCTGCATCGCCATGCTGCCCGGAGTCGCGTCGCTCTTGAAGCTCGCCCGCGCCAAGGGGGTGTTCGTGGTCTACACGCTGGCGGGCACCGCCAAGCCGGCCGACATCCTGCCCGAGGCGGCGATGCTCGGCGACGAGCCGCTGTTCGTCTCGGGTCCCGACAAATACGTCGACACGACGCTCGAGAAGACCTTGAAGGACAAGGGCATCAAGACCGTGGTGACGATCGGCGCGGCGGCCCACGGGGCGGTGTTGCACACCGCGGCGGGGTCGGTGTTCCGCGGCTTCGATGTGGTGGTGCCGGTCGACGCGATGGCCTCGGAGACGCCCTATCCCGAGCAATATACCGCCTGGCACCTGACCAATGCGCCGCGCATGGCCGGCAAGGTCAAGTTGACCAGCGTCGGCCAGATCGACTGACGGGCCCTGGATACGACGACGGCGCGGAGCCGGGCTCCGCGCCGATCGAGGGGCGTTCGACGGGGGCGCCCGCGCTCAGTCGGGATTGAGGATCTTCGGCACGCGGTTGAGGCGCAGGCGGTAGGCATCGGGCATGCGCGAGCCGAGCAGCGGCCGCAGATAGAGGCGGAAGGCGTCGGTGACGTCGTTGCCGGACGCGGCGATGAACTCGTCGGGCATGTGGCGGGTCTTGCCGGCGACCTCGAGCAGCGGGGTCAGCTGGTAGTCGACCGAATAGAAGCCGGTGCGGTGGATGGTCACCGATCCGTCGGTCTTGTCCCACATGGCGTATTGCACCGCCTTCTCGCCGACTTCGCGGGCCTCGCGCTGGTCGACGTCGGAGACGCAGCCGATGAACGAGCGCTGCAGGTAGCCGAAGGTGTCGCCGCGCACGCGGGAGATCTTGAGCTTGGTCTTGATCTCTTCGCAGAGCAGATCGGCGAGCGCGCCGGTGCCCGAGAGCTGAACGTTGCCGTGGGCGTCGCGTTCGATCTCGGCGGCGAGCTTGGTGATGATCGGCACGCCCTTCTCGTCGTGGATGCCTTCGGAGACGGCGACGACGCAGCGGCCGTACTTCTCGTAGGTCGACTTGACGTCGGCGAGGAACTTGTCGAGCACGAACACCCGTTCCGGGATGTAGATCAGGTGCGGGCCGTCGTCGGGGAACTTCTTGCCGAGCGCCGAGGCGGCGGTCAGGAAGCCGGCGTGACGCCCCATCACCACGGCGATGTAGACGCCGGGGAGCGCCGCATTGTCGAGATTGACGCCCATGAAGGCCTGGGCGACGAAGCGCGCCGCCGAGGGGAAGCCGGGGGTGTGGTCGTTGACGGTCAGATCGTTGTCGATCGTCTTGGGGATGTGGATGCAGCGCAGGTCGTAATTGGCCTTCTTGGCCTCTTCCGAGACGATCCGCACCGTATCCGACGAGTCGTTGCCGCCGACGTAGTAGAAGTGGCCGATCTCGTGGGCCTTCAGGACCTTGAAGATCTCCTGGCAATATTTCAGGTCGGGCTTGTCGCGGGTCGAGCCGAGGCCGGACGACGGCGTGTTGCCGACCATCTCCAGGTTGTGGCTGGTCTCCTGGGTCAGATCGAGAAAGTCCTCGTCGACGATGCCGCGCACCCCGTGATAGGCGCCGTAGACCAGATCGACGTTGCGGAACTTGCGGGCCTCGAGGACCGCGCCGACGATCGATTGATTGATGACGGCGGTGGGGCCGCCACCCTGGGCGACGAGAATCTTGGTGACGGACATGGGAACGTCTCTCTCTTGCGAGGACCCGGACCGACCGCGGCACGATCGGCGGCACCCCTTGGAACTAACATGAATTCCTGCTGTCCGGCCATGGCGATGTCCTACGACGGTGGTCGTAGAGCGATGCCGTAATTGCAGTGCAGCACGGCTTCGGTCGAGCGACTGGGCCGGGAAGCCCCGCACCGCGGACGGCGTCGCGGCTTCCCCCCTCGACCCTCGGGCCCGGACGCGGTATAGGCAGGGAACCTCCCGCGCGAGCGCCGTCGGACATCCGATCGGGACGCGCGCCCCGGATCATCAGGACATTCATCCCTTGGCCTTTCCTTCCGCGAGCCCGGCGCTCGATCGCGCGCTCGTCGCGCGCAACTACGACGAACCGACTCCCGTCCAGGCGGCGGTGCTCGAGGCGGTCGCGCATGAACGCGATCTCCTCGTCTCGGCCCAGACCGGTTCGGGCAAGACCGTCGCCTACGGGCTGGCGATCGCTTCGACCCTGCTCGGCGGCGCCGAGATGCTGCCAGAGGCGACCGCGCCCCTGGCGCTGGTGGTCGCCCCGACCCGCGAACTCGCCCTGCAGGTCGAGCGCGAGCTCGCTTGGCTGTGGGAGGGCGCCGGGGCGCGCATCGTCTCCTGCGTCGGCGGCATGGACCCGCGTGCCGAACGGCGCAAGCTGGCGGCGGGCGCCCATATCGTGGTCGGCACGCCCGGCCGGTTGCGCGACCATCTCGAGCGGCACGGGCTCGACGCCTCGCAGCTGCGCGCGGTGGTGCTCGACGAGGCCGACGAGATGCTCGACCTGGGCTTCCGCGAGGATCTCGAATTCATCCTCGACGCCACGCCGGTCGAGCGGCGCACGCTGCTGTTCTCGGCGACCCTGCCCAAGGCGATCGTGACGCTGGCCTCGCGCTATCAGCGCGACGCGCTGCGCATCGCGGTGGCCGGTGGCGAACGCGGCCACGCCGACATCGAGCATCGGGCGATCCGGGTCTCGGCCAAGGAAGTGGAATCGGCGGTGGTCAACCTGCTGCGTTTCCACGAGTCACCGGCGACCCTGGTGTTCGCCAACACCCGCGAGGCGGTGCGCCATCTCCAGGCGACGCTGCAGGAGCGCGGCTTCGCGGTGGTGGCGCTGTCGGGCGAGCTCGGCCAGCACGAACGCAATCAGGCGCTCCAGGCGCTGCGCGACGGGCGCGCCCGGGTGTGCGTGGCGACCGACGTGGCGGCGCGCGGCATCGATCTGCCCAATCTCGATCTGGTGATCCACGCCGAACTGCCGCACGACCGCGAAGTGTTCCAGCACCGCTCGGGCCGCACCGGCCGGGCCGGGCGCAAGGGCGTCAGCTGCCTCCTGGTGCCGCATCCGCGCCGGCGCCGCGCCGAGCGGCTGTTGATGGACGCCGGGCTGAAGCCGGAATGGTCGGGCCCGCCGACCGTCGAAGAAATCCGCGATCTCGACCGCCTGCGCTTCCTCGCCGATCCGATCGTCACCGAGCCGGTCGACGAGGAAGATCACGAATTGGCGCGCCTGCTGGTCGCCGAACGCAGCCCCGAGGAGATCGCCGGCGCCCTGGCGCGGATCTGGCGGATGCGTCTGCCGCCGGCCGAAGAGGTCACCGATCCGGGTTCCGACGAGGGCCGGCGCGAGCGCCGGCGCGAGTTCGATCCGATCGCCGCCGATCGTCCGAGCCACGGCGGCCATGGCGGCGGCGGCACCGGCGTGTGGTTCCGCGCCGACGTCGGCCGGCGCCAGAACGCCGATCCCAAGTGGGTGCTGCCGATGCTGTGTCGGCGCGGCGGCATCGATCGCGGCGACATCGGCAGCATCCGCATCTTCGATCAGGAGACGCGGTTCGAAGTGTCGGCGGGCGCGGCGGCGACCTTCTGGGCCAATGCGCGCAAGCCGGACGACGAGAACATCCAGATCATCCCCGCCGACGGTGCGCCAGAAGGGGCACCCGCGCCGCGCCGGGGCCCGCGTGGGCCGCGACCGGAGGGCGCCGGCGAGTCCCGGGGTCCGCGGCCGGCCGGCGGCGAATCCCGCGGTCCGCGGCCGGGCGGCGAGAAGCCGGCGCGGCCGCCGCGGCGGCGCGATCGCGGCTGAGCGACCGCACACGAAACGACATCACGGCGCCGACCGGGCTCTCCCGGTCAGGCGCCGTATTTGTCCAGGAAGGCCGGAACGCCGAGCGACCGGAAGTCGGGCAGGCGGGCGCGCAAGGTGGCGTGGTCCCAGTCCCACCACGCGAGCCGTTCGATGCGCGCGGCGGTCGCCTCGTCGAAGCGGCGGCGGATCGGCCGGGCCGGATTGCCGGCGACGATGGTGTAGGGCGCGACGTCCTTGGTGACCACCGCGCCGCCGGCGACCACCGCGCCGGTGCCGATCGCCCGGCCGGCCAGCACGATCGCCCCGTGGCCGATCCACACGTCGTGGCCGATGGTCACCGCATGATCGCGGCGCCAATCGAAGAAGGCGTCGTCGTCGGATTCGCCGTCGAAATAGGCCGAGGCGCGATAGGTGAAATGGGCCTGGGTGATGCGCTCCATCGGATGATTGCCGGGATTGATCCGGGTGTGCGCGGCGATCGAGCAGAACTTGCCGACGGTCGTGTAGATGATCTGGGCGTCCTGGACGACGTAGGAATAGTCGCCCATCTCGGTCTCGACCACCGAGGTACGGGCGCCGACCTCGGTGTAGCGGCCGAGGCGGCTGGCGCGCACCGTGGCGGTCGGATCGATGGTCGGGGTCTCGGAGAGCTTGGTCATCGGGTGAGGCCTGCGTGAGGGAAATCCGGCGCTCGGGCGCCGAAGGGGCAACGTTCGACGATGTGGAACGGGCCGTCGCGGTCGTCCTGACGGAAGATCGCCAGCGCATCGATCGTGAGTGGTCGAATGGTGTCGCCGAGGAGCTCGGCGAGCGCCGCGCGCACGCTCTCGCGGCGCTCGGCCGGCAGCGGTCCGGTCAGCGTCATGTGGAAGCGGAAGTCCTCGAACACGTAGGGATAGCCCCAGCGGTGCACCGCCGCGGCCTGGCGCTCGGTGAGGTTGGCGGCGAGCCGACGGGCGAGGTCGGCGGGGGCGAGCGGCGCGCGGAACGGTTCGAAGGCGACGACGGCGTCGGCGGCGAGGGACGCGAGTTCGGCGCTCGCCGCCCCCGGCTGGACGGCGACGAAGGACCCGAGGGTGGCGACGGTCGGCTGCGGCAGATCGAAGGGCCGGCGAGTGGCGGCGAAGGCGCGGGCGGCGGCGATCAGCATCGCTTCGTCGGCGGCCGCGTCGAGTTCGAACGGCGCCTTCAGCGTGGCGTGGAAGCCGTAGCGGCGCGGCTCGGCGGTCAGCGCCGGCCAATCCGCGGCATTGCACGGTTCGGAATCGGGGAAGGGCAGGGCGCGGGCCGCGGCGGCGTCCCAGCCGATGATCGCCGAGGCGAGGGACCACAGCGGACCGTCCGAGGGCGGCGCGAAATAGATCGCATGGCGCGGGCGCGGCATCGCGGTCATGGCCGGGGGGCTCCTTCGGTGCCGCTGCCGAGGGCGGCGAGAAAAGCGGCGACCGCCTCGTCGAGCGGACCGGCGTTGTCGACGCGATGGTCGGGGACGAGGCCGGCGTCGTTGGGCAGGCGCCGGGTCAGGCGTTCGGCACCGGCGGCGTCCGAGCCGCGGGCGCGGGCGGCGATGCGGGCAGCGAGGATCTCGGTCGGCGCCGTCACCTCGACCACCGCGACGCGGTGCCAACGGGCGCGTGCCGCGGCGACCACGGTGCGCGAGACGTTGACCACCACGGTGGCGCCGCGGGCGAGATCGGCGTCGATCGCCGCGGGGATGCCGTAGGCGTGGCCATGGGCGGTCCAGGCGAGGGCGAAGGCGCCGCGTTCCTGCGCGGCGGCGAAGGCCTCGGCATCGACGGTGTCGTTGTCTTCGGCCGGGCTCGGCGGCCGGGTCACCACCCGGCGCGGGAAGGCGAAGCGCGGATCGCCGGCGAGCTCGCGCCGCGCCGCGTCGATCAGCGTGTCCTTGCCGGCCCCCGACGGGCCGACCACCAGCACCAGGCGGCCGGGGGCGGGGTCATCGCAACGGTCGTTCGCGGGCATGATCGGCTCCTCACGACACGCGGCGGCCGAGGCGGTAGACCTCGCGCACCACCGGATGGCCATCGAATTCGGCGACGCGGACCACGTCGCCGCGGCGGCCGACGACGATCTCGCCGCGATCGGTCATGCCGGTGGCTTCGGCCGGGTTCTTCGAAACGGTGCGGATGGCGCCGGCGAGCCCGCCGACCGCGGCGATCGGCGCAAGGGCGAAGGCGCCTTCGATCAGGCTGATCGGCACGTAGTCGGAGGACAGGATGTCGAGGACGCCGGCCTCGGCGAGATCGATCGCCGAGACGTTGCCGGAATGCGACCCGCCGCGCACCACGTTGGGGGCGCCCATCAGCACCGCGAGGCCGCGGGCGTGGGAGGCGCGGGCGGCCTCGACGGTGGTCGGGAACTCGGCGACGGCGACCCGATCGGCGACCGACTCCAGCACGTGCTCGACGGTGGTGTCGTCGTGGCTGGCCATGGCGATGGCGTGTTCATGGGCGAGATCGACCAGGGCGCGGCGGAACTCGACGGCGTGGGCGCGGTGCAACTCGCGGCGGCTCTCGAAATAGGCCTCGAGCTGCTCCTCGTTCTTCAGGCTCTTCTTGCCGCGATAATAGTCCTTGAGCTTCTCGACGTCGCGGAACTGGCGCTGGCCGGGGGTGTGGTCCATCAGCGACAGGAGGCGCACGTCGAAGCGCGCGACATAGTCGCGGGCGTGCTCGACGACGTCGTGGGAGCAGATCTCGCAGCGCAGATGGGTGTGGTGGTCGACGCGCAGGAAGCCGCTGGAGCGGGCGCGGTCGATCGCCTCGCCGAGTTTGAACAGGCCGGAGCCGAGCGAATGGCGGTCGCCGTCGGAGCCGGCGCGCAAACTGTCGAAGACGGTGGTGATGCCGGCGCCGGCGATCTGGGCGTCATAGGCGAAGACCGCCGAGAAGGGGTCCCAGAACACCTTGGGGCGCGGCGAATAATGCGGCTCGAGGTGGTCGGTGTGGAGCTCGACGAGGCCGGGGATGACCAGATCGTCGCCCCAGTCGAGGGCCTCCGGCCGCATCCGATCCTCTTCGATCGCCACGATCAGGCCGTCCTCGATCACCACCGTGCCGGGGACGATGCGGTCCGCGAGCACGATGCGGCGCGAGGCGACGGCGAGGCTGCCGGTCGCCTCGGGCGGGGCGGGGTGCGGGCTGGGACGGGGGTCGGTCATGGGGCTTCGATGGTCTCCGGTGGCGGCGGTGTCGGCGAAGTCGCGGGGGTCGGTCGATTCGGTCATGCGGCGATCCGTCCGGCGGCGAAGGTGGTGACGTCGACGATGCGGGTGGCGACGCGGTCGCGCACGTCGGTGTCGTGGAAGATGCCGAGCAGCGCCACGCCGGCGGCCTTTTCGGCCTCGATCAACTCGACCACGGCGGCGCGATTGGCGGCGTCGAGCGAGGCGGTGGGCTCGTCGAGGAGCAGCAGGGCGCGGCGCGCCACCAGCCCGCGGGCGATGTTGACGCGCTGCTGTTCGCCGCCGGAGAAGGTGGCCGGCGCGAGGCCCCACAGCCGTTCCGGCACGTGCAGACGGGTGAGGAGATCGCCGGCGCGGGCCCGCGCCGTCGCCGCGTCGTCGCCCTGGGCCAGCGCCGGCTCCATCACCACGTCGATGGTCGCGACGCGCGGCACGGCGCGCAGGAACTGGCTGACGTAGCCGATGGTCGAGCGCCTGAGCGCCAGGATCTCGCGCGGCGTGGCGGTGGCGACGTCGACGACGCCGGCGGGGCCGCCGATGCGGATCGCGCCGCGGTCGACGCCGTAATTGCCGAACACCATCTTGAGGATCGACGACTTGCCGGCGCCCGAGGGGCCGCCGAGCACCACGCATTCGCCGCCGCGGACGTCGAAGGACACGTGGTCGACCACCGGGATCTCCAGGCCGTCGCGCAGGTGCATGACGAAGCGCTTGGCGACGTCGCGGACCGCCAGGACGGGTTCGGCGGACAGGGTCATGGCTTCGGACATCGGGCGCCGCTCACGGTTGCAGGATCGAGGAGACGAGGAGCTGGGTATAGGCCTCGCGCGGGTCGTCGAGGACCCGGTCGGTCAGGCCCTGCTCGATCACCCGGCCATCCTTCATCACCATGGTCCGGTGTGACAACAGCCTTGCGACGGCGAGGTCGTGGGTGACGACGATCACCGCCAGACCGAGATCGGCGACCAGCCCGCGCACCAGATCGAGCAGGCGCGCCTGGACCGAGACGTCGAGACCGCCGGTCGGCTCGTCCATGAACACCAGACGCGGCGCGGTGACCAGATTGCGGGCGATCTGCAGGCGCTGGCGCATGCCGCCGGAATAGGCCGTCGGCTTTTCGTCGATGCGGGTGGTGTCGATCTCGACGCGGCCGAGCCAATCCTCGGCGGCGGCGCGGATGCGGCCGTAGTGGCGCTCGCCGACCGCCATCAGCCGCTCGCCGACGTTGCCGCCGGCCGAGACGCCCATGCGCAACCCGCGGGTGGCGTCCTGGTGGACGAAGCCCCAGTCGGTGCGGAACAGGAAGCGACGCTCGGCTTCCGAGAGGCTGCCGAGATCGCGGGTGGCGCCGTCGCGCATGCGATAGGCGACGCGGCCGGCGGTCGGCGCCAGTTGCCCCGACAGCAGGTTGAGCAGCGTCGACTTGCCCGAGCCGGATTCGCCGACGATCGCCAGGACTTCGCCCTCGAAGAGGTCGAAGGCGACGTCGCGACAGCCGATGCGGGCGCCGTAGTCGCGGCCGAGGTTTTCCGCCGAGAGCAGCGGCGTGGAGAGGGTGTCGGTCACGCGGTCGCCTCCGTCGCTTCGCCGGCCCACTCGGTGCCGTGATGGCCCTCGGCACGGCGGGTTTCGCAATGGTCGGTGTCGGAGCAGACGAACATCCGCCCGCCGGCGTCGTCGGTCACCACCTCGTCGAGATAGACGCCGGTCGCGCCGCACAGCGCGCAGGGCGCGTCGAAGCGGGTCGGCTCGAAGGGATGATCCTCGAAGTCGAGGCTGACGACGTGGGTGAAGGGCGGCAGCGCATAGATGCGCTTCTCGCGGCCGGCGCCGAACAGCTGCAGGGCCGGGGAGAGGTGCATCTTGGGATTGTCGAACTTCGGGGTCGGCGAGGGATCCATCACGTAGCGACCCTCGACCTTGACCGGATAGGCATAGGTCTTGGCGATGCGGCCGTGGGTGGCGATGTCCTCGTAGAGTTTGACGTGCATCAGGCCGTAGTCGGCGAGCGCATGCATCACCCGGGTCTCGGTCTCGCGCGGCTCGAGGAAGCGCAAGGGCTCGGGGATCGGCACCTGATAGACCAGGATCTGCCCGGGCCCGAGCGGCGTCTCGGGGATGCGGTGGCGGGTCTGGATGACGGTCGCTTCGGTCGTGCGGGTGGTCACCGCGACGTTGGCGGTGGTCTTGAAGAACTTGCGGATCGACACGGCATTGGTGGTGTCGTCGGCGCCCTGGTCGATGACCTTGAGGACGTCGGCGGGACCGAGGATCGCCGCGGTGACCTGGATGCCGCCGGTGCCCCAGCCGTAGGGCATGGGCATGTCGCGGGCGGCGAAGGGCACCTGATGGCCGGGGATGGCGATCGCCTTGAGGATCGCCCGGCGGATCATCCGCTTGGTCTGGTCGTCGAGATAGGCGAAGGCATAGCCGCCGGCGGCGGTGGCGGTGGATGCGGTCATTCGGCGGCCTCCCGGTCGGCGAGGGTGTCGGCGGCGGCGTCGCGGGCCTCGCGGCGGGCGGTCCATTCGGCGCGCAGCTTGCGGACGAGCCCGAGCTCGGCCTGGAAATCGACGTAATGAGGCAGCTTCAGGTGCTCGACGAAGCCGGTCGCCTGGATGTTGTCGGCGTGGGACAGGACGAATTCCTGATCCTGGACCGGGGCGACCACCTCGCCGCCGAGTTCCTGCGTTCTGAGCGCCCGGTCGACCAGGGCCATGGCCATGACCTTGCGCTCGGCGTGGCCGAAGGCGAGGCCGTAGCCGCGGGTGAAGGCCGGGGCGGCGTCGGCCGAGCCGGCGAACTGATTGACCATCTGGCATTCGGTGACGGTGATCGACCCGAGCGGCACGGCGAAGCCGAGATCGGCGCAATCGAACTCCAACTCGACCTCGCCCATGCGGATCTCGCCGGCGAAGGGATGGGTCGAGCCGAAGCCGCGCTGGCTGGAATAGGCCAACGCCAGCAGGAAACCTTCGTCGCCGCGCGCCAGTTGCTGCAGGCGCAGGTCGCGGGCGGCGGGGTAGGTCACCGGCTCGCGGGTGAGATCGCCGACCGGCGCCTCGGGGTCGTACGGGGAATCGGCCTCGAGCAGGCCCTCGCCGGCGAGGAGGTCGGTGACCCGTGGCATCGCGGCCGCGTCGGCGGGGGCGGTCGGGGCGCGCGGCGGCTCGCCGTCGGCGGCGAGCGCGAAGTCGATCAGGCGATGGGTGTAATCGAAGGTCGGCCCGAGGATCTGGCCACCGGGCAGATCCTTGTAGGTCGCCGAGATGCGGCGGGCGACGGCCATCGCCCCGGTGTCGAGCGGTTCGGTGGCGCCGAAGCGCGGCAGCGTGGTGCGATAGGCGCGGACCAGGAAGGCCGCTTCGATCAGATCGCCGCGGGATTGTTTGATCGCCAGCGCCGCGAGATCGCGGTCGTAGAGCGAACCCTCGTTCATCACCCGGTCGACCGCCAGCGTCAGCTGTTCGCGGATCTGGTCGGGGGCGATTTCGGCCACGGCGCGGTCGCCGCGGCGGCGATCGGCGAGCCAGGCATGGGCATTGTCGATGGCGGCCTCGCCACCCTTCACCGCGACATACATGGATCAGATCCTCTCGATGCGGGTGGTGCGGGGCAGTCCGAGGACGGCGTTCGGTCCGGCGAGCAGCAGATCGAGGCCGCGCGGATAGAGTGCGAGATCGGCGGCGCGGCGTTCGGCGAGATCGACGGGGGCGCCGGCGATCGTGACGTCGCGGGTGCCGTCGATGCCGGGGCCGGCGAGGCGGAAGGCGACGCCGCCCGTGTCCGCACCGAAGCCGGCGACGGTCAGGATCACCGTGGTCGAAGCCTCGGGCGCGAGGTCGCTGCCGTGGGAGAAGCGGTCGAGATCGCCGAGGGCCTCGGCGCCGGAGACCAGGGCGAAGGCGGCGGCGTCGGGCGCGTCCGAGAAGGGCGCGCCGGTGTGGAAACGCAGCCAGGCGTCGATCTCCGGCGTCGCGAGGAGCGCGTCGCGCCACAGCGGCGTCTCGTAGTCGGCGAGCGCCAGGATCAGCGCCGCGGCGATGGACCCGAGCGGCGCGGGGGCGTGGTCGAGGCCGGCGAGCGAGCGGATCGTGCCGGGCTCGGCGAGGGCGCTCATGGCGGCGCGGAAGGCGGCTTGGGCGTCGAACACCGGATCGGCGAAGCCGGGGCGCAGGGTCGCGGCGAGAGGGGCGGGCATCAGTCGTCTCCGCGCACGAGGGTGAAGAAGTCGACGCGGGTGGCCGCGGCCTTCTCGGCCTCGGCGCGTCGCGCAGCGTCGAGGCGGGCGGCGAGCGGCGCCAGGATCTCGGCCTCGAGGGTCGGGCGCAGGGCTTCGCGCGCCCACAGGGCATCGAGCAGGGCGGCGCGGCGGGCCTTGAGGCGGTCGCGGCCGAGGACATGAGCAAAGCCGGTTTCACCCGCGGCGAGCCGCACCGCGGCGCGGGTGACGGTGGCTTCGCCGAGGTTGAACGGTCGGCCCGAGCCGCCGGCGCGGCCGCGGACCATGACCAGGCCGATCTCTGGGACGCGCAGATCGGTGACGCCGGGGCCGGCGAGGGCCTCGACCGGGGCGAGCTCGTCGACACGGGCCGCGGCGGCGAGCGCCATCACGGCGCGGCGCGCATCGGTCGCGGGATCGGCGGCGGGGCGGGGCGGTACGGCGCGCGTCGGCATCGGCGACCTCGGGGCGAGAGGGAAGCGGTCGGGAGCGCCCGATCGGGCGGCGGCGGTGATGCCGGAAGCGGCGGCGATCGGCGGGTTGGAAACGCCGTCGGCGGGTGTGATTTGTCTATAGATCTAGATGACTACACTTTTGTGACGCGGTCCACGCGAAGAGGCTTCGCCCGGGATCACGAACATGCGATGACGAGGCGAACGGGGCGGGCCGGGGGGCGAGGACGACGCGGCGCCGGATCGGGGCATCCCTTCTCCCCTCGTGGGAGAAGGTGGCCGAAGGCCGGATGAGGGGTTGGGCCTCTCCGCCGGCAGGGTGTCGAAGACGCAACGCCGCGCCCCCTCATCCGCCCCCTTCGGGGGCACCTTCTCCCACGAGGGGAGAAGGGAAGGGCGCCGTGCCTCGGGTCGGGTGACCGGCGAGGGGCAAGGGAAGACGCCGGGCTTCGGGCGGCGGCGCAACGTGGGGAAATCGCATGCTGGCGCGCGGGACGGGCATCGCGGTGTGGCGACAGGTGGCGGAGATCCTGGAGACGGGAATCGCCGACGGCGAATGGCGCGCCGGCGGGCGCCTGCCGACCGAGGCCGAGATGGCGCTGCGCTTCGGGGTCAATCGCCACACGGTGCGCCAGGCGATCAAGGATCTGGTCGAGCGTGGGTTGGTACGCTCGGTGCAGGGTTCGGGGACCTTCGTCGAAGCGCCGCCGCTCGCCTATCCGATCGCCGAGCGCACCCGATTCTCCGACATCGTCATGGCCCAGGCGCGCGAACCGTCGGGGCGGCTGATCTCGGCGACGCGCGAGGTCGCCAATCCGGCGGTGGGCGCCGCTCTGGAGCTGGCGGCGGGCGCCGAAGTGATCCGGCTGGAGACGGTGCGGGCGGCCGACGGGGTGCCGATCTCCTGGGCGCTGTCCGCCTTCCCGGCGGCGCGATTTGCCGACGTGGCGGAGAGTTTCGCGACGACCTCGTCGTTCACGGCGGCGTTTCGGGCGGCCGGGGTCGCCGACTATGTCCGCGCCTTCACCCGGATCGGGGCGCGCAACGCCGATGCGATCGACGCCGAACGGCTGGAGATCGCCCTCGGCCGGCCGGTGATCGAGATCGAAGGCGTCAACACCGATCTCGACGGGCGGCCGATCCAATGGGCGCGCGCCCGCTTCGCCGGCGATCGGGTGCGGGTGACGGTCGGCTGAGGGGATCAGAGCGCGCGGTAGTCGGCGAGCAGCGCGGCGGTGGCGAGCGACTTGGCGCGCGGCGCGACCGCATCGGCGATGGTCGCGGCGTCGAGGCCGGCGTCGAGATCGGCGCGCAGGGCGGCGATGGCATCGAGGAAGGCGTCGGCGTCGAAGCTCGCGACGAAGCGCACGCCGGGATTGCCGCCATAGGCACCGGTCAGGGTCGGCAGGCTCGACAGCACATAGGGCCGGCCGCAGGCCAGCGTCTCGACCACGATGAAGGGCGAGCCCTCGCCGAAATGCGAGCACATCAGCCCCATGTGGCAGCCGGCGATCGCCGCGGCGAGGCCGGGGGCGTCGAGCAGGCCGCCGAAGGTGACGAGCGGCGCGACCCCGGCTTCGACCAGCCGGTCGCCGTCCTTGCCGAAATAGCGGAATTCGATTGCCTCTCCGAAACGCGCCTTGCCGCGGCGGATGATTTCGAACAGCAACTCGGGGTTCTTCTGCTCGACGATGCGGCCGGCGTAGAACACCACGGTCGGCCCGCCGGCGGGCACCGGTTTCGCGCGGAAATGGTCGTCGTACCAGGCGTCGACATGGGCGAGGCGGGACCCGAGGCGGCGGCGGACGCTCGGCGACAGGCCGGAATCGTCGCGGCCGACCACCTGGACGCGGTCGGCGACCCAGGGCAGGAACCAGCAGGCGAGGTCGTGGATGCGGCGCTTGGCGCCTTCGCTCGCCCCCGGGCCGGTGCCGTGGATGGTGAAGACGCGTTTGCCGGGCAGGGCCCAGGCGAAGACCACATATTCGGGCCGGCTGAACTCCAGGACGGCGGCGGTTGTGGCGGCGAGGCGCCGGCGGATCGCTCCGAGCCGGGCGAAGACCGCGAGCGCGTAAGGGATCCACTTCGGCCCCGGCAGGCGCGGCAGGGAGAGCGCCATCCGGCGCGCATCGGCCGGGCGATCGCTCGCCTCGGTGACCAGCAGGCCGTCGTCGCCCGATGCCGCGAGGAGCGTCGCGACATAGCGCTCGATGCCGCCCTGCGCGCCGTCGACCTCGTTCTGGTGGAAGAAGACGATCATGATCCCGCCCCGTCGGCGCGCCCGTGCCGATGCGCTCCGTTCTAACCGGGCGGTCTGAAGATCGGGTTGACGCGCGCTCGGCTCACAGGTCGAGGCGGCGGTCGCCGATGATCGCGAAGCGGATGCGCGCCGAGATCTGGTCGATCGCCGCGACGGCGACCAGGATCATCAGGACGAGGAGCGAGACCTGCTGCCATTCGAGGGTGCGGATCGCTTCGGTCAACCACAGTCCGATGCCGCCGGCGCCGACGATGCCGATGATCGTCGCCGAGCGGGTGTTGCTCTCGAAATAGTAGAGCACCTGACCGGCGATCACCGGCAGGATCTGCGGCAGGATGGCGAAGCGGATCTGGGCGAGGCGGGAGCCGCCGGTCGAGACGACCCCCTCGATCGGCTTGCCGTCGACCGATTCGATGGCTTCCGAGAACAGTTTGCCGAAGGCGCCGAAGTCGGAGCACATGATCGCCAGGATGCCGGCGAAGGGGCCGAGCCCGACCACGTTGATCCAGATCAGCGCCCAGATCAGGGTGTCGACGCCGCGGATGGTGTCGAGGCCGCGGCGGGTGAAGAAATGCACCAGCGGCTGCGGCACGACGTTCTTGGCGGCGAGGAACCCGAAGGGAAAGGCGAAGGTCGCCGCGGCGAGGGTGCCGAGGAAGGCGATCGCCAAGGTCTCGCCGAGGGAGTTCAGAAACAGCCAGAAGCGCGCGACGGTGCCCGACGAGGGCGGCAGCATCAGCGTGGTGAAATGGGCGAGCTGGACGAGGCCCGAGCCGATCCGCGCGAAGGAAAAGTCGAGCCGCCACAGCGCGAAGGCGAACAGGCCGACCAATCCGACCACCACGCCGATGGTGGTCAGGCGGTCGCGGCGCGAGCCGGCGAAGATCTCGGGGTACTGTCGCTCGAGGTCGGGGCGGGCGGCCCGTGCCGCGGGGCCGAGCGCGCTGCGCACCCGGCGGGTGTTGGAGATCGGCCCGTCGGGATGGCCGGCGGTCTGCACGACGACGCTCATGCGTGGGCCTCCCGGGCGATGAAGCGATGGCGCAGGCGTTCGGTTCCGAGATCGATGACCATCACGGTGAGGATGATCAGCACCAGGATCGCCGAGACGTCGGCATAATAGAACTTGCGGATCGCCTCGATCAGGTCCTGGCCGATGCCGCCGGCGCCGACGAAGCCCATCACCGAGGCACCGCGCACGTTGATCTCGAAGCGCAGCAACGTGTAGCTGGCGAAGTTCGACAGCACCTGCGGCACCACCGCGAAGCGCACGGTCTGCCACCACGAGCCGCCGGCGGCGGTGGTGCCCTCGACCGGCTTCATGTCGATGTTCTCGACCACTTCGGCGAACAGCTTGCCGAGCGCGCCGGTGGTGTGGATGGCGATGGCCAGCACGCCGGGCAGGGCGCCGAGGCCGAAGGCGATGACGAAGACCAGCGCGAACACCAGTTCCGGCACGGTGCGGCAGATCTCCAGCAGGCGCTTGACGCCGCCGCGCATCAGCGGCGCGCGGCCGAGGTTGCGGGCGGACATGAAGGACAGGACGAAGCCGCCGATCGCGCCGAGGATGGTGCCGGAATAGGCGATCAGCAGGGTCTCGAGGATCAGCTTCGACCAGTGGGCGAGGCCCCACATCCATTCGCCCGGCGCCACCAGCACGAAACGGCCGACGTTGTCGCCGTTGTCGAAGACGAAGATGCGGCCGATGTAGTCGGTGAAGGTGCCGATGCGGCCGAACATGCGGACGAGGTCGACCTCGGCGAACCAGCCCGACACCAGCACCAGGGCGACGATCCCCCCGGCACCGATCCAGATGCGGGTCCGCGCCGCGGCGAGCGAGGTCGCATAGGCGGCGGCGAGCGGGCGCAGGCGGTCGTCGGAGAGGCGCGGCAGGGCGGTCGGCATGGGCGCGGGCGCTCCTCGCGGGTCGGTCGTCGGAAGGCGGCGGTCGGGACGACGGAAGCTCCGCCGACGCGCGCGGCGCCGGCGGAGCCTTCGGAAGCCGAGGCTCAGGACTTCTTCTTGCGCAGCTCGTCGACGAACTTGTTCAGTTCGACGACCGGCTTGTAGGCGTCGTGGGTGACCGGCTGCCACGGACGCTGCTTGCCGTCGGTCATCTTCTTGAAGGCTTCCGGCTCCTTGATCGGGAAGGCGAGGATCGCGTCGGCGATCTTCTTCTTCAGGTCGGCGGGCAGGTCGGACATCACGGCGATCGGCGAGTTCACGATCTGCTCGGACTTGAAGATGATCCGGTAGTCGTCGTACTTGGCCATGCCCTTGCGCTCCATGCGCTTGAGCATCGACTCGTTCTCGTCGTTCCACCAGTTGGCGGCGACGTCGACGGTGCCCTGACCGAGGGCGATCACGGCGTTCTCATGGGATCCGGTGTAGACCACCTTGGAGAAGAAGGTCTCCGGGTCGATGCCCATCTTGTTCAGCGAGAAGCGCGGCACGTTGTTGCCCGAGGTCGAGTTCGGGTCGACGAGACCGAGGTTCTTGCCCTTCAGGTCTTCGATCTTCTGATAGGGACTGTCCTTCTTCACGTAGAAGACCGAGTAGTAGCCCTTGGTGCCGTCTTCGTTGACTTCGATGGCCACCGGCTCGATCTTGGCGCCGACCATGGTCGCGCGGGCATAGGACGCCGGGCCGTAGTAGCCGATCTGGATCTGACCGGCGCGCTGGCCCTCGATCACCGCGGCGTAGTCCTGGGCGATGCGCAGGGTCACCTTGGTGCCGATCTCCTTGGACAGGAAGTCCATGAAGGGGCCGTAGCGGTCGGTGGTGCCCGAGGCGTTCTCGTCGGGGATCTTGCCGAAGACGATCTCGGGATACTTGGCCTTCCAATCCTGCGCCATGGCGCCGGAGGCGGAGAGCGCGACGGCGCCGGCGACGAGGCCGAGGACGGAACGACGGACGATCATGGGCAGAGCTCCTCTCGAGGGGCGCGCGCCGCGAGGGAGCGGTCGCGCGGGAAGGGACATCGAAACGATGGGGGTCACACCGGCTCCCGGGCGCGGGCGGCGTCCCAGGCGGCGCGGATCTCGTCGGGGGTCGGGTCGGCCGCGCTCGGGATCTCGATGACGTCGGCGGCCTCGAGCCCGTAGAGTTCGGTCACCGCGGCGTCGGTGAGTTCGGCCGGGGTGCCGTCGAAGACGATCCGCCCGGCCTTCATGCCGATCAGGCGGTCGCAATAACGCTTGGCCAGCTCGATCGAATGGAGATTGGTCAGCACGGTGATGCCGAAGTCGCGGTTGACCCTGAGCAGGGCGTCCATCACCAGCTGGGTGTTGCGCGGGTCGAGCGAGGCGATCGGCTCGTCGGCGAGGATCATCCGCGGTTCCTGGACCAGGGCGCGGGCGATCGCCACGCGCTGCTGCTGGCCGCCGGAGAGCGCCCCGGCGCGGTTGGCGGCGAGGCTGCCGATGTCGAACAGTTCCAACGCCGACAGCGCGATGGCCTTGTCGTCGCCGGTCCACAGCTTGAGCAGCGAGCGCCACACCGGGGTGTGGTCGAGGCGGCCCATCAGCACGTTGGTCAGCACGTCGAGGCGATCGACCAGCGCGAACTGCTGGAAGACCATGGCGCAGTCGCGCCGCCAATGGCGCAGGGACGCACCCTTCAGGGCGGTGATGTCTCGGTCTTCGAAGCGGATGCGGCCCTCGCTCGGCTCGATCAGGCGATCGATCATGCGCAGGAGCGTCGACTTGCCGGCCCCGGAACGCCCGATCACCGCGACCATCTGGCCGGTGGGAATCGTCAGATCGACGCGATCGACCGCGGTGAAATCGCCGAATCGTCGGGTCAGGGCCTCGATCGCGAGCATGAGTCTCTCCGTTTCCGGACACGGCGAACCGCATCCGGAGTCCCGACGGAGGCCGCAGCGGCCTCCGCCCTCGCAAGATCTTCGATGCTCTTCGAATAGGCGGGGGAGGCTACGGTTTTGTGACGTCGGTCGCCCGGGCGAGGTCGTCGACCACCCGCGCCCCGACCCCGTCGTCGGGATCGAGGGCGGCGAGACGGTCGAGAATGCGGCGCGCCGCTTCGCCGTCGCCGCGGCGCAGGGCGACGAAGGCCAGCGCCTTGGCGGTGTAGAGCGCAAAGCGCACCGGGCCGTCGAGCACGAGATCGTCGGCCGACCAGGTGGTCCAGTCGGGATCGCGGCCGGCCTGTCGGGCGGCTTCGACGATGCCGGCTTCGGCCGCGGCGCGGGCGGCGTCGAGATCGCCGGAATAGGCGTGGATCTTGTAGAGACAGAAATAGGCCGCCAGACAGGTCGGATCGATCGCCAGGGCGCGGCGGAAGGCGACGTCGGCGGCCGCCCGATCCAGTCGGTAGAGGGCGACACCGGCCTGTAGGATATCGTTCACGGCGTCGGGAAGATCACCGAAGTCGATCGCGTCGTGGTCGCGCGCCCGCTCGGCGCCGTCCCGTCCCTGCGTTTCCATGGTCGCCCCGCCCCCTCGCACAATCCGCGGAATTCTGCCGCCGCGCGGGCGCGGTGCAGCAAGAAGCCCACCGATAGTGCGGTGCGGCACGCGCTTTGAATAGGAAAAATTTCAGAGGCCGTCCCGGCCCGAACCGACAGGAGCGTCGCCGCGATGCAGACGGACATTCCGCAGGTCTATCGACACCACGTCTTCGCCTGTTTTCAGAGCCGACCGGCCGGTCATCCGCGCGGTTCTTGCGGCCAACAGGGGTCCGAACCGTTGTGGAAGCGGCTCGGCCAGGCGATCGAGGGCTTACGCGATCCGCGCGTCGCGATGACCGCGACCGGCTGCCTCGGCTTCTGTCGGGCGGGGCCCCTGATGGTGATCTACCCCGCCGGGGTGTGGTACGCGGTCCGCACCGAGGCCGACGTCGACGAGATCGTCGCGAGCCATCTCGGCCGCGGCGAGATCGTCGAACGGCTGGCGATCGTGCCGCAACCGTGAGCCGAGGGATCGACGGATCCGCTCAGAGGGCGGATTCGCCGGATTCGCCGGTGCGGATGCGCATCGCCTGTTCGACCGGGGTCACGAAGATCTTGCCGTCGCCGATCTGGCCGGAATGGGCGGCCGAGCGGATCGCCTCGACGGTCGCTTCGACCAGTTCGTCGGCGACCGCGACTTCGACGCGCACCTTGGGGATGAAGCTGACCACATATTCGGCGCCGCGGTAGATCTCGGCGTGGCCCTTCTGGCGGCCGTAGCCCTTGACCTCGGTGATGGTCATGCCGTGGATCTCGAGGCGGGTGAGCGCATCGCGGACTTCGTCGAGTTTGAACGGCTTGATGACGGCGATGACGAGCTTCATGGAATCCCCCGACGAGCGGCGACTGGGTGGCGACGGTCGTGGGGCCGTCGCGGGCGTCGAGCTTGCACGGCTCGCCCCCGCTCGGCAAGCGGGCGCAGGCGTCGGAGAGGCGGTTGATGGCGGTGTTTCCCCTCGACCTTCGCAGGGGAGGGGGCGACGGCGGCTCAGCGCGCGGTCGGCGGGGCGTCGGGGGCGGTCTCGTCGCCCGGTCCGAGGGCGCGTTGCATCAGCACGCTGTCGAGCCAGCGGCCGTGCTTGTAGCCGACCGAGGTGAAGACGCCGGCATGGCGGAAGCCGAGGGCGGCGTGGAGGCCGATCGAGCCGGTGTTGGCGCTGTCGCCGATCACCGCGATCATCTGGCGGGCGCCGCGCGCCTCCTCGGCCGAGATCAACGCCGCGAGCAGCCAGCGGCCGAGGCCGCGACCCTGGGCCTCTTCGGCGACGTAGATCGAATCCTCGACGGTGTGGCGATAGGCCGGGCGGGGCCGATAGGGGCCGGCATAGGCATAGCCGACCACCGCGCCGTCGAGCTCGGCGACCAACCAGGGGTGCCCGGCGTCGACGATCTTGGCGATGCGGGCGGCCATCTCGGCGGCGTCGGGCGGGTCGATCTCGAAGGAGGCGCAGCCGGTCAGCACCGCGCGGCCGTAGATCGCGGCGATCGCCGGGGCGTCGGCGAGGGTGACCAGACGGAGGCGGGGCAGCGAAGCGGCGGTGGTCATGGGGACTCCTCAGCGACGGGCGGGGCGGCCCATGTTGCGCGATGCGCCGCGCCGATCAAGCCGGGCGCGCGCCGGCGTGATGTGCGCGAGCGGGACACCTCGGCGGCTGCGACCGGGCGGCCGGCGACGCGCAACGCTCCCGTGTGCTAGGAAGAGGCGAGGCGGCGCCTCGGCGCCGGTGTGCTTCGGGAGGCGACGATGACGACGACGAGACGGGCGGGTGCAGGGGTCGCGATCGCGGCGGCGATCGCGGTGACGTCGGTGCTCTGTGGCGGACTACCCGCGGCGGCCAAGGATGCGACGCCGGTGTCGGCGGCGTTCACGGTCGACGTGTCGCTGTCGCCGCGGGCGCTGGCCCGGCTGACGCAATTGCGCGAGGGCATCGTGGTCTCGGCGCTCTATTACGGCGAGGCGACGCGGGCGGCGCGCAAGAAGGCCGACGAGATGGGCCAGATCGCGCTCGGCGACGAGAAGGCGCTGTTGCCGGCCACCGGCGGGCGGGCGGCGATCCGCGGCGCCAATTTCGATCCGCGCAAGGTCGACTGGGTGGTCGACCGCAAGGCGATGGTCAACATCAACGTGTTCACCGCGCGGCGCAGCGATCCCAACAACCTGTTGTCCTGCGATCTGTTCGACGACGCACTGACGCTCGCGGTCGCCGGGCCGATCCCGATCTCCTGCAAGCTGATCGAGGAACACTGAAGGGCGGCCCGGTTCAGGCGCTGGTCTCGATCAGCGCCACCAGGCCTTCGAGCAGGGCGACCGGGGCGGGCGGGCAGCCGCGGACGTGGAGATCGACCGGGATCACCGTCGAGACGCCGCCGAGCACCGCGTAGCTGCCGGCGAACTCGCCGCCGTCGAAGCCGCATTCGCCGACCGCCACCACCCATTTCGGCTCGGGCGTGGCGACATAGGTGCGCTCCAGGGCCTCGCGCATGTTGCGGGTGACCGGGCCGGTGACCAGCAGCACGTCGGCGTGGCGCGGCGAGGCGACGAAGCGCAGGCCGAAGCGCTCGAGGTCGTAGAAGGAATTGCCGAGCGCGTGGATCTCGAGCTCGCAGCCGTTGCACGAGCCGGCGTCGACCTGCCGGATCGACAGGCTGCGGCCGAGGCGGAAGCGCGCCACCGCATCGAGGCGGCCGGCGAGGGTCGCCAGCACCGCGTCGTCGAGGCGCGGGGGCGCTTCGGTCAGCGGGCGGCGGAGGAGGCTCTCGAACAGGAGCTTGCGCATGGGGAGCCGATCTCAGAGGTCGTGGCCGGAATAGGAACAGTTGAACGACTTGTTGCACAGCGGGAAGTCGGCGACGATGTTGCCTTCGATCACCGCCTCGAGCAGCGGCCACTGGAACACCGAGGGGTCGCGCAGATGGCAGCGGGCGATGTGCCCGTCGTCGTCGACCCGCACCCACACCAGGACGTCGCCGCGGAAGCCTTCGACCAGGGCGATGCCTTCGCGGGAGCGCGCGGCAGAATCGCCCTCGTCCTCGCCGCTGGTGCGGCCGACCACGGTCGGGTCGAAGGGGCGCAGCACCGGTCCGGGCGGCAGGCGGTCGAGGATCTGTTCGATCAGGCCGAGCGAGACGCCGATCTCCTCGATGCGGATCCAGATGCGGGCGTCGACGTCGCCTTCGGTGCGCACCGGCACGGTGAAGTCGAGTTCGTCGTAGGGCGCGTAGCCGGGGCTGCGGCGGGCGTCGAAGCTGCGGCCGGAGGCGCGGCCGATCGGTCCGCCGACCGCCCAGTGGCGGGCGAGGTCGCGATCGAGGACGCCGGTCGACACGGTGCGGTTCTGCAGCGAGGCGGTGGCGTCGTAGAGCTCGATCAGTTCGGGGAAGGCGTCGCGCAGGTCGGCGATCAGCGCGCGCAGCGGCGCCGGGTCGGCGAGATCGACGGCGGCGCCGCCGGGCACGATGCGGTCCATCATCAGACGGTGGCCGAAGGTAGTGCGGGCGGCGCGCAGCACCCGTTCGCGTAAGATGCCGCACTGGGCGAGCATCAGCGAGAAGGCGGCGTCGTTGCAGATCGCGCCGAAGTCGCCGAGGTGATTGGCCAGTCGCTCCAACTCGGCCATCAGGGCACGCAGCCACACCGCACGGCGCGGCACGGCGACGCCGAGCGCGGCCTCGGCGGCACGCGCAAAGGCCAGCGAGAAGGCGACGGTCGAGTCGCCGGAGACGCGGGCGGCGAGACGTGCGGCGCGGTCGAGGGAGGCGCCGATCATCAGGCCCTCGATGCCCTTGTGGACATAGCCGAGGCGCTCCTCCAGGCGGACCACGGTCTCGCCGTTGGCGGTGAAGCGGAAATGGCCGGGTTCGATGATCCCGGCATGGACCGGCCCGACCGGGATCTGGTGCATCGGCGGGCCTTCGGCGCGCAGGAACGGATAGGCGTCGGGCGTGGTGTCGTGGGGGGCGCGATCGCCGAGCGGATGGCGCAGGCCCCAGCGGCCGTGGTCGAGCCAGCGGCGCGGGTCGGGGGCGGCCTCGGGCTCGAGGCCCCAGAGGTCGCGGATCGCCCGTTCCGGACGCTGGGCCGGCGGATGGGTGACGCCGACCGACGGGAAGGTCCCGTCGGGACAGGCGAGGCTGATCACCAGCAGGGCGCCCGTGCCGTGTTCGGCGAGTGCCAGATGGACGGCGGCGCCGTCGCTCCACAGGCCGGCGAGGTCGGCCTGACCCGAGGCGATGCCGAGGATCGCCCGGCGCCAGGTCTCGGCGTCGACGCGAATGCGCGGCCAGGGATGCTGGGGCTCGATCGCCACCGCTTCGCCGATCAGATCCGAACGCAGGCTCATCCGATCCTCCCTCAGCCGAGCATCCGCGCGACGTTCTGGAACCACGCTACCAGGGGGCCGGGCAACCACAGGCCGGCGGCGAAGACCAGCGCGAGATGAACCAGCAGCGGCAGTACCGAGATGCGATGGGTCTGGGTGATGCTCGGGCTCGGCTTGCCGAAGGCGATGCCGGAGAGCCGCATCAGCAGCGCCCCGAAGGCGATCACCATGCCGAACACCAGGGGCAGCGCCAGCAGCGGCTGGCGGGCGAAGGTCGAGGTGACCAGCAGGAACTCGCTGGTGAAGATGCCGAGCGGCGGCAGACCGGCGATCGCCGCGACGCCGACGACCAGACCCCAGCCGAGCACCGGGTGGCTCTCGGTGAGGCCGCGGATGTCGGCGATGCGCTGGGTGCCCTTGACCTGGGTGATCTGGCCGACGGCGAAGAAGATCGCCGATTTGGTCAGCGAATGCATGGTCATGTGGAGCAGGCCGGCGAAGTTGGCGAGCGGCCCGCCCATGCCGAAGGCGAAGGCGATGATCCCCATGTGCTCGATCGAGGAATAGGCGAACAGCCGTTTGATGTCGCGCCGCAGGTACAACATGAAGGCCGCGAAGATCAGCGAGATCAGACCGAGGGTGACCATCAGCGGTCCCGGGGCGACGGCCAGCGGATTGGCGGCGAGCAGCATCTTGAAGCGCAACAGCGCGTAGAGCGCGACGTTGAGCAGCAGGCCGGACAGCACCGCCGAGATCGGCGTCGGGCCCTCGGCATGGGCGTCGGGCAGCCAGGCGTGGAGCGGGGCGAGGCCGACCTTGGTGCCGTAGCCGAGCATCAGGAAGACGAAGGCGACGTTGAGCAGTTCCGGGCTGAAGGCATGGGCATGCGCCACCAGCGCGGTCCAGACCATGGCGTCGTGGCCCTCGCCGATCACCGGACGGGCGGCCATGTAGACCAGGATGGTGCCGAACAGGGCGAGCGCGATGCCGACCGAGCCGAGGATGAAGTATTTCCAGGCGGCCTCGAGGGCGTCGTGGGTGCGGTAGATGCCGACCATCAGCACGGTGGTCAGGGTCGCCAGCTCGATCGCCACCCACATCAGGCCGATGTTGTCGGCGAGCAGGCCGAGGTTCATGGCGAAGCTCAGGGCCTGATACATGCCGTGGTAGAAGCGCAGGTGCAGCGGCGTCAGGCGGCCGATCTCGATCTCGTGGCCGATGTAGCTCGCCGAGAAGCTCGAGGTGGTGAAGCCGACGAAGGTACCGAGCACCACGAAGACGATGTTGAGATCGTCGACGAAGAGGTAGCCGCCGGAATCGCCGGGCGGGCGATGGACCAGCAGGGTCAGGGCCGCCAGGAAGGTCAGGCCCGAGGCGATGACGTTGAGGCGGGCGCCGATCCGATAGGCCGGGACCAGGGCGAGCACCACGGCGGCGATCGCCGGGATCACCAGGAGGGTCTGCAGCGGCACCACGGGCAGTGCGGCGATCAGGTCCATCATTCGCGGCCCCCCCGGTAGTCGTCGATCGCCTGGGTGTCGACCGAGTCGAAGCGCTCGCGGATGCGGAACAGGAACACGCCGATCACGATGAAGGCGACCAGCACCGAGAAGGCGATCGAGATCTCGACCACCAGCGGCATGCCGCGGGCGCCGGTGGCGGCGAGGATCAGGCCGTTCTCCAGGCTCATGAAGCCGACGATCTGGCTGACCGCGTTGTGGCGGGTGACCATCATCAGGAGGCCGAGCAGGATCACCGACAGGGCCAGCGCCAGATCCTCGCGGGCGATCGGGTCGGCGTCGGCGGCGGCGTGGAGCATCACCACCATCGACAGGGCGACGAGGCCGATGCCCATCAGCATGGTCGGGCCGATGCCGCCGACCGTCTCGATGGTGCGATGGACGCCGAGGCGGATCACCATGCGGCGCAGCGCCACCGGAATGACGATCGCCTTCAAGACCACGGCGATGGTCGCGGTGACCCACAGATGCGGCGCGTCCTGGACGTGGGCCTGCCAGGCGACCGACAGCGACAGCACCACGGCGTGGAGCGCGTAGACGTTGAGCAGCCCGAACATGCGGTTCTGGTAGAGCAGCATGAAACTGACCAGAACCATGCCGCCGGCGAGCATGTGGGCGGCGTCGAGGGCGAAGCGATCCATCAGAAGCTCCTCGAGACGAACAGCAGGAGCGTGCCAAGGAAGCCGAGCATCAGCGCCGAACCGAGGAACTCGGGGGCGCGGAACACCCGCATCTTGGCGATCGAGGTCTCGAACAGCACCAGGAGGAAACCGCCGGCGGCGAGTTTGACGACATAGGTTGCGACGCCGATCACCAGCGGCAGGAAGCCGGACGACGGCCGCGCCATGCCCCAGGGCACGAAGATGCAGCCGATCAGCGACATGTAGAGCAGGAGTTTCAAGGCCGCGGCGAGCTCGATCACCGCGAGGTGGCGGCCGGAATATTCCAGGATCATCGCCTCGTGGACCATGGTCAGCTCGAGGTGGGTCGCCGGATTGTCGACCGGAATGCGGGCGTTCTCGGCGAGCGCGACGATGATCAGGGCGATCAGCGCCAGCCCCAGCGAGACCCGCAGGGTGGCGTGATCGACCATGAACACGGCGATCTCGGAGAGCTGGGTGGAGCCGGCGACCAGCGCCACCACGAAGACGATCATGATCATCGCCGGTTCGGCCAGCGTCGAGAACAGCATCTCGCGGCTCGAGCCGATGCCGCCGAAGGCGGTGCCGACGTCCATGCCGGCGAGCGCCAGGAAGAAGCGCGACGAGCCGAGCAGCGCGGTGACGACGATCAGATCGGCGGCCCAGCTGAAGTGCAGGCCGGTGGCGAAGGTCGGCACCAGGGCGGCGGCGACCCAGGTCGCCGAGAAGATCGCGTAGGGCGCGTTGCGGAACAGCCACGAGGCGTCGTCGGCGAGCACCGCCTCCTTGCGCACCAGACGCAGGAGATCGCGATAGACCTGGGTCACCGGCGGCCCGCGGCGGCGCAACAGGCGCGACTTCACCGTGCGGGTGAAGCCGAGGAGGAGCGGGGCGAGGGCCAGCACCAGGATCATCTGGGCGCCCTGGACGAGGAGGTCGAGGATCATGCCCATACGGCCACCATCAGGAGAAGGCCGACGAGGGCCGCGAAGACCAGACTGAGATAGCTGCGGATGGTCAGGAACTGGAGGTGGTTGAGCTTCTCGGCGATGGCCAGGACGATGCCGGCGATCGGCGCATAGAAGGTGTCCCAGACCAGATCGCGCAGCGACAGGACCAGCCGCGCCGGGCTCGGATCGCCGGGCGGCGGCATGGTCGCCTCGATGCGCGAACGGAAGGCCATCGGCCCGAAGACCCGGCGCAGCGGCTGGGCGAAACTGTCGGCGGTGTACTGGGTGGCCGGGTTCGGATCGGGCCAGCCGCAGTCCCAGGCCGGCGCACGGCGGACCCGGCGCGAGGCGAAGTCGTGGATCACCCGGATCGCCAGACGGGTCGAGATCAGGATGAACAGGAACACCAGGAGGCCGCTGTAGGAGCTGCGGCTCTCGGAGATCGGCACGATCGACAGGTGCGGCAGCAGCGACTGGGCCGGCATGGCGCCGCCGACCAGGAGATCGGAGACCGGGTGCAGCGCGTCGATGACGAAGTTCGGCAAGATGCCGACGACGAGGCACAGGCCGAGCAGGGTCTTCATCACCCCGGTCGACCAGCGATCGCCGTCTTGCGCCCCGGCGGCCTCGGGCGAGCGCGGCCGGCCGAGGAAGGTGATGCCGAAGGCGCGCACGAAACAGGCGCCGGCCAGCGCCGCGGCGAAGGCCAGCATCGCGCCGGCGGCCGGCACCAGGAACTTCAGTCCCCATTGCGGCAGGGCCGGCGACAACAGGATCGCCTGGAGGATCATCCATTCCGAGACGAAGCCGTTGAGCGGCGGCAGGGCGGCGATGGCGAGGCAGCCGCCGAGGAAGGCATAGGCGACGTGCGGCATGCGGCGGATCAGGCCGCCGAGCGCTTCGATGTCGCGCTTTCCGGTGGCGGTCAGCACCGCGCCGGCGCCGAAGAACAGGATCGACTTGAACAGCGAATGGTTGAAGGCGTGGAACAGCGCGGCGGTCAGCGCCAGCGCCGCCGGTCCGGCCATGGCGTTGGCCTTGAAGGCCAGCGCCAGGCCGAGGCCGATGAACACGATGCCGACGTTCTCGACGGTCGAATAGGCGAGGAGCCGCTTGAGGTCGCGTTGCATCACCGCATGGAGGACGCCGAGCACCGCGGTGATCGAGCCGAGCGTCAGCACCACGACGCTCCACCACCAGGCCGGCGGACCGGCGAGGTCGAAGACCACGCGCACGAAGCCGTAGATCGCCACTTTGGTCATCACCCCCGACATCAGCGCCGAGACGTGGGACGGCGCAGCAGGATGGGCGAGCGGCAGCCAGACGTGGAGCGGCACCAGACCGGCCTTGGAGCCGGCGCCGAGCAGCATCAGCCCGAGCACCGTGCCGGCGACCCAATCGGCGTGGGCGGCGCCGCGCATCGCGGCGAAGGCGTAGTCGCCCTGGGCGCCGGCGAGCAGGCCGAAGGCGAGCAGCAGCGACAGCGTGCCGAAGCTCGCCATCACCAGATAGACGTAGCCGGCGCGGCGGTTCTCGGCGTCGTGGTGATGGGCCATCACCATCGCCCAGGAGGTCAGCGACATGAATTCCCAGGCGACCAGGAAGGAGAAGGCGTCGGCGGCGACCACCACCAGATTCATGCCGGCGAGGAAGGCCGGGTAGAACGGCAGGACGCGGCCGGGCGCCGATTCGTGGCGGCCGTAGCCGATCGCATAGAGGCTGGCGGCGACCCCGCCGAGATCGACCAGCACCAGGAACACCGCGGCCAGCGCATCGATGCGGAAACGAGCCCCGAGCCAGGGCAGACCGAGCGGCAACACCAGCGTGCCGCCGGCGTCGACCGCCCCGAGCAGCGCGGCGAGGGCGATCACCAGGATCAGGGTGCAGGCCGCCGCACAGGCGCCGTAGATCAGGGTGCCGGCCTCGGCGCGGCGGCGGGAGAGCGTCATCGGCGCCAGGGCGGCGATGGCGAACAGCGCGGCGACCGCGACGAGGACCCAGGCGATCGGCATCATCGGGCCTCGCGTCGCGCAGTGGGGGCAGGCACGGCGGAGTGCCGCGGCGGGTCGATCGATCGGTTCATGGTTCCCCCCGATCCTTCATCAGCCGCACACCGCGACCGGTCGCCGCACTGGCGGCGCCTTCGCCCAACAGCTCGATTCCCGCCGTGGTCAGACCCGCCACCAGCTTGGTCAGCGAATCGACGTTGCCGCGGATCAGGCCGGACGAGGCCTCCATCCGCTGGATGGTCGGCAACGACAGGCCCGACAGCTCGGCGAGCTGCCGTTGATCGATGCCGAGGAGGGCGCGGGCGGCGCGCAGTTGGGCGGCGGTTATCATGCGTCAGACATCACTGTTCACGGCTCGGACATGATAGCGGCCCGATGTCGCGCTGGCCACCCCGATGACGGGGCCGCCGTGACGGGGGCTCCGGCGTCCCGACGCGGCGCATTCCTCCGCCGCCCCGATCGGCGAACAGTAGTTCAGGCGAATCCGCCGTGATACAATCGATTGTATTGGACGTTGGTAGCGTCGCCGGCCCGGTGGTGCGGTCGTCGGGGGCCGCCGGGGAGAGGCGCTGCGGCGCATCGTCTCGGCGCGGCGGCGGTCGTCCCGGAAAGTGCGCAGGGCCGGCGGGTTCGCGCGGTCGGTGCGGCGACTGGCCGCGCCTCGGCAACGCGGAACGATCACCGTTGTGTGAAGCTGAAAAGCCGGGATGGTTTCTGCCGATGGCGCGCTCGTGCGCGCATTGTCGTCGACGAACATCGCTGCCATGCGCGCGACGACATAGGGTGTTTAAAATTGTGTTTCGATGGTGTGGCGTGCTGCTGCGACGACACCGGCGAGGCGCCCGTACCGGTGAACTATTGTCGGGAATTACTTGAATTCCAGCAATCCAGCCCAAGTGTACCACGTGTTCGGGAGGGGAGCTGGCGATGTAGTGCTCCACCGTACTTGGCTTCGCTTCCGGAAGGGAATATTCCACTCGAAGTACGTGGCATGGGGGAAGACTCTGGTCGCCTCGAAAAAAAACGTCACGCCAAGGGAGGCTGGAATGGCCGCACAAGCAGTCGGACGCCGCTCACCGTTCGAGTGGCTCATCTGGATCGTCATCGCCGGGCTCGGAGCCCTGGCGCTCGCCGTGGTGGCTCTGAAGCGTGGCGAACCGATCAACGCTCTGTGGTTGGTGACGGCGGCGGTCGCGGTCTATCTGATCGCCTTCCGCTTCTACGCCCTGTTCATCGCCGAGAAGGTGCTCGGGGTCGATCCGGCCCGCAAGACCCCGGCGATCCGTCACAACGACGGCCTCGACTACGTGCCGACCGACAAATACGTGCTGTTCGGCCATCATTTCGCGGCGATCGCCGGTGCCGGACCCCTGGTCGGGCCGGTGCTCGCGGCGCAGATGGGCTATCTGCCCGGCACGATGTGGCTGCTCGCCGGTGTCGTGTTCGCCGGTGCGGTGCAGGACTTCGTGGTCCTGTTCGCCTCGACCCGGCGCGACGGCCGTTCGCTCGGCGACATGATCAAGACCGAATTCGGACCGATTCCGGGCGTCATCGCCTCCTTCGGCATCCTGATGATCATGGTCATCCTGCTCGCCGTGCTGGCGCTGATCGTCGTCAACGCGCTGAAGGGCAGCCCGTGGGGCACCTTCACGGTGTTCGCGACCATCCCGATCGCCTTCCTGATGGGCATCTACAGCCGCTTCTTCCGGCCCGGCCGCATCGCCGAGATGTCGCTGATCGGCATCGTGCTGCTGCTCGCTTCGATCGTCTTCGGTCAGACCGTCGGCACCGATCCGACGCTCGCGCCGCTGTTCACCTACAAGGGCGAGACCCTGGCGCTGATCCTGATCGCCTACGGTTTCGTCGCCTCGGTGCTGCCGGTGTGGCTCCTGCTCGCGCCGCGCGACTATCTGTCGACCTTCCTCAAGATCGGCACGATCGTCGGTCTGGCGCTCGGCATCGTCTGGGTCCGTCCGGACCTGCACATGCCGGCGATCACCAAGTTCGTCGACGGCACCGGCCCGGTGTTCTCCGGCGATCTGTTCCCCTTCCTGTTCATCACCATCGCCTGCGGCGCGATCTCCGGGTTCCACTCGCTGATCTCGTCGGGCACCACCCCGAAGATGATCGAGAACGAGAACCAGCTGCGCTTCATCGGCTACGGCGCGATGCTCATGGAGAGCTTCGTCGGCGTGATGGCGATGGTCGCGGCGACGGTGCTCGACCCGGGCGTCTATTTCGCGATGAACACCGGCGCCGGCGTGATCGGCACCACCGCCGCCAATGCGGCGCAGGTGATCTCCGGCTGGGGCTTCGTCGTGACGCCGGATGCGCTCACCGACATGGCCAAGAACGTCGGTGAAGCGACCATCCTGAGCCGGGCCGGCGGCGCGCCGACCCTCGCGGTGGGCATGGCGCAGATCCTGTCGAGCGTCATCGGCGGCGTCACCCTGATGCCGTTCTGGTACCACTTCGCGATCCTGTTCGAAGCCCTGTTCATCCTGACCACCGTCGATGCGGGCACCCGCGTCGCGCGGTTCATGATCCAGGATCTGGTCGGCACCGCCTTCCCGGCGTTCAAGCAGACCCATTCCTGGCCGGCCAATCTCTGTGCCACCGCGATCGCGGTCGGCGGCTGGGGCTACTTCCTGTACCAGGGCGTGGTCGATCCGCTCGGCGGCATCAACACCTTGTGGCCGCTGTTCGGCATCGCCAACCAGATGCTGGCGGCGATCGCCCTGTCCTTCGTGACGGTGATGCTGTTCAAGATGAAGCGGCAGTCCTTCGCCTGGGTGACCATCGTGCCGCTGGCCTGGCTGTCGGTCTGCACCATCACCGCCGGCTGGCAGAAGCTGTTCGACGCCCGTCCGGCGATCGGCTTCATCGCCCAGGCCCGCCGCTTCGGCGCGGCGGCCGCGGAAGGCAAGATCCTGGCCCCGGCCAAGACCGTCGAGCAGATGAATCAGGTCATCGTCAACCAGTGGGTCGACGCCGGTCTGACCGCCCTGTTCATGGTCATCGTCGTCGGCATGCTGGCGTTCGGCCTGCAGGCGGCGCTGAAGGCGATCGGCAATCCCGGAGTTTCGACGAAGGAGGTCGGCGATGGCCTGTCGGGTATGCGGCCTCACGCTTCCTGATGCGGGCGAGGTCGGCCGCTTCATGCGGCAGACCGCACGCCTGATGGTCGGGGTGGGCGACTACGACACCTATGTCGCCCATGCCGCCGCCAATCACCCCGACAAGGTGGTGATGACGCGGACGGAGTTCTTCCGGCGCAGCCAGGACCGGCGCTACGGCGGCGGTCCGGAGGGCACCTTCCGGTGCTGTTGAGTGACTTTTCGGCCACGGTCGCGGATGCGGTGGGGCGCGAGCCCCCCGCATACCCCGAATGGGAGATGCCGCAGCGGCGGCTTCGCCTGCATCTTGGGCGTGCCTTCCGGCGGTGCGACGGTTCCTGACCGTCCGCCCCGGAGAGCCGATCCGGGCGACAGGTTGGGGCCGGAACGTTGCTTTTCATCTCGCGATTTCGACTGAGCCATGCTGGAGGAGAGAAACCCGGTTTCTCTCCTCCTTTTTTCGCCGCGACCGCGGTGGCCGGGACGGTCGCGATCGCGCCGACGGCCGGTCGGCGGCCTCCGATGCGCGAACCGGGCGGCGATTTCGGCGGCGGTGGCGGAAGTCCCCGCTTTTTGCTTGCCAAGTGCGTCGGCGAACCGCAAGAAATGGGCATCCGCCGGCCGACGCGGAGTGCCGGAGCCTCCGGCGATCCGCCGTAGGCCTCTGGCGCACAATGAGAATGCCGAAGGGCCGCGGGCCATGCGCCCCGCGCCGCGAACGGCGGACCACGGAGGAACCGATGCAGATCCAGCCGTCTCTCGTCGCCGTCGATTGGGGCCTGTCGTGGCTGCGGATCTGGGCCGTCGCCGCCGACGGCACGGTGCTCGCCGAGTACCGCTCCAAGGACGGCTTCAACGTCGTGCCGAAGGACGGGTTCGAAGCGATCCTGCGCGACCGTCTGGTGGCGATGGGGGTGCGGCTCGACGGCGCCGGGCCGGCGCTGCCGGTGATCGCCTGTTCGATGGTCGGGGCGCGCAACGGCTGGAAAGAGGCCGGCTACATCGACGTGCCGGCGCCGCTCGACCGGCTCGCGGCGGGCGCGGTGCGGGTCGAGGCGCCGGGGCTCGACGTGCGGATCCTGCCGGGTCTGGCGCGTCGCGACCGGGCACGGGCCGACGTGATGCGCGGCGAGGAGACCGAGCTGCTCGGCATCACCCTGGCGCGGCCCGGCCTGTCGGGCACCGTGGTGCTGCCCGGCACCCATTCCAAGTGGGTGACCCTCGACCGCGGCTCGGTGGTCGACTTCATCACGGTGATGACCGGCGAACTCTTCGCGGTGCTGACCGAGCATTCGCTGCTGCGCCACACGGTGGGCGGCGCGCGGCCGTCGGCCGATCCCAAGTCGCCGGCCTTCCGGCGCGGCCTGCTGCGCGGTCTGGCGCGGCCGGCGGGGGTGGCGGCGGCGGCCTTCTCGATGCGGGCGACCGGGCTGCTGTTCGATCTGCCGGGCGAGGAGATCGCCGACGAACTCTCCGGCATCCTGATCGGCGCCGAGATCGGCCATCGCATGGCCTCGGCCAACGGGTTGGTGACCCTGGTGTGCTCGGGACCGCTGTCGGCGCTCTACGAGGCGGGCTTCGACGCCGCCCAGGTCGATTTCGACGTGATCGACGCCGAAACGCTGGCCTTCGACGGGCTGGTGCGGGCGGCGCGGTCGCTGTGGCCCGACCTGATCGGCGCGCGGATCTCCGCCTGAGAGCGCGGCGCGCCACCGGCGCGCGCTTCCCCCCGACATGCGAGAGGCGGCACCGTAAGGTGCCGCCTCTGTTCGTTTCCCACGCCCCCCGGGCTTCTTTCCCGGGGGTTGGGTGTTTTCAGCGTTTGACCTTGTTGTAGACGTCGAAGAAGACGGCTGCGAGGAGGACGGAGCCTTTGATGACCTGCTGCCAGTCGATGCCGATGCCGAGGATCGACATGCCGTTGTTCATCACGCCCATGATGAAGGCGCCGATCACCGCGCCGGTGACCTTGCCGACGCCGCCGGTGGCGGAGGCCCCGCCGATGAAGCAGGCGGCGATCACGTCGAGC
>NZ_SJFN01000013.1 GCF_004328075.1 Siculibacillus lacustris | reverse complement strand
GACAATACCGTCGCCGACGCCGTGCTCGACCGCCTCGTCCACAACGCCCACCGCATCGAACTGGCCGGCGACAGCATGCGCAAGCAAAGGGCCTCGCCCCTCTTGACCCCCGCCGAAAACGGCGAAACCTATAACCCCTGACGAAAACGAGGCACCCGAGGACCACCCCGTCAAAACTGTCCGGACTTTAGCGGAAACGCTGTCCGGGAATTAGCGGAATGGCTGTCCGGATTCAGCGAAGCGCGCATACTGTCGACAGATCACCCCGCAGTAGGCCAAATCGACCTGGTGGCATGAACGAGGTCGAGGGCTGGTCGACGCGGCCCGGCAGCCAAAAACGGCATCGTTGATGACCCGCCACAGGAACGAACCCGCTCCACAGGACCTATTTCATCACCTTGCTAGATCTCGGCGCGTCCTCGAACACATCCATCGAATAAAATTCAGGCTCGGCCAAAGCGACTCGATTCCGCCCGGCGTGCTTCGCGCGGAAAAGTGCTGCGTCGGCGGCGGCCACCAAGTTCACTGCTTCGCCCGAGTCCATTGTGAAGGGTAGGGCAGTTGCCACGCCGATACTGACCGAGAGGGTTGCTTTCGCGTGCACCCCCTCCTGTGGAATCGCGAGATCGAAGATGGAACGGCGCAACGATTCCGCGATGCTCTGTGCTCTCGTCGAACCCGTTTCGGGCAACAGCACCACGAATTCTTCACCGCCGTAGCGTGCCGAGAGATCGGTGGAGCGCGCCGGTCGGCTCTTCAAGACATTTGCAACACGCCGCAGGCAGTCGTCGCCTTCCAAATGCCCGTAGTGGTCGTTGAAAACCTTGAAGTGATCAACATCGAGGAAAAGTAGAGAGATCGGGTTGGCGTTACGCTTCGCGCGCAACCATTCCTTGGCTAGTGTCGCATCGAAGAAGCGTCGGTTGGGCAGCATCGTCAGACCATCGGTCGCCGCCAGTTCGGCGAGATGGCGCTCCGCCGCCTGTCGCTCGGTCACGTCGCGAGAAACCGCGACGATGCCCTGGAAGGCGCCCGTGTCCGTCGCTCGAAAGGACTCGAGTGTCGCCTCGATCCATCCCTCGTGGCCGTCCCGGTGAACGAACCGGTGAAGGAGTTTGGTCGTTTCAACCTCCCCGATGACGTGCCGACGAAACTGTTCGGATACCTCCACCCGGTCTGCAGGATGCACCAACTCTGTCGTGGCATCGTGCCCGATCAAGTCGCCGGGCTGCACTCCGAGGATGGCCGCCGCCGCCGCTGAGGCATAAGCGATCCGCCCGTCCGCCGAAATCTGGAGAATCAGGTCGGCGGAGCTCTCGGTCACCAAACGGTAGCGTTCGTTACTCGCTGTGAGTGCCAAGGCAAGGACCTGCTGCTGTCGCGCCTGTCGGAAAAGTGCTAGCCCAACAACACTTACTAGCGAAAGCAACCCCAGGACGATCGCAATGCGCGGCAGGGCCTCCCGCCACCAATCGTCGACTACTTCGGCATAAGAATCCGAGACGAAAACGCCGATCGGAAAGAGCCGCCCAAATCGGACGGCGATGAGCTTCCGGTCGCCGTCCAACGGCGAGACTATGTCGAGAAAACCGAAACCGGTCGCCGCAGCAGCGAGTTTGGCGCGGCCGATCGGAAAGCGAACACCGATACCCGACGCCGGGCGGGGGTATCGCGACAGCAGGACGCCCTCGGTCGTGGCGAGCGTGATCGCCGAGCCGTTATGCGGCGCCAAATTCGCGTATACGCTGGAGAATCTGTCGGCTTCGATACCGGAGACCACGACACCACGAAACCTTCCGGCCCTGTCGGAAATGCGGTACGAGATCTGGACGACGTCGAGATTGCCGGCTTTGGCATGCGTGAGGCCATCGATGCTTGTCGGCAAGCCGATCGAAGAGCGGTGGTGCTGGAAATAGGAGCGTCCCGAATTATCGACTTCGTCTTCATTCGGACGATCGGAAGAGGCCACGAGGCGGCCACGTTCGTCATAGAGGAAGAAACCTCGGAGTTGCGGTAGTTGCGTTGCCTGCCGGCTCAACATGGAGTCGATGTCCGCAGGCCGATCGTCGAAGGAGCCGTCACCGACGAGCCCACCGATGACGTGGAGCGCGCTGTCTGCGCTCTCGAGGCTACCTTCGGCCTGCTCGATCAGCACACGAGCGAGCCCTTCAAGATCCGAACGGGCATTCGAATAGGTCGACGAAAAGCTCCCGTATTCGCGCCAAATTTCCAGGCTGCCGATCAGCCCGCAGACGAGAACCAGAAATCCGACGGATTGCCTTTGCAACCGCGTCGACTTCGTACCTAGCCGTTTCATCAGCATTCGAGATGCCTCTCCCACGCGCGGAGAGTCTCAATGTCTCTGAAAGAAACCCTTAACTGCTTCATCAAAACCCGCGGCTTCGTAGAGAATTGACGGGTCTCATCCAGAAAGTTCCGGCTCTTTGCTTCCGTCAGCCGCACCCACTCCGACACCTGCTCGTCGTGCTCGAGCACGGTGAGTTCCGCCCGGTTCAGGTTTTTAGCGATTTGAGAATCGCCCACCGGCCCGGACACCCGCTATTAATCGGCAACAGCTAAATTATCGCCGTGGCGCCCAGACGGACGCGAGAGTAGTGCGATGCGATTTCGTCGGAAGATCCCAGCCAAGTCCCTGCCGCAGTCCACCGACCGGCGAGACTTGCAGCGCGTGAAGGTCGATCTCGCCGGACGATGCATGCTCGAAGACCGAACCGAGATGATCTGCCGAATCGTGGACATGTCATCGCGCGGTGCAGCGCTGGAGGTTCAATCTGCCCGGACGTATCGGAACTCGGATTGTCGCCTATATCGAGAAGATCGGGCGAATCGAGGGGCGCATAGCTCGTCTGACGGACCACGGGTTTGCCGTGGCACTGGCAACCACCCCCGCGCGACGAGACAAACTGGCCAATCAGCTCACGTGGTTGGCGAACAAGCATATTCTCAAACTCCCGGAGGATCGGCGCCACGAACGCGTTGCGCCGGGAAACCCCTTTGCGAAATTGTTCCTGCCTGACGGCAAATGGCTGCGGGGCAAGATCTTGGATGTATCACCTTCCGGCGCGGCGGTTCAGGTCGAACCAAAGCCCGAGATAGGAACCCCCGTCGTTGTGGGTAAAATGCGAGGCGTCGTCGTCCGACGCTCACCTGACGTCATTGGAATCGAGTTTTCGAGAGTCCATGACGAGACGCTGCTGCACGACTTCTTTTATTGAATTTTTGCCCATTGCAATCTTGATGCATCGCCCCCGTGACCAACCCACCCATCTCCCCGAGGAACTCCGCACCGCCGTGCGGAGGACTGCCAGACATTCGGGCGGCAGCGCGACCGAGAATCAGCGCAACGTTCAACCGCACACGATGCGCCGCCGGCCCCGCCGCCCAATCTTGCGGGAGCAAAGCAGCTCGTCTCCAAGGTTGATAGCCCAATGGAACACAGCAGCCGGCGCTGCCGCCCCGTCCAGAATGCAACAAACGAGTGTTTTACGCCCGCCTGACATCTGCAACGAAACTCTGCACGCTCGCCGCCAGTGATTCCGACTGGCGCGACAGGTCGTCGGAGGCACCGAGCACCAGATTGGCGGCGGCCGAAGTCTCCTCCGAGGCGCGCAGCACGCCGCCGATATTGCTCGACGCCTCGTGCGTCTCCCCGGATACCCGCTTAATGGTCTCGGTGATCTCGCGGGTGATGGCGCCCTGCTCCTCGACCGCGCCGGCGATCGAGGCGCCTATGGCGTTGATCTGGGCAATGATCGACGAAATTCTATCCATCGCACCGACCGCAGTGGTCGTGGCAGCCTGGATTGCGACAATCTCGTCGTTGATTTGGGCGGTGGCCTGCGACGTCTGGGTCGCCAGCATCTTGACCTCGCCGGCGACTACAGCAAAGCCCTTTCCCGCTTCGCCAGCCCGTGCCGCCTCGATCGTGGCGTTCAGGGCGAGCAGGTTGGTCTGTGCCGCGATGGCCCGGATCAGTTCCACCACGTGACCGATGCGCGCAGCATTGGCGGCCAGATCATGGACGATACCCGCCGTGTGGTTGGCCTCGTCCACCGCCTCGCTCGAAATGGCGTGGGATTCGGCCATGCGGCGAGAAATTTCCCCGATCGAGGCCGAAAGTTCCTCGGAGGCGCCGGCGACCGAATGTACTTGGGTGGACGCCGCTTCGGCGGAACTCGCAACCGAACCAGACTGGCGCGATGTCTCCTCTGCCGTGCCGGTCAGCGACGCCGCCGAGGCGCGCAACTCCGTCGCAGCCGAGGACACCGCGTTCACCACTTCCCCGATCCCAATCTCGAAGCCGCGCACCAGTCGCTCCAACTCCTCGGCTCGACGTTGACGGGCGATCTGTTCGGCCGCTTGCGTATTTCGCAATTGCTCGGCCTGCCTCAACGAGGCGCGGAAGTTCACCAGCGTCCGCGCCATCGAGCCAATTTCGTTGCCGTCTACGGTCCCCTCGATGGTTTCGTCGAAGCTGCCGCGTGCCACTGCCGACATCGCGGCCTCAAGGGCGCCGAGCGAACCGCCGACATAGCGCCAGATCACCATCGACAGCGCCAGCGAGCCGACGAGCGGCGCCAGGATCACTGCTATCAATACCACTAAACCCTGCCGCTCGATCGCATCCGCCGCTGCCGAGGTCGTGCGGCTGAGTTCGTCCGCCCGCGTCGTTGCAGCGTCGGCGAGCGGCTCCATCTCGGCATAGCCAGCCGACGCGGCCTGCTGCGCCTGAGCGAGTGCCTCGGCCGCCGCCACCCAGGCTTTGAACCTCGTCGCGTAGGCATCCGTGGCGCCGTTGAGCGCCACCTTATCCATCAGCGGCATATCGCGGCTCTGCACCATCGCCTTCAAATCTTCGACCACCTTGGCATGATCGACGGCGTAGCTCGCCTGCCGACGCAGCATGTAGTCCTTCTCCTGTCGGCGTAGCATCAACTGTTCTGCGGTGAGAGCGACGTCGTTCATCGTGCCGACACGCTTCTCGAAGTCGTCCACCGAATTTCGCATTTCGCCTTCGAGGCCGGAGCTGGGATCGAGTCCCATGGTGCGGCGGATCTCAACCACCCGCCGGAAGGCCGCGAGGTACCGATCATAGGGCGCGGCAAGGCCATCGATCGTCCGCATCAAGGTGTCGTCGCCGAGCTCCTTGGCCTCCTCCGCGAGCTCAGCGATGCGCGCCTTCACCTGCTCGGCCACGGTGGCATGTTGAACGGCATATTTGGCGTCGGACCGCAGCAGGAAATCTTTCTCATGTCGGCGCAGTTGCAACAAATCGCTCCCCAGCCGCGCCGCAGAGAGCGCTGCCGCTTCGCCCAACCGCGACTGCCCCTGAAGTACCGACTGACGGCTATTGGTCCACAATGCACTCGCAAAAATGGCAAGAAAGCCGATCGCTGCAAACAACGCGACAGTCAGGACCTGGTGACCAAGTTTGAAGCGACCGAGCATTTTCTCCACCTTCCGCGTGTTGCGTCTCGATGGATAAAACATCACATAGGTTATTAAGGGTCAATTAATGCCGATCTTCGGGGAAGATTTGCAGTATTTGAAAGAACAAAATGATTTTTTAATAAGTTATTTTCGCAAATTTTGGCACAAAATATTGGAACTAAGGCAGAAGGCAAACATTAATACATTCATCACTCAACGTCATTGATGATTCGCAGCCGGAAGAAATCGCCGCCCGAAATACGAAGGAGCGCGCGTGGCGGAAAATTTGACTACAAGATGGGCGGCTGCCTGCTTGTCGTTCAAGCGGGGCTCTTGGTGTTCCGTCACTCCGCCCGCCGTTCAGAGGCCCAGGATTCGGCTGCGTCAGAATGCTCCGCCGTGCCAGCACGTCGAGCGCAGCGGTTGCCACCGGATACGGCTCGCGCCCGCACCCCTTTTGATAGGGCAGCGCCAAGGTGCCGGCGACGAGGTCGACGTGATCCCATTTGAGTTCGAGGATCTCGGAGAGGCGCGCGCCGATCAAGAGGAGCAGCTGCACCGTCGCGACGGCGGTTAGGTCGACGAACGTCATTCGGTCTGCGCCGCCCGCTTGGCAATCTTCGCGATTGTCGCACGGCTGCATCCGGTTGCTGCCTGGATCGTCGACCACGAAGCGCCGGAGCGCAGCATGGCGGCGCTACCGTCGTTGCGAGCGACGTTCTCGGCGCGGCCGGTGTACTTATGAGACCTGTGCGCAGCCGGGCTATCGCTTTGATTTGACGCTCGGAACGAGACAGTTTCGGAATTGCCGGCGTGGAAGGCGGCCCTGTTTCGGCCTCCGACGCGACAGGGCGGCAGTGCGTGGTCCGCATTTCACACAGCGGCGGCGAGGATGCTCAGGGTTCGTCTCATGTTGTAGGCGATTGCGGTGAGGCGGATTTGCAGAGAAGCCTTCGCCAAGCCCAACCATCAGATCCGCCGAAGCCCGTAGGACCGCTTCCAGGTCCCGAAGATCTTCTCGATCCGGCCTCGGATCCGATGGATCGGCTGGTTCCAGGCATCGAGCCGCGCCAAAGTCTCCTGCTCGTCACGCCCCTACATGTGGGTGGCGACGATGCACGGCGTTCCGCCCGTGGCTCGAACGGCCGCCCGGAAGGTCTCGCCGCGATAGGCGCTGTCGGCGAAGACTTGGCCAGGATCGTCGGGAAGTGCGTCGCCGCCGGCCTTGCGGTCATGGACGTTGGCCGAGGTGACGGCGATCTCCTCGACCAACGTGGTGTCGGCGTCGGCACCGACATGGGCTTTGAAGCCGTGGACCGCAGGCTCGCGCTTGTGTTTGACCCAACGGGCTTCCTCGTCGCCTTTGCTGGCGGAAGCAATGATGGTGGTGTCGACGAGCGTGCCGGTCTTCACCCGGATTGTCTTGGCCGTCAACTGGACCGTCACGTCGCCGAACAACACCTGATCGAGCCCTCGAGTGGTCAATGCCCTGCGGAACCGAACGAAGGCGGTGCGCTCAGGCGTCGGCTCGGCACCCGAGAAGCCACAGAACCGGCGGAACGACGTACGATCGTCGAGGGCTTCGGCGAGCTTCACGTCCGACACGTCGTACCAGACCGCGAGGAGCAACGCCTTGAACAAAGCCAGAGGCGGCCACGCCGGTTCCCCCTTCGCCGCGCAGGAAATGCCGACGAGCGCCTGATCGACCGGAGCCCAATAGATCAACTTCGACAGATCATCCAAGGATGAGTGCCGACGCCCGCGTCGTCGAACCCGAAGCTCTCCTGTCCGATTCGCCGCCGCGACATGACACACCTCACTCCATTGCCTTAATTGAGTGAATCACGTCAAAATCCTGTCGTCGAGAGTTACCCGCGCACAGGTATCATTACCCGCCGCGTTGGCCTTCGCCTGTCCTTGAGCCTGCCGGCGGCGGCGGTCCTCGTAGTCCTTCCGCGCCACGGCGGCGAGCACGTCGAGCATCATCGAATTGACGGCGCCGAACATGCGGGCGGTGAAGTCGTCGGCCGGTGCGGTGAGCATCCACGACGTGGGGAGGTCGAGGGCGACGACGCAGATCTGTCGGGCGTCGAGTTCGGAGCGCAACCGCTGCCAATCGGAGGAGGTGAGGCGCGAGAGCCGATCGACCTGTTCGATCAGCAGCACGTCGCCGGGACAACTATCGGCGATCAGCCGGAGTTGTTCCGGCTGAATGAGGTGAGACGAGCTGCGCAGCCCCGACTCCACGGCCGGGTGGGGCGTAGGGATTTTCGAGGGAACACTCGGGCGATGCGGGAGCCATCCCGCTCGTGTCCACAGAGCCGGAAAATCCCTTCGATTGAACTGACAATGAGTCCATCTGTCGCACTCGTCAAGACGGGTTTGTGGACGCGGGGTCATCCGGGGTCGGCGAATGGAGATGGCGCCCTCGGATGACCGTTCATCCCATCAATGTCCCCCGCCCGAGCGCCGTCCAGAGCCGTGCGCGACGCCGCCGAGCGCGATCCTGTGACGGCGGCCCCGAGGTTCGGCGAGCCGAGGTTCATTTGCTTTGTCCCGTTGGCGAGATTTTGGAGGACCGGGAACCAAGGGAGCGGTCGCTTGGTCCACGACCACCAGAAGGGTTTCGGTGCCGAGATGGGCTCCCCGGCCTCGTCGACAATCGGGTCGCCACGAAGTTCGCCGAGGCCCGGCGCTTTCTTCTCATCGATGAACTCGTGAAAAATTCAATCGTGAAGATGGCGTCCGGTTACTGAACAGTGCACCGCCAGCCGCTCTGACGTCGGATCCAGTCAATAGGCGTCGTCGTCTTCGCAAAGGACTGCGAGTAAGTCGCGCGATGTCTCGATGCCAAGCATGAAACCTTCCGATGGATACAGGTTCCTATGTCCTCGGCCTTTGAGCATACATCCGAAACCAATAATTGGTCGACTACCGCACCACTCTCCCGCGCCCTCTCTTCGCCTCTAATGCCGCACCGCCCCACGCTGACCACGATCAGTTGGAAACAGCCGTTGCGTGATCGGAAGCGGGCGCGCCACCGGCGATCCGGCGGATGTGTGCTCCCATCCCCACGCGACAACCATGGCGGCCCACCTTCGGGTCCTTCCCCACCCCGGGTGGCCTGCGAGTGCGGACGCAGCCCGAGGTTTCTCCAGTGTCGCTCCGGCGAAACCTATACACGCTTCCCAACCAGTGTAAGCGCAGTACACGCGTTATTCTCCTGCTGGTTGCATTAACTCGGGTTGGCTCGATTACGCACCGCGGCGGCGGACTTGCCCCCCGCTGCCGCATCGCTCAGCGCCACCCCGACGCGAGCCCGCGCCGCGCCCTCGTGAAACGGAATTTTCAAAAAAATTTGCGAGACCGGCGCCGGTGTTGGTGTGCGCCCGCGGCGTTGTGCGGTGAAACCACCCTTTCTCGGCGACTATTTGGACGGTGTTGGACAGCACTTGGACAGCGCGGCTCCGCCGTAAGTTGTTGAATTCATGAGGTTTGGACGGCGTGGACAGGGTGGACAGCGGATATTAGAGAATATTATAAAAATTAAGGAAGTCGAAAGCGTAGGGAAATCAGTGAGTTACACCCCCCCTACAGGTGCGGCGAATATGCCGAAAAGGGGTCAGGGTTTTGAACCAAAGCCGGAGGCCTCCGAATATTAGAACAGGGGGTTAGAATTTCAGGGGCCAGAGGGAATTTCCGGGCATTTTCCTGGTGCCCAAAACGGGGTCTCTGAAAATGTCAGTGACCAAAGACGGGGCTTCCAAACGGTGCCATTCCGCCTGGGTTGGTTACCATCTGCTTCCAAATCGCCAGAGCCCCGAAAGACGTGTAAGCCGGCGAAATAAAAAGCGATTTCAAAACAACTAGATAGATGGTGGGCGGTGAGGGGATCGAACCCCCGACCAACGGCGTGTAAAACCGTCGCTCTACCGCTGAGCTAACCGCCCGGGGACGCCGCGGGCGAGCGGCGCCGGTCGATCGCGACGGCGATGCCGCGCCGCGATCCCTGCCGTCGAAGGCCGAAAGGCGCGCGCGAAAACTTCGCGCGTCGCCTGCGACCCTGTCCGATCGGCGCCGGTGCGCGGTGAACGAGCGCCCCGCGCGACCGGAAGTTCGAAAGCGACCGGCGATCCACGAGGGATCGCGATCGTCGGTGCGACCGCGCGGCCGAACGCGGCGGCGCGATCTCGTCACGACCCTCCCCGCCGCCGCAGGCCGGCGCGCGAGGGGAACGGCGGGCGATCGGGCCCGTGGGCGGCCGATCACACCGCACGATGGATCAGCCGTTGACGGCGTCCTTGAGGGCCTTGCCGGCGCGGAACTTGGCGGCCTTTTGGGCGGGGATGGCGATGGTCTCGCCGGTACGCGGGTTGCGGCCTTCCGAGGCGGCGCGGGTCGACACGACGAAGTTGCCGAAGCCGGCGATCTTGACGTCGTCGCCCTTGGCGAGGGCCGCGGTGATCGCGTCGAAGGCGGCGTCCACGGCTTCACCGGCGGCAACCTTGGTCTGGCCGGTCTTGGAGGCCACTTCGGCGATCAGGTCGTTCTTGTTCATCGTCGTCTTCCCTCGTTCTTGATCTCGGCACGGCGGCGCATCGCGGCCGCGGAACCATCGGCGGAACAGTCTGTCTCAGACCCGCCCGGGGACGATCGGCGTCCTGACCGCGGCGAAACGACCCGACGGAATGTCGTATCGCAGCCCGCAGCGAACGCCCGCCGACCGGACGGACTTGCGCCAAAAGCCCCGAAAAGCGGCGCGCCGCAAGGGTTTTCTCGACGTCTCCCGTGGATTTTCGACCGGAATCGGCAATTTTCACCGAAGACGTTTCCGAACTGTCGCCTTCAACCCACGAAAAACCCCCGCGTGTGGCCGACACGCGGGGGTCTCGAGGGACGAACGGGCAGCGATTCGGCCGGTCAGTGCGCGGTCGGCAAGGCCGCGTCGTCGTCGGGAGTGGCGGCCGCGGTGGTCGCCGGCTCCTCCCATTCGATGCGTTCGGGCATCCGGGTCAGGGCATGGGCGAGCACCTCGTCCATCCGACTGACCGGAATGATCTCCATCCCGGACTTCACGTTCTCCGGGATCTCGGCGAGATCCTTGGCGTTCTCCTGCGGGATCAGCACCTTCTTGATGCCGCCGCGCAGCGCCGCCAGGAGCTTCTCCTTGAGCCCGCCGATCGGCAGGACGCGACCGCGCAGGGTGACTTCGCCGGTCATGGCGACGTCGTGGTGCACGGGGATGCCGGTCAACACCGAGACGATGGTGGTGGCCATGGCGATGCCGGCCGACGGCCCGTCCTTGGGCGTGGCGCCTTCGGGAACATGGACGTGGACGTCGCGCTTCTCGAACAGCGGCGGCTCGATGCCGAAGTCCAGGGCCCGCGAGCGGACATAGGACGCCGCCGCCGAGATCGACTCCTTCATCACGTCGCGCAGGTTGCCGGTGACGGTCATGCGGCCCTTGCCGGGCATCATCACCGCCTCGATGGTCAGCAACTCGCCGCCCACCTCGGTCCAGGCGAGACCGGTGACCACCGCCACCTGATCCTCGAGCTCGACCTCGCCGTGCCGGAAGCGCGGAACGCCGAGATAGGCCTCGAGCTGCGCCGGATCGACGACGATCTTGTCGGCCTTCTTCAGCACCAGGTCCTTGGTCGCCTTACGGGCGAGAGTCGCGAGCTCGCGCTCGAGATTCCGCACGCCGGCTTCCCGGGTGTAGGTGCTGATCGCCATCCGCAGGGCCGAATCGTCGATCGAGAACTCCTTCGCCTTCAGCCCGTGATCCTTCATGATCTTGGGGATCAGGTGCTTGTGGGCGATCTCGAGCTTCTCGTCCTCGGTGTAGCCGGCGATGCGGATGATCTCCATCCGATCCATCAGCGGCGCCGGGATGTTCAGCGTGTTGGCGGTGGTCACGAACATCACGTCCGAGAGGTCGTATTCGACCTCCAGGTAGTGGTCCATGAAGGTCGAGTTCTGTTCGGGATCGAGCACCTCGAGCAGGGCCGACGAGGGATCGCCGCGGAAGTCCATACCCATCTTGTCGATCTCGTCGAGCAGGAACAGCGGATTGGACTTCTTGGCCTTGCGCATCGACTGGACGACCTTGCCGGGCATCGAGCCGATGTAGGTGCGGCGATGACCGCGGATCTCCGATTCGTCGCGCACGCCGCCGAGCGACACGCGCACGAACTCACGGCCGGTCGCCTTGGCGATCGACTTGCCGAGCGAGGTCTTGCCGACGCCCGGAGGGCCGACCAGGCACAGGATCGGGCCCTTCAGCTTGTTGCCGCGGCTCTGCACGGCGAGATATTCGACGATCCGCTCCTTGACCTTGTCGAGGCCGTAGTGGTCGTCGTCGAGGATCTCCTGGGCGAAGTTCAGGTCCTGCTTCAGCTTCGACTTCTTCTGCCAGGGGATGCCGAGCAGCCAGTCGAGGTAGTTGCGCACGACGGTGGCTTCCGCCGACATCGGGCTCATCTGGCGCAGCTTCTTGAGCTCGCCGGTGGCCTTTTCCCGGGCCTCCTTGGAGAGCTTGGTCTTGACGATCCGCTCCTCGAGCTCGGCCAGTTCGTCGCGGCCGTCCTCGTTGTCGCCGAGCTCCTTCTGGATCGCCTTGATCTGCTCGTTCAGATAGTACTCGCGTTGGGTCTTCTCCATCTGGCGCTTGACGCGCGAGCGGATGCGCTTTTCGACCTGGAGCACCGAGATCTCGCTCTCCATGTGGCCGAGCACCTTCTCGAGGCGGCTCGACACCGAGAGGATGCCGAGCAGCTCCTGCTTCTCCGGGATCTTGACCGCGAGATGCGAGGCGACGGTGTCGGCGAGCTTGGAATGGTCGGTGATCTGGGTGACCGTGCCCAGGACCTCCGGCGAGACCTTCTTGTTGAGCTTGACGTAGTTCTCGAACTCGGTGACCACCGAGCGGGCGAGCGCCTCCATCTCGACGGGGCTGGCGACCACTTCGTCGACGACGCGGACTTCCGCCTCGAAGATGTCGGAGCGTTCGACGAAGCGCACGATCTCGGCCCGGCTGGCGCCCTCGACCAGCACCTTGACGGTGCCGTCGGGCAGCTTGAGAAGCTGCAGGACGCTGGCCAGCGTACCGATCTCATAGATCGCATCGCTGGTCGGATCGTCGTCGGAGGCGTTCTTCTGCGTGGCGAGCAGAATCTGCTTGTCGGCCTTCATCACCTGCTCGAGGGCGCGGATCGACTTCTCGCGGCCCACGAACAGCGGCACGATCATGTGCGGAAAGACGACGATGTCGCGCAGCGGCAGCACGGCATAGATGTCGGTGCCGGGGGTGCCGGCGGCGGTCGAAGTGTCTTCGGCGGTCATGTTCCCGTCCTTTCTGGCCACGCCTCCGACCATCGGGCACCACGTGCCCCGATCTCGGCGGCGGACCGGCGACCGACGTCCCGCGGACCGCAGCGTGGCGAGCGGCCCCGAGCCGTCCCACGCGCCGTCCGTTCGGCAGACCACCCCTCCCCCGTCCCCTCCTGGGGCCCGACGATGAGATCCCCTGCGAAGGTCCCGTTCTCCCATTAGGTGGCTACCGGGTCCGGCCGTGTCAAGGAAAACACCGGTCTGTGATCGCCGCACTGCGAAAAGGATGAATTTCCTCGTAGCGTCAGGGACTTCTCGGCGACGTGGCGTAACCTGGGTGGAATACGGGTGGCGATGGCGGCGGGAGTCGGGGGCGCCGGCGCGGTGGCCGACACGAGTCGGGTCCTCGACACGACGACGCCCGACCGAGGGTTCGGCCGGGCGTCGCAGAGACGATCGCGGGGAAGCGGATCAGGCGGAGGTCGCCGTCGCCTCGTCCTCGTAGGTGTAGAGCGGCCGGGCGTTGCCGGTGACCACTTCGGGGGAGATGACGATCTCCTTGACGCCCTTGAGGCCCGGCAGCTCGAACATGGTCTCGAGCAGGATCGCCTCGAGGATCGAGCGCAGGCCACGGGCGCCGGTCTTGCGCTCGATCGCCCGCTTGGCGATGGCCTTCAGCGCGTCCTCGTGGAACACCAGCTCGACGCCCTCCATCTCGAACAGGCGCTGGTACTGACGCGCCAGTGCGTTCTTCGGGGCGGTCAGGATCTCGACCAGGGCGTCGACGTCGAGGTCGCCCAGCGTCGCGATGATCGGCAGACGGCCGATGAACTCGGGGATCAGGCCGAACTTGACCAGATCCTCGGGCTCGACCTCGGCGAACAGCGCGCCGGTGCGGCGGTCTTCGGGGGCCTGGACCTTGGCCTTGAAGCCGATCGAGGTGCCGCGACCGCGGTCGGAGATGATCCGCTCGAGGCCGGCGAAGGCGCCGCCGACGATGAACAGGATGTTGGTGGTGTCGACCTGCAGGAACTCCTGCTGGGGATGCTTGCGGCCGCCCTGGGGAGGCACCGAGGCGACGGTGCCTTCCATGATCTTCAGCAGGGCCTGCTGCACGCCCTCGCCCGAGACGTCACGGGTGATCGACGGGTTGTCGGACTTGCGGGAGATCTTGTCGACCTCGTCGATGTAGACGATGCCGCGCTGGGCCCGTTCGACGTTGTAGTCGGCCGACTGGAGCAGCTTCAGGATGATGTTCTCGACGTCCTCGCCGACGTAACCGGCTTCGGTCAGCGTCGTGGCGTCCGACATGGTGAAGGGCACGTCGAGGATCCGGGCGAGCGTCTGGGCGAGCAGCGTCTTGCCCGAACCGGTCGGACCGATCAGCAGGACATTCGACTTCGACAGCTCGACGTCGTTGTTCTTCGAGGCGTGGTTCAGCCGCTTGTAGTGATTGTGGACGGCGACCGACAGCACCTTCTTGGCGTGTTCCTGGCCGATGACGTAGTCGTCGAGGACCTTGCGGATCTCGCGCGGCGTCGGAATGCCGTCCCGCGACTTCACCAGCGAGGACTTGTTCTCCTCACGGATGATGTCCATGCACAGTTCGACGCATTCATCGCAGATGAACACCGTCGGACCCGCGATGAGTTTCCTGACTTCGTGTTGCGACTTGCCGCAGAACGAGCAGTAGAGGGTGTTCTTGGTGTCGCTTCCCGTGACTTTGCTCATCGCCAACCTCGTAACCGCGCAGATCTTCCGACCGGATGCCGCCAGCGGACCGATCCGCCGCGGGTCTCCTCGCCTCGCCACCGCCGCACGGACGGTGCGAGGGGAAACTCCCTCGACCATCACCATGGTAGGGAGCCAATGCTCGAGGTCACGTTAATGACCCCGAGCCCCCTCACCGGTGTCCGGGAGAGGACTTTCGAGGGCGCTCGATCGCGTCTCGCGCGCTTTCCTACCCGAGACCGTCGATTCGTCGCCGAACCGACACTTCCGCCTCGGAGCCATCACATCGAACCGTTCGATGCGATCTTCATGCCAATGGAGCCGGCGGCGCACCGTCGGCCCGTCGCCGTCGCTCAGCCGTTGACCGCTTCGAGGGCGGCGCGGGTGGTGATGACCGCATCGACCAGCCCGAAGTCCTTGGCGCCGGCCGCCGTCATGAAGTTGTCGCGGTCGAGCGCCTCGACGATGGCGTCCATCGTCTGACCGGTGTGCTCGACGTAGATCTCGTTCAGGCGATGCTTCAGGGACAGGATCTCCTGGGCCCGAATGGCGATGTCGGCGGCGTTGCCGCGGAAGCCGGCCGAGGGCTGATGCACCATGACCCGCGAATTGGGCAGGCAGTAGCGCGCACCCTTGGCGCCGGCGGCCAGCAGCAGCGAGCCCATCGACGCGGCCTGACCGACGCAGAGCGTGGAGACCGCCGGCTTGATGAACTGCATGGTGTCGTAGATCGCAAGACCCGCCGTAACGGAACCTCCCGGAGAGTTGATGTACATCGCGATCTCCTTGTTCGGGTTCTCGGCTTCGAGGAACAGGAGCTGCGCGCACACCAGGGTCGCCATGTAGTCTTCGACCGGGCCGGTGATGAAGATGATCCGCTCCTTGAGGAGGCGGGAATAGATGTCGTAGGCGCGCTCGCCGCGGTTGGTGGTCTCCACCACCATCGGAACCAGCGTGCTCATCAAGGTGTCGAGGGGATCGTGCATCGGCTCACCTGGCCTTTCGGAAACTTGCGGGTCCCCTCGTGCCGACCCTCGGGGTCGACGGACGGGGGCGACGGATTGCGAGGGTCGCCGGACGGGAGCCCGGATGCGAGCCGGGCGCGGGCATGAACGACGCCGGGAGCGTCGGCCCCCCTTTTCCCGATACATATTGCATGGGGGACGAATTCGAAAGGGGTGGCGACGCGCCGTCCCGGTTGCCCGGATTCATCGTCAACGCCCCTCCCGAAGAGCGACAGTTGGGTGCGAAAGCGCCGCGGTTCAAGGGGTTGGCGCGAGATCCGGCGCACCGTCGCCGCGTTGCCGGGGCGCGCGCCCGCTCCCGCGCAACGACGAAGCCCGCCACGAGGGCGGGCTTCGGGAGAGAATCGCCGTTCGTCGCGCCGGGCGGAGGCCGTCGGCGCGGCGTCGCTCACGCCTCGTCGGGGTCGGCGAGGAGCTCGTCCTTGGTCACCGGCTTGTCGGTGACCTTGGCCTCGGCGAGGATCAGATCGACCACCTTCTCCTCGAAGATCGGGGCGCGCAGGGTCGCGAGCGCCATGTCGTTGGAGCGGTAGTAGTCGAACACCTGCTTCTCCTGGCCGGGGAACTGGCGAGCGCGTTCGATCAGAGCACGCGACACTTCCTCGTCGGTGATCTTGACCTCGCGCTTCTCGCCGATCTCGGAGAGGACGAGCCCGAGGCGGACGCGGCGCTCGGCGATCTTGCGATAGTCGGCGCGGGCGGCCTCTTCGGTGGTGCCCTCGTCGGCAAAGGTCTTGCCGGCGCCGGTCATCTCCTGCTGGGCCTGATTCCAGATGTTGTCGAACTCGCCGTCGACCAGCTTGGAGGGCAGATCGAAGCGATACTGCTCGTCGAGCTTGTCGAGGAGGGCGCGCTTGATCTTGGTGCGGGTGGCGGCGGCATACTGCGAGCCGATCTGCTCCTTGACCACTTCGCGCAGGCGGGCGAGCGATTCGAGACCGAGCTTGGTCGCCCATTCGTCGTCGACGACCAGTTCGCCGGGCGCCGAAATCGCCTTCACCTTGACGGCGAAGGCGGCTTCCTTTCCGGCGAGGTGGGCCGCGCCGTAATCGGCCGGGAAGGTCACGGTGACGGTGACCTCGTCGCCGACCGACACGCCGATCAGCTGATCTTCGAAGCCGGGGATGAAGGTCGACGAGCCGAGCACCAGATCGGCGTCTTCGGCCGAGCCGTTCTCGAACGGCACGCCGTCGATCGAGCCGACGAAGTCGATCTTGACGCGGTCGCCGGTGGCGGCGGCGCCTTCGGTCTTGTCGACGAAGGGACGGTTGCTCTCGGCGATCTGGGCGACGCGGGCGTCGACCTCGTCTTCGCCGACTTCGACCACCGGACGCTCCAGCTCGACGCCGGTCCAATCCTGGATCTCGAAGGTCGGCAGCAGCTCGTAGCTCGCCGTGAACACCAGATCGGCTTCACCGGCGACCACCTTCTCGGCGGCGACGCCTTCGGCGAGATCGATGTCGGGGTTGAGCGCCGGGCGCTCGTCGCGGGTCTCGAGGGCGACGCGGATCGATTCGCCGATCACCGTGTCGACGATCTTGGCCATCTCCTGCGGACCGACCAGGCGCTTGAGGTGCGCGGTCGGCACCTTGCCGGGGCGGAAGCCGTTGATGCGAACGGTGTCCTTGAGTTCGGCCAGGCGCTTGTCGAGCCGGCCGGCGAGATCGGCGGCGGGAACCGTGATGGAGAGTTCGCGCTTCAGGCCTTCGGAAAGGGTCTCGGTCACCTGCATGGGGTCGACGTCCTGGGTCAGAGATGGATCGCGGGAGGGGCCGGGAGACGGGGTCGCGCGCACGCGCTCACGGGGATGGAGATCCGGACCCGCCGTGGTGCGGCTTCATAAGCGCGTCATGGGGGGAAGGACAAGAGGAAAAGCGGAAACGGGGCGGATTCTCCCCTCCCCGCGACGGCGAAGGGGCCGGTCGCCGGGGATTTTCCGGGCGAGCCGGCGCCACGGGTGCGGCGACGGAGCGCGGTCGCGGCGGCGTCCGCCGGGCCTCTCGCCGCGACCGCGCGGTGGGACCGATCCGATCACGGCGTCTTCGACGTGAGCTTGGGTTCGATGGTGCCCGGATTGCTGGCGGCCGCCTGGTCGGTGGTCTTCGGCTTGGCGGTGCCCTTGTCGGCGGGCGTCGAGGCGGTCGGCGTGCCGTCCGGATTGACGGTCTCGACGTTGGCGCTCGCCAGGAATTCCGACATCTTGGCTTCGATGGTCTGGGGGAAACACAGCGAATAGTAGTTCTGCACCGCGCGATAGGCGGTGGCGCCGGAATCGATCTCGGCCTTCCGCTTCAGGGTTTCGTTGCGGTAGGAATTCTGCAGCCGCGTCACGGTGCGGAACACCACGCTCGGATCCATGTTGGTGAACAGGTAGCTGCTCAGGAGGTCGTCGGTCACCGTCGCGCCCATGCCGAAGGCCGCCGCGATCGTGGTTGTCGCCGCGGCCGGGACGGTGGTCGCGCTGAGCAGGCCCGGCAGGCCGCCGCCGACATGGGTGAGCAGGCCGTGATCGCGCTCGCGCATGCGGGCCAGCCGGAAGTTCAACCGCAGATATTCGCCGCAATCCTCGTCGGCGTAATTGAAGCCGAGCAGCGTGGCGTCGTACCAGCGATTGCGCAGCGCAGTCTTCGAGCCGTAGGTTTCCGCCTCCAGGTAGAGGCGGTTCATGACGTTCTTCTGCCGGGCGAGCCGGGCGTCGATGTCGGTGTCGGACAACACCGGCCCCGGACCGTAGCGATGATCCCAATCCGGAACGAGCGAACAGGCGGACAGGCCGAGGGCCAGGACGGCCGCAGCGGCGGCGGATGTGAGACGCGACATGAGATCCCCCCTTCGATGAGGGAATCAGGATCGCTTCGTCTCCTTCAGATTGCAATTAACCATTTCTCAACTCTCGAGAGATTCGACGATCGTGAGTCGCGACCACCTCAGCGCCGCGGCCAGGCGACGCGCGGGTCGATGTCGACGAAGACCAGGCCGCGGGCGGCGACCGCGGCGTCGATGCGTTCGCGGCTCCAGCGGCCGGTGACCTGGAAACTGTGGACGCCGAAGGGGTCGTAGAGAAACGGCTGGCCGGCGCGCACGCAGACCATCATCTGCCAGCAGACGGTGGTCGCCGGCATCGCCCGGACCCGTTCGATCTCGGCGGCCAGCACGGTCTCGCGCCCCGCGATGTCGGCGCGGAAGGTGGACGACAGCGGCAGCGGGAAGGGCCCGGCGGCGAACGACCACGCCTCCTTGGCGAAGATCGCGGCGAAGGCGAGCGCGATCAGCCGACCGGCGCGGCGCGAACCGCCGGCCCGATCGACCAGCCGATCGGAGGCCCAACCGAGGCCGACCGCCGCGGCGAAGACCAGCTCCAGCTGGGCGTTCTTGGAGACGCCCTCGCCGGAGCGTTGCAGCAGGAACACCGGCACCGCCGTCGCCATCAGGATCAGGATCAGCCGTGCGGGACGTTCGCGGCGGGCCGGGATCAGCCCGACCAGCGCCAGGGCGAAGGCCGGCCACGGCGGGGTCTCCAGCGAGGCGAAGGCGCGGGCCCAGGACATGTCGCGCGGCATGGTCATCTGATCGACGAAGGACGGGCCCCAGATCACCCGGCAGAGGATCAGACCGCCGGCGGCGGCGAGAACGGCGAGGACGATCGGCGGGACGGCGCGGCGCCCGCGCGTCGTGGCCATCCAGATCACCGCGGTCACCGGCAGGGTGACGACGTTGTGCTTGAAGAATCCGGCGACGACCATCACCGCCAGGCCGGCCGAGCCGGTACGCCCGCGCGCATCGGCCCTGACGAACAGCGCGAAGCCGACCGCCATGATCGCCACGGTGAGCACGCTCGGGTCGTTCATGCCGACGTAGGTGGAAAAGCCGGCGAGCAGCGCGGTGCACCACCACAGTGCGGCGAGCGCCGCGGCCGGCCGGCTGCCGCCGAGGTCGCGCACCACCGAGAAAGCGGCGGCGGCGACCACCGGCACGGCGAGGAGCGACAGGATCCGCCCGACCAACACCGGGTCGGCGCCGAGCCGCGCGAGGCTGCCGATCAGCACGAAGGACAGCGGCGGATAGTTCTGGATGATCAGATCGGCGGGATCGGGATAGAGCGTCAGGCCGTGGGCCCAGCGCAGGGCGTGCCAGGCGTTCCACGGTTCGTTGTAGCCGACCTCGATCGGGATCGGGATCCGCCACAGGTAATAGACCGTGCAGGCGAGGCACAGGATGGCGCAGCCGACCAGCAGGACGGGGCGCGGCGACACGGCCGAGGCGAGACGCGCGACGATCAAGGCGGGACCTCCGGTCGGTCGACGGGGGCGGGACGGCGCAGGTGCCGCCGTCGCGTCGCGCCGTGACATGCCCCAACCGCGCGGAGGACACAAGAACGCGAAGGGCGGAGGCGGGCGGAACGCCCGAGCGGAGGGGCACATCGGCAGGGCGGACGGGCGCAGGGGGCCGGATGAGGCGGCGACGCCCTTTTTCCCCGCCTCCGCCGCGGCGCCTTCCCTTCTCCCGCGAGGGGAGAAGGAACGGGGGCGCCACTCAGGCGCCTCGCGTCGCGCGGGCCGCACCCAATCGCCCGCGGATCCCGCGGGCGGTCAGTCGCTGCCGCCGAGTTCGATCTCGTCGTCGGCCTCGGCCTCCGCCGCGCCCGGTTCGTCGGCTTCCGCCCAGGCGCGGTGCCGCTCCGCCTCGTAGAGCTCGGCGAGCACCGCCGGCAGGCGATCGGCGAGATCCTCGGCGATCAACCCGGGGCCGGCGCGGCGGCCGGTCTCGCCGTGCATCCACACCGCGGCGGCGGCGGCCTCGAAGGCCGGCAGGCGGCGGGCGAGCAGGCCGCCGAGGATGCCGGCCAGCACGTCGCCGGACCCGGCGGTGGCGAGATCGGCGGGGCCGTTGTCGGCGATCGCCACGCGCCCGTCGGGGGCGGCGATCACCGTGTCGGCGCCCTTCAGCACCACGATCGCCCCGGAGCGGACGGCGGCGGCGGCGGCGCGGGCGGTCTTGGCGAGCGGCGCGCCGGGCGCTTCGGCGGCGAGATCGGGGAAGACCCGGGCGAATTCGCCCTCGTGGGGGGTGAAGATCACCGGTGCGGGGCGGGCGCGGATCGCCGCGAAGGTCGCGGCCGGATCGGCGGCGATCGCCGTCAGGGCGTCGGCGTCGAGCACCAGGGCGGGCGAGGCGGCGAGCGCGGTGGCGACCAGGGCGGCGGTCTCGGCGCCGAGGCCGACGCCGGGGCCGAGCACCAAGGCGTTGCGGCGCGGGTCGGCGAGGATTTCACCCAAGCCTTGGGCGCCGGCCATCGGCGCCAGCATCACGGCGGTCAGATGCGCGGCATTGACCATCACCGCACTCGGCGGCGAGGCCAGCGTCACCAGCCCGGCGCCGGCGCGCAAGGCCGCGTGGGCGGCGAGCCGGGCGGCGCCGGTGCGGGTCATCGGCCCCGACACCACCACGGCGTGGCCGCGAGTATATTTGTGATCGCCGAGGCCGGGGGCGTGGAGCACCGCTTCCCACAAGGGCGGAGCGTCGACGCAAGTGCCCGGGCGGATCGTCGCCAGGACCGAAGCCGGGATACCGATGTCGGCGACCAGCACCTTGCCGCAGTGGAGGCGGCCGGGCAGCAGCAGGTGGCCGGGCTTGCGGCGGAAGAAGGTGACGGTGAGCTCGGCGCGGATCGCCACGCCCTGGACGCGGCCGGTGGCGCCGTCGATGCCGGAGGGCAGATCGACCGCGACGACCGGACGGCGGGCGGCGGTGACCGCCTCGATCAGCGCCGCGGCGGCGCCGTCGAGGGGGCGCGACAATCCCGCCCCGAACAGCGCGTCGACCACCACCCGGCAGTCGCCGAGCGCCCGGCGCACCGAGGCGATTTCGGCCGGTTCGATGTCGCCGAGCCAGGCCTTGGCGGCGCGGGCGGCGTCGCCGATCAGCGCGGCGCGGGTCCCGAACAGCACCAGCCGCACCACGAAGCCGCGGTCGCGCAGGATGCGGGCCGCGACGAAGCCGTCGCCGCCGTTGTTGCCGGGACCGCACAGCACCAGGACGCGGGTGCCGACCGGGTGGCGGTGCGAGACCGCATCGGCGACGGCGCGACCGGCCGCCTCCATCAGCACGTGACCGGGGGTGCCGGCGGCGATGGTGCGGCGGTCGGCCTCGGCCATCTCGGTGGGCGTGAGCAGTTCGATCACGGTGGTGTCCTTCGCGACGGATCGGATTTGGCCGACACCTTACATCCGCGACGGCTCGCGCGCGCCCTCGGACGACCCCGCCCCTCCCCGCCTCACTTCAGATGCGCGGCGAACCAGTCGGGAACGCGGCGAATCGCATCGGCGCGCGCCGCCGGATCGGTGCCGACATGGGCGACGCCGGTGCCGCCGGCGGTGTAGGCGAGGCCGCGGCGCTCGCGCACGGGGGCGGACGGATTGTCGAAGTCGTGGAAGGCGCCGGGGTAGCCGACCAGGGTGAGGCGGTCGGGATGGGCGGCGGCGAGGGTCCGGCAGGGTTCGATCGGCGTCCAGTCGTCGGCCTCGCCGATCAGGATCAGCAGATCGACCCGCGAGGTCCAGGCCGGGTTCGCCGCCATCGGCCGGCAGCCGGGATAGAAGGCGACCGCGGCGCGGAAATCGCCGGTCGCCGGGCGATTCTTGGTCCGCACCGCGTTCAGCACGGTCGAGCCGCCGTTCGACCAGCCCATCAGGGCGATCGCGTCGGGGCGCACGAAGGCTTGCGCGGCGAGCCAGTCGAAGGCGCGGCGGGTGTCGGCGACCCGTTCCTTCCAGGTCCGCGCGGTGCGCTCGACGGTGCTGCACTGCGAGCCCAGCCCCCGCGAGCCGAAGCTGTCGGGGAACAGCACCACCCAGCCGGCGTCGGTGAAGCGCCGGGCCCAGTCGGTCTCGCGCCGGCCGAGGTCGCCCTTGGCCGTCCACAGGCCGCCGCAGCCGTGCAGGACGACGATCGCCGGCGCGGGGCGATCGGTCGCAGGGCGCCACAGCACGGCGTTCAATTCACCATCGCCGTCCTGCCGCGGCGCGATATGGACGGTCTCGCCTTCGGCGGCGACGGCGGGTGCGACCGCCCCGACGAGCCCCGTGACGAGCAAAATCGCTGCGCCGAGGCGTCGGAGGCGGCCCGTCGTGCTCTCCGAACCCCGTTCCGGAGCACCGGATCGCCGGTTGTGCAGTGCGAATGCCCAGTATTTTTTCATTTGCCCAATCCTTGATCCGAGGCTTAGTGTTCGATCGTCGGGGAGTGCTCGTCGAAAGGCGCCGTTTCCGGACCATCCCTTTGTGGTCGTGGGTCGACCCTACGCGTGGCACGCGCTGTGCTAATGACGGGCGCGGGCCGGTCTCTCGATCCGGTCCCCTCTTGTTTCTTCGGAGTATCGGAAGGCGATGAAGAAGATCGAGGCCATCATCAAGCCCTTCAAGCTCGACGAGGTGAAGGAAGCTCTCCAGGAGGTCGGTCTCCAGGGCATCACCGTCACCGAGGCGAAGGGCTTCGGCCGCCAGAAGGGTCACACCGAACTGTACCGTGGTGCAGAGTACGTGGTGGACTTCCTGCCCAAGGTGAAAGTCGAGATCGTACTGCCGGACGAGACGGTCGAAAAGGCCGTCGAAGCGATCCGCAAGGCCGCCCAGACCGGGCGGATCGGCGACGGCAAGATCTTCGTCTCCAACATCGAAGAAGCGGTGCGCATCCGCACCGGCGAAACGGGCCTCGACGCGATCTGACGATCGTGGCCGGGGGTCCCGACCCTCCTCCCCTCCTTGCCCGCCGACGTCGCGAGTCAGGCACCGGGCACAGAGCACACACCAGCAAAAGGGAACTCTCCCATGACGAAGACTGCGCAGGACGTACTCGCCCTCATCAAGGAGCAGGACGTCAAGTATGTCGACCTCCGCTTCACCGACCCGCGCGGCAAGTGGCAGCACGTCACCTTCGACGTGAGCCTCGTCGACGAGGAGATGTTCGCCGAGGGCACGATGTTCGACGGTTCGTCGATCGCCGGCTGGAAGGCCATCAACGAGTCCGACATGATCCTCGTGCCGGATCCGGAATCGGCCTTCATCGACCCCTTCTTCGCCCAGAACACGCTGGTCATCGTCTGCGACATTCTCGAGCCGTCGACCGGTGAGCGCTATTCGCGCGATCCGCGCGGCATCGCCAAGAAGGCCGAGGCCTTCCTCAAGGCGTCCGGCGTGGGCGACGTCGCCTACTTCGGCCCGGAAGCCGAGTTCTTCATCTTCTCCGACGTGAAGTACTCCGCCGACCCCTACAACACGGGCTTCAAGGTCGACGATCCGGAACTGCCGATCAACACCGCGACCGAGTACGAGGGTGGCAACCAGGGCCATCACGTCCGCACCAAGGGCGGCTACTTCCCGGTCCCGCCGATCGACAGCTACCAGGACATCCGCGGCGAAATGCTGTCGATGATGGCCAAGATGGGCGTCGCCGTCGAGAAGCATCACCACGAGGTCGCCTCGGCCCAGCACGAACTCGGCATCAAGTTCGCGCCGCTGACCAAGGTCGCCGACCATCTGCAGATCTACAAGTACGCGATCCATCAGGTCGCCCAGGCCTACGGCAAGACCGCGACCTTCATGCCGAAGCCGATCTTCGGCGACAACGGCTCGGGCATGCACGTCCATCAGTCGATCTGGAAGGACGGCAAGCCGGTGTTCGCCGGCAACCAGTACGCCGATCTCTCCGAGACCTGCCTGTTCTACATCGGCGGCATCCTGAAGCACGCCAAGGCGCTCAACGCCTTCACCAACCCGTCGACCAACTCCTACAAGCGTCTGGTCCCGGGCTACGAGGCCCCGGTGCTGCTCGCCTACTCCGCCCGTAACCGGTCGGCTTCGGTGCGCATCCCCTACGCCACCTCGCCCAAGGCCAAGCGTCTGGAAGTCCGCTTCCCCGACCCGACCGCCAACCCCTATCTCGCCTTCGCGGCGATGCTGATGGCCGGTCTCGACGGCATCGCCAACAAGACCCATCCGGGTCAGGCGATGGACAAGAACCTGTACGATCTGCCCCCGAAGGAGCTCAAGAAGATCCCGACCGTGTCGGGTTCGCTCCGCGAGGCGCTCGACAGCCTCAAGAAGGACAGCGGCTTCCTCCAGGCCGGCGGCGTGTTCGACGCGGACTTCATCGAGAGCTACATCGAGCTCAAGTACGAAGAGCTGATGCGCTACGAGATGACCCCGCATCCGGTCGAGTACGAGATGTACTACTCCTGCTGATCGGTCCTCGGATCATCGTGCAATCTTCGCGGGGCGCCTTCGGGCGCCCCGTCGTCGTTGGCGAGCGCGGCGTCCGGAAGCGGTTTGCGCGCGCCGCGGGGTCCGCGCAACGGATCTGCGGCAGACGCAGGCAAAACGACGCCGATTTCGGCAGAATCGGCCCCCATGCGGGTCAATCCCACCTTTGACGGTCGTACAACGCCTCTCTAAGGTGACCGACCAATGACGCCCGGCCGCGAGTATTTCGCGGCACGCGGCCTTCGAGGGAAGACGAGCGTGCCGACCGTCCTCAGCCTGAACGACGTCCACAAGAGTTTCGGCGGAATCGAAGTGCTGCGCGGTGTGTCGCTCGAAGCGGGCGACGGCGACGTGGTGGCGATCATCGGGTCGAGCGGCTCCGGCAAGAGCACCATGCTGCGCTGCATCCCGCTGCTGGAGATGCCCGATTCGGGCGAGATCGCGGTCGCCGGCGAGACCATCGCGATGCGCGAGACGCGCCACGGCCGCCGCGCCGCCGACGACGCCCAGGTCCAGCGGGTGCGCGGCCGCCTCGGCTTCGTGTTCCAGAGCTTCAATCTGTGGTCCCACATGACGATCCTCGAGAACGTCATCGAGGCGCCGATCCACGTCCACAAGCGGCAGCGCGCCGAATGCATCGCCGAGGCCGAGGCCCTGCTCGACAAGGTCGGCATCGTCGAGAAGCGCAACGCCTATCCGGCCGAGCTGTCGGGCGGGCAGCAGCAGCGGGCGGCGATCGCCCGGGCGCTGGCCACCCATCCGCGCGCCCTGCTGTTCGACGAGCCGACCTCGGCGCTCGATCCGGAACTGGTCGGCGAGGTGCTGCTGGTGATCCGGGCGCTGGCCGAGGAAGGGCGGACGATGCTGATCGTCACCCACGAGATGAATTTCGCGCGCGACGTCTCCAATCGGGCGGTGTTCCTGCATCAGGGCCGCATCGAGGAAGAGGGGCCGCCCGAGCAGGTGTTCGAGCAACCGGTGTCCGAGCGCTGCCGGCAATTCCTGACCAGCCATCTGGCCCGTCGCGGCTGACCGCCCACGGATCGCCGCGACGATCCACGAGGAGACTCATGTGACGCAGAACAGTGAACGGCTCTGGGATCTGATCGACGGACGCTGGGCGGCCTACGCCGAACTGTCCGACCGCATCTGGGACGTGCCGGAGCTCAACTACACCGAGACCCACGCCGCCGGCCTCCACGCGGCGATGCTCGAGCGCGAGGGCTTCCGGGTCACCACCGGCATCGCCGGGCTGCCGACCGCGATGGTCGGGGAAGCCGGCGAAGGTGGTCCGGTGATCGCCATCCTCGGCGAATACGACGCGCTGCCGGGGCTCAGCCAGCAGGCCGGCGTCGACACGCCGACCCCGGTCGAAGCCGGCGGCCACGGCCACGGCTGCGGCCACAACATGCTCGGCGCCGCTTCGCTGCTCGCCGCCGCGGCGATCAAGGACTGGCTCGCCGAGACCGGCCGGCCGGGACGGGTGCGCTACTACGGCTGCCCGGCGGAAGAAGGCGGCTCGGCCAAGACCTTCATGGCCCGCGACGGGGTGTTCTCCGACGTCGACGTGGCGATCTGCTGGCATCCGGCGGCCTTCACCGGGGTCAACGCGCCGGTGTCGCTGGCCTGCAGCGAAATGGACTTCCACTTCACCGGCCGCGCCAGCCATGCCGCCGCATCGCCGGAACTCGGCCGTTCGGCGCTCGACGCGGTCGAGTTGATGAACGTCGGCGTCAACTACATGCGCGAGCACATGCCGTCCTCGGCGCGCGTCCACTACGCGATCGTCGACGGCGGCGGCATCGCCGCCAACGTGGTCCAGGCCAAAGCGACGGTGCGCTACCTGATCCGCGCCCGCGAGCTCGCCGACATGCACACGCTGGTCGCCCGGGTGCGCAAGATCGCCGAAGGCGCGACGCTGATGACCGAAACCTCGGTCAAAGTCACGGTGCTGTCGGGCGACGCCAATCTGATCGGCAACGGGCCGCTCGAGCAGGCGATGCATCAGGCGATCGTGCGGCTCGGGCCGGTACCGTTCGACGCCGCCGATCAGGCCTTCGCGGCGCGCTTCCGCGCGACCCTGTCGGCCGAGGAGATTTCGGCTGCGTACAAGCGCGCCGGCCTGCCGGTGACCCAGCCCAATCCGCTCAGCGAGACGATCATCCCGCCCGACGCGTGGTCGGCGGACTTCGTCGGGTCGACCGACGTCGGCAGCGTCAGCTGGGTGGTGCCGACGGTGCAGGCGCGGGTCGCCTGCTATGCGGTCGGCACGCCCGGCCATTCCTGGCAGTTGGTCGCCCAGGGCAAGGCCCCGGCCGCCCACAAGGGGATGACCCATGCCGCCAAGATCATGGCGACCACCGCCGGCGACCTGTTCGCCGACGAGGTGACCATCGCCCGCGCCCGCCGGGAGTTCGAAGCCTGGCGCGCCGGCACGCCGTTCCTGTCGCCGCTCCCCGCCGACGCCGTGCCGCCGCTCGACATGGCCAAGGCGTCGAAGGCCCGCTGACTTCTCCGTCCCCTCGGGCCACGGCGTGGCGCTCGGGGACGGATTTCGCCACGACCGGTCGCCCGACCGGTCGAACCGGATCGGGGCTCGCCGTCCGCGCGGCGGCGGGCCCAAGACCCGAGGCCACGCCGCAGATCCCGCCGTTGAGCCCGAAGCCCACGAGGTCTCCCATGTCGAAGCTCGCATCCCTCGCCATCGCCGCCGTCGCTCTCGCCGCCCTGCCGCTCGCCGCGACCACCGTCACCGCCAAGGAGTGGACGACGCTCCGGGTCGCCACCGAAGGCGCCTTCCCGCCCTTCAACAGCCAGACCCCGGACGGCAAGGTGATCGGCTTCGAGCCGGACCTGCTCGAGGTGATCTGCACCCGCGCCAAGCTGAAGTGCGAGACGGTCATCCAGGAATGGAAGGGCATCATCCCCGGCCTGCTCTCCGGCAAGTACGACGCGATCATGTCGGGCATGAGCATCACGCCGAAGCGCCTGGAAGTGATCGACTTCTCGATCCCCTACACCAACTCGCCCTCGACCTTCGCGGTGATGGCCGACAACCCGCTCGCCAAGGCGCTCGGCGCCGACGCGCGGATCTATCTGACCGACGAAGGCACGACCAAGAGCTCGACCGAGATCGCCACCAAGGCGCTCGAAGGCAAGACGCTCGCCGTGCAGACCGCGACCATCCAGCTCGACTTCGCCAAGACCTACCTCAAGGGGGTCAAGACCCGGGTCTACGAGACCACCCAGGAAGAGGACCTCGACCTCAAGGCCGGCCGCGTCGACGCGATCTTCGCCTCGGGCTCCAGCCTAGTGTCGACGCTCGAGCAGTCCGAGGGCAAGATCGTGCTGGCCGGACCGAAGTTCTACGACGGTCTGCTCGGCATCGGCTCGGCCTTCGGCATCCTCAAGGATCAGCCGGATCTCAAGGCCAAGCTCGACGCGGCGATCAAGAGCACCATCGAAGACGGCACCGTGAAGACGCTGGCGTTGAAGTGGTTCCACGTCGACACCACCCCGCGGCAGTGATCGGACAATCGTCGTGGACGGTCTCATCGCCTATTTCACGTTGATCGGCTTCGGCCCGCGCGGTTGGGGGGCGGCGCTCGCGCAGGCCACCCTGATGACGCTCGCCGTGTCGATCGCCGCCTTCGGCGTCGGGATCGTCTTCGGCATGTTCGGATGCTGGGCGAAACTGTCGGGATCGGTCGTCGCGCGCGGCGCGGCGACCGCCTACACCACGATTCTGCGCGGCATCCCCGATCTCCTGGTGATCTACCTGCTCTATTTCGGCGGATCCCAGGCGATCGGCTCGATCGCCCGCCTGCTCGGCCATCAGGGCTTCTTCGGCCTCAACGGCTTCGTGGTCGGCACGTTGGCGGTCGGCATCGTGTCGGGCGCCTACGAGACCGAAGTGCTGCGCGGCGCCTATCAGGCGATTCCGCGCGGCGAGCTCGAGGCGGCGCGGGTCGCGGGAATGGGACGCCTGCTGATGCTGCGCCGGATCATCGCGCCGCAGACCCTGCGCTTCGCGCTGCCCGGCATGGGCAACGTGTGGCAATTGGTGATCAAGGAATCGGCACTGATCTCGGTGGTCGGGCTGGTGGAGATCATGAACCAGACCCGCATCGCGGTCGGCTCGACCGGCGCCGCCTTCTCCTTCTACGCCACCGGCGCGGCGCTGTTCCTGGTCGTCACGACCTTCTCCGGTGCCGCCTTCCGGCGCGCCGAGCGCTGGGCGATGCGCGGCATGCCGAGCGGCGGAGGGCGACGGGCATGACCGAATTCGGCTTCCTCTCCGAGACCTTCCTGACGCTGATCGAGGGCGTACCGGTGACGCTGACGCTGGTCACCAGTTCGGTGGCGATCGGCGGCGTGCTGGCGCTGGCCCTGACCCTGGTGCGGCGCGCCTCGACGATCGGCAACTGGCTGGTGTCGGCCTATGTCTTCGTGCTGCGCGGCTCGCCGCTGCTGGTCCAGATCTTCCTGATCTACTACGGGCTCGGCCAGCTCGGATTCGTGCGCCAGTCGTTCCTGTGGCCTTTCTTACGCGAACCCTATTGGTGCGCGATCACCGCGCTGGCGCTGAACACCGCCGCCTATCAGGCGGAAGTGCTGCGCGGCGGTCTCAATGCGGTCCCGAACGGGGCGATCGAGGCGGCGCGGGTGTGCGGCATGACGCGCTTCACCATGCTCCGGCGGATCATCCTGCCGATCGCCATCCGTCAGGCGCTGCCGGCCTATACCAGCGAAGTGGTGATCATGGTCAAGGCGACGTCGCTGGCCTCGATCATCACCCTGTTCGAGGTGACCGGCCTCGCCTATTCGCTGGTCTCGGAGACCTTCCGGGCCTTCGAGGTGCTGTCGGTGGCCGGCGCGATCTATCTGGCGATGAACTACGCCCTGACCACCGCCTTCGCGGTGCTGGAGCGGCGCCTGACGCCGCAGTCGCTGCCGGTACCGCAGCGGCCGATCTCCGTCGCCTGAGGGCGCGATCCGCCCCTCCCCCGTCCGAGACGAAGACACCCCGCGCGGGCGACCGAGCGGGGTGTGGGTGTCGGTGAGACGTGAACCGGTCAGCCGAGGCGGCAGGAGACCGGGGCGAAGCCTTCGATGGTGGCGATCGCCGTCTCGCCGGGGCGGATCGGATGGGAGCCGCCGAAGGCGCCGGTGGTGACCATCTGCCCGGCACGCAGGCCGCGGCCACGGCGGACGAGCTCGTTGGCGAGCCACACCATCGGATGGAAGGGGTCGCCCGAGGGATGGCCGCCGCGACGGTCGACGATCACCCGGCCGTCGATCTCCAGCCGCACCGCGACGGTCTCGAGCGGCAGGATCTGCCATTCGGCGACCACCGGGCTGGTGATCAGACCCCAGTTGCTCATGTTGTCGGCGCGGGCCAGCAGCGGGGCGGGCTTGGGGGCCTCGACGAAGGCGCTCTCGACGATCTCCAGCGCCGCGAAGGCGCCCGACAGGGCGTCGGCGACCTCTTCGGCGCGGTAGGGCGCGCCGTCGGCGCGACCGGGCAATCCGGCGCCGACCAGGAAGGCGATCTCGGCCTCGACCTTGAGCCCGTCGACGGCGGGCAGCGGCGCGGGCGAAGCGAGGATGCGGGCGGCCGGGATCTGGCCGAGGCAGCCCGGGCCGTCGGCGACCTGGAACACCTTGTAGGCGCCGATCGCACCGGCGCCGGCCAGCACCAGATCCTGGACCGCATCGGCGCCGGCGTCGTCGAGCGGCACCAGGTCGGGATCGACGGATTGGAGCTTGACGCCGTCGCGGCGGGCGGCGGCGAGAACGGCGGCGAGACGTTGCAGGCTGGAGAGATCGTTCATCGATGCCTCGGCGGTCGGAGGGGCCCGGAGGGCAAGGGCGGGAGGGCTCGTCCCTTCGTCTAGGCAGGTCGCGGTCAAAGATCCAGTCGGGGTTTCCCCGCAGCGCGGCACGTCCCGAGGCGAATTGTCGCAGATGCACACATCCACCTCTCGCGGTGCGGAAGCGCGACCGGCGACCACCGACACGGGCCCGATCGCACCGATCCCGAGCCGGCTCACGACCTCCGCCCGCGGCCGAAAGCGGGGGCCTCTCCTGCCCTCGCCGGCGCCGATTCCCGCGGTCCAGCGGTCTCCTCGACCCGGTCGGACGGCACGTCCGAGGGGGCTCCGGGCCGGCGTTCCGGGCCGCCTCTCCTGCCCGCCGCGGCCTCCCGGACGCCGGCTCCGGGCGGTGTCCACCTTTGAATTCTAGAGCGATTTCAATGTGGCTAGGTAGCATTACTTGATATTGCAAATCATTCGCATATTCGTTATCGCTGGTTCAGACGCACCGGAGACGCGGCGGTCCACCCGCCGCACTCCGAGGGAGCCACCGCCAGGGCCCGCGTCGGATCGGCCCGAAAGCCGTCCGTCGCCGGCCGCCAGAGGAGACTGCGACATGCATTCGACGTCCGCCCGCATCGGGCTCGCCACGGCGCTCTTCGCCGCCGCCACCCTCGGCGCCGCCGCCAAGGAATACCCGATCGGCAAGCCCCAGTCGGTGGCCGGCATGGAGATCGGCGCGGTCTATCTGCAGCCGATCGAGATGGACCCGCCGGGCATGATGAAGCCCGCCGCCGACTCCGACGTCCATCTCGAAGCCGACATCCATGCCGCCAAGGGCAACAAGAGCGGCTTCGCCGAAGGCGACTGGATGCCCTATCTGGCGATCAAGTTCGAACTGGTGAAGCTCGACGACAACACCAAGATCGCCGGCGACTTCATGCCGATGGTGGCCAGCGACGGACCGCACTACGGTGACAACGTCAAGATGGCCGGCCCCGGCAAGTACCGCCTGACCTACACGATCTCGCCGCCCAACTCGACCCACGGCAACCACTTCGGCCGCCACATCGACAAGGAGACCGGCGTCGGCAAGTGGTTCGACACCTTCACGGTGAGCTATGAGTTCACCTATGCCGGCATCGGCAAGAAGGGCGCCTACTGAGGCGCTTCGCGAGGGCGGCCGTCATGGCCGCTCCCGCCCCCGGGAGGGCATCGGGCATGACCATCGCGCATCGCATCCTCCGTCTCGGCGCCGCCGTGGCCATCGTCGCGGTGGCCTTCGGCTCGGCCCGCGCCGAGGACGAGAAGACCTACCGCATCGAATTCCGCGACGGCGTGATCACGCCGCTGCGCCTCGAGGTGCCGGCCGACACCCGGCTGCGTCTGGAACTGGCCAATGTCGGCACGACCCCGGCCGAGTTCGAGAGCCTCGAATTGCGCAAGGAAAAGGTGATCGCCCCGGGATCGGACACGGTGATGGTGATCCGTCGCCTCGATCCGGGGGAATATCCGTTCTTCGACGATTTCCATCTCGACATGCCGCGGGCCGTGGTGGTCGCCAAGTGACCCTACCCGCGCGACGCGGCATCGACCGAGACGTATGAGGCAGCAGCATATGGGTGGCCAGTTCGGACAGATCGCCTTCATCGTCTGGCGCGAGAGCGTCGAGGCCCTGTTGGTGGTGGGCATTCTCAACGCCTGGCTCGCCCGCGAGGGCGCGGTGCGCGGCCTCGCCGGCGGCCGGGCCTGGCTGTGGGGCGGCGTCGGCGCCGGGCTCGCGGTGGCGGCGGCGCTGGCCGTGGCGCTCCTGTTCTTCGCCGAGGCCTTCGGCGACGAGGGTCAGGACTGGTTCCAGATCGTCATGGTGTTCCTCGCCGCCGGATTGATCCTGCAGATGGTCGCGTGGATGCGGCGCCACGGGCGCAACCTCAAACGCAATCTCGAGAGCGGCTTGTCGGCGGCCTCGGCGCGGGCGAGCGGCTGGGGCGTGTTCGTCCTGGCGACGGTCGCGGTGGCGCGCGAGGGATCGGAGACGGTGGTGTTCCTGTGGGGGACCTTCGCCACCATGTCGGGCAGCGCGCTGGTCGCGCCGATCGCCGCGGCGCTCGGCGGGCTCCTCGCGGCGGTCGCCACCTACGGGCTGCTGCAGCTCGGCGGCCGGGTGCTGTCGTGGCGGACCTTCTTCCAGGCGACCGAGATCATGCTGTTGTTCCTGGCGCTGGCGATGTTGACCACCGGCGTCGATCGGCTGATCGGCCTGGATCTCCTGCCGACCCTGTCGAAGCCGCTGTGGAGCACCGCCTGGCTGCTCGACGACGGCACCTTCGTCGGCGGTTTCGTGGCGGCGCTGACCGGCTATCGGGCGCGGCCGGATCTGACCACGCTCCTGCTGTGGGTTTCCTACGGGCTCCTGGTGTGGCGTCTGGTGACGCCGCCCAAGGCGATCACCCTGCCTGTCCGGGAGGTGCGGTCATGAGCCTCGGCGACATTCTGGAGGCCGCACCGGACGACCGCGCGGCCGAGCCGACCGACCGGATCGGCGCGCGCATCGACGTCGTCCTCGCCAAGGTCGGCGACCTCCTGCTGCGCCATCGCACGGCGATCCATGCGGTGCAGTGGACGATGGTGGCGATCTACGTGACGCTGATCGTGGTGCCGGTGATCGTGCCGCTGCCCGGCCGCCTCGACCACGTCTGGAGCCACGCCACGCTGTTCGCGCAGTTCGTGTTCTGGGGCATCTGGTGGCCCTTCGTGCTGGTGTCGATGGTGCTGGTCGGGCGGGTGTGGTGCGGATTGATGTGCCCGGAAGGCGCGCTGACCGAGCTCGCCAGTCGCCACGGCCGGGCCGGCGCCATCCCGCGCATCGTGACCTGGGCCGGCTGGCCGTTCGTCGCCTTCGCCTCGACGACGATCTACGGCCAGATGATCAGCGTCTATCAGTACCCTGCCCCGGTCCTGGTGATCCTCGGCGGCTCGACCGTCGCGGCGGTCGGGGTCGGTTACCTGTGGGGCCGCGACAAGCGGGTGTGGTGCCGCTTCCTGTGCCCGGTCAACGGCGTGTTCCGGGTATTGTCCAAGTTGGCGCCGGTGCATTTCCGGGTCGACGGCGCGCGCTGGGACGCCTTCCGGCTCACCGGCGCCAAGCCCGAACGCATCAACTGCGCGCCGATGGTCGCCCTGCCGACCATGCGCGGCAACAGCCATTGCCACATGTGCGGGCGCTGCTCGGGCTTCCGCGGTGGCTCGATCACCCTCTCGCGGCGCTCGCCCAACCACGAGATCGTCCATGTCGCCGGCGACCGGCCCGACCCGTGGGAGACGGCTCTGATCGTCTTCGGCCTGATGGGCATCGCGGTCGGCGCCTTCCACTGGTCGTCGAGCCCGTGGTTCATCGACGCCAAGCAGATGGTCGCCGACGGGCTGGCGGACGCCGGCATCCTGTGGCCGCTGACCGTCACCCCGCCGTGGTGGATCCTGACCCATTATCCGGCGCAGAACGACGTGTTGTCGCTGCTCGACGGCGCCCTGCTGGTCACCTACATCCTGGCCACCGCGACGGTGATCGGCGGCGTGATCGCGATCGGTCTGGTGATCGCTTCGCTGATCGGCGGCGGCTGGTCGAGCCGGCGCTTCCACCACTATGCCCAGACGCTGATCCCGATGGCCGGCACCGGCGTGTTCCTCGGCCTGTCGGCGCTGACCGTGACGCTGCTGAAGTCCGACGGGATCGTCATGGACTGGGTCGAGCCGCTGCGTATCGGGCTGCTCGCCGGCGCTTCGACGTGGTCGGCGTGGCTGATCTGGCGGGTCGCCGGGCTCTATCGCCGCTCGGTGGTGGCGCGGGCGGCGACGCTGGTGGCAATGCTGCCGGCGATCGCGATCTCCGACACCGCCTGGTGGCTGTTCTTCTGGGGCTGGTGAGGCGATCCGCGCGTCCGGCGGTCCCCTGTCCGACCGGATCGATGCAACGAGGTCGCCCTCGATCCCGAAGCCGGACGGCGCCCCGCTGCACGCGCGCCCCCGCACGAAACGAAGCCCCCGCGACCGATCCGGTCCGGGGGCTTCGAGTCTTTCGAGCGGGCGAGCGCCGGTCAGGCGATGCGGCGCGGCACCAGCCGTTCGCTGCCGAGCGCGGCGGCCACGCCGGAGCCGCCGGCCTCGTGATATTCGGCGTCCTCGTTGACGTTCCAGGTGTCCCACAGGCGCTCGCCGGCGAGGATGTTCTCGACCGTCAGCATCGCGGTCATCATCGCGTGGTCCTGGTTGTTGTATTTGTGCATGCCGTTGCGACCGACCAGATGCAGCGTCGGATAGGCGCGCTCGAGGTCGAGGCGGACCATCTTGACGTGGTGCTTGTAGTCGTCGTCGTAGACCGGATAGGCCTTGGGCTGGCGCACCACGCAGGCGTCGACCACCGTGTCCTTGGGCACCAGCCCGATCCGCTCGATCTCGTCCGAGGCCAGCGCGATCAGATCGGCATCCGACTTGGTCCACATGTCGTCGCCCTCGAAGCAGAAATATTCGAGCCCGAGGCAGGCGAGGTTCGGGTCGGGCACCATCTCGGGCGACCACGAGCGGAAGTTCTGGACGCGGCCGACCTTCACCGAGGGGTCGTGGATGTAGATCCAGTTGTCGGCGAACAGGTCCTTCTTGGTGGTGATCAGCGCCACGGTGATGAAGTCGCGGTACTTCAGCGCGCGCGCCGAGAACAGCGACAAGGGCGCCGGCTGAACCGCATCGGCGAGTTCGCGGATCGGCGCCGAGGAGATCACGTGGCGGGCGGTGAAGGTTTCGGTCTCGCCGTCGGCGGTGGTCGCGGTGACGGTCCAGATGCCGGTCGCGGCGTCGAAGCGCATGGCGCCGAGGCTGCGGCCCATCAGGATGCGGCCGCCCTGGGCGCGGGTCTTGGCGGCGGCCGCCTCCCACATCATGCCCGGGCCCTTGCGCGGATAGTCGAAGGATTCGATCAGCGTCTTGATGACCTCGCCGTCCTTGGCCACGGCCGCGCTCCGCCGGAACGACCGGGTCAGGGCGTTCCACACCGCGGCGCCGAGGTTCAGCCCCTTGATGCGCTGGGCCGCCCAATCGGCGGAGATGTCGTCGCAGGACATGCCCCACACCTTCTCGGTGTAGGTCTTGAAGAAGATCCCGAACAGGCGTTCGCCGAACTGGTTGCGGACCCACTGGTGGAAGGTCTTCGGCTCGGCGACCGGCTTGACCCGCGCCCAGGCGTAGGAGGCGACACAGGCCGCCGACTGCAGCAGGCCGAGGTTCCACAGCGCCTCGAAGGCCTTGAGCGGATAGGAATAGAGCTTGTTGCGGTAGAAGATCCGCGAGGTGCGCGGCCGCTCCAGGAAGTCGTCGGGCAGCAGTTCGCGCCACAGCGCCACCACCTCCTTGGACTTCGAGAAGAAGCGGTGGCCGCCGATGTCGAACAGGAAGCCCTTGTAGTCGACGGTCCGCGAGATGCCGCCGACGCGGGTGGGATCGCGCTCCAGCACGATCACGCTTCGGCCCGCCTTGCTGAGCAGATAGGAACTCGTGAGGCCGGCGGGGCCGGCTCCGATCACGAGAACGTCGGCATCCACGCGCATCATGCCCATCCCTCATCCGGCCGGCGGACGGCGATCTTCGGCGTGGCCCGTCACGGGTCTCGCCTCGATCCCTTCCGGCTCCGGTGTCGGCGCCCGACGGGGCGACCCTTGACGAGCCGCGAGCCGTCGGGCCCGGTTTCTTCGTTGGGACCAGTATGATTTTAGCGGTCCAAGAAAGCGTAAACACACCGAGCGGCGCAGGCCCCGCGTCGATCCGTGGTCAACGGCCGGTTAACGTTGCGGCACCGGCGAAGGCGCTGCCGGGGCGCAGGCGGAATACCCGGACCGCCGGATCGCCGGGGATCTCCTCGATGCGGGTCGAGCCCTCGCCGGCCAGTAGGCGGGCGAGCAGACCGCCGGGCTTGGGTCCGCCGGTGCTGGTGGCGGGGCCTTCGGCGGCGCAGTGGACAATGTAGTCGACCTTGCGGGCGTCGAGTGCGGCAAAGGCGGTGGCGGGATCGCCGTTGATCATCCGGTCGGCGTCGACGATGCCGCGCTGCATCCGATGATAGGGCGCGGCGATCACCGCATGGGGCGTGGCGGCGAGGATCGAGGGGCCGAGATCGATGTCGGCGGCGACCAGGCCGACGGGCAGGCGGGCGAGCGCCCGGTAATGCGCCAGCGTCAGGCAGGTCGGCCCGCGCGCCGCGGCCCCCTCGTCATCGTTCGCGGTCGCCGAAGCGCCGCCGAGGATCGCCGGGCCGCCGGCGGTGTTCGACCACGAGGCCGGCGCCAATCGGCCGATCACCACGGTGGCGAGCGACGAGGACGCCAGGATGGTGCCGACCAGCACCGCGACGACCGCCGAGCGGCCGCGCCCACGCGCCTCGGCGCCGATCAGGCCGATCAGCGCGGCGACCAGCGGCACCGCGAGCGCGTCGGCATAGACCATGGTGCGGATCTGCGTGAGGCCGATCGCCAGAGCGGCGAGCGCGGAGGCGACGAGCACGGAAAAGCCGAGGCGGGTGCGGATGGCGGGATCGCGGGCGAGCAGCGCCGCGGCGACGAGGCCGAGCCCCGGCAAGAGCATCGCGACGAGGCCGTCGACCGGGTGAGCCCTCGTGAAGGTCAGCCAGGGCTGGACCTCGGCGACGTTGTCCAGCCACAGGGCGCGAACCTGCGGCGTGATCCCGGCGAAGGGCCCGGCGAGGCAGCGCGGATCGGGGGCGGCGAAGGCGGCGAGCGCGAGAGCTGCGACGACGCCCAAGGCGACGAGGCGCCCGGGAAGACCGAGGCGGGCGCGGGAGGCGATCGCCAGGCCGAGGCCGCCGACCGTCGCGACCGCGACATAGGAGATCGACAGGGCGTCACAGGCCGGCCGGGTCCATTCGGCGACCGGCAGGGTGGCGGCGGCGATCGCCGGGACGGCGACCGCGACGGTCGCGCCCCACACGCCGACGATGCGATCGGGATCGCCGATCACCACCCAGCGCAGCGCGAAGCCGGCGGCGACGATCAGCACGAAGGGCAGCGTCTCCATGCCGACCGCGGTCATGGCGGCGATCAGCAGACCGGCGAACAGGCCGCGGCGCGGCGACGGCGGTGCCGCCACGGCGTCGAGAAGCCACAGGGTCAGCGCGATCTGGACGTTGTGATGGTCGATGCGGCCGGGCACGAACTGGGCGATCACCGGCGCGCAGGTCGCGGCGAGATAGACCGCCGGGAGCGCCGCGAAGGATCCGCCGAAGCGGCCGGCGAGCGAGCGCAGCGCCAGCAGCACGGGGATCAGGGTCAGCGGCGGCCACAGGATCATCGCCGCGCGCTCGGCCAGCGCCGGCTCGAAGACCACGCCGAACAGGCCGATCAGCACGGCGATCGGCAGATCGACGAAGCGCGACCAGTGCATCGGCAATTCGGCCGGTGGGTCGAGGCGATACTGGTGGAGATCGAACCAGCCCTGTCCGGCGAGAAAATCGCGCACCTCGACGAGGCGCATGGCGTCGTCGGTGTCGTGGAAGACTTCGCCGATGGTCGGCCAGGAGGCGACGAAGCGCAGCAGCACCAGCGCGAAGGCGAGAGCGATCACCGCGACATGCGGTTTCAGGAAGCGCTCCAGCGCCGACGTCGGCGCCTGCGGCGCGGCCGCGTCCGATCCTCCGCTCAATGGTCCACTCCCCGTCGCCGATCTCCGTCCCGGGTCCATCCTGGGGCCAGGGGCTGAAGATTCGGTTGCGGGCGGCCGGCGCTGCCGACTTCAGCGCCGGGCGAGGCCCGGCAAGGTCACGCGCCACACCAGGAACATGGTGTCGACCTCGGCGCCGCCGGCGTCGGCGTAAGCGGCACCGACCTGGAAGCCCTTCTGGGTGATGAAGTCGTTGTCGTTGGCCACGAACAGGAAGAAGTCGTCGGGACGTGCGGGATCGAGGGTCGGGACCAGACCCATCGCCTCCCACTTCTCCGACAACAGGTTCTCGTCGTCGGGCTTGCCGTTGTGCAGGCCGAAGCGGCCGAGTTCGGCATTGTCGTTGAGATCGACGAAGGGGGTCAGAGTCGCCGGCTCGACGCCGTCGGCGAGCACGCCCTTGGGCGCCACCGGGGTCACTTCGTCATAAGTGCCGCGGATGTCGGTGGCGCCGGCGAAGTCGAGGATCTCGATCTTGCGATAGAGCGAGGTGTCGCCCTTGACGCCGTGGCCGTTGTTGCTGTCGCGGGCGAGCAGCAGGAAGCGCCCCTCGCCGATCGCCGCGAGTTCGCTCTGGGCGGCGACAGTGGTCTTGCCCTTGGCGTCGGTGAAGACCGGCAGTGGCACGACGTACTCGTGGACCAGTTTGGGCGCGGCCGGATCGGCGACGTCCCAGATCAGGGCGCGGGTGTAGCGGCGGGTGGCGGAGTCGTCGCCGCCGTCCTGGCGGGTGGCGCTCTGCAGCACCGACACCAGGAAGCGGCCGTCCGGGGTGAGCGCCGATCCCTCGAGGCCCTGGTTGTTCTGGCGCCCGCGCTCGGGGTTCTTCGGGTCGGGGGTCGGCGCGCCGGGGCCGGGGTTGTTCGAGGAGAAGTCGACCTTGCCCTTGCGGATCGGCAGGAAGGCGGCCGGCGGCTCGATCGCCGACAGGAGTTTGCCCTCCGAGGAGAAGCGATAGACGAAGGGGCCGTATTCGTCGGAGACGAAGAAGCCGCCGTCGGCGAGGTGGACGATCGCTTCCGGGTCGAGACTGACGCGGCCGTTCACCGCCTGGGGCAGACGCGGCAGCCCGGCGCGGGGCGCCCGCACGCCGACCGGATCGAGGCCGGTCATCGGCTCGCCGGTCTCGTCGGTGAGCAGTGTGGTGGCGGTGATGCGCGCGTCGACCTGGGTCTGGGGCAAGCCGCTCGCCCCGTCGGGAGCCGGGGTCAGGGTCACTTCGATGCGGTTGAAGCGCGCGCGATAGTCGGTGGTGCCCTCGACGTTGTAGCCGCGGTCGGGCAGGAGCCACAGCGCGCCGGCGTAGCCGGTGGCGGTGCGGTGCCAGGCGGCCGGGTCCATCGCCATGCCCGACCCGGAGCCGAAGGTCTCGCCGAGGCCGTCGCGCGTCGCCGCCGGGATGCGACCGACCCCGACCAGACCGTGGACGACGTAGCGGTGGCCTCCGACCTCGACGGCGCGCTCGGCGGCGACGGCCGGAACCGCCGCGGTGGCGGCCAGGACGAGAAGGCCGGCGAGGCGACCAAGGCGGCCGGAACGGATCGGGGCGACGGGCATGATCGGGTCTCCGGGACGGCGGGCGACGGGCGGCGGGCGACGGCGCGGGGGATCGCACGCGATCCGTTCGCATACGATACACCGACGACGATGCCGTGAAGCCCTCGGGTGGCGCGATCGCCGTGGATCGCGGGGCGGCCCGGCCTGCGGCAACATTCCGCGATCGGCCGATCCGTGCGACGATCCTGACCGATTCGCTGCGGCGAGCGGTGGGCGGCGACGCTCGCGGTCGCCTCGCTCTCGCCGTCCGTCCGCGGACGCGCCAATCGGGAACACGCCACGCGCCATGGCCCACGAAGACCTGTTCGGCTCCGCCTCCGCGGCGGTCCGCAAGCCCGTCGAAAAGCCCGCCGCGCGCGCCGCCGAGGTCAAGGCGGCGCTCGCCCGCGCCGTGGCGACCAAGCGGGCGACCCCCAACGAGAACGACTACGACGCCAGCCACATCGAGGTGCTCGAGGGCCTCGAGCCGGTGCGCCGTCGGCCGGGCATGTACATCGGCGGCACCGACGAGAAGGCGCTGCACCATCTGTTCGCGGAAGTGATCGACAACTGCATGGACGAGGCGGTGGCCGGCCATGCGTCGTTCATCGAGGTCCATCTCGCCGCCGACGGCACCTTGACGGTGACCGACAACGGCCGCGGCATCCCGGTCGACGAGCACGCCAAATATCCCGGCAAGTCGGCGCTGGAAGTGATCATGACCATGCTGCACTCGGGCGGCAAGTTCGACGGCAAGGCCTACGAGACCTCCGGCGGCCTGCACGGCGTCGGCGTGTCGGTGGTCAACGCCCTGTCGGTGTCGCTCGAGGTCGAGGTCGCCAAGAACCGCAAGCTCTATCGCCAGCGCTTTTCCCGCGGCGTGCCGCTCGGGCCGCTGGAAGAACTCGGCGAGGTGATGAACCGGCGCGGCACCACCATCCGCTTCCTGCCCGATCCGCAGATCTTCGGCGCCGAGGCGCGGTTCCGCGCCGATCGCCTCTATCGCATGGCCCGCTCCAAGGCCTATCTGTTCGGCGGCGTCGAGATCCGCTGGTCCTGCGCGCCCGAGTGCCTCGCCGACGCCGAAGGGATCACCGACAAGGCGGTGTTCCACTTCCCCGGCGGGCTCAAGGACTTCCTCGCCGAGCGCCTGAAGGGCGAGCGGCTGGTGGTCGAGGACGTGTTCGCCGGCAAGACCGCCAAGGAGACCGGCCACGGCGCGGTCGAATGGGCGGTCGCCTGGTTCGCCGGCGACGGCTTCGTCTCCTCCTACTGCAACACCATCCCGACCGCCGACGGCGGCACCCACGAGGCGGGCTTCCGCATCGCCCTGCTGCGCGGCCTCAAGGCCTATGCCGATCTGGTCGGCAACAAGCGCGCCGCGGTGCTGACCACCGACGACGTCATGACCTCGTCGGGGGCGATGCTGTCGGTATTCATCCGCGAACCCGAGTTCGTCGGCCAGACCAAGGACCGGCTGGCCACGCAGGAGGCCACCCGGATCGTCGAGACGGCGATCAAGGATGCCTTCGACCACTGGATCGCCGCCTCGCCGAACAACGCCGCCCGGCTGCTCGACTGGACCATCGAGCGCGCCGAGGAGCGGCTGAAGCGGCGCCAGGAGAAGGAAGTCCTGCGCAAGACCGCGGTGCGCAAGCTGCGCCTGCCGGGCAAGCTCACCGACTGTTCGAACTCCGCCGCGCAAGGCTCGGAACTGTTCATCGTCGAGGGCGACTCGGCCGGCGGCTCGGCCAAGCAGGCGCGCGACCGGCGCAGCCAGGCGGTGCTGCCGTTGCGCGGCAAGATCCTCAACGTCGCCTCGGCGACCCGCGAGAAGCTCGCCGCCAACCAGCAGATCTCCGACCTCGTCCAGGCGCTGGGCTGCGGGATGCGGGCGCAGTACCGCGACGAGGACCTGCGCTACGACAAGATCGTGGTGATGACCGACGCCGACGTCGACGGCGCCCACATCGCCTCGCTGCTGGTCACCTTCTTCTGGCGCGAGATGCCCAATCTGATCCGCAACGGCCATCTCTATCTGGCGGTGCCGCCGCTCTACCGCATGACGATCGGCGCCAAGACCATCTACGCCCGCGACGACGAGCATCGCGAAGAGCTGATGCGCACGGTGTTCAAGAACAAGAAGCCGGAGATCGGCCGCTTCAAGGGCCTCGGCGAGATGATGCCGAACCAGCTCAAGGAGACGACGATGGATCCGAGCACCCGCACCCTGTTGCGGGTCGGGATCCTCGACGACAGCGAAGAGGCGACCGTGGATTCGGTCGAACGCCTGATGGGCAGCCGCCCGGAAGCCCGCTTCGCCTTCATCACCGAACGCGCCGCCTTCGCCGACGAGGCGGTCCTCGACATCTGAGGCGCCGTCAGCGGCCACCCCGACGACACCCGCCCGGCTCCGCGACGACCGGCGGCCTTCGGTCTACCGCCGAGGATTCGCCGTCGCGTGGTTGCGGTCGCGGTCGGCAAATACATTTGCGCCCTGGCACAGATGACGCAACGGAAACCCGCCTATTGCTCGCGAAAGTCTCGAGACTTCGGTCCGACTTCGCATCGCGGCGAATTTCGAACGTGCAAATCGATTCCCCGATCGGCGCTAGTCTCCGATTAATGTTTTTCGCGCAACGTCACCTGTGAAACGTGGGTGCGACGACGACGTTGCAATGAGGAGCATCGTCGGCGGAAAGGGAGCGGAACCATGAAGATCTCGGTCAAGAGCAGCATCATCGCGGCTGCCGTCCTGATGATCGCCCTCCTGTGTGCCCAGGGACTGCTCGGCTTGTCGAAGCTCGGCGCGGTCCACGCCACCACCGTCGACCTGACGGCCAATCGTCTGCCGACCGCCGAACTGCTCGGCGAGATCGACGCCCAGACGACCCGCTATCGGTTGCGCGCGATGCGCTTCGTGATGGCGCCCGAGACGGAGCGGCTGCCGGAGATCGGCGCGCAGCTCTCGCTGTCCGGCGTCAAAATCGCCGAACTCTTCGCCCGCTACGAGGTCGGCCTCGACCGGAGTGGCGATCATGGCGATCGCACCGGCTGGATCCGCTTCCGAGAGGCGTGGGCGACCTACCTGCCGATCCAGGAGGCTTCGATCGCCGCCAAACGGGCCGGCGATCAGATCCGGGCGATCGACCTGATCGAGGAGGGGCGCGAGGCGTTCCTGACGGCGACCGCGGCCCTGCAGGTGGAGGTCGTCCGTAACGCCGCGATTTCCGGAGAAGAAACCCGTCTCGTCGGCGAGACCTACGCCGCGGCGCGACGCGAGGTGATGCTGTTCGCCTTCCTGGCGATCACCGTCGGCGCGGCGATCGCGGCCTATGTCCTCCTGCATCTGACCAAGCCGATGCAGGGATTCCGTGCGGCCATGCAGGCGATCGCCGCCGGCCGCTTCGAGACGCCGATTCCGGGCGTCCGGCGCTCCGACGAGATCGGCGACATGGCCCGGACGCTGGTCTATTTCCGCGACACCCTCGCCGACGCCGACCGCCTGCGCGTCGAGCAGGCCGAACTCGACAACGCCAATCTGAAGATGATCGCCGAGGCCCAGCAGGCCGAATTGACCGCGATCGAGGACACCCAGAGCCTGATCGCCGAACTCGCCGAGAGCCTCGACGCCCAGGTCGAGGAGAAGACGCGGCATCTGCTCGAACGCGAACGCGAGATCGTGTGGCGACTGTCGCGGGCGACCGAACGTCGCGACAACGACACCGGCGCTCACATCGTGCGGATGGGGCTGATCAGCGGGATCGTCGCCGAGGCGATGGGCCTGCCGGAGTCGGACTGCCGGATGATCGAGATCGCCGCGCAGATGCACGACGTCGGCAAGGTCGGCATCCCCGACGAGATCCTGTTCAAGCCGGGTCGCCTGACCCCGGACGAGCGTGTGATCATGGAGACCCATGCCCTGCTCGGCTGGGAGATCCTGCACGGCTCGGATTCGCCGCTGATCCGGCTCGCGGCGGAGGTCGCGGTCAGCCATCACGAGAAATGGGACGGCACCGGCTATCCCCATCGCCTCGCCGGCGAAGCGATCCCGCTGGTCGGGCGGATCTGTGCGCTCGCCGACGTATTCGACGCGCTGATGGCGGTGCGGCCCTACAAGCAGGCCTGGAGCCTCGACAAGGCCGCGGAATTCATCGAGCAGAACTCCGGCACCCACTTCGATCCGGCCTGCGTCGCCGCGTTCTTCTCGCGGATCGAGGATATCATCGCGGTGATCGAGACCGAGCGCGATCCCCAGACCGTCGACGTCCGCGCCGCCTGACGCCGAGGACCACCGAGGACCGCCTGCGCGTCGCGGAGCCCACGCGATCACGCCTCCGCGGATCGAGTGCGGGTGTCCGCCGGCTCGTCGCATCCCGCGCGGCCTCCCCTTCCCCCGGCATCTCGCTGCGCCGATCGGTGGCGGCCCCACGCACGCTCGGCCCGGGCGCCCGATCGCTCGGCGGCGCCCGCCGCGAGAGCGACCTCCCGCCCTCCCCGCTTCTGCTTCATCGGCCCCTGCGCCCGCCCGCCTGCGCCATTCCCCCCGAAACGACGCGACCCCGGTTCGGGTGAACCAGGGTCGCGGGGCTCGACGGAGGACGGACTCGGGCGGGTCCGCGAAGGACCCGCCGTCGTCAGTTGGAAGCGAGGTAGGGCTTGGGATCGATCGCCTTCTGGCCCTTGCGCAGTTCGAAGTGGAGCTGCGGCTGGGTCACCGAACCGGTGGCGCCGGCGCGGGCGATGATCTGGCCGCGGGAGACCTTCTCGCCGCGGTTGACCAGCAATTCGCTGGCATGGGCATAGGCCGAGACGAAGCCGTTGGCATGGCGCACCAGCACGAGGTTGCCGTAGCCCTTCAGCTCGTTGCCCGAATAGATCACCTCACCGTCGTCGGCGGCCTTGACCGAGGTTCCTTCCGGCACCGCCAGATTGATGCCCTCGTTCTTTTCGCCGTTGGGCTTGGCGCCGAATTCGGAGATCACCCGGCCACGCACCGGCCAGCGGAAGCTGCCGGCGGCGGCGGAGGCCGACGACGCGGGCTCCTCGGCGGCGGTCTCCTTGGCGACGGCGACGGTCTCCGCGGCCTTCTGGTCGATCTTCTCGTTGCGGGCGGCCTGCGCAGCGCTCAGCGCGGCGCCGACCGCCGGGCTGGTGGTCCCGGGCTTGGGGCCCAAGGATGCGGTGGTCACCGGCGGCACGGGAGCGGCGGCGACCTTGGTCGGGGCGCCGGGCTTGGCGACCGGCGCCTGGGCGACGAGTGGCGCAGCGGCTTCCGCGGCATGGGCCGGGGCTTGCGAAGTCTTGAGCATCAGTTTGGTGCCGGCCGGCAGCAGCAGATGCTGGCCGGGGGTCAGGCTCGACTGACGCAGGTTGTTGCGCTCCTTCAGGGCCTGTTCGCTGACGCCGTAGGTGCGGGCCACCGAAGACAGCGTGTCGCCGGGCCGGACGGTGTAGTCGCCGACCAGCTTGACGCCGCCGGCGGGATCGGGACGCGGCGCCTGGGCGACCGGCGCCACCGGCACCGGATGGGGGGCTGCGACCGGCAAGGGCGCGGGAGCCGCGGCGACCGGCGGACGCGAGGCCATCACCATCGGCGCCGGCGCCGGGGCGACGGCGGTGCGCGGCACCGCGAGGGTCTGCGGCGGCGCACCGAGCGGCCGGGCGATCGGGATCTGGCGGACCACCGGTGCCGGCTGGGCGGCGACCGGCGCGGCGGCCGGGGCATTGGCGGCATAGACCGGGATCAGCACCCGGCCGCCCGGCAGCGGCCGGTTGGTGGCGGAGAAGTTGTTGGCCTGGACGATGGCGCCCGAAGGCACGCCGTAGCGGCGCGACAGGGTGTCGACGGTCTCGCCGGGCTGCAGCGTCACGTAGGATCCACCCGTGGCGGTCCAGCCGCCGGCGGCGGCGACGCGGGGCGCCTGGGGCACGCTCGGGGCGGCCGGTGCCTCGTAATAGGGCTGGGTCGCGGGAGTGGCGGCGTAGGACTGCTGCACCACCGGCGCGGCGGGCGCCATCGGCGGCGCCAGATCCTGGCGGCTGACCATCGGGTCGGCGCCACCGATCGAGCCGGTGGTGTCGACGTTGTAGCCGCTCTGCGGATAGGCCGGTCGCCGGGCCGCCGGAGCGGCGCCGAGGATCTCACGCTGGTTCGGAGTCGACCCGGTATAGACCGGACCGTCGCCGAAACGGCCGACGTCGTTCGAGCATCCACCGAGGGCGGCGACGGCCAGAGCGACCATCGCACACCGGGACATACTGCGGGACCGCACGTTGGGGATCGGAAGACGCATCGCACCACTCACGTCGTTCAGGACGAAGATATTCGTCCATTACCTGGGCCCTATTGAAGACCTCGTAACGTTGACAAAGCTTTAAAAGGACGACGATTTCGCCGATTTCGCCGGCGCCCGGGACGAGCGGGTGAACGAAGCGGACGCGGCGGCACCCGCGGTTTTCCTGGAATTTTTCGGTGTTTCCCCGACGTCCGGCGGGGGCTGCGACATGGTTTACGCCGGACCGATCACAGCGCCTGGGCGCGGCCGGGGATGAGCGCGACGCAGCGCACCGGCCCGAGCGCTTCGACCTCGACGGCGCGGTCGCCGCGACGCCAGCGGGTCAGTGTCTGTGGACCGCCGGAGGGCCCGAGCGGCGCGACCAGGACGCCGCCGACCGCCAGTTGGGCGATGAGGTCCGCGGGCGGCTCGGGCGTCGCCCCCGAGACCAGGATGCGATCGAAGGGAGCGTGGCGGCTCCAGCCCTCGAGGCCGTCGTGGACGGAGGCGACGACGTTGTCGAAGGCGAAGTCCGAGAATCGCTCGGCGGCGGCGGCGCCGAGGGTCGCCCAGCGCTCGACGGTGTAGACCTTGGCGGCGAGGGCCGCGAGCACCGCGGTGCCCCAGCCCGACCCGGTGCCGATCTCCAGCACCCGGCGACCGCGGTCGATCTCGGCGGCGACGCACAGCCGGGCGAAGGCCGACGGGGCCTCGACGGTCTGGCCGCATTCGAGGAGCAAGGGACGGTCGCGGCCCAGCGCCGCGCCGGCGGCCTCGGCGACGAAGGCGTCGCGCGGCGTCGCGGCGATCGCCGCGAGCAGATCGCGGTCGGCGATGCCCTTGTCGGCGAGGATCGCGACGAGGCGGGCGAGGATCCGGGACTCCGCCTCGGACACCGTGATCTCGGTCCGGCGGACCGCCGCCGCGTATCGTCCGGCCATCACTCTCCCCTCGGTCGTTGCATCGACCCGATGGGGTAGTCCGTGGAGGTTGGCGAATGGTTACCGCAGCCACGCGGTGGGCGCGGATCGGCCGGCGCAGCCGCTCACGTGAAGGCGGCGGCGAGCGCGTCGTGGGCGGCGTGGTCGGTCAAGTCGAGGCGCAGCGGCGTCACCGAGACGGCGCCGCGGGCGAGCGCATCGAGATCGGTGCCGGCGACCGGCTCGCTCGACTGCGGGCGGTAGGAGATCCAGTAATAGGGGTTGCCGCGGCCGTCGACACGGGCATCGACCCCGACCGCGGCATCGTTGCGCGCGCCCTGACGGGTGACCATCACACCGATGACCTCGGCGGCGGTACAGGGCGGAAAATTGACGTTGACCAGGCAACCGGGGGCAATGCCGACCTCGAGCACCTTGCGCAGCACGTCCGGACCATGGGTCTCGGCGGTGGTCCACGGCGGGCTGGCGCCGTCGGCCCAGGCGAAGGCCTGCGACAGGGCGAACGACGGGATGCCGAGCAGCGAGCCTTCCATGGCGGCGGCGATGGTGCCGGAATAGGTGACGTCGTCGGCGACGTTGGCGCCGCGGTTGACCCCCGACAGGATCAGCTGGGGCGGCTCGTCGAGGAGCTGGCGCACCGCCATGATCACGCAGTCGGTGGGGGTGCCGCGCACCGCGAAATGGCGCTCGGAGATCTTGCGCAGGCGCAGCGGGTCGGACAGCGACACCGAATGGGCCTTGCCCGACTGATCGGTCTCGGGAGCGACCACCCAGACGTCGTCGGACAGCGCCAGGGCGATGCGCTCGAGCACCCTGAGGCCGGTCGCGTGAATGCCGTCGTCATTGGTGATCAGGATGCGCATCGGATTTCCTCCGCGACCGAACCGGATCGCGCAGCGACCGTCGCGGCCACCGCTCCGACACCCTCCGGGACGACCGTCCGCGAATCGAGAAATCCGATATTTCAAGGGCTTGTCGTCGGTTCCGACGACAGGCGTAGCATGGTCGGGCGAACCGGATCAAGTACGCCGTGGCACGCCCTTCGGCGCGGCCGGTGCCCCTCGCGGACCCGTCCGCCGGTCGCCCGGCGCGGGTTTCAGTGGCGGTACAGCCATTCGCGGGCGTGACGCTGGGCCTCGGCGATCTCGCTCGCCGACATCTCCTGCGAGATCTCCTGGCGGTAGCGGATCGCTTCGCGATTGCCCTGGGCGGCGGCGAGGTTGAACCACATGTGGGCGGCGACCATGTCGGCGGGAACGCCCCGGCCGATCGAATGATTGATGCCCATCTGGAAGAACACGTCGGAAGTGATGGTCTGCGGACCCATTCCCGCATGTTCGGCATTGTTGATCTCGAAACGAGCCATGTCACGTCCCCCTGAATACTGGGCGGATCTGCCCCACCGACCTGATCTCTTGGCCGGTCTCCATGGGTCCGATACTGACGGCGATCGATAAAACACGAGTTAAATGCGATACTTAATCAAGCGACAACAGAATCGGAACGAGGGATTAATTTCACGGTCGATTCATCTTGGCAGCGCCGATTCCGCTGGAGTCTCAAGGCCGGCGCGCGCGCCGGTCGGGAATCGCGGCAAGACTTCGTTCACCGCGATTCCGATGTGTCGTCGGTCGTGTCGCCGCCGGTCAGCGGGCGCGCTGGCCGAACAGGACCTTCTTGGCTTCGTCGTCGGTGGCGAGGTCGCGACGCAGGTCACCGGCCACGGCGAGGCCGCGTTCGACCGCCGGCCGCGCCAGCGCGCGATCGAGCCAGGCCGAGAAGTGCGGGAACTCGGTGCGGTCGATGCCCTGGCGCTCCCACAGCTTGGCCCAGCCGACCACCGCCATGTCGGCGATCGAATAATCGCCGGCGATCCACTCGCGCCCGGCGAGACGCTTGTCGAGGACGCCGTAGAGGCGATGGGTCTCGTTGCGGTAGCGATCGATGGCGTAGGGGATCTTCTCCGGCGCGTAGAGCGCGAAGTGATGGTTCTGGCCGAGCATCGGCCCGAAGCCTCCCATCTGCCACATCAGCCACTCCTCGACCTCGACCCGGCCGCGCTCGTCGGCGGGCAGGAAGCGGCCGTACTTGCGGGCGAGGTAGAGCAGGATGGCGCCGGATTCGAACACCGAGATCGGCTTGCCGTCCGGGCCGTCGGGATCGACGATCGCCGGCATCTTGTTGTTGGGCGAGATCGCCAGGAAGGCCGGGTCGAACTGGTCGCCCTTGCCGATGTTGATCGGGATCACCTCGTAGGGAACGCCGAGTTCCTCGAGCAGGATGGTGATCTTCCAACCGTTGGGGGTCGGCCAGTAGTAGAGGCGGATCGGAGCCGGTTCGGCAGCACTCATCGTCGAATCCCTTCTTGGGGGCAAATGGGCGGGGGCCTCGTCGCGCGGAACCGAGCGCCCCGCTCACGCTCGGTACATGGCGTGTCGGGGCCGCGTCGACCAGCCCCGACGGCGCCGAAACGGCGGTTCACGGCGTCAGCGTCATCTTGAAGCCGACATGGCTGCGGGCGAAGCCCAGGCGCTCGTAGAAGCGATGGGCGTCGAGACGGGCGGCGTTGGAGGTCAGTTCGACCACGCCGGCCCCTTCGGTGCGCGCCAGCGCCACGAGATGGGCGATCAGCGCGGCGCCGATGCCGCGGCCGCGATTGCCCGAAGCGACCTGGACCGCCTCGATCAGGGCATGGATGCGGCCGCGATGGGGCAGCGAGCGCAGGAGCGTCAGTTGCCCGGTGCCGACGGTCACGCCCGCGAGCTCGGCGACCACCAGGCGGTCGCGCGGATCGGCGAGGATCGCGTCGAGCGCGGCGCGATAGGCGTCGCGGGCGGACGGGTCGGTGGTGTCGCCGTGGCCGCCGAGGGCGTCGGCGGCGAAGATCGCCACCAGCGCGCCGAGATCGTCGGGCCGGGCGGAACGGAAGGTCGGAAGATCGGACAAGACGGCGACTCCCTCGGCGCGGCCCTGGGCCGGCCGAGGGATGGGACGTCAGCCGGCGCGGCGGGTCAAGCCGGACGGCACCGGGGACGACGACGGTGTCGGGATCAGTCGATCGGCCGCGGCGGCAAGGGCGGCGCTTCGTGGATCAGCAGCACGTCGATGCGGCGATTGGCGGCGAGCATCGGCTCGTTGGGGAACAGCGGATCGGTGTCGGCCTTGCCGATCACCGAATCGAATCGGTCGGAGGGCACGCCGTAGCCGGTCAGGACCTCCTGGACGGCGACGGCGCGGCCGGCCGACAGATCCCACGGCGACGATCCGGCGCCGGCCCAGCGGCTCGAGCCGGCGGTGTGGCCGGTGATGCGCAGGCGATGGGGCAAGCGGGCCAGCGGCTGCGCCAGCTTGGCGAGGATGGCGCGGGTGAACTCGTAGGGCTGCTTTGCCCCTTCGGCGAACATCGAGCGGCCGTCCTGATCGACGATGCGGATGTTGAGGCCCTCTTCGGTCTCCTCGAAGACCACGTGTTTGGACACTTCGGAGATCTCCGGCATGTCCTGGAGGGCCTGGCGCAGCGAGGCGGCGGCGGTGAGGAACTGGCGCGGACGCTCTTCCTTGGCCTGTTCGAAATCGTGGGTGTTGTTCTCGGGACCCTGTTTGGCGGCGGTGTCCTTGCTCAACGCCGAGGTCTCGGCATCGAGCTTCTTTTCCACCGGCGAGGTCTCCTTGTGGAACTTGCGGACCGGCAGGCCGTCCTTCTCGATCATCCCGGCGGTGCGTGGGATCGGCTGCATGCCGAAGGCATCCTTGAGGGAACCGGCGGCGTCGGCGAGCTTCTGCTTGTCCTGATTGGCCGAGGCGAGCAACATCACGAAGAAGGCCATCAGCAGGGCCATCAGGTCGGCGAAGGTGATGACCCAGGCGCCGCCGTGTCCGCCGCCGCCGCCGTGTCCCTTCTTCTTGGCCATGTGGACGCCCCGTTCGTGGTTCGCGCGACGTCAGGCCGCTTCTTCGAAAGCGGCGCGGTGCTTGGTCGGCAGATAGGACAGCAGCATGTCGCGAATGACCGCCGGGCTCTTGTTCTCACGGATCATCAGCACGCCGTCGAGGATCAGCGTGAAGTTGACGTTCTCTTCGATCGCCTTGATCTGCAGCTTGTCGGCGATCGGCAGGGCGACGACGTTGGCCATGACCGCGCCGTAGAGGGTGGTGAGCAGCGCCACGGCCATGCCGGGGCCGATCTTCTTGGGATCGTCCATGTGCGAGAACATCGACACGAGGCCGATGATGGTGCCGACCATGCCCATGCCGGGGGCGGCGTTGCCCATGAAGTTGAACAGCTTGTTGGCGTCTTCGAGGCGTTCGATCTGCAGGTCGCGCTCGCGCTCGAGCGTCTCGCGGATGATCGGCAGATCGAAGCCGTCGGCGATCATGCGCATGCCCTTGGCCAGGAACTCGTCCTCGATCTCGACCGCTTCGAGGCCGAGCGGCCCCTGTTTGCGGACGATGTCGGCGAGTTCGGCGATCTTCTCGATCATGTCGCGGGCGGAGACATGGTGATTGAAGGCGACCGCCTTGAGACCGGTGCCCGCCGCGGCGATGAAGCCGCCCATGGTGAAGCGGGCCATGGTGGTGGTGATGGCGCCCAACACCACGACATTGGTGGCGAGCAGGTCCATGAACATCGAGAGCTTGGAGCCCTCCATGAAGACGGCGAGGATCAGAACGCCGAAGCCGCCGCCGATGCCCAGGAAAGTGGCATAGTCCATGATCTACTCGCACACAGGGGACGCGCGGGAGCTCCGTCCTCGAGGGCGAGTGTCGCGGAACAAAGGTAAGGAAGGGTTACCGGGGGGGCCTGCGGGGAGCCGCGATTCACGATCTCCGCCAGAGATCTGCGGCGGATGCGCCGACGGGTCGCAGCCGCAGGCGGCGATCGCCGGAGCCGGCGTGAAACGACGACGGCCGCCCGTAGAGAGCGGCCGCATCGCGAATCGCCGAACGGGCCTCAGTCGAGCCCGAGCTTGGCTTTCAGAATCTCGTTGACCGCCTGGGGGTTGGCCTTGCCGCCGGTCTGTTTCATGACCTGACCGACGAACCACCCGGCCATGGTCGGCTTGACCTTGATCTGCTCGACCTTGTCGGGATTGGCGGCGATCACCGCGTCGACCGCCGCTTCGATGGCGCCGGTGTCGGTGACCTGCTTCAATCCGCGCGTCTCGACCAGCACCCGCGGGTCGCCGCCCTCGGCCCAGACGATCTCGAACAGGTCCTTGGCGATCTTGCCGGAGATGGTGCCGTCGACGATCAGATCGACGATGCCGCCGAGCTGGTCCGCCGAGACCGGGCTCGCGTCGATGCCGTGGCCTTCCTTGTTGAGGCGGCCGAACAGCTCGTTGATCACCCAGTTGGCGGCGAGCTTGGCGTCGCGGCCCTTGGCCACCGCCTCGAAGAAGTCGGCGGAGGCGCGTTCCAGCGTCAGCACCATGGCGTCGTAGGGCGTCACGCCGTAGTCGGCGATGAAGCGGGCCTTCTTGGCGTCGGGCAATTCGGGCAGATGGGCCTTCAGTTCGTCGACATAGGCGCGCGTGAACTCCAGCGGGAGCAGGTCGGGATCGGGGAAGTAGCGGTAGTCGTGCGCCTCCTCCTTCGACCGCATCGAGCGGGTCTCGCCGCGGCCGGGATCGAACAGGCGGGTCTCCTGGTCGATCGAACCGCCGTCCTCGAGGATGCCGATCTGGCGATGGGCCTCGTAGTCGATGGCCTGACCGACGAAGCGGATCGAGTTGACGTTCTTGATCTCGCAGCGGGTGCCGAGTTCGCCACCCGGTCGCCGCACCGAGACGTTGACGTCGGCGCGCATGTTGCCCTTCTCCATGTCGCCGTCGCAGGTGCCGAGATAGCGCAGGATGGTGCGGAGCTTCGACACATAGGCCTTGGCCTCGTCGGCCGAGCGCATGTCGGGCTTCGACACGATCTCCATCAGCGCGACGCCGGAGCGGTTCAGGTCGACGTAGGTGTGGGTCGGGCTCTGGTCGTGGATCGACTTGCCGGCGTCCTGTTCGAGGTGCAGCCGTTCGACGCCGACCTCGACGACCTCGCCGTCGGGCATGTCGAGGCGGATGACGCCCTCGCCGACGATCGGGTTCTTGTACTGGGAGATCTGATAGCCCTGGGGCAGATCGGGATAGAAATAGTTCTTCCGATCGAACACCGACTTCAGATTGATTTCCGCCTCGAGGCCGAGGCCGGTGCGCACGGCCTGCGCCACGCATTCGGCATTGATCACCGGCAGCATGCCGGGCATGGCGGCGTCGACCAGGCTGACGTTGTGGTTGGGGGCGTTGCCGAAGGTGGTCGAGGCGCCGGAGAACAGCTTGGCGTTCGAGGCGACCTGCGCATGGACCTCCAGACCGATGATGATTTCCCAATCGCCGGTCGCGCCCTTGAGGAACTGCGACGGCTTGGCGGTGCGGAACGCGGTGAACATGGTCGTGCCTCGAACGGACGGACTGCGGGAGGAGACCCTTGGGTAGTGCGGAATGCCCGCAGGTTCAAGAACCTCGTTGCAGGAACGGCGGCGACGCCACAATCTGCGATGCGAGGCACGCGCCCCTTCCCCCTCTGGGCGCCGAAGCCCCACTATAGCCCATTAGTAACTTTCATGGTACCAATAGAACCGGAAATCAGGTATTACGTCGATCGGAACGATCGTGCGCCCTTCTCCGCCTGGTTCGACGTCCTCGACGCCCCGGCTGCGGCCAAGGTGGTGACGGCGCTGAAACGGCTGGCGCTCTGCAACACGTCGCAGGTCAAGAGCGTCGGCGGAGGGGTGTGCGAACTCCGCATCGACTTCGGACCCGGTTACCGCGTGTACTTCGGCCGGGATGGGCAGCGGCTCGTCATCCTGCTCGCCGGAGGCACCAAGAAGCGCCAGCAGAACGACATCGACGTCGCGCAGCGGCGTTGGGATCGCTATCTCGCCGAACGAACGAAATGAACGCGCCGCACGGATTCCCGACCATGCCCCTCACCCGCGCCTTCCGGGACACCGTCAAGTCCCGTGCCGACCGTGATCCGGCGTTTCGGGTCGCCCTTCTCACCGAAGGCCTCGAGACCCTGCTCGCCGGCGATCTCGAGACCGGCAAGGCGTTGCTGCGCGACTACGTCAACGCCACGCTGGGCTTCGAAGCGCTGGCTTCGGCGACCGGCTTGCCGGTCAAGAGCCTGATGCGGATGCTCGGACCGAGCGGCAACCCGCAGGCCCGCAGTCTGTTCACGGTGATCGAAGCCCTGCAGCGGGCCGAAGGGCTGGTGCTCGAGGTCAGCGTCGCCGCCGACCCCGAAGCCGCCTGATTCCCCGCTCAGACCCGCGCGCTGCGCAGGTTGGGCAGGAACACCGTCAGCAGGCCGAAGGCCGGCAGGAAGGCGCAGACCTCGTAGACGAAGCGGATCGAGGTGTGATCGGCGAGTTCGCCGAGCGCCGCCGCCCCGAGCCCCCCGAAGCCGAAGGCGAGGCCGAAGAACAGGCCGGCGATCATGCCCACCCGACCCGGCACCAGCTCCTGGGCGAAGACCAGGATCGCCGAGAAGGCCGAGGACAGGATCAGGCCGATCAGCACCGACAGGATCGCCGTGGCGGTCAGGCCGACATAGGGCAGCGCCAGCGAGAACGGCAGCACCCCGAGGATCGACACCCAGATCACCGCCTTGCGGCCGATGCGGTCGCCGACCGGACCACCGATCAGGGTGCCGACCGCCGCCGCGCCGAGGAACACGAACAGATAGAGCTGCGCCTCGCGCACCCCGACCCCGAAGGTGTCGATCAGATAGAAGGTGTAGTAGCTCGATATGCTCGCCAGATAGACGTTCTTGGAAAACACCAGGATCATCAGCACGGCGATCGAGCGGATCACCACGGCGCGCGGCAGCGGCGAGGCGGTCGCGGCAGCACCCGCTGCACCGCGGGCCTTGCGCTTCTCGCGCGCCCAGACGCCGACGCGGGTCAGGATCGCCATGCCGACCAGGGCCACCCCCGAGAACCAGGCGACGGCGCCGCGGCCGTTGGGCAGCACAACGAAGGCGGCGAGCAGCGGCCCGAGCGCCGAGCCGCCGTTGCCGCCGACCTGGAACAGCGACTGGGCGAGGCCGTGGTGTCCGCCCGAGGCGAGGCGGGCGGTGCGCGAGGCTTCCGGGTGGAACACCGCCGAACCGGTGCCGATCATCCCGACCGCGAACAGCACCCAGCCGTAGCTCGGGGCGACCGACAGGAGCAGCAGCCCGGTCAGCGTCGAGCCCATGCCGACGGCCAGCGAGAAGGGCTGGGGATGGCGATCGGTCCAGATGCCGACCAGCGGCTGGAGGATCGAGGCGGTCATCTGGAAGCACAAGGTGATCAGCCCGATCTGGCCGAAGTCGAGGGCGAAGCCGTCCTTCAATATCGGATAGATCGCCGCCACCAGCGACTGCATGGTGTCGTTGAGCATGTGCGACACCGACAGGGCGACGATGATGCCGAAGGCGGCGCCGCCGGCGGGACGAGTCGTGGGCGCAGCAGGCGCGGCGGTGTCGGCGGTGGTGGTCACGGGTCGCGGTTCCTGGACGCGCCGGGGCGTCCGGCGGGAAGACGAGGCTGAGGCGCGAGCCCCCGGGCCCGCGATCGGCGAGGGGCGCCACTCTGCCGTTTCAGCCCCGTCGCGGCAAGGCCCGCCGCCGCGCGCGGCTGGGATGCGGCAGGAACGATCATGTGATCGCTGTTCGCCGGGAACGGGCACGGACCGGCGGCGGGGGGCTGCTCGGCCGGTCACTCGGCGGCGACGGCGACCGGGCGTTCGGCGGTCTCGTAGGCGCGGCGATTGCGGGCGAGCCGGCTCTCGCCGTCTTCGGCGCCGAAACAGGCGGCGAAGTCGGTGCACTGGGCGCAACTCGGCGCGGCGCAGAGGACGAAGCCCTCGGCTTCGCAGAGCTTGCGGTAGAAGTATTTCTTCCAGCGCATGTTGGCGGTGTTGCCGGCGTGGAGCGCGGGGAAATGGCGGGCGAGCAGGCGACCGAGTTCGCTCCGGTCGGTGAGCCCGAGATCCTGCCACAGATGATCGGCCCGCATGGCGCGCCGGGCGATCACGGTGGCGAGGATGGGGGCGATGTCGAGGGAGGGGAGGTGCTCCGAAGGCCCCGTCCCCACGCGTCCCCTCCCCCCTCGAGGGGGAGGGACAGGGAGGGGGGGCGCGGCGGCGGTGTCATGTACCGGAGTCGCAGAGGAGATGCCCTGCCCCCCCTCTCTGTCTCTCCCCCTCGAGGGGGGAGAGGACGATGGGGCGCGGGCGATCGGACCATCGGTGTCGGCAGTCGCGGCGAGGGCGATCGTTCCATCGGCGTCGGCAATCGTCGCGACGGTGGGCGGAGCGGTCGCGGTCGCGCCCGCCATCGCCACCGACCCGACGACGTCCCCCCGTCCCGCCCCATGCCGCGCCAACAACTCCCGCAGCAACTCCTCTTCGATCTCACACGCCGGGGCCAGCGCCCTCGCCTGCCCCGCCACGAGTGCCGTCGCCCCCGGGAACCGCGCCGCCACCAGATCCACGATCTCGGCACCCGACAGCCCGGTCGCCTCTGTGAGCGTCGCCTCGCCGGCCGCGGCTTCCGCGAGCCCCTGCGCCAGGACGCAAGCCAGGACGTGGTCGTCGAAGGCATCCGTCGTGGGGCGCCGGGCGGCCATCAGGTCGGCATGGAAATCGCTCGACATCGGCGTTTCTCCGCGCGGGAACGGAACGTCGCGAGGCCGGAACGGATCCGACCGGCGGTCGCGGCGGGCGCCCGAGCGGCGGACGATCGTCCCAGGGGGGCGACGATCGTCCGCCGCGGGGCCGGCGCTCGCCGGGGCGAGCGCGGTCGCGATCGCCGCTCAGGCGGCGATCTTGTCGGCGGCGACGTGGGTCTGGCAGTTCTTCGGACAGACCCGGGCGCAGGCGCCGCAGCCGATGCAGGCGCCGGCCTTGTCGACCACCATGATCATGCGGTTCAGTTCGCCGTCGAAGTCCTCGTCCTCGCCTTCGACGCACTGGCCGAGGATCTCGCCCTCGTCGTCGACGCCGTAGAGGTGCATGACGTCGCGCGAACAGACCTTGTAGCAACGGCCGCAGCCGATGCAGGTCGCGCCGTCGATGGTGGTCAGGTATTCCGGCATCCAGGTGGAGCCGTCGCGGGTGTTGAAGTCGGACATCACGCGGCCTCCATCGCCTTGAGCTGGGCCCGGGCCGCTTCGAGGGCGGCATAGGCGTCGTGGGTCGCCTGGGCGACGCCGAGAATGGTCTGCCAGCCGACCGGCAGTTCCTCGGAGAGGTCGTGCAGGTTCATCTTGGCGTTGATCGCCTTGGCCGAGAGCTTCTTGATCTCCGCCTTCAGGGCATCGACGTCGGACATGATCGGATCTCCTGGCGCGGCCCGCGTGCGGCCGCCTCTCGGGGCGACGAGGTCGCCGTTGTCGGACCGACGACCCGGGTCGTCGGCTTGGCGGGTGTGCCATCCCCGGCGCTCCGGGGAGCGCCCGATCGGCCCACGAGACCGGGCGCCGCCCCCTGGAAAGGGTCGGTCGCGCCGGGGATGACGACGGAGGGGCGGGAGCCGCCCCGATCCGAAAGGGATCACCAGTCGGCGAGGCCGGGATATTTGGCGATCATCTCGCAGGCTTCGTCGACCGCCTTGGTGCCGGCCTCGGCGAGCTTGGTCAGGTCCTCGTGGCCCCAGCGATGGACGTCGCGCAGGCTGCGCGACAGCACCACCAGACGGCCGACGGTGAGGATCACCCGGCCGAAGCCCTCGTGGCCGATCTTCATCATCGGCGAGGCGACGAAGCCAGTCCGCCCCTCGATGGTCAGGCCGATCGCCGCGTAGAACTTGTCGACCCGCCACAGCACGTCCGGATCGGGATCGCCGATGATCGGGATCTCGCGGCGCTGTTCCTTGGTCAGGATGAAGTCCTTGAGGAGATGGGCGTCGGAGCGCTTCTCCCAGGCGCCGTAGGCGTCCTCGGCGCGCATGATGCGCACCAGGGTGGCGAGGAAGGGCGTCGCGAGAGCCGCGTCGTCGGCGGAGAGAGTGGCGGTGGCGTCGGTCATCGGGGACTCCTCAGTCGTCGGCGAAGGAAGGTTTGGGGGGGGCGAAGCCGGCCTCGGCGAGGACCTTGCGCAGCCACGGCGGCGGCGTTCCGGCGAGCATGGTGCGGGTGCGCTCCAGCACCTCGTCGATCGGCGAGGCCTGAGCGACCTTGATCGGATGGATCTTGTGGGCGACCACCTTGGCCGCCGAAGGCCCGCCGATCGCCAGGCAGAACAGCAGGTGACAGCCGGCCAGCGCCTCGACCTTGGGGGTGATGCGGTCGTCGCCGTCGGTCTTGTGTTGGCCGGACTCCTGGGTGACGTCGTCGAAGGCGAGGGCTTCGACGAAGCTCCAGCCGTCCTTGGTGACGTCGTAGACGGCGAAGCGGGCGGCCGAGCCGAAGTGGGCGTTGAGCCCCTTCATGTCGGAGGTGGCGATCGCCACGCGCACGGCGCCGGCCGGGCGCTCGGCGGAGGTGGCCTCGGCCCCGTCAGTGGGCACGAGCGTCAGGCGGCGTACGGCGGTCATGGACGGCCTCCCGGTTCAGGAGCGGGTTGAGGGCATCCGGGGTGGGCTCCCGGACATTGGCTTGGAAGATGTTGGACACTTCGAAGATCAGATCGCGGGTGCCGCTCCAGCCGACGTGGCAGCGGTGCTGGGCGCCGAGCCGGTCGAAGACGGGGAAGCCGACCCGCATCAAGGGGATGTCCAGCCGCTCGGCGGCCTGACGGGCATGGCTGTGGCCGACCAGCAGGTCGGCACCGACCGCCAGCGTCTCGAAGTCGCCGAAGTCGCCGACCTTGACGGTATCGGCGGGCACCTTGCGCAGGATCGGCGAGGTGCCGGTGGTGGTCACCGCGGCGACGATCTCGGCGCCCATCCCGACGAAGAAGGTCGACAACTGGAACAGGTGGTCGGGTTCGGCGGCGATGGCGATCTTCTTGCCGCCGAAGTGGAAGTGGCCGTCGAGCAGGGCGTCGGCGAGCTGCGAGCGGCGGCGGCGCAGCTTCGCCGGCACCGGGGCGCCCGACAGTTCGGCGAGGGCGGTGACGAAGCGGTCGACCGGCTTCAGGCCGGTCAGGGTCTCGAACAGCGTGAAGGGGACGCCGGCGACCGCTTCGAGGGCTTCAGCCGCGGCGCGCTGGCCCTCGCCGATGGCGAGGGTATGGACGCAGCTACCGAGCGAACGGATATCGGCGACTCGGGTGCCGCCGTAGGTGGTGGGGATCCACTTGCCGGGCACGGTGCCGTCGAGCGCCCCGGAGACGTCGGGCAGGATCACCGGTTCGAGGCCGAAGGCTTCGATGGTGTCGCGGATCTCCTCGATGTCGGCGACGGTGAGGTTCCAGCCCGGCAGCACGGCGACGCGGCGGGGATCGCGGCGCTGGGGCGTGCGATCGACGATCGTCTCGATCATGCCGACCACCGCCTTGGACCAACCCTCTTCGATCGAGCCGGTGAAGTCGGGAGTGGCGGCGAGCACCACTTCGGTGCCGGCCAGCGCCTCGGCCCGGCGGGCGCGGATGGTGGCGAGATCGCCGGCGAAGTCCTCGCCGCGGGTCTCGACCAGGGCGGTGGTGCAGACGCCGATCAATTCGGGTTTGGTGCGGGACTTCAGGTTGAGGATCGCCTCTTCGAGGTGATCGGCGCCGCCCATGATCGTCGCGACCTCGTCCATCGCGGTGGTCTGGAGCGGAATGGTCTCTTTGAAGTGGCGCACGAACAGCACCAGCGCAAAAGAGGTGCAGCCCTGGCTGCCGTGGAACAGCGGCACGCAGCGATCGACGCCGAGGAAGGCGAAGGCGGCGCCGAGCGGCTGGCTCGACTTGAGCGGATTGACCGACGCGGACTTGGTGACGGGGAGGATGGTGGTCATGGCGCCCTCCTCAACAGTCGTCGGCGTCGCCGGACCCGGCGGCGGCGAACTTCTTGTGGGTGGGGGTGGAGGCGACCGAGATCGAGAGGCCGAGCCCCCCCTCTCTGTCTCTCCCCCTCGAGGGGGGAGAGGACGCCGGGGTGAGGGCGATCGCACCATCGGCGTCGATGGGCGTCGCGGCGTCGGAGGAGCCCCACGCATCGTCGTACGAAGACCCCATCCCCACGGGTCCCCTCCCCCCTGGAGGGGGAGGGACAGGGAGGGGGGGCTGGGCGCCGCCGATCGCGACGACGCCGCGCCCCGACCCGATCACGCTCTCGCCGATCACCCGCCCGTCGGCATCGAACGGCGAGACCGCCCTCACCTGCTCCCAGATCGGATTGTGGATCGCCAGATCGATCTGGCGGACCATCTCGACCATGCCGTCGTAGCCGGCGTAGGGGTATTGGCGCTCCTGGTTGATGTCGAGCCAGGGCATCCGCGCCTTCAGGGCGATGAACTGGGTGCGGCCGCCCGACAACATGATGTCGGCGTCGGCGCGCTCGAGCAGCGCGTAGAGGTCGCGCGGCGCCATGCCGTCGAAGGTGTGGTTCTCGTCCTTGAGGATCTGCTTGATCCGCTCCTTGTCCTCGATCGTCGACTTCTTCACCGACGTGCCGACGATCTCGATGCCGATCTCCATCAGCGCGGCGACCACCGACCACGACTTGACGCCGCCGGTGTTGAGCAGGACACGTCTGCCCTGGAGCCGCGGCCGGAAGGCCTCAAGCTTTTCCCACACGATCGCCTCTTCGCGGGCGATGAGCGCCTCGGTGCGGTCGAGGAGATCGGCCGGCGCGCCGCGCGCGACCAGCATCCGGGAAAGCTGGCGCAGCGCCTCGGAGGTGTCGGCGACGCCGTAGAACGAGCCCTCGAAATAGGGGATGCCCCAGCGCTCTTCCATCTTGCGGGCGAGATTGATCAGCGCCGTCGAGCACACCATCATGGTGGCCCGCGCCGTGTGGGCGGCGGCGACGTCGGCGTAGCGCGCGTCGCCGGGCACACAGGCGCGGACCCGGATGCCGAGTTCGTCGAGCAGCGGCTTCACCAGCCAGAATTCGCCGGCGAGATTGAACTCGCCGAGGATGTTGACGTCGTAAGGTCCGACGTCGTCGGGCTCGACCGTGCCGATGACGTGGTCGAGCAGCGCCTCGCCGGCGAGCTTGTTGCCGAGGTTCTTCGAGCCGACGAAGCCGGCGGCATGGACCGGGATCACCGGCAGGCCGAACTTCGCCGAAGCATGGCTGCAGACCGCGTCGAGGTCGTCGCCGATCAGCGCCGTGACGCAGGTCTCGTAGACGAAGATCGCCGGCGGGCGATGGGCCTCGGCGATCTCCCGGATCGCCTTCCAGAGCTTGCGCTCGCCCTGCCCCATCACGACGTCGAGCTCGGTCAGGTCGGTGGTGAAGGAGGTGCGCCACAGGGTCGGGCCCGACGAGGCGGCACCGCGGTTGTCCCAGGAGTTGCCCTCGCAGGCGAGCGGCGCATGGACCAGATGGGCGCAGTCGGTGATCGGCTGGAGCACGATCTTGGCGCCGTCGAAGGCGCAGCCGCCGGCCGCCGCACCCGGGGTCAGGGGCTTGGCGCAACCCTTCTTGCGCGTCTTCTCGTCCTTGGCGGCGTTCTTGTCGCAGCCGGGCTCGTCGAAGAGTGCCTGGACCTTCGGTGACAGCATGGCGTCCGGTCCCCCTCGGGTTGGTCCGTCGTGTCGCAAAGGCGACGCGAGCGGATCGATCGAGGAGGTAGGAGCAAGGGGTGTGCCAGGAGGCGATCAGGCGATCGCGATGTCGGTCCGCGAGAAGTCGTCGCCCTTGAACAACAACGGCTCGCCGTTGGCCTTGGCGAGGGCATAGGCGAAACAGTCGCCGATGTTCAGTCCGGCCGGATGCCGCCCCTTGCCGAAGTCGAGAAACGCCCGACGCGCGAATTCACCGTGTTCGAGTGTCACCGGTTCGGCGACGACCCCGGCCCGACCGAGAACGGCATCGACCTGACGCGCGCCCTCGGGGCCGAGTTGACGCTCGACGACCATGTGGAGTTCCAGAAGGTTGGCGACCGAGATGCGGCAGACGTCCGTCGTGTGAATGCGTTCGACGAAGGCCCGGGCCTCGGGTTCGCGACAGAGGACCGCGATCAGGGCGGAAGTGTCGACGATCATTTGGGAAGCCCGTTCTCGTCGTAAAGAAGCTCGGCGTGGTCGACGAGGGGCCGGCGGACGTGAGCCGCAGCGCGATCGGCGATCGCCAGGAGTTCGTCGACGCTCGCCCGGCTCTTCCGCCCTTCGATCCTGTCGAGACGCTCCTGCAAGGCCTCGATGACGACCCGCGTCATGTTCTGACCGGTGGCTCGGGAAATCTCCTGCGCCAGCCTGTGCGCTCGGGGATCCTTGATGTTCAGGCTCATCGATGGTGCCTTTCTACCAATTTTGGCGCCTGTCTAGAAATAGGCCGCCCGCCTTCCCGTCACGAGTGTCTTCGACCGCGCCGAACGCGAAACGGCCGCCCTTTCGGGCGGCCGTCGTGTGTCGGACAGTGTCGGATTCCCGACCTCAGCGGGTCAGGTCGTACGAATAGTCGGTCTCGCCGGGGATGATGGTGTCCTGATCGAGCTTGTCGAAGACCTTGTCGAGCAAGGTCGTCAGCACGCGCAGGCCGCCCTGATAGCCCATCAGCGGGAAGCGGTGGTGGTGGTGACGATCGAAGATCGGGAAGGTCAGGCGGATCAGCGGCGTGCCGGTGTCGCGCTCGAGGTACTTGCCGTAAGACGAGCCGATCAGGAAGTCGACCGGTTCGGTGAACAGCAGCGAGCGCAGGTGCCAGAGGTCCTTGCCGGCCCACACCTGAGCCGACTTGCCGAACGGATTGGCCGCCAGCATTTCCTTCATCTCGGCGTCCCAGGCCTTGGTGCCGTTGGTCGCCAGACAGTGGGTCGGCTCGCCGCCGGTCTCCATGACGAACTGGGCCATCGCCTGGACGAAGTCCGGATCGCCGTAGATCGCGTACTTCTTGCCGTGCAGATGGGCCTGGCTGTCGGCCATGGCGTCGATCAGGCGGCCGCGCTCCAGGCGGATCGCTTCGGGGATCGCCTTGCCGGAGATCTCCGAGACCTTCATCAGGAAGGCGTCGGTGGCGCGGATGCCGAGCGGATAGTGGAAGGTCGCGGTCTCCTGGCCCTGCTCGGCGACGTAGTCCATCGTCTTGCGGGTGTTCCAGTACTGCAGCGAGATCGTCGCCTTGGCGTCGAGCGCCGACTTGACCTGCTCGATCGTCGTGCCGCCGTCGTACATGCGGTAGTGGCCGTCCGAGGGGGTGTCGAACTGGTCGGAGGCGTCGGAGATGAAGGTGTAGTCGACGCCCATCAGGTCGAGCAGCCGCTTCAGCTCGCGGTTGTTGCCGACGCAGAAGCCGTCGAAGCCGGGGATGATGTTGAGCTTCGAGCTGTCGGCCGAGCGCACCGCGCCCTTCCAGAAGTTCTCGAGGATGCCCTTGATCATGTTGTCGTAGCCGTCGACGTGGCTGCCGACGAAGGCCGGGGTGTGGGCGAAGGGCACCGGGAACTCTTCCGGAACCGAGCTCTTCTTGCGGGCGCCCTGGATGAAGCTCTGGAGGTCGTCACCGATGACTTCGGCCATGCAGGTGGTCGACACGGCGATCATCTTCGGCTCGTAGAGCGAATAGGTGTTGGCCAGGCCGTCGATCATGTTGTTGAGGCCGCCGAACACCGCCGCGTCTTCGGTCATCGAGGAGGACACCGCCGAGCAGGGCTCCTTGAAGTGACGCGACAGATGCGAGCGATAATAGGCGACGCAGCCCTGGGAGCCGTGCACGAAGGACATGCACTTCTCGAAGCCGGCGGCGGCGAAGACCGCGCCGAGCGGCTGGCAGGCCTTAGCGGGGTTCACCACCAGGGATTCGCGGGCCAGGTTCTTTTCGCGGTATTCCCAGCTCTTGGTGTACTCGCCTTGGGCGGCCACCTGCTCGTTGGGCAGCGGGCACTCGAACTGTTCCCGCTTGGTCTTGAACATCTCCTGGTATTCCGGTTCGCGGAACAGCGGAGCATGGTCGAGCACGCGATCGGCTGACTGGGGCATGGGTGTTCACCTCTCTCGCGGCCTCCGCGCCATACGGCGGACGGCCATTGGGGTGTGAGCAGGGGATCGCGCGGGCGGAGCTCGCGGCGGTGTCGTCGTTCGGTTGTCTCCGGGATCGGGGAGGCCCAGCCCCCCTCCCTGTCCCTCCCCCTCCAGGGGGGAGGGAACGCTCGGATCGATGCCCTGCCCTCTTCATCGGCCTCGCCCGGAACTCCGGTCGCCGGCCTCTCGAAGATCCCCGCCTCTGGCGTCCCCTCCCCCCTGGAGGGGGAGGGACAGGGAGGGGGGGCTGGACTTCACCGGATCACTCCGGAGCTCCGAGCCCGCGTCGATCACTCGGCGGCGGCGGCCAGCGGTTCGTCCTTGATCCACGGGGCGTCGAACAGATCCCAGACCGGATTGTTGATCGCCAGATCCATGTCGCGGGCGAAGATGGCGAAGCCGTCGTAGCCGTGGTAGGGGCCGGAGTAGTCCCAGGAATGCATCTGACGGAACGGGATGCCCATCTTCTGCACCGGGTACTTCTCCTTGATGCCCGAACCGACGAGGTCCGGACGGATCTTCTCGATGAACTTCTCGAGCTCGTAGCCGGTGACGTCGTCGTAGATCAGCGTGCCCTTCTTCACATAGTGACCGGTGCGCTGATAGTCGTCGTTGTGGCCGAACTCGTAGCCCGTACCGGCGATGACCATGCCGAGATCTTCGTAGGCGTTGATCACGTGACGGGGGCGCAGGCCACCGACGTAGAGCATCACCGACTTGCCCTCGAGGCGCGGGCGGAACTTGGCGATCACCGCATCGACCAGCGGCTGGTACTTGGCGATGACGGCTTCCGCCTTGGCCTCGATCTCGGGGCCGTAGTGCTTGGCGATCTTGCGCAAAGACGCGGCGATCTGGCTCGGACCGAAGAAGTTGTATTCCATCCACGGAATACCGTACTTCTCTTCCATGTGCCGGCAGATGTAGTTCATCGACCGGTAGCAGTGGATCAGGTTGAGCTTGGCGTGGACCGCGTTCTCGACCTCGGCCAGCGTCGCATCGCCCGACCAGTTGCCGACCACGCGCAGACCCATCTCCTCGAGCAGGATGCGCGAGGCCCAGGCGTCGCCGCCGATGTTGTAATCGCCGATCACGTTGACGTCGTAGGGCGTGGTGACGACTTCGCGTTCCTTCTTGTCGAACACCCAGTCCCGGATCGCATCGTTGGCGATGTGATGGCCGAGGGACTGCGACACACCGCGGAAGCCTTCGCACCGCACCGGAACGATGGTGGTGTCGTGCTCCTTGGCCTTCTTCTTCGACACCGCTTCGATGTCGTCGCCGATCAGGCCGATCGGGCATTCCGACTGGATGGTGATGCCGTTGGCGAGCGGGAACAGCACCTCGATCTCGTCGATGATGCGCTCGAGCTTCTTGTCGCCGCCGAACACGATGTCACGCTCCTGGAAGTCGGAGGTGAACTGCATCGTCACGAAGGTGTCGATGCCGGTCTTGCCGATGTAGTAGTTGCGGCGCTGGGACCAGGAATACTGGCCGCAGCCGACCGGTCCGTGGGAAATGTGGACCATGTCCTTGATCGGACCCCACACCACGCCCTTGGAGCCGGCGTAGGCGCAGCCGCGGATGGTCATCACGCCGGGGATCGACTTGATGTTGGACTTGACGTCGCATTCGGTGACCGCATGGGCTTCGCCCTCGATCTCCTCGGTGCCGGCGTCGGAAGCGACCGACAGGTGCTTCTTGCGGCGCTTGGCAAACTTGTCGGGATACTGGGCGAGCACTTCCTCGATCAGCTTCTCGTGGAACTCGCCGTCGTTCTCATAATCGAGGCTCATGGAACCCCCCTCTGATCGATCCCTCGCGGGATCCGGAGCCAGGCGCCCCTCGCCGGGGCGGTTCGGAATGGGCGGCGGGCATGGCCCGCCCCGCGACCGGATGCCGGGTCTGCGGGCGGAGAACCGCGCCGCAGACCCAGGCGCGTCACTGCGCGGCAGTGGCGGCCTTGGCGGCTTCCTTGGCCTGGAGCTCGGCGAGCGCCTGCTCCTCGGTCTTCATGATGCCGAATTCCATCAGCATCTCTTCGAGCTCCTCCATGGTGATCGGGGTCGGGATGGTGCCCTTGCCGGAGTTCTCATGGATCTTGCGGGCGAGCTCGCGATATTCCTGAGCCTGCTGGCAATCCGGCGCGTATTCGATGACCGTCTGGCGACGCAGCTCGGCGTGCTGGACGATGTTGTCGCGCGGGACGAAGTGGATCAGCTTGGAGTTCAGGCGCGCCGCGAGAGCCTCGGCGAGTTCGAGCTCCTTGTCGGTCTGACGCTCGTTGCAGATCAGTCCGCCCAGGCGCACGCCGCCGGAGTGGGCGTACTTGAGAATGCCCTTGGCGATGTTGTTGGCGGCGTAGAGCGCCATCATCTCGCCGGACATGACGATGTAGATCTCCTGGGCCTTGTTCTCGCGGATCGGCATGGCGAAGCCGCCGCAGACCACGTCGCCGAGCACGTCGTAGGACACGTAGTCCACGTCGTCGTAGGCGCCGTTCTCTTCCAGGAAGTTGATGGCGGTGATGACGCCGCGGCCGGCGCAGCCGACGCCCGGCTCCGGTCCACCGGACTCGGTGCACTTGATGCCCTTGTAGCCGATCTTCAGGACGTCCTCGAGCTCGAGGTCCTCCACCGATCCGGCTTCCGCGGCGAGCGACAGGACGGTGTCCTGCATCTTGGTGTTCAGGATCAGGCGGGTGGAGTCCGCCTTCGGGTCGCAGCCGACGATCAGGATCTTCTGACCCAGATCGACAAGGGCGGCGAGGGTATTCTGGGAGGTGGTCGACTTGCCGATGCCGCCCTTCCCGTAGAACGCGATCTGCCGAAGCTTCGCCATGGTTCGAACCCCTTCGAAAAAATTCTTCGAGGCACCGTGCGTCGATGCCGTCCGTCCGTCCGGCAGCTTCCGCCGCCTCGCACCGAGACTGTTTTCAAGCTTCGTGCCAAGTGCCGGCGATGCTCGTTCCGACGGCGCTTCTCATTGTTTTCATTCACGAATATTTTTTGAACCGGACTTCGGGCGGCGCGACGACGAGCTGTCGCCTCCCCGACATTTCCCGACAGGACGTGTCGAACCCCGACGATGGTGGGAGGGCAGCGGTGGTTTTCGGGGGTCGGCCGAGCGGAACCGCGACAAAGACCGCGTCCAGCGTCGCGACGAGGCCCGCGGGCGGAGCGCAACAGGACCTGTCGCGACCCCGACATTTTCCCCACACGGCCGTCGCGCGCCTCGGCGCCGGACGGTGCAACTCCGTCGCCGACGGAGTGGAAAGGGCCGAAAACGGCTGTCTTCCGCCGGTTTCGCCACTTGGCGCGGGGCTTGCTGAGGCATCGTGACGCGGCCCGCCGGGCCCGTCGTCGACGCGTGCCCTCGAGGGTCCGCCGGCGGCGATCGGCGGGGACGACGTCCCACCCAACCCGGTCGAGCGGAGCACCCCGATGGCCAACGTCACATTCTCGTCGAAACACACCCTGCCCAAGGACGTCACGGTCTATGCCGTGGCCGGCGACCGCGGCACCATCCTGTCGCTCGCCGAGAAGAACAAGATTCCGATCCCGTTCGAATGCCGCGACGGCGAGTGCGGCTCGTGCCTGATCGAGGTGGTGACGCTGACCGGCAAGACCATGGGCTCGGCGCTGACCGAGAAGGAAAAGAGCATGCTGAAGTCGCTCGGCAAGATCACCACCGCCGAGATCGACAACGCCGTGACCAACGACGTCATGCCCAAGTATCGGCTGGCCTGCCAGACCATCGTGCGCGACCAGGACATCCTGGTGAAGTTCGCCGGTGACGAGCCCGGCGGTTCGGAGTGAGCGCCGTCGGATCGGTGGGCATCTGCCGGCCGATCCGACCCCGGCGATCGCGGAGGCCGCGATCGTCGCCCTTCGCCAGAGGAGACGAGCGATGAACAGCGTCGAGGAATTCCTGGCCTACGCGATCAAACTCGAAGAAGAGGCGATGCTGCGGTTCGGCGAGCTGGCCGACAGCATGGCGACCTACGGCAACACCGACGTGTCCAAACTCTTCCGCCGCCTGTCGCAGTATTCCGCCCTGCACATGGGCGACGCCAAGGCGCGGGCGGGGTTCCGGACGATCCCGACGATCGCCAACGTCGACTTCCACTGGCCGGCCGGCGAGAGCCCCGAGCGGGCGGCGATCTGGGGGGCCGATCCCTTCCTGGCGCGCGACGAGGCGCTGGCGATCGCGCTCGAAGCCGAACGCGCCGGCCTCGCCTTCTACGCCCAGGTGCTGGCGACCACCACCGACCCGGAGATCGTGGCCCTGGCCAAGGAATTCGTGGCCGAGGAGACCGAGCACGTCGAGGAGCTCCTGAAGTGGATCGGCGCAAGGGGTGCCGACACGACGACGCCGGTCGAGGCGTGACGGAACCGCGGGAGGGGCCGGCGTCGCGATGGCGGCGACCGCCGTTTACCCCCCTCCCTGTCCCTCCCCCACAAGGGGGGAGGGAACCCTGCGGACAGGGTCTTCGAATCTCGTAAGGCGGTGCCGGTCCGAAGACGCGCGCCCCATCGTCCCCTCCCCCCTTGTGGGGGAGGGACAGGGAGAGGGGTCTGCAGCGCCGACGGCGAACTCCGCGTCCGCCGACCCACCGAGAGCCCCCTCACCGCCCCTCGAAGCCCTCGAGCACCCCGACGGCGTTGTCGCCGATCGCCGCCACCGCGTAGCCGCCCTCCTGGACGAACACCGTCGGCAGGCCGAGCGCGGCGATCGCCGCGCCGATGCGCGGATAGTCGGAGGTCTTCAGGCGGAAGTGGCTGATCGGATCGCCCTCCCAGGTGTCGACGCCGAGCGACACCACCAGCGCATCCACCCCCCAGGCGCGGATCGCCGACAGGCCGGTCGTCAGCGCCTCGCCCCAGATCGCCCAGTCGGCACCCGCCGCCATCGGCAGATTGAGGTTGAAGCCCTCGCCGGGGCCCACCCCGCGCTCGTCGGCAGCGCCGAGGAAATAGGGATATTCGGTCGCCGGATCGCCGTGGAGATTGACCACGGCGACGTCGCCGCGGGTCCAGAAGATCTCCTGGGTGCCGTTGCCGTGATGAAAATCGACGTCGAGGATCGCCACCCGGGCGGCCCCGGCGTCCCTGAGACGCGTGGCGGCGCAGGCGGCGTTGTTGAGATAGCAGTAGCCGCCGGCGGCCCGGACCCCGGCATGGTGGCCGGGCGGACGGCACAGCGCGTAGGCGCCGCGCTCGCCCGAGGCCACCAGATCGGCGGCGGTGAGGGCCGCGGCATAGGAGCTCTCGATGGCCCCCCAGGTGCCGGCGACGAAGGCCGAGCCGCCGTCGAAGGAATAGTAGCCGAGCAGGGCGGTGATCTTGTCCGGCCGCAGGTCGTCGCGCAGGCCGCGGGTCGGCCAGACGAAGGGCAGCGCCGGCCCCTCGTAGCCGGCGGCGATCCACAGATCCCAGGCCCGGGCGAGGAAATCGACGTAATCGGGGCGATGGACCCGGGTCGCGACGTCGAGGGTCTGGGCGGTCGGCGCCAGGATCGGCCCGAGCCCGACCGCCTCGATCCGCGCCTTGATGATCTCGGCCCGCTCGGGCACTTCGAAACCGGGCAGCAGGCGGCCGGCGGTCAGTTCGAGCTGGCCGGCATGACCGGCATGGAGCGGCGAATGGACGGTCTTCATCGGGCGGGGCTCCTCGGGGCAACGATCGCGCCAGTCTAGACGCAAGCGCGGCGCCCTCGCCGCCTCCCCCGTCGACGCCGGGGCGGCCATGCGGGGCGCTCAGGCGCGGGCGAAGGCGGCGGCGCGGGCGATCTGGTCGGCGGCCGGACGGCGGCCGGTGTAGAGCTCGAACTGCTCGACCGCCTGCAGCGCGATCACTTCGGCACCGGTGATCACCGGCCGGCCGAGCGAGCGGGCGACGCGGATCATCGGCGTCTCGGAGGGCAGTGCGACCACGTCGAAGACCACCGTCGCCGTGCCGATCGCCTCCGCCGGGAAGGCCAGTTCGTCGGCATCCGGGCCGCCGGCCATGCCGATCGGGGTGACGTTGACCAGCATCGCCTCGCCGGGCTTCGGCGCCAACGTCGGCGACCACTCCCAGCCGCAGCGCGCGGCGAGCGCCCGGCCGGCGTCTTCGTTGCGGGCGACCACCGTCCCCGAGCGGAATCCGGCGTCGCACAGCGCGGCGGCGACCGCCTTGGCCATACCGCCGGAGCCGCGCAGCACCACCGGGGTGGCGGGCGGCACGCCGTGGTCGACCACCAGGCGGGCGACGGCGATGTAGTCGGTGTTGTGGGCGGTCAGGCGGCCACCGTCGTTGACCAGGGTGTTGACCGCGCCGATCGCCGCGGCCGAGGGGCGAAGCTCGTCGGCGAAGGCGATCACCGCTTCCTTGAACGGCATCGACACGCCGGCGCCGCGGATGCCGAAGGCCCGGATGCCGGCGACCGCTCCGGCGAGGTCGGTGATCGCGAAGGCCTTGTAGACGTAGTTCAGGCCCAGCTCCTCGTAGAGGTAGTTGTGGAAGCGGGTGCCGAAGTTCGACGGCCGGGCCGAGATCGACAGGCACAGGCGGGTCTCGCGATCGATGCGCAGCGTCACGTCGGATTCCTCCCCGAACGGCGCCCGGCGGCGCGGTCGCGGAGTTTGGACTCCCGCGGGGCGATCGGCAACGGCTCGCGGGACGCTGCGACACCACGAAACTTTGAAGGGAGGAATTTATTGCGGTGCGATAGGTTCGGCGGGCGGGCAGGCTCCCGGCCGATGGCCGCCCTGCCCGCCCTTTCCCCATGACCCGTTCTCTCCCGAAGGACTTTTCGATGACCACTCCCTACGACGTCGCCGTTCTCGTCGGCAGCCTGCGCAAGGGCTCGATTTCGCGGACGCTGGCCAACGCCCTGATCGGCCTCGCCGATCCGCGTCTGGCGCTGCGCCTCGTCGAGATCGGCGATCTGCCGCTCTACGACCCCGATCTCGACGTCGAGGGCGGTCCGGCCCCGTGGGCGCGGCTGCGTCGCGAGATCGCGCCGGCGGCCGGCCTGCTGTTCGTCACGCCGGAATACAATCGCTCGGTGCCGGCCTCGCTGAAGAACGCCATCGACGTCGGCTCGCGGCCTTATGGCAAGGCGGTGTGGAGCGGCAAGCCGGGGGCGATAATCTCGCTGTCGCAAGGCCTGCTCGGCGGCTTCGGCGCCAACCACCATCTGCGTCAGATGCTGGTGTTCCTCGACGTGCCGGCGATGCAGCAGCCGGAAGCCTATCTGAGCAACGCCGGACAGCTGTTCGACGCCGAGGGCGGCTTCGTCTCGCCCGGCACGCGCGACTTCATGGCCGCCTATCTCGCGGCCTTCGCGTCTTGGATCGAGCGGGCCGCCAAGCGCGCCTGATTGGAATCGGCGGCGAGGGTCACGATCTCGCCGCCGTCGACCTCAGCCGACCAGGATCTCGACGGCGCGGGCGAGCGGCAGATCGAGCACGGTCGCGTCCATTTCGGCGAAGAACTTCAATTCGTTCTTCTTGGCGGTGGCGAGGTCGACGACCCCGAGATGCGCGCCGGCCGAGCGCTTGGCGATCTGGCGGGCGTAGGTCCGGAGCATCTGGTCGTGGAAGCGACAGCCGAGGAACAGGAAACTGCGGTCGGTGCGCAGGCGCTTGACCACCTCGGGGATCGGCGATTGGATGTCGATCTCGGTCAGCACCTCGACGTAGTCGCTGTCGGCGATCAGGAAGTTCTTGGCCGGGGTGACCGCGCCGTGCGGCTTGTAGAGCACGGTCTTCGCGCCGTCGGCGGCCTCGGGCAGCACTTCCGCGCCGGCGGGATCGTAGACCTTGGTCCAGATGTCGCGGTTCTCACCGGAGCGGGTGACGCCCTGGACCTCGATCCAGTCGCCGCGTTCGGTGGCGGCGAAGGCGGCGCGGGCGGCGCCGTCGTACCAGGTGTCGACCACCAGCGACAGCGGCAGGCCGGCGAGCCAGGCATGGAGCGGCGTCGCCTCGGGGCTGGCCGCGAAAATCTCGGCCATGTAGGCGATCAGCGTCTTGCGATGGCGGCGCTGTTCGATGAACTGACCGACCGACCACATGTTGGTGCGGATGCGGGCCGGCGCCGGCGCCTTGGCGTGGAGCGCCGCGGCGACCGTCTCGGGCAGCAGCGGCACCGGCGCGGTGCCGGCGATCGCCAGCAGGTCGGGGCCGAGATAGGGCACCAGCCGATCGGCGAGGAGGCCGGCGCGGGCTTCCAGGAGACGGGCTTCGGCGGCGGCGCCGGAGAGCACGAGCGGTTCGGTACGGGTCGCCAGGGTGGTCATCGATCGTCCCTTTCACGGGTGGCGCCGCAGCGCGATGGGTGTGCGAGAGCGGTGCCGGTCGAGCAGACCGTGGGGAGCCCCCTTCCCTTCTCCCCTCGTGGGAGAAGGTGCCCCGCAGGGGCGGATGAGGGGGCGCGGGCGTTCCTCTCGGGATCGTGCGGACGAAAGGCCCAACCCCTCATCCGGCCTTCGGCCACCTTCTCCCGCGAGGGGAGAAGGAAGGGCCGCCCTCCCCTCACTCCTCGTCGCCGAGCTTTCGCGCGTTGACGGTGATCGGCAGCTTGGTGTCGGCGGGCATCTCGGGCAGGTCGAAGACCCAGCCGTTCTTGATCTTGATGGTGCCGCCCCACATCGCCTCCTTCTCCATCTCGACGATCGGCTCCTCGAGATCCTTCTTGGGGAGATAGGCCGAGAGGCCCTTGGGGGTGTTGCGGATCATGATCTTCATGGTGGGCACCTCTGGGACTCGCGCCGACCGTGGGCCGATCGGACGGGATCGCGGCGACCGGTGGGCCGGCCGCCCTACTGGATCGCGGCGACCGACGGCCGGCCGCCGGGGGGTCATTCCGCCGCCGCGGCGTCGATCGCCGTCGGCGCGGGCTCGGCCTCGAGGCGGTCGAGGCTGATCATCTCCTTGGCGCGCATGCCGACGATGGTGCCGCGCTCCGGCCACTCGACCGCATAGACGTAGAACATCTGCAGGAAGGTGCCGATGTCGCGGACGTAGCCGGTGTCGCCCTTCAGCACCAAGGGCTCGCCGATCTCCTTGCGGGGATAGGTGCCGTCGTTCTTGACCAGACGCTTGGCGCGCACCCGCTCGCCGGGCTTGAACACCGGCGGCTTGCGGATCTCGACCTCTTCTTCACGTCCCAGACCCATCGGACCCTCCTTGCGCCTGGAGGCGCAGGCGCGCCACCTCGCGGACCACCTCTTCGGCGTCGTCGACGAAGCGCCCGAGGTCGTCGACCGGGCTGCGTTCGGCGACCGTGAAACGCACCCGCACGTCGACGTCCGACGCCAGGATCTTCAATCGTTCGGGGCGGATCCGCTCGGCGACGATCAGCCGGACGGTCGGATCCTCGTCGCCGGCCATCGCCGGCAGCAGATGTTCGTCGACCCGGCGCGCCGCCTCGCGGCGGATGTCGGCGTCGGCGTCGTGCATCACCCGGGCGAGCAGCGCGGGCGGCGCCCGTCGCGCCGCCGCCAGACGCACCGCATAGTCGGGATCGACCAGCAGCGGCACCAGATCCTCGCCCTCCAGCCGCCGCGCCACGGTCATGCGGACACGGCGGTCGGGATCACCGACGAAGCCGCGGATGCGCGGGGTCGGCAGACGCAGCGCCACCATGGCGCGGACGTCGGGCTCTGCGTCGCCGATCAGCGCGGTGAGGCGGAACGGCGAGGCATATTTGGCGGCCAGCGTCCGCACCTCGAAATAGGGATGATCGAGGTAGCGGTCGGCCTGGGCGGGATCGGCCGCGAAGAAGCGGTCGATGCGCCGGCCCCGCCGGTCGAACACGCAGCTGCGCCCGAACTCGCAGAGACCGGCACGCCGGTTCTCCTCGTGCGGGCAGTCGGTGCAGGACACCGGGCGGCCGAGCCAATCGACCGCCTCGTCCTCTTCGACCGGTTGCAGCATCGGCTGCGCGGACTTTCGGATCGGACCGTCCATGGTCGGCGTCCCCTTCGCCGGCGAACCGTCGATCGGCGGCGTCAGGCCGCCGCCTTGATGCAGGTCTTGGGCACCGGGCAGACCGCGGCGCACTGCTGGGTCTCGAAGGCGCCTTCGCACTCGGTGCACTTGGCGGGGTCGATGATGTAGACCTCGCCCTTGAAACGGATGGCCGCCGAGGGGCATTCGAATTCGCAGGCGCCGCAGGTGGTGCACTGGGAAGCGACGATCTTGAAGGCCATGGCCTGTCTCCTGATGGGTCTCGAGGGTCGGGAGTCCGACGGTGGGCCGTCGGAGGTCGGCGGAGCGCGCGGGCCCCGCCGTACCATCGTCGTGGGACGGGCCCCGTCAGGCGACGGCGGCGGTCGTCTCCACGCCGAATTCGCGCAGGTAGAGTTCGCCGATCGCGGTCTCGATGTATTCGAAGCCCCAATCGTCGGTGGCGCGGATGCCCGCGGCGGTCAGCAGGTCCTTGGGGCACTCGCCGATCTTGGCGCAGAGCACCACCTGGACGCCCTCGAGCGCGGCGATCACCGTGTCGAGCGTGGCATCCTCGCCCCAGCCGCCTTCGCAGTACTGGGCCTCGACCTTGCGGTGACCGACGAAGGTGATGCCCTTCGGCCCCGCCTCGTAGACCTGGAACTCCTTGGCATGGCCGAAGTGCTGGTTGACGCGGCCGCCGCCCTGGGTCGCGACCGCAACCAGCAGCTTGGCGTCGGCGGCGGTCTCCTTGACGGTGGCGACCGCGGCTTCCTTGGCCGCGACGTGGTCGCCGCGCTCACGGGCGACGATCTCGCGATAGGCCTCGCGCTTGGAGGGATCGTAGGTGATCGTCTCCGGCAGCTGATCGAGGGTGAATTCCTGGCCGCGGTCCTCGCCGAGCAGGCCGACCGCGTCGGCGCGGCACTGGCGGCAGTGGCGCATCAGCTTGGCGCCGCCCTCGAGCGCGTCCTGCAACTCCTTGAGCTCCATCGGCGTGGGCCCGCGCTGGCCGGTCAGGCCGAAGTGGGTGCCGTGGGCGGGATCGGAGATCAGCGGCATGACGTTGTGCAGGAAGGCGCCGCGCTCCTTGACCCACTTGTTGACCTCGAGGAGATGCTGGTCGTTGATCCCGGGGATCATCACCGAGTTGATCTTGGTGAGGATGCCACGGGCGGTCAGCATCTCCAGGCCGAGCATCTGGCGCTCGTGCAGAATGCGGGCGGCCTCGATGCCCTCGTAGCGGCGCTTGTTGTAGTAGATCCAGGGATAGATCTGGGCGCCGATCTCGGGATCGACCATGTTGATGGTGATCGTGACATGGTCGACATTCATCCGGGCGAGATCATCGACGCGGTCGGGCAGCGCCAGACCGTTGGTCGAGATGCACAGCTTGATGTCGGGAATCTGCTGCGAGATCGCGTCGAAGGTCGACTTGGATTTGGTCCAGTCGTAACAGGCGTCGCCCGGGCCGGCGATGCCGAGCACCGACAGCTGCGGCACCTCGTTGGCCACCGTCACGACCTTGCGCATCGCCTGATCGGGGGTGAGCTTCTCGGAGACGACGCCGGGACGGCTCTCGTTGGCGCAATCATACTTGCGATTGCAGTAGTTGCATTGGATGTTGCAGGCCGGCGCGACGGCGACGTGCATCCGCGCGAAATAGTGGTGGGCCTCTTCCGAGTAGCACGGATGGTCCTTGATACGGTCCCAGACGTCGGCGGCCATGTCGGCGGGCTTGGCCGACGACCCGCAGGACGACGACGCGCAGCCCCCGGACGTGGCGGCTTTTTCCAGCGCGTCGACATCGATCGGCTGAAACAGGCTTTCCAGAGAAATCATCGGCTGGTTCATCGGACCACTCCCCTCGGCATGGCGCGAGGGGAAGTTCGCAAGGGCCGTGCCAGCGCCGAAAGACGAGCCTTTTCAACGAAACCGTCACGCCGACCGAGGGGATTCGCGACCTTGCCGACATTGGTGTCGGGTGTGCGACAGAGCCGACGTCGGCAGGGTGGGGTGGCGCGCTGCGAAAACGACGAGGCGGGGTCCCATGGTCTGCACCGTGTCGCGTAAGTGAAATGATATACGCGTTTTTACTTGATATCACCATCACCCCCTCCGATCCCCTGGCCGAACTCGAAATGCTCACCGGCCGAAATCTCGAAAGATACCAATACGAACGCAATTTCTTCTCATGCGGTATCGCGACATTGGAAACCGTTTCCTTCGTTACTCTACTACCTGACGCGCATGTTCGAATTTTCCGACGCGCGGTGTTGTTCGCACTGCCTTGGAATTTTAGGTCTTCATTTACGACCAACGACGTAAGGTGGCGTTTCAAGCAAAGCTCTTGGTCTCGAGCCGGAGGATGGGGGGGTCATGTCGCTCGACTACGGGACGCTCCTCCAGTCGATCGGCTTTTCGGGCGCGAGCCTGGCCGTCGCCATGTTCGTGGTCTGGCTGTCGGCACCCATCGACCGCTTCCTCCTGACCTGGACCGCCGGGCTGATCCTGCTGGTCGCCTTCACCATGCTCTACGGCTCCTATGTGGCGGTCCCGCACCCGACGATGTTGATCGTGTCCTTGGCGGTGCTGGTCCCGGCCATGGCGCTGGTCTGGGGGGCGGCCGTGCAGTTCCGCGACGGCCGGTTGCCGTTCGGTCGGATTTCGCGGGCGGTCGTCGTCGGCTGGGTGGTGTCGGTCGGGCCGATGGCGGCCGGGTGGGACGGTCTCGCCCTGATCTTCGAGAACACGGTCGCCGCGCTGTTCCTGATCGCCACGGCGCGGGCCTATTGGAAGGGCCGGACCATGGCGCGGGTCCCGATCATCGGCCTGACGCTGCTCTATGGGGCCAGCGGCCTCGCCTTCGCGCTGTGCGCCGTGGTGCTCGCCCACGACGGCCGGATGGTGATCGGTGTCGCCCCGCGCAATTGGGCCGAAGACCTCGGCATGGTCGTGTGGATCGGCGCCTTCACCGCGATCGGCGCGGTGTCGCTGTCGCTCAATCAGTGGCGACGGGCGCTCCATCATCGCATCGACGCCTTGACCGATGCCCTCACCGGCCTGCTCAACCGGCGCGCCCTCTACGAGCTCCACGACCGCCGGCCCCTGGCGCCGCACACCGCGGTGATCGCCTTCGACCTCGACCGGTTCAAGACGATCAACGATCGGTTCGGCCACGACATCGGCGACGTGGTGTTGTGTCGCTTCGCCGAGACGCTGCGGGCCTGTCTCGGCTCGACCGCCACCATCGCGCGACTCGGCGGCGAGGAATTCACCGCCGTTCTGCGGGAGACCGGCGCGGCGGCCGCCCGCGCCGCGGCAGAGCGGGTCCGCGCCACCTTCGCCGCCCAGACGATCGACATCGGCAGCGCCGTGGTGCAGGGCACGGTCAGCGCCGGCATCGCCTTCACCGGCGACGCGCCCGGCGTCTTCCAGGACCAACTGCGCGACGCCGATCGTGCCCTCTACGTCGCCAAGGCCAAGGGCCGCGACCGGGTGGTGATGCCGCTCGCGGCGTGACGGCGAAGGCGGATCGGCGCCTTCGCCGTCTGCGCCCGGTTCAGAAGCGCTTCAGCTCGATGCCGTGCTTCTTCAGGGCATAGCCGATCTGGCGCGGGGTCAGCCCCATGATGCGGGCGGCCTTGGCCTGGACCCAGCCGGAACGCTCCATCGCGTCGATCAACCGCTCGCGCTCCGACGGGCGACCGCCGAGCGCCGGGCAATTGGCGTCGGCGTGTTCGCACAGGCCGGCGGGACCGGATTCGCCGCTCGAATCGAAAGCGGCGGGCGGCGGCGGGGCGGCGGCGGGCAGCGGCGTCGGCGCCACCACCGGGAAGCCCGAGGCGAGCACGGTGATCGGATCGGGGGCGCCGGGCTTCTTCGGCGCGCTCTTCCACAGGAGCGACGACAGGCAGTCGCCGCTGTGGCAGGCGAAGTCGGCGGCGGTGATGGTCTCGCCGTGGGTCAGGGTGGCGGTGCGGCGGACGCAGTTCTCGAGTTCGCGGACGTTGCCGGGGAAATAGCAGTGCGACAGCACGTCGAGACCGGAGGGCGCGAGCGTCAGTTTGCGGCCGTTCTCGGCGTTGAAGCGACCGACGAAGGCGCGCGCCAGATGGGGGATGTCGCCCGGGCGTTCGCGCAACGGCGGCAGGAACACCGGCACGACGTTGATGCGGTAGTAGAGATCGGCGCGGAACTCGCCCTTGGCAACCGCCTCCTCGAGGTTCTTGTTGGTGGCGCAGACCAGACGGACGTCGACCTTGAGGGTGCGGCTGCCGCCGACCCGCTCGAACTCGCCCTCCTGGAGGATGCGCAGCAGCTTGGCCTGGAACGACGGCGAGATCTCGCCGATCTCGTCGAGCAGCAGAGTGCCGCCGTGGGCCAGTTCGAAGCGGCCGGCGCGCTGGCCGACGGCGCCGGTGAAGGCGCCCTTCTCGTGGCCGAACAGCTCGCTCTCGAGCACGCTCTCGGGCAGCGCGGCGCAGTTCAGCTTGATGAAGGCCTTGGCCTTGCGCGGGCTGAGGTCGTGGATGGCGCGGGCGAAGAGCTCCTTGCCGGTGCCGCTCTCGCCGCGCAGCAGCACGGTGGAGTTGGATTTTGCGACCACGGCGATGGTCGCCAGCACCCGGCGCACCGCGTCGCTCTCGCCGACAATGCCCTCCACCTTGGGGACGCCGGCGTGACGTTCGGCGAGTTCCGCCCCGAGCGCCTTCTCCAGCATGCCACGTTCGTCGAGCAGGCGCTGGCGATCGGCGGCGAGGATGCGATGGAGGCGGACGGTCTGGCCGACCAGATTGGCGACCATCGACAGGAAGCGCAGGTCGTCGTCGATGCGGAACTGGGTGCGGCCGTCCCAGACGCGGTCGATCGACAGGGTGCCGACGACTTTGAGGTCGACCTTGATCGGCACGCCGACGAAGGAGACGCGGGCTTCGGCGCGGTCGCTGTCGAGATCCTTGGCGCCGGCGAACAGGGGTTCGTGGGCGACGTCCTGGACCACCAGCGGCGTGGTGGTGGCGACGATGCGGTCGATCACCGGCCGCGGCAGCGAATCGATGGCGCGGGCGGCGCCGTGTTTCTGTTCGGCCCAGCCGGCGGCAGCGACGATCTCGACCTCGTCGGCGGAATCGAGGACGACGATCATGCCGCGGCGCATCTGCAGGAAGGAGGTCAGCACGTTGACGACGTTCGACAGGGTCGTCTCGAGCCGAGACGGCCGGGTCAGGATCTTGGAGATCTCGTAGATGCCGAACAGCGCCATTTCCGCATTGGCCTTGGCGGGCGGAAGGGGCGACATCCGTTCCACCGGATCGGTGAGACGTTCGCTTCGGCTGGTCTGGATCGCGGTCGTGCTCGCAGCACCCATGGTCCTATCTCCTCGGCGGTTCGCCGTCGCTCCGGTGATCCGGAACCGGCGGAACCGTGTAGAGCAGCCTCGATGCTGAGCCGCGCCCAATAAAATGTCACGCCGATTTTGGCGCCAGAATTTCAGGTGACGTGCCCAATCGGATTGCAACTTTGGTCGAAATCATAGGTCGGCGGTCTCAAAATCCGCGTTTTCGCGCAAGACCCCAAGCATTTTTACCAAACGGACGAAAATCTCAGAGCAACTGCCCACCGTTGATGTTGATCTCTTCGCCGGTGATGTAGGAGGACGCCGCCGAACACAGGAAATGCACGAGCTCGGCGACCTCTTCGGGGCGCCCCAGGCGATGCATGGGGATCAGCGGCAGGAACTTCTCCTCGGTTCCGGGCGACAGGATGTCGGTGAAGATCTCGCCGGGGGCGATGGCGTTGACGCGGATGCCGTGGGGCGCGAAGTCGGCGGCCATCTCGCGGGTGAGCGCGGTCAGCGCCGCCTTCGACGTGGCATAGGCGGTGCCGGCGAAGGGGTGGACGCGGTGGCCGACCACCGAGGTGATGTTGACCACCGAGCCCTGGCCGCGCTTCAGCTCGTCGAACAGGCCGCGGGCGAGCAGGATCGGCGCCAGCAGATTGACGTGGAACACCTGCATCCAGGTCTCCAACGGCGTGGTCAGCGAATTGAGGCGCTGGCCTTCCGGCCCCTTGGGCGAGATGCCGGCATTGTTGACCAGCGCATGCAGTGGGCCGTCGCCGATCCGGAGCTTGATGTCGTGGATGGCGAGGCCGAGCTGCTGGCGATCGACCAGATCGACTTGGACGTGGTCTTCCGGGCCGGCCTCCCAGGGGCAGCGGGCGCCTTCGAAAGGATGGCGCGAGATGGTGATGATGCGCCAGCCTTCGGCAGCGAACTTGCGCACGATCGAATGGCCGATGCCGCGGCTGGCGCCGGTCACCACCATGGTGCGCCGTTCGCCGGCGGCCGGGCGCAGCGACACGCCACTCTGGGCGAGCGCGGCATGGTCGACGGGACAGACCGCCGGATCCGTCGCGGCCGGCGCCGCGACGCCGGCGGTGGCCGGCAGCTTGAAGGTGTGGGTGATCGGATCGTAGCCCGGGGGATAGACCGGCGCACCATTGCCGTGGGCGTGGGGCGGCGTCGGGCCGGACGAATCGCTCGAATCTCGCTCGCTCATCACGGCACCTCGGTGGGATCGAACTCAGGGGTCGGCATCAGGGTAGGCCGAGGGCGCGGCGCGGACAAGCGGCGTCGAGCGGGACGAGGTGGGTCGGGCCGCGCGGGGGCGGACGTCGCCGGGCACCGGGGCAAGGGCGCGCGAGGCGTCGGGGCACGGGGCGTTCCTTCTCCCCTCGTGGGAGAAGGTGGCCGGAGGCCGGATGAGGGGCCGGGCCTCCCCGCCCGTCCCGATGCCCGAGGGGCCACGCCGGTCGCCCGCCGCTGCGCGGCGCCCCCTCATCCGCCGCTTCGCGGCACCTTCTCCCACGAGGGGAGAAGGGAAAGGGCCGCGCCTCGCCCCGTCAGCCGATCCGCTCGAGGCCGCCCATGTAGGGGCGCAGCGCGTCGGGGACGGTGATCGAGCCGTCGGCGTTCTGCCAGTTCTCCAGCACCGCCACCAGACAGCGGCCGACCGCCACGCCGGAGCCGTTGAGGGTGTGGACGAAGCGCGTGCCCTTGCCCTCCGCGGGGCGGTAGCGGGCGTTCATCCGGCGACCCTGGAAGTCGCCGCAGTTGGAGCAGGACGAGATCTCGCGATAGGCGTTCTGGCCGGGCAGCCAGACCTCGAGGTCGTAGGTCTTCTTCGAGGCGAAACCCATGTCGCCGGTGCACAACGCGATGGTGCGGAACGGCAGGCCGAGGCGCTTCAGCACCTCTTCCGCCGCGGCGGTCATCCGCTCGTGCTCGGCTTCCGACGCCTCCGGCGTGGTGATCGACACCAGCTCGACCTTGGCGAACTGGTGCAGCCGGATCATGCCGCGGGTGTCGCGACCGGCCGACCCGGCTTCCGAGCGGAAACACGGCGTCCAGGCGGTGTAGCGATGCGGCAGCTCGGCCTCGGTCAGGATCTCGTCGCGGACGATGTTGGTGACCGGAACTTCGGCCGTCGGGATCAGCCACAGGCCGGTTTCGGTGCGGAACAGATCCTCGGCGAACTTCGGCAGATTGCCGGTGCCGTAGGCGGTCTCGCTCTTCACCAGGAACGGCGGGCTGACTTCGGTGTAGCCGTGGGTGTCGGTGTGGAGATCGAGCATGAACTGGGCGAGCGCCCGCTCGAGCCGCGCCAATTGGCCCTTCAGGAGCACGAAACGGGCGCCGGAGATCTTGGTGGCGGTCTCGAAGTCCATCTGGCCGAGGGCTTCGCCGAGCTCGAAATGCTGCTTGGGCGCGAAGTCGAACTCGCGCGGCGTGCCCCAGCGGCGGACCTCGACGTTGTCGCTCTCGTCGCGGCCGACCGGCACGTCGGCGGCGGGCAGGTTGGGAATGCCGGCCAGCACCTCGGTCAGCTCGGTCTCGAGGTCGCGGGCGTCCGCCTCGCCCTTCTGGATCTCGGCCTTGATCGCCGCGACCGAGGCCTTGAGGCGCTCGGCTTCGGCTGTGTCCTTGCGGCCCATCGCCGCGCCGATCGCCTTGGCCGAGGCGTTGGCCTGGGCCTGGAGTTCCTGGAGGCGGGTGAGTTGGGCGCGGCGGGCCTCGTCGAGGACGATCAGCGCCTCGGCCATCGCCGGCTTGTTGCGGTCGGCGAGACCTTTGTCGAAGGCGGCGCCGTTGTCGCGGATCCACTTGATGTCGTGCATGGGAGACGTCCTCGGACATGATGGCGGCGGCCCGCGTCGACGAGCCGGCTGGCCCGGTCAGGTCTCGGGTGGCGTCGCCGGCGTTTCCGCCTCGGGCTCGTCCTTCCGCTCGACCATCCGCACCGCGAAGATGGTGATTTCGTAGAGAAGGATGGTGGGCAGGGCAAGGGAGATCTGGGACAGCGGATCGGGCGGGGTCAGCACCGCGGCGACGATGAAGGCGATCAGAATCGCCCAGCGGCGCTTGGCCCGGAGGCCCGCGGAGGTGACGATGCCGATCCGTCCGAGCAGGGTCAGCACCACCGGCATCTGGAACACCAGACCGAAGGCGAAGGTCAGCGACATCACCAGCGACAGATATTCCGAGACCTTGGGCAGGAGCTCGATCTTGATGCCGCCGTCGTTGCCCGACTGCTGCATCCCGGCGAAGAAGCCGAGCACCATCGGCAGCATGAAATAGACCAGCGTCGCCCCGAGCGCGAAGAACACCGGGGTGGCCACCAGATAGGGCAGGAAGGCCTTCTTCTCGTGGCGATAGAGGCCGGGCGCCACGAACTTGTAGATCTGCACGGCGATCATCGGGAAGGCGATGCAGATCGCGCCGTAGAAGGCCACCTTGATCTGGGTGATGAAGAATTCCTGCGGCGCGGTGAAGATCATCGTCGCCGGCTTGCCGGTCATGTTGCGGATGACGAGATCGTAGGGCCACACCAGGACGTTGTAGAGGCCCTTGGCGAAGTAGAAGCAGAACAGGAAGGCCACCACCAGTGCCGCCAGCGCCCGAATCAGGCGGCTCCGCAGTTCCAGGAGATGTTCCATCAACGGGGCGCGGGAGGCCTCGATCTCGTCGTCGGGTTCGCTCATGGCCGGGTCGGGTCCTTCTCGACCGGGACGGCGGTCGCCGCGGGCGTGTCGTGAGGCGCGAGCGGCGCGGCGTCGCCGAACTGCGGCGTCTCGGCCGCCGGGATCGGCGCGGGGGCAAGCGAGCCGGCTTCGATCGCCGGCGGGTCGACGACGACCGTGCCGGGGACTTCGGGACCGGCGATCTCGGGTTCGGCGGGCGGGGTCGGGGCGATGCCGGCGTCGAGGCGGGCGAGTTCGGCGTTGGTCTCGCGCTCGACCTTGGCGAGGCTCTCGGTGACCGAGCCGATCTGCTCGGCGAGCAGGGCCTTGGGCGACAGGGCGCGCAGATCCTGGACGCTCTTGCGGACGTCGTCGAGTTCGGCCTCGCGGATCGCTTCGTTCATCTGCGACTGGAACTCGCCGGCCATCCGCCGGGCGCGAGCGGCCCATTGGCCGGCGACGCGCAGCAGTTGCGGCAGTTCCTTGGGGCCGACGACGATCAACGCCACGACCGCGATGATCAGGATCTCACTCCAACCGATGTCGAGCATGTCCTACCGCCACGTGAGCCCGGCCTCGGCCGTGAAGCTCGGGGGAACCGGCGGCGGAGCCACGCGGGCGGCGAATCGCCGGCGTGTCCTGCCGTCCGTCGAGGGGAGCGATCCGGCGGACCGCTCCGGCGAACCGTCTCAGCCGACGGTCTTCGACTTGTCGTCCTGGTGGGCCACCGGCTCGCCGGGTCGGCCTTCGAGGGTCTTCGGCGGGACCGGAGCCACCGGCGGCGGCGTCTCCTCGTCGGCGAGACCCTTCTTGAAGCTCTTGATGCCCTTGGCGAGGTCGCCCATCAGGTCGGAGATCTTGCCCTTGCCGCCGAAGAACAACAGGGCGACCGCGAGGACGATCAGCCAATGCCAGATACTCAAGGAACCCATTTCGTCTCTCCTGCGGGGGCGATCGGAACCGACGGCCCCCCTGTCCACGGCGGGCCGCACTATGGCAAAAAGGGTCCCCCCCCGCAACCGGCCCCAGCGAGGGGCGAAATGCCCGGCCGCGCGGTCGATGCGGGGCTCAGGGCGCGCCGTCGTCCTCGGCGAGCGATCCCGCGTCGGCATCGGGATCCTCGAGGTCGAGGAGATCGGCGGGATCGAGCGGATCCTCGTCGGGGCCGAGTTGCGGCGCATCGGTCGGGACCGGCACCTGGAAGCCCGCCGGGATCTGGCCGTCGAGCAGGCCGGCGCCCTTCAATTCCTCGAGACCGGGCAGATCTTGGATCGCGTCGAGGCCGAAATGGACCAGGAAGCCATCGGTGGTGCCCCAGGTCACCGGACGCCCGGGGGTGCGGCGGCGGCCGCGCATGCGGATCCAACCGGTCTCGAGCAGCACGTCGAGGGTGCCGCGCGCCACCGCCACGCCGCGGATCTGCTCGATCTCGGCGCGGGTCACCGGCTGGTGATAGGCGATGATCGCCAGGGTCTCGAGCGCCGGCCGGCCGAGCTTGCGCGGCTCGACCATCGAACGGGTGAGATGGGGGGCGAGATCGGCGGCGGTGCGGAACTGCCAGCGACCGGCGACGCGGACGAGTTCGACGCCGCGGCCGCGATAGTCGGCGACGAGGCGGGCGAGCAGGGCGGCGAGATCGATGCTCGCCGGCACGTGCAGCGCCAAATCGGCCTCGGCGACCGGTTCGGTCGAGGCGAAGATCAGCGCTTCGACGAGGCGGCGGGCCTCGGTCGCGGCTTCCGCGGTGAAGAGGTCGTCGGCCGCCGCGGCCTCGGCGCGGCCATCGGTCACGGGGGGGATCACGGCGGCGGCGTTCCTTGCGGTTCGGACGGGGTTTCGGGATCGGGGTCGGGGCGGCCGTCGGTGCGGGCGCGGGCCCACAGAGGCGCGAAGGCCTCCGACTGGGTCAGTTCGATGCGGCCCTCGTGGACCAGCTCGAGGCTCGCCGAGAAGGTCGAGGCGATCGCCGTGGCGCGCTGGTCGGGCGGCGCCCAATCGGCGACGAGCGCGTGGATCGGCACCCAGCCGGCGGTCTCGCCGACGATCCGCTCCAGGATGTCGCGGGCGTCGGAGAGCGTCCACACCGAGCGGGCGACCACGCGGACCGAGGTGACGATCTGTTTCTGGCGCAGCCCGGCATAGGCGCCGAGCAGGTCGCCGAGGTCGGCGCGCCATTCGGCATGGGACGAGAGCACCGCGGATTCGGCGGCGCCGCGGGGAAAGACATCGCGGCCGAGGCGGGTGCGGGCGACCAGCTTGGCCGCCACCTCGCGCATCGCCCCGAGCCGGCGCAGGCGGAAGGCCAGCGCCGCGGCCAGTTCCTCGCCGCTCGGCTCGTCGTCGGCGGCCGGCGACGGCAGCAGCAGCCGCGATTTGAGATAGGCGAGCCAGGCGGCCATCACCAGGAGATCGGCGGCGAGTTCGAGCCGGCGCTGCCGCACCCGCTCGACGAAGGCGAGATATTGATCGACCAGTTGCAGGATCGAGATGCGGGCGAGGTCGACCTTCTGGGTGCGGGCGAGCGCCAGCAGGAGGTCCAACGGACCTTCGAAGCCGTCGACGTCGATCACCAGGGTGTCGCCGACGTCGAGCGTCCGCTGCTCGGGGGCGATGCGCGGGGGACGCGCCCAATCGTCCGCCGACGCCGCGCGGTCGCCGGGGCGCGTGGGTTCGGTCCGATCGGTGGCGTCGTCGGCGCTCACGCTCGCTCCCCCGTCGGTCCCGCGGGTGGCGGGTCCTCGGACGGGTGTGTCAGACCGAGGGCGGTGCCGTCAATCGGGCGAAGTCCGCGGCGAGCGCGGCGGGGTCGATCGCGTCCGGCGTCCGGCGGGCGGCGAGCGCGCGGGCGGCGCGTTCGGCGGCGCGGTCGGTGAGCGGACGAGCGGCGCCGGCCACCGCCCGCATCTCGTCGAGATCGCCGTTGCAGTGGAGGACGAGGTCGCAGCCGGCGTCGAGGGCGGCGACGGTGCGCTCGGCGAGACTGCCGGCCAGCGCCCGCATCGACAGATCGTCCGACATCAGGCAGCCGTCGTAGCCGATGAAGCCGCGGATCACCGCGTCGATGACGGTTCGAGAGGTGGTCGCCGGGTGGTCGGGGTCGATCGCCCGATAGACCACGTGGGCGGTCATCGCCAGCGGCATCTCGGCGAGGTCGCGGAACGGCGCGAAGTCGATGGCTTCCAGCGTGGTCAGGTCGGTGTCGACCACCGGCAGGTCGTGGTGGCTGTCGACGCCGGCGCGGCCGTGGCCGGGGATGTGCTTGATCACTGGCAAGACGCCGCCGGCGAGCAGGCCATGGGCGGCTTCGCGGCCGAGTTCGGAGACGATGTCGGGGGTGGTGGCATAGGCGCGGCGGCCGATCACGTCGTGGGCGCCGTCGACCGGCACGTCGAGCACCGGCAGGCAGTCGACGTCGATGCCGAGGCTCGCGAGATCGGCGGCGATCAGGCGGCCGCCGAGGCGGGCGGCGCGGCGGCCCTCGGCGGGATCGCGGACGAAGACCTCGCCATAGGTGCGGCCGTCGGGATAGGCCGGCCATTGGGGGGGCCTCAGGCGCTGGACGCGGCCGCCCTCCTGATCGATCAGGATCGGCGCGTCGGGGCGGTCGACACTCTCTCGGAGCGCCCGGGTCAGGGCGCGGATCTGGTCGGGATCGACGCAGTTGCGGGCGAACAGGATGAAGCCCCAGGGGCGAGCATCGCGGAAGAAGGCGATTTCCTCGGCGCCGAGCACGGGGCCGCGGCAACCGCAGATCAGGGCGGACGAGGTCATGGCGGGGCCTTTCCCAGAGGGGGGAGACAAACGACGACCCGCCCGGCGGGAAGCGGCGGGGCGGGTCGTGACGAGATCGGTCGGCGGTCGTTCAGCGTTTGACGACCATGCACTGCCCGCCCTGGGCGCGCAGCTGTTCACACAACGCGGTCGCCTGGTCGCGCGTTCCCGCCGAGACGCGGGTCCGATAGAACACGCCCTTGTCGCCGAGATTGGCCTGCTGGACGTCGACCGAACGGCCGGACAGGGCCGACCAACGGCGCTGGGCGTCGGCGAAGGAGCGCCGCGCGTCGGCATCGGACTTGGACGCCGAGATCTGGACCATCCACTCGCCCGAGCCGGCGGCGGCCGGCGGCGCCGAGGCGACGGCGGGCGCGAGCGGAACCGGGGCGGCGGCGACCGGAGCGGGTGCCGCCGGCGCGTTGGCGAGACGGGGGCCGACCGGGCCGAGCGCCAAGGGAGCGCCGGCCGGGGCACGGGCGGCCGGAGCGGCGGTCGGCGTCGGAGCCGGTACCGTCGGCTTGGGCACGGCGAGCACGGTCGGCGCCGGAGCGGTCGCGGGCTTGGGCGCTGCGGCCGGCGGCGGGGTGACGGGCGCCGGAGCCACGGCGGCCTTGGGCGGGGTCGCGACACGGGTGGAGGTGGGGGCGTCGGTCGGCAGCGGCACGGCGATCGGGCGCGGTGCGGCACTCGCCTCGGGCGGCAGCTGCAACTGCAGCGGCGGTTCGGCCGCGGCCGGGGGCGACGGCGGCACCGCCGAGACCGGCGGCGGAGTCGCGCCGTCGGCGCCGATCGGCAAGGTTCGGACCGGGGTCGGCGGCCGCACCGTGCCGGCGTCGGAGACGATCGAGCCGTCGGGACGCACCACCACGGTCTTGACGGTATGGGGCTGGTCGCTGCCGGCGCGCGGCGCGCCGGGGTTGATGACCCGCACTTCCTTCCCTTCCGGCGTCCGGCCGGACACCTGGTCGACCGGATCTTCCTGCATCGACACGATCTTGGAGGCGCCGGCGCCGCTGTCGGGGGTGAGCGTCGGGCGAGCGTCGCCGGCCGCGATGGCCTTGCCGGGCTCGGGAACGACCTTCATCGGCTTGCCGTCGGCGCGAATCAGCGTCGGCGCCGAACCGGCGCCGGGGCCGAAATACTTCCAGCCGGCCCAGGCGCCGCCGCCCAGCACGGCGAGGCCGAGGGTCGCCACGAACAGGCGGGTGCCGAGGCCGCTGCTGCGCTTGGCGAGCTTGCGGACGGCGCGCTGCTCGCGGCGCGGATGGGGGGTGATCACCGGTTCGGTGGTGGTGTAGGGGCGTGCCTCGTCGGCGGCGCGGGCGATCTCGGCACGGCCGAATTCGTCGAAGGTCGGGCGCGGGCCGTCGTCGAGCGGCATCGCGGCGGGATCGCGGCTCGCGCCCTCGCGGGGCTGCGGCGCGGAGACCAGAGCCGGATCGTAGGAGCCGGCGGCGACGCCTTCGTCATAGGCGTAATAGTCGTTCCACGGGGTCTCGTGCGGCGGCTCGGCGCCGGCGATCGGCTGGGGCACCGCGGGCGGCGCGGTGTCGCCGCGTTCGGGGGTGATGCGCAGGGCGGCGATGTCGTGGTCGTCGGCAGGGTGCTGCGGCATGATCGGCCTCACCTCCGGCGCGAAGGTGCCGCGGACGCGAGCCTCGGGGGTGACCGAAGACCGCAGCTCGTCGAACAACTCGGCTTCGAGCGCGGAAAGTTGCAACGGCATCGGCAAGGTCGGCGTGGCGCGCCGACCGACTTCGACCACGCTCTCCGGGCGGACCGGATGGGCGCTCGATTCGCCGAGGATGCGAGCCAGTTCCTCGAGCGGATCCTCGCTCATCGGCCGGCCGGGGCGCAGGCCGGCATCGCGCAGCGCCCCTCCCTGGATGGCGGAGGGGTCGACGGGGGGCTGACGCATCGGTTCGGACATGGGACGGGACTACCTCGTATCGACGCGGTCGGGCTCGGCCCCACGGCGCATTCCTGGCCCGCCCGTCGTCCTCACCGCATCTCGTCGGGGGCATTGACCCCGAGAACTGCGAGCCCGGACGCGAGCACGACGGCGACGGCTCGGACCATCGCCAGTCGGGCATGTGACGACAATGGATCGTCAACGTTAACAAAGCGTAATTGTGGCAGATCCTTGCCGCGGTTCCAATGACCGTGGAGATCGCTCGCCAGATCATGAAGGAAGAAGGCGATGCGATGGGGTTCGTGAGCTTCCGCGGCGGCCTCGACGACCCGCGGCCATTGGGCGATACGCTTCATCAGACCAATTTCGCCGGAATCGACGAGTCGTTCGAGGGGGGCCGTCACCAGACCTTCGTCGGAGAGATCGAGCCCCGGCAGACCCTCGCGCGCCTGCACGAACACAGAGGCGGTGCGGGCATGGGCATATTGCACGTAGAAGACCGGGTTGTCCTTGGACTGTTCGGTGACCTTCTGGAAGTCGAAGTCGAGCGGTGCGTCGGACTTGCGGAACAGCATCATGAAGCGCACCGCGTCGACGCCGACCTCGTCGACGACGTCGCGCAAGGTGACGAAGTCGCCGGAGCGCTTCGACATCTTCACTGGCTCGCCGGCCCGGTAGAGCTTGACCAACTGGCACAGCTCGACGTCGAGCGAGGCCTCGCCGCCGGAGATCGCCCCGACCGCGGCCTTCATGCGCTTGACGTAGCCGCCGTGGTCGGCGCCCCAGATGTCGATCTGGTCGCGGAAGCCGCGGCGGTACTTGTCGAGGTGATAGGCGATGTCGGAGGCGAAATAGGTGTAGGAGCCGTCGGACTTCATCAGCGGCCGATCGACGTCGTCGCCATAGGCGGTCGAGCGGAACAGCGTCTGTTCGCGGTCTTCCCAGTCTTCCGGCAGCTGACCCTTGGGCGGCTCGAGGCGGCCCTCGTACATCAGCCCGGCGTCGCGCAGGGTGGCGATGGCCTCGGCGACGCGGTCGCCGGCCGGGCCGGTCTGCAGGCTCTTTTCCGAGAAGAACACGTCGTGGACGACGTTGAGCGCGGCGAGATCCGCGCGGATCATCACCATCATCGCATCGATGGTGGCGGTGCGCACCGTGTCGAGCCATTCGGATTCGGGGCGGTCGCGGAAGGCGTCGCCGTATCGGGCGGCGAGCACGGCGCCGATCGGCTTCAGATAGTCGCCGGGATAGAGGCCTTCGGGGATGGTGATGGTCTCGCCGAGGGCTTCGAGGTAGCGCAGGTGGGCGGAGCGGGCGAGGACGTCGACCTGGGCGCCGGCGTCGTTGATGTAATATTCCTTGGTGACCGCGTGACCGGCGAAGGCCAGGAGATTGGCCAGCGCATCGCCGACCACGGCGCCGCGGCAATGGCCGACGTGCATCGGGCCGGTCGGGTTGGCCGAGACATACTCGACGTTGACCGCGCCGCGCGGGACGGTGCCGCGGCCGTAGCTGCGGCCGGCGGCGACGACGCGCGCCAGGAAGGCGCCCCAATAGGCCGGGGTCAGACGCAGATTGAGGAAGCCGGGGCCGGCGACCTCGGTCTCGGCGATGTCCGGGTCGGCGGCGAGTTCGCCCATCAGTTCGATCGCCAGGGCCCGCGGGTTCTTGCCCATCGGCTTGGCCAACACCATGGCGGCGTTGACCGCGAGATCGCCGTGGGCGGCGTCGCGCGGCGGTTCGACCACCACCCGGGAGAGATCGAGCGGGGCGCCGTCCGCCGCCGTCCAGCCGAGCCGGGCGATGGTGGCGCGCACGCGGTCGCCGAAATCCGCGAAGATGTCCATGAGTCCGATGCCGTTCTTTCTCGCCGGGAAACGCCCGCCGTCGCGGCCGAGCGTCGGGTGCCCGCGCGGAGACGGAGTCTCCGGGGCGTGCCCGCCGGCCGAGCTAAACCAATTCCGGGGTATCGTCAAACCGGCGGCGATGTTCGATCAGCGCGAAACGATCGGTCATGCCGGCGATGTAGTCGCAGACGCGCCGCGCCAGCCGCGGCCGATCGGCGACGTCGAGGTCGCGCCGCCATTCCTCCGGCAGATCGCTCGGCGTCTCCATGTAGGCGGCGAACAGCGCTTCCACCACCCGCTCGGCGGCGCGCATCTGGGTCATCACTCCGTCGCAGCGATAGACGTGGCGGAACAGGTGGCGCTTGATCTCGCGATCGGCGGCGGCGATCTCGGGCGAGAAGACGATCAGCGCATGGCCGACGTAGCGGACCTCGTCGGCGGATTCCGGCAGGCTGGTCTCGAGCCGGGCGAAACTCTCGGCGACCACGTCCTCGATCATCCGGGTGATCAGGCGGCGGATGGTCTCCTGGATCAGCCGGCTGCGGTCGAGGCCGGGATGGAGCCGGCGCACCTCGAGGATCAGGCCGCCGACCAGCGGCACCGCTTCGAGCGACTCGAGGTCGAGCAGGCCGGCGCGCAGGCCGTCGTCGATGTCGTGGGCGTCATAGGCGATGTCGTCGGCGATCGCCGCGCACTGCGCCTCGAGGCTCGGCCAACTCCACAGCCACAGATCCTGCCGCGCCGCGTAGTCGCGGATCGCATAGGGCAACAGGCCGTCGGGCGGCCCGTCGCCATGGGCGGGCGGCAGCGGCCGGCCGGTGGCGTCGGTCAACGGGCCGTTGTGCTTGACCAGGCCCTCCAGCGTCTCCCAGGCGAGGTTGAGTCCGTCGAAGGCGGCGTAGCGGCGCTCCAGGCGGGTGACGATGCGCAGGGTCTGGGCGTTGTGGTCGAAGCCGCCGAATTCGGCCATGGCGCGGCCCATGGCCCGCTCGCCGGCGTGGCCGAAGGGGGTGTGGCCGAGGTCGTGGCCGAGCGCCAGGGCCTCAGCGAGGTCCTCGTCGAGGCGGAAGGCACGGGCGAGCGCGCGGGCGATCTGGGCGACCTCGAGGGTATGGGTCAGGCGCGAGCGGAAATGGTCGCCTTCGGTGTGGAGAAAGACCTGGGTCTTGTGGGCGAGACGGCGGAAGGCGGTGGAATGGACGATGCGGTCGCGGTCGCGCTGGAAGGGCGTGCGGGTCGGACTCGGGCTTTCGGCGACCAGACGGCCGCGCGACGTCGCCGGGTCGACCGCCCACAGCGCCCGCGGTTCACCGCCCAATCCGATCCGTCGCGAGAGGTCGCTCACCCTGCCCTGCCCTCGATTTCGGCGGTTTGCCCCCGCGACGGTCTTGATTCCCGCGGCGCCCGACGCATTTGATCCTCACGACGAAACCGTGGCAAGCGCGTGACGGTCGACGTAGTCTCCACACCTTGCGCGCCCCGCTTCACGAGGATCCGCCGATGACCGATACCGACGTCTCTCCGCCGATCGCCGTCACCGCCGCCGCCGCCGCGCGCATCGCCGTGGTCACCGCCGACGAACCGGCGGGCACGGTGATGCGGATCTCCGTCGCCGGGGGCGGCTGCTCGGGCTTTTCCTACGGCTTCGCGCTGACCACCGAACGCAACCCCGACGACTTCGTGATCGAGCGCGGCGGCGTCACCGTGGTGGTCGATGCGATCTCCGCCGACTACGTGCGCGGCTCGGAGCTCGACTTCGTCGACGATCTGATGGGTCAGGCCTTCAAGATCAAGAACCCCAACGCCACCGCGACCTGCGGCTGCGGCACCAGCTTCGCGGTGTGAGACGACGCCCGGCGCCCGCCTCGGCGGGGCGCCGGGCGAAGGTTGCGGCGCGGGCTCAGCGCGTCGAGGTGGCGACGGCGCGGCCGAAGGCGCCGTCGAGCGCCGTGCCGAAGGTGTGGTGATCGGCCGCGAAGGGGGCGGCGACGTCGGGAGCGCGCGAGCGGAAGCCGACGTGGACGCCGATCACCCGCGGATGGGCGCCACCGACCAGATAGGCGGCCCCCGACAGACCATCGAACCCGACGCAGTCGGTGAGGATTTCGCGGCCGCCACCCGCCGCGGCGCGCAATTCCCGCACCCGGCAGAAGTCGAAGGTGCGCCGCCCGCTCTCCAGGGCGACGACGGTGATCGGCTCGCCGACCTTGACCGAGGCTCCCACCGCATAGGGCACCACGCCGGGGATCGGCCGCGCCAGATGGGCGACCGCCCAATCGCGCCGCGCGTCCTCGCCATAGGGCGAGGTCGAGCCGCACAGGCGGGGATCGGGCGTGAGCGCGACTTCGGTGCGCCCGGCGGCGCCGGTGAGGATGAACACGCAACGGCCGCGTTCGGCGCGCGAGCGGCCGGATTCGTCGAAGAACACGTGAGCGGCGGAGGTGACGACGTCGGCGCGGCCGGTCAGCTGGCCGATGCCGCGCACGCCACCGCATTCGACGACGCCGGTGGCGGCATGGCGCTCGGCGAGCAGGTCGGGCGAGGTCGAGAGGCGCAGCGCGGCGGCGGCCTCGGGGATGCGGCCGTCATGGCCGACCACCACGCGGCGATCGGCGAGCGCGGCGGATCCCGACAGACACAGGGCGGCGAGGCAGAGACCGCCGAGGCGGCGGCCGGCGGCGGGCCGGCGGGGCCGCGCGGACGGCGGGGCGGCGCCGGCTCGGGCCGTCGCAGGGTCGGACGATGGGATCGGAGCCTGCATGGTCGACGGGCCCTCCGCAATCGCCTCCGCGACGGCGCGGAGAAGACCCGATCACTCTACCTGCTCGCCGCCGCAGAGCAAGTCTCGAGGGGGCGAAGGGATTTGGTTCCCTCGCATTTCATCACACGTCAACACACGGACGACAAATACGTTCAAAATGGCGTTACTGTTCATTTTTTCCGAACGTGATGTGCACGCATTCGGCTCTGGAGGCCGGGGGCACGCAGCCCCATCTCCCATCCATCGGAACGCGGCGCTGTCGTCGACTCCCAGCCGCACCGGTCCCACGTACAGGAGACAACATCATGAAGACCTCCATTTTCGCCGTCAGCGCCCTCATCTTCGCCGCCTCGCTCGGTTCCGCCTATGCCGGCGCCGGCGACGCGACCGGTTCGGCCGTGTTGCCGGTCGAGCAGACCCTGCGCGTCGATCGTGGCGCGGTGATCGAAGGCCGCCAGTCTGCGGCGATCGCCAGCCCGGCGACCGGCGAGACCTCGGCCGAGCGTTTCGTGATCGAGCGCAACATCCCGCGCTGATCCCTCGTCGGTTCTGCCCAAAGCCGCCCGCGCCCCGCGCGGGCGGCTTTCGCCTGCCCCCTCGGCGGTCTATCCTCGCGCCACCTTCCGCCCGAGAACGAGACTCCGATGAAATTCGCCACCTGGAACATCAACGGCATCAAGGCGCGGATCGACGTGCTGACCGCCTGGCTCGAAGAATCGCGGCCCGACGTGGTCTGCCTGCAGGAGATCAAGAGCGTCGACGAGGGCTTTCCACGGGAGGCGATCGAGCGGCTCGGCTACGAGGTCGCGACCCACGGCCAGAAGGGCTTCAACGGCGTGGCGATCCTGTCGCGCCACCATCTGGAGGACGTCGAACGCGGCTTGCCCGGCGACGACGACGACCTCCAGGCGCGGTTCATCGAGGCGGCGATCTCGGTGCCCTGCGGCGTGGTGCGCTTCGCCGGGCTCTATCTGCCTAACGGCAACCCGCTCGGCACCGAGAAATTTCCCTACAAACTCGGCTGGATGGCCCGGCTCGAGGCGCGAGCGCGGGCACGGTTGGCCTGGGAAGAACCCTATCTGATGATGGGCGACTACAACGTCATCCCCGAACCGATCGACGCCCGCACCCCGGCCGCCTGGGTCGGCGACGCGCTGTTCCAGCCGGAGAGCCGCGCGGCGTGGCGACGCCTGACCGGGCTCGGCTACACCGACTGCCTGCGCGCCGGCAGCGACGCCCAGACCTTCACCTTCTGGGACTATCAGGCCGGCTGCTGGCCGCGCGACGAAGGCATCCGCATCGACCATGTGCTGGCCTCGCCCCAGGCCACCGACCGGCTGCGCGCCGTCGGCGTCGACCGCCATGTGCGCGGCTGGGAGAAGCCGTCGGACCATGTGCCGGTGTGGGTCGAACTCGACGTCGCGGCCCGCGCCCGCGGGTGAAACCAAAGATCGGGCGGCGCTCGAGCGGATCGCGGGTTTTCGCGGCCTCGTCTGCGGGTGAGATCGTGCCGCGGGGAGCGGGACGCGTCGTGGCCTACGACCTACGTATTTCGACTCGGCCGTCAACCTTTCGTTAACCATGAAATGCGAGTTTGCGGATCGAGCGGTGGCGCTGCGGCAGCCGTTCGGAGCGGCCCGCCGAAAAATCCGACTCGATCTCGCGTAATAAATGAATATTTTTGCATAACCCGCTGTTTCAATGTGTCAATTTTTCAAACCTCGTGTTTCACACGAAGGGAGGTGTCGGCGCGCGCCGACGCTCACGTGATTTCTCAATCACGCAGTTTTTCTCCAATATGTCCGATGGTTACGAGCGCTTTTCGATGTGTCGCGCGAAGTCTGGGTCGCCGCCGATCGGGTAACCGCTTTCGGGCGCGCGGGACGGGCGTCGCTCAGCGGCCGTGGATCAGCACCGCTTCGCCTTCGGCGGCGGCGAAACGCAGTTCGCGCAGGCGTCGATAGAGGGGGCCGTCGTACCAGGCGCGGAACGCCGCCTCGTCCGGGAAGCGGATCAGAACGCGGCGCCCGTCGGCGGGGCGGCCTTCGAGCACGGTCACGCCGTCGTCGACCGCCTCGACCACGCCGCCGGTGCCGGCCAGCGCCTCGTCGGTGCCGGCGAGATAGGCGTCATAGCCTCGGGAATCGTGGATGCGGAGGGTGGCGGAAAACCAGACGCTCATGGCGAGGCCCCCGGCTCGCCGCGGGCCTCGGCCGGCGGCGACGATTCACGCGGGCTCGGGGATCACGGATTGCCGGACTTGGCGATCCAATCCTGGGCCTGGGCGACGCCCTGGCGCCGCTCCGGCTCGCTGGCCACCGAGAAGGCCTGCTCCTGGGCGTCGCGGATCCAGTCGTCGCTGGTGCCGTGGGCATTGGCACGGGCGATGGTCAGCCACATCAGACCCTGGGCCGGACGGCGCGGCACGTCTTCGTCGCCGGTGAACAGCAACTGGCCGAGCAGCGCCTGGGCGCCGCCGTGGCCCTTGCGGGCGGCGACGCGCAGCCAGCGGGCGGCCTGCTTGGGGTCGCGCTCGCCGGAGTCGGATTCGAGATAGAGCCGGCCGAGATTGAACTGGGCGTCGGCGTCGCCGAAATAGGAGGCGGCGTAGGTGTAGATCTCGCGCGCTTTGTCGACGTTGGGGCGCACTGCGGTGTTCTCGATGCCCTTCAGATAGTAGGTGCCGAGCGCCACGAAGGCCGAGGCGACGAAGGCCGCCTGGGGGCTGCCCGGACTGTCGTCGGCGTGGTTGTTGGCGACCTGATTGTAGAAGTCGAAGGCCTTGGCGTCGTTGACCGGGACGCCGTCGCCGGTCTGGTAGATGCGGCCGAGCTTCCACTGGGCGATCGGGTGACCGCTCTCGGCAGCGCGGCGCAGCTGCTCGATGGCGAGCTTGCGGTCGCCCTCGTAGTAGAGCCGAGTGCCGGCGCGGAAGGCGTCGCTGGCGGCGGCCGGCGCGGGGGCCGGCAGGGCGGGCGACAGCAGGCGCGACGACACGCCGGGGGGCAGATGCAGCGCATCGGCCATCGGCGCGGTCACCGGCGAGGGCGCCGGCTGCGGCGCCAGCGCCTGGGCGGACGGTATCAGCGGTTCCATCGCCGAGGTCTTGGCGGTGGGATCGAGCGCCAGGGCGCCGGAGACCGAAGCCCCGAGCGCCAGGGTCAGCGTACCCATGCGAAGAAAACCGAAGGTCCCCATGACCGTTCTCATCAGATCGACCACTCCGCCGCCGCCGGTCCCGACCGCATCCCGGGGATGCGGCGGACGGGCGGACTTCGCAGACTTCGTCGGGGCGCCCGCCGAGATCGACACGAGCGATGACCCGAAGCTCCGCGCGCCGCAGCGGTCGGAGGGGATCGGATCGGACAATCTCGTGGGCGAAGTCTCGGCAGCGACCGGAAGCCGCGTTTCCATTGCGTGATCCTGCCGGAGATTTCCGGCGACACTGGGGCCGAGGTGCGGCACGGCGAGGGTCATGCGAGAAACGGCCCGGACATCTCGGCGACCGACCGCTCCGGTCTCGCCGCCGCGTGTCCCTGCCCTGCCGATGTCACCGCTTTCCGCCCGCACGCGTCTCTACCTTCCCGTAACCGGCACCGCGCAGCCCGCGCGATCGAGGAAGACGCTGGGTTCCATTTGTGACCGAACGGCGGCATTTTCCCCACACTGAGGAAAGCGGAAATCTATTGAATTTCGGTGTTGCCGCCAGAGCACAGCGACCTCGTGAAAACCCTCTTCGTAGTGGTTCGCAAGCCTGCCCGCCGCCTCAGGCGAGGCGGGCGAGCGCCTCTTCGACCTTGGCGCGCCGGGCGACGTATTCCTCGCGCTTGTCGCGGTTCTCCTCGATCACCTCCTCCTTGGCCTTGGCCATGAACTGGGGATTGGCGAACATCTTGTCGATACGGCCGATCTCCTGGATCAGGCGTTCGACCTCCTTCTTCAGGCGGACGCGTTCGGCGGCGACGTCGACCACGCCCTCGAGCGGCAGGCAGGCGGTGGCCTCGCCGATGACGATCTGGGCGGAGGCGCCGGGTGCTGCGTCGGCGAAGCCGATTTCGGAGAGGCGGGCGAGGCGCAGGATCGCCGATTCATGGGTCGCGGCGCGGGCGCGGGTGACGGCGTTGGCGCCGACCAGCACCAGCGGGATCTGGGCGGCGGCGGGCACGTTCATCTCCGAGCGCACCGAGCGGATCTCGGTGATCAGGCCGACCAGCCAGTCGATCTCGGCGGCGGCGTCGTTCTCGGTGGCGCCGGCGCTCGGCCAGGGGGTCAGCACCAAGAGGCGATCGCGGGTGAGGCCCGCGGTCTCGGCGGTCTTGGCCCACAGCTCTTCGGTGATGAAGGGCATGAAGGGGTGGAGCAGCGTCAGGATGCCGTCGAGGGTCGCCGCACAGGTCGCCCGCGTCTCGGCCTTCAGCGCCTCGTCGTCGCCCATGAAGATCGGCTTGGCGAGTTCGAGGTACCAGTCGCAGAACGAGTTCCACACGAAGCGGTAGGCGGCGGCGGCGGCGGCGTCGAAGCGATAGGCCTCGAGCGCCTGGGTGACGCCGACCACGGCGCGCGACAATTCGGTGGTGATCCAGCGATTGAGCATGCCGGTGACGGTCGTCGGGTCGAAGCCCGGCACCAGGGTGCAGTCGTTCATCTCGGCGAAGCGGGCGGCGTTCCACAGCTTGGTCGCGAAGTTGCGATAGCCGGCGACGCGGGCCTTGGCGAGCTTGATGTCGCGCCCCTGAGCGGCCATGGCGGCGAGCGTGAAGCGCAGGGCGTCGGCGCCGAACTCGTCGACGAGCTCGAGCGGATCGATGACGTTGCCCTTGGACTTCGACATCTTCTGCCCCTTCTCGTCACGGACGAGGGCATGGATGTAGACGTCCTTGAAGGGCACGACCGGATCGCCCGCTTCGTCCTTCATGAAGTGCAGGCCCATCATCATCATCCGGGCGACCCAGAAGAAGATGATGTCGAAGCCGGTGACCAAGACCGAGGTCGGATAGTAGCGGGTGAGTTCGGCGGTCGAATCGGGCCAACCGAGCGTCGAGAACGGCCACAGGGCGGAGGAGAACCAGGTGTCGAGGACGTCCTCGTCGCGGGTCAGGAAGCCCGCCGCGCCGTCGGTCCGCAATGCCGCCGCCCGCACCGCGTCGATGTCGCCGCGGGTCAGGTAGTGGTGGATCGCCGCGTCGAGGGCATCGCTCTCCGACAGGGCGACGAAGACCTCGCCGTCCGGCCCGTACCACGCCGGGATCTGGTGACCCCACCACAGTTGCCGGGAGACGCACCAGGGCTGGATGTTCTCCATCCACTGGTAATAGGTATTCTCCCAGTTCTTCGGGACGAAATTGGTCCGCCCCTCGCGCACCGCGGCGAGCGCCGGCTGGGCGAGTTCATAGGCGTTGACGTACCACTGGTCGGTCAGGAAGGGCTCGATCACCACACCCGAGCGGTCGCCGTGCGGCACCGCATGGGTGTTGGGCTCGATCTTGGCGAGCAGGCCGCGGCGCTGCATCAGCTCGACCACCAGCTTGCGGGCGAACACTCGGTCCTGCCCGTCGAGCGCCGTCTCGAGCTCGGCGAGCGGCAGCACGTAGGAGACGGGCGCGATCGGCTCCTCGCCCTCGGCGGCTTCGGGCGCGCCGGCGAGCTCGGCGCCGTGGCCGATGTCGGCGGCGAAGGCCTCGTTGGCCACCAGGGTGATCTGCGCCTTGCGGTCGAGGATGTTGATCATCGGCAGCGAATGGCGTTTTCCCACCTCGAAGTCGTTGAAGTCGTGGGCCGGGGTGATCTTGACCGCGCCGGTGCCCTTCGCGGGGTCGGAATAGTCGTCGGCGACGATCGGGATGCGCCGGCCGACCAGCGGCAGGATCGCGAACTTGCCGATGAGATCGGCATAGCGTTCGTCGTCCGGATGGACCGCCACGGCGGTGTCGCCGAGCATCGTCTCGGGGCGCGTGGTGGCCACCGTGACGAAGCGTCCGGGAACCCCTTCGACCGGATACTTGAAGTACCAGTAGCTGCCCTTGACCTCGACCTGGAGCACCTCGAGGTCGGAGATCGCGGTCTCGAAATGCGGGTCCCAGTTGACCAGCCGCTTGTCGCGGTAGATCAGACCGGCGCGGTGGAGGTCGACGAAGACCTTGAGCACGGCGCGGCTGAGACCCTCGTCCATGGTGAAGCGTTCGCGCGACCAGTCGCACGAGGCGCCCAGCCGCTTCAACTGGTTGACGATGGTGCCGCCCGACTCGGCCTTCCAGGCCCAGACCTTCTCCAGAAAGGCGGCACGGCCGATGTCGCGGCGGCCGGGCTCCTGGCGCTGCATCATCTGGCGCTCGACCACCATCTGGGTGGCGATGCCGGCGTGGTCGGTGCCGGGCTGCCACAGCACCGACTTGCCGCGCATCCGCTCGAAGCGCACCAGCACGTCCTGCAGCGTGTTGTTGAGCGCATGGCCCATGTGCAGCGAGCCGGTGACGTTGGGCGGCGGAATGACGATCGCATAGGGCGCCGCCCCCGGCGCGGCGCCGGCCCCGGCCCGGAACGCCCCGGCCTCGTCCCAATCGGCGGAAATACGCGGTTCGACCGCGGCGGCCTCGTAGGTCTTCTCGAGCATGGCGGATCCGGAAACTGTCTGCGTGCGGCGGGAGCGACGGCGGGGCGCGGACGGGCCGCGGGCCCGAAACGTCCGTCGTCGGGGGTCGCCCGATAAGCCTCGAGCACAGGCATGGAGTCAACCGCCGCGGCCGGGCGGCGGATCGGCGGAAGACGCGCAGATGGGGCTCGAGAGCGGCGGGCCGGCGATCAGCGGCCGCGGGTGACGCGTTCGATCTCGGCCTTGACCAGACGCTCGACCATCAGCGGCAGGTTCTGGTCGAGCCAGCCCTGGAGCATCGGCCGCAGCATGTCCTGGACGAGGTCCTCGAGCGTGCGGGCGTTGCGGTTCAACACCGTGAGCGCCAGATCGTTGAAGGCCGAGGAGACCACCCGATCGGTGACGTCGGAGAGGAGCCGCGGACCATCGACTACGGGCTCGGCGGGGCGCGGCGGCGCGACGTAGACCGGTGCCGGCGGCGGCGGCGCGGCGGCGACCGGCGGCGGGGCGACGAACGCGGGGGCGGCGACCGGCGCGGCGACGGGCGGCTCGACCTTGGGCGGCGGCGGCGGGGCCGGGGCGGCGAAGGCGAGATCGGAATCGTCGGAGAAGCCTTCGACCAGCGGCGAGTCGTCTTCGGCGAGATCCTCGGTCAGTTCGAGGACGTCGTCGTCCGCCTCGTCCTCTTCGACCTCTTCGATCGCCGGGGCGATCTCTTCCGGCTCGTCCTTGCCGGCCGAGGCGAAGAGCTTGTCGAGGTCGTCTTCGGAAATGATCTCGTCGGGGTCGATCGCCGGCTCGGGCGCTTCCGCCGGCGGCGGCGCCTTGGCGGCGGCGGTCTTGGGGGTGGCCTCCTCGTCCGCGATGATCCGGCGGATCGAGGCCAGGATCTCCTCCATCGAGGGTTCCTGTGCTTGGGCCTTGGCCATGGACTTCCTCCACCGACTACGTTCGGTCGGCCGCACGCGCATCAACAGGATGGGGGGACCGCACCGATCGAGATACTATAGATGGAAGCCGCGGGGACCGAAACGCGTCGCCGGGGTCCGAATCGAGTTATCCCCGGCGAGATTGCCGGAGGGCGGCTCGCCGCCCTCATCCATCGACACCGGGCGGCTCGCCGCCCTCCCCGTCGACACCGAAGCGAACCCGCCCTCCCCGTCAGCGTCCGTCCGGCGTGCGCAGGCCGATCCACTTGTCGCGGACCGCGTCGTAGTGTTGGTTCGGATCGTAGGACGACACCTTCAGCTTGAGGCGATCGGCGTCGAGCCGGCCGACCGCGTTGACCAGTTGGAACGATCCGACGATGCGCGAGCGCTCGGCGTTGACCAGGTTGGAGCGGGCGTTGATCAGCGAGGTCTGCTGGTTGAGGACGTCGAGGGTGGTGCGCTGGCCGACCCGCTGTTCCTCGATGACGCCGTTCAAGGCGAGCTGCGAGGCGTCGACCTGGGCCTTGTAGGCGGTGATCGAGGCGTTGGCGGCCTGGAGCATGCCCCAGGCGGCGACGACGTTGGCGCGCACGGTGTCGCGGGCGATGTCGACCTGGAGCCGGGCGGCGCCGAGCTGTTCCTTGGCCTGACGGATCTTGGCGTATTCGCCGCCGCCCTGGTAGAGCGGCACCGTCAGATTCAGGCCGACCGAGGCGGTGTCGTAGCGCTTGAACGACGGATTGTCCCACTGGCGCGAGGCCTGACCCTGCAGACCGAGCTGCGGCAGCAGGGCACCTTCCAGGTACTTCACGTTCTGGGTGGCGACGTCGACGTTGTGGGTGCCGGCGAGGATCTGCGGATTTTCGAGCTGAGCGACCGAGACCGCGGCCTCCATCGACTTCGGCAGCAGCGATTCGACCGACATGGCACCGGTGAGCTTGCCCGGCTCCTTACCGACGGCCTGACGGAACTCGGCGCGCGAGGCGTTGAGCTGGGCGCGGGCGGCGTTGAGCTGCGAGATCGCCAGCTGGTAGGAGGCTTCGGCCTGGGCGACGTCGGTCTGGGTGCCTTCGCCGACGCCGAAGCGGTCCTTGGCGGCCCGGACCTGCTCGGCGAGGAACTTGACGTTGCTCTCCTGGAGGCCGACCAGCGCGGTGTCGCGGATCACGTCCATGAAGCCGGTCGCGGCGGCGAGCAGCACCTGCTGTTCGGTGGCGCGCAGGCTCTCGCGCTGGGCGCGGATCGACGCTTCGGCCTGATTGATGCCCGCCGTGACCTGCCCGCCGGTGTAGATCGGCTGGACCAGGGTGATGCCGACGCTGGCCGGATCGTTGGCGTAGAAGGTCGAGCCGGACTTGTAGATGCCTTCGGTGCGCTGCAGGCCCATGGTCCCAGAGGCGCTGATGCGCGGACGGCCGGCTCCGGCGGCGATGCCGGCGCCCTCGTCGGAGGCGCGGACGTTGGCGCGGGCGGCGTTCAACTGCGGATGATTTGCATAGGCGAGGGCCAGGGCTTCGCTCAGGGACTGGGCCTGGACGGGCAGCGATGCCGCGATCAGGCACACCGAGCCGAGCAGGCCAGACAGAAACCGACGAGTGGACGGCACGGGGCATTCTCCTGAGTTCTGAACACGAATCGCTTCGGGCGGGACCGCGCGTCTCGTGACCGTTCGGCACAGCCAACAATCATTCCCGTGATTTGGCAAACGTCCCCGGCTTCGGCGAGGGGCTCGGGATCAGATTTTCGCCACGTGCGGCAAGACCGCAACAAGAAGAAGCCGTCCCTTCGACACATCCACGCCGGAATGTCAGCCGAACAGCGCGCCGAACGCCGGGCGGCCGAACGCCCGACTCCGGTACGGAAACGCCGCCGACACGAGGACGGCGGCGCCTTTCGAGTGTTGTCTGCCCCTCGTCAAACAGACCGTGAGCGCCGCGATGCTGGGCCACGGCGACGATCGCTCAGAGGGCGAAGACCTTGGGCCGGCGGAACTCGGCGAGCGGCAGGGCCGGCAGGTTGAAGGCGGTGCGCTGGGAGGCGCCGATCGCCGATTTGGCGATCAGGGTGGCCTGGGCCGAGAGCCCGTCACCGACCACCGCGACGATGCGGCCGCCGACCACCAACTGGTCGACCAGAGCGTCGGGGATCGCATCCACGGCGCCGTCGACGAGGATCAGATCGAAAGGCCCCGCGGCGGGCGCGCCGGCGGCGAGCGGGCCAACGACGATCGAGACCGCGGTGCCGGCCAGATTGGCGGTCGCCGTGGCGGCCAGCGTCGGATCCGATTCGACCATGGTCAGGTGGCCGCACAGCGCGGCAAGGATCGCCGCGGGCCAGCCGGTGGTGCCGCCGATCAGCAGGACCCTCTCCTCGGCGCGGGGCGCGGCGAGTTGGACCAGTTTGGCGAAGGGAGCGGGCTGGGGCACGAAACGGCCGGCGGCGACCGCGATCGGGCGATCGACATAGGCGAAGTCGCGCAGGGCGGCCGGCACGAAGATCTCGCGCGGCACCGTTCCGAAAGCGTCGAGCACGGCGGGATCGGTGACGTCCACGGTGCGGATCTGATTGTCGACCATCGTCTTGCGCTGTCCGGCGAAATCGGCCATCGGCTCCCCCACTCCTCGATCGGCGTCTCGCAAGCGCAGAGACGCACGGCGCGGCCGCTCGGCCGACGGAATTTCATTAGCCCCGGCGGGACGGTCAGACAACCAGAACCTTCGCCCGCCGCCGTCGATCGGACGCCGCACGACGACGCGGGCGCGGCGTCAGTCGACGGCTTCGCCCGGACCGCGCATCACGGTGCCGGAAAAGGGCTCGACCCATACCAGATGGTCGACGATGCCGGCGACGCCGGGGACGTTCTCGACGCAGACGCGGATCGCCTCGCGCTGGCGCTCGTCGAGGATCGACCCCCACAGATGGACGGTGCGGGCCTGGACCTCGACGTTGATCGACGACACCGGCATCCAACTCTTTTCGGCGAGCACCTGTTCGATGCGCGCCTTGAGGTCGGCGTCGCTGCCGGTGCCGAGCGGGATCGGCGCCGCGGCGAAGGCGCCGGACAGCGCCCGCAGCAGATCGGCGCGCGACACCACGCCGAGCAGGCGGCCGTCGGCGACGACCATCAGGCGCTTGATGCGACGCTCGGTCATCACGTCCACGACTTCGTCGAGGCCGGCGGTCGGCGCGACGGTGATCGGGGTGCGGGTCATCACCTCCTCGACCTTGAGGCCGTGGCTGTGGACGAACTCCTCGGCCGACTTGCCGGGGCCGAACAGGAACTCCAACCAGCGGGCGCGGCGCTTCTCGGTGCCGAGCTCGGAGCGGCGCAGGAGGTCGCCTTCGGTGATGACACCGACCAGGCCCCCCCGGGAATCGACCACCGGCAGGCCGCTGACCCGCCGATCGAGCATGATCCGCACGGCCTCGGCCACCGGAGCATCCGGCGCGATGGTCAGCGGATCCGCCGTCATGACTTGTTCCGCACGCATGGTCTCGATCCTTTCGTAGCCGAATCCCGAGCGGGATCCCCTCGTGTCATATGGGGTGCGGCAGGGGCGCGCACATCGGGGCGACCGCGTGGCAGCCATTCCCGGCGAGGCTCCGCGACCGGTTTCGCCCGGTCGGTGGGCCTCGCGGCACCGCCACGGTGGACCCGCGGCCCCACCCGCGGCAAGGGCGCGGCGAAAACAGGGGTTGCCCCTGGCGGCGTGTTCCGATATCGAACCGGCTCGGTGGGGCCTCGTGGCGGAGTGGTCACGCAGCGGACTGCAAATCCGTGTACTCCGGTTCGAATCCGGACGAGGCCTCCACCCTTCCCCCGAATCTCCTCCCTGTAGAGACGACGATTGTGCGATCGCGCCCTCGGCGCGCGCTTCCCTTGCAGCGGTGCGACGGGACCCGGTGTCAGTGATCGACGAAGCGGCTGCGGATCTCCGGACCGAGGCCGACATAGCCGCGGCAGCCCGGCGGCGGTCGCAGCACCACGGCGTTTTCGAACCACAGGCCGCCCGGCGAACGCCAACCGTAGGAGATGCAGCGCGAGCGCAGACCGCAGGTCCGGCAGTCGGCCTCGCCGGCGCGCCGAGTCGCGGCGCGCTCGAAGGCGGTCTCGTGTTCGCCGAGGAGAGGCCCGACGGGGGGGAGTGTGCTCACCGTGGAAACCTCGCTCTTCCGGACGCGCCGATCGGTCGACGATGTGACCGAGCGACGGCATCGATGCGGCGCCCGGCGATCATAGGATCACGCTTTCGCATTGCGAAAAATCGGGACCGGCCCCATTCGGGTCGGCACCGTCGGGGAAATCGGCTACGACCAGATGACGCAGGAATTGGGGCGGAATTCGGCCGTTTTCGACTAATTGCCGAGTTGACCGCCGGGCTTTATCCGCAATTCCAGGCCGGCCACCACCAAGGTCACCCGATCGGCGACGGCGGCCACGCTGCGGTTGAGGCGGCCTTGGGCATCGCGGAACCGGCGAGCCAGCGCGTTGTCCGGCACGATGCCGAGGCCGACCTCGTTGGACACCGCGATCACCGGCCCGGCGACGGCTTCGAGCGCGGCGGCGAAGGCTTCGATCTCGGCTTCGACCGGGCGTTCGGCGAGCATCAGGTTGGACAGCCACAGCGTCAGGCAGTCGATCACCAGGATGCGGTCGGGGGCGGCGCGGGCGAGCACGCCGACGAGGTCGAGCGGCTCCTCGATCAGGCCCCAGGCGGCACCGCGTTCGGCGCGATGGGCGGCGATGCGGGCGACCATCTCGTCGTCGAAGGCCTGGGCGGTGGCGACCATCACCGGCGCGAGGCCGCTCGATTCGGCGCGGGCGAGCGCCACGCCGGTCTTGCCGGAGCGGGCGCCGCCGAACACGAAGTCGCGGCGCGGCAGGGACGGGAGATCGGCCATGGCGGGGTCCTCGCAACGCGGCGGATGGGGGGCGACGGCGGGCATTTCCGCTCTCGCGCCCCTCGCCTACGCCCGCGGCGCGACGGCGTCCACAGGGAAAGGCACTCTCGAGGCGTCGAACGGACTTGGCAAGCGGGGGGGAGCTTGGTATAGACCGCGCCGCACGCCGAACACGGCGTCTTCCGCGATAGCTCAGTTGGTAGAGCGTTCGACTGTTAATCGAATGGTCGCAGGTTCGAGTCCTGCTCGCGGAGCCAGTTTCCTTCGAAGGGTCCGACGCGGCGCGTCGGGCCCTTCGTCGCATTCCCCCCTCCCCCACCGCCGACGGACCCTGGAATCTGTGGGTTCGCTGCGACGCGGCAGCCCTCGCGCCGACCCTCGGCCTGTCGTAGGATCGGCGCGATCGCTCGATCCGCGGAGGGTTCCATGACCGCATCTCGCCTGTCCCGCCGCCGCTCCGGCGCGCGTCGCCGCGCCGTTTCGGTCCTCGGTGCGCTGGGCCTCGGGCTCGCAGCCGCGATGCCGGCCGATGCGATCGAAGCGACGGCGGCCGGTGCCGCGGCGATTCGGGCGGAGATCGAGGCCTATCTCGGCCGGGCTGCGCCGGGCGCCCCGGCAATCGTGACGGTGGCGCCGCAGGGCGAGTCCTACCTCGTCGACGTCGACGGCGACGCCCTCGCCGCCCCGCTCAAGAGCTTCGGCATCGACCTGCGCCTCGGACATCTGCGCTCGACCCAGACGCACGGGGCCGACGGCAGCATCCGGGCGACCTACGACGCCGTCGGCCCCTTCGCGCTGGCGGTGGCCGACCAGACGATGCAGATGCGCTTCGAGGGCATCCGCTCGGAATCCGTCGCCGATCCGACCCGAGGCACGTCGACCACGACCGCCGAGGTCGCCACCTCCACCACCACCTCGGTCCAGCAGAAGCCCGGCGAGCCGCAGCGCGTCGAGGTGGTCAAGACCGACAGCGGCCTGTCGCTGCGGGCCGAGGGACGTCCGGCAGCGAACGGCGTCGGATCCGACGTGGTGTCCAACCAGACCGTCGCCAAGCTCACCGAGACGTTTCACATCACCGGCGCGGCGGGGGCCGGTGTTCCGGAGATCACCATCACCGTCGGGCTCGACGACGTCCGCACCGACGTGGCGATCGACGGGTTCCGGATCGAGCCACTCCTGGCGCTGTGGCGTCATCTCGTCGCCCACCATGACCATGACGATTTCACCGTCGGCCAGGGGGCGCTGAAGACCCGCCTGCAGGCCCTGCTGCCGCTGTTCGAACGGATGCGTCAGACGGTGGCGGCCAAGACCCTGTCGATCGAGACGCCGTTCGGCTTCGGCAACGCCAAGGCGCTCGGCGCGAGCGCCGATGTGCGCGGCCTCGCCCGCGACGGGCGATTCGACTGGCGGATGACCGTCGACGGGCTCGAGGTCCATTCGATCGTCGTGCCGGGCTGGATCGGACGGCTGATTCCCACCGATCTGGCGATCGGCGCGGTGGTCACCGGCTATGATCTGGCGACCCCGCTGTCGGTGTTCCTCGACAGCGCCGATTTCGCCGCGGCGAAGCCGGTCGACGACGCGACGGCGGCGCAGATCACCGCGCTGTTCCTGCCGGGCGGCAAGGCCGAGATCGATCTCTCCGGCATCCGCCTCCGCTCGAGCCTCTACGCGGTCGAGGTCGACGGTCGGCTGGCGGCGGGCAAGGGCGGCGTCACCGGCTACGTCACGGTGCGGGCGACCGGCCTCGACGCGGTCGAGCGGCTGGTCTCCGACCCGAAGACCGGGCCGCAGGGCCAGACGGTGCTCCAAGGGCTGACGATCGCCCAGAGCTTCGCCGACCGCCGCGAAGGCGCCTCGGTCTGGCGTTTCGACATCGACGGCGCCAGCGTCGCGGTCAACGGCCGATTGCTGACCCCGCCGACGGGCGGCGGCGCGACGCCGGCGACGCCGGGCAGCGGCAAGCCCGGGACGCTGTGACGGCGCCCCCGGCCCCCGCAGCGACCGGCCTGCTGATCGTCGCGCACGGCGACGGCGGTGCCGACCCGCAGGATGCGACGCTGCGCCGGCTGGCGACACGGCTCGCCGTCCGCCTGCCCCTGCCCGTCGCCTGGGCGACCCTGAAGCGCCCCGAGAGCTTCGCCGCGGCGCGTGAACGGCTGGGAAGTGCTGCGGCGCGTCCGGTGATCTATCCGCTGTTCATGACCGAAGGCCGCTTCGTCCGGGTGCGGCTGCCGCGGGTGTTGGAAGAACAGGGCCTCGCCGCGGCGACGCGATTGCCGGTGTTCGGCCACGATCCCGGGCTGATCGATCTCCTGGCGGCACGGATCGCGGCGGTCGCGGCGGCGAGCGGGCGCGACGACCTGCGCGTCGTGTTGATCGCCCACGGCTCGGCGAGCGGCGACGCCGGCAGTCGGACGTCGAGCGAGCACATCGCCGCGGCGCTCGCCGCCCGTCTCGGGCGCGCGCCGCAGCTCGGCTTCATCGAGGAGGCGCCGCGCTTCGACACGGTGATCGGCGCCGGCCCGCCGGAGATCGTGGTCGGGCTGTTCGTCTCGGCCGGTACCCATGCCATCGACGACGTGGCGGCGACGGTGGCGGTGCGGCCGTCGGTGATTCACCACGTCGCGGCGATCGGCGAGGACGACGGCGTCGCCGATCTGGTCGCCGCGGCGGTGACGCGGGGCGGAATCGCGAACGGTTCGTGAGGTGGAGATCGGCGGCAGGCCTTGCTTTCCGGCGCGGTCTCTCCCATCTGTCTCGGCCATGACCGAAACCCTCGCTCCCCTCGCCGCCCGCCCGCGCTCCGGCGCCCCCAAGGTTTCCTTCGTCAGCCTCGGCTGCCCGAAGGCGCTGGTCGACAGCGAACGCATCGTCACCCACCTGCGCTCGGAGGGCTACGAGCTCACCCGCGGGCACGCCGGCGCCGACGTGGTGGTGGTCAACACCTGTGGCTTCCTCGACAGCGCCAAGGCCGAGAGCCTCGACGCGATCGGCAAGGCGATGGCCGAGAACGGCCGCGTGGTGGTGACCGGCTGCATGGGCGCCGAGCCCGGCGACATCACCGAGCGCTTTCCCGACCTCCTGGCGATCACCGGGCCGCAGGCCTACGAGAGCGTGGTGGCGGCGGTCCATGCGGCGATCCCGCCGGCCCACGATCCCCACCTCGATCTGGTGCCGCCGCAGGGCATCCGTCTGACCCCGCGCCACTACGCCTATCTGAAGATCTCGGAAGGCTGCAACAATCGCTGCACCTTCTGCATCATCCCGCATCTGCGCGGCGATCTGGTCTCGCGGCCGGCCGGCGAGGTGCTGCGCGAGGCGGAGAAGCTGGTCAAGGCGGGGGTCAAGGAGATCCTGGTGATCTCCCAGGACACCTCGGCCTATGGCCAGGATCTGCGCTATGCCGCCTCGCCGTTCAAGGATCGCGAGGTCCGCGCCAAATTCGTCGATCTCGCCCGCGAACTCGGCGAGATGGGCGCGTGGGTGCGGCTCCACTACGTCTACCCCTACCCGCACGTCGACGAGGTGATCGATCTGATGGCGGCGGGCAAGATCTTGCCCTATCTCGACATTCCGCTGCAGCATGCGGCCGCGCCGGTGCTCAGGGCGATGCGCCGGCCGGCGTCGCAGGAAAAGACGCTCGAGCGCTTCGCGGCGTGGCGGCGGGCGGTGCCGGATCTGGCGATCCGCTCGAGCTTCATCGTCGGCTTCCCCGGCGAAACCGAAGCCGACTTCCAGGTGCTGCTCGATTGGCTGAGCGAGGCCAAGCTCGACCGGGTCGGCGCGTTCCGCTACGAGGCGGTGCGCGGTGCGGTCGCCAACGACCTGCCCGGCGCCGTGCCGGAAGCGATCAAGGACGAGCGCTGGCATCGGCTGATGGCCCATCAGCAGGGGATCGCGGCGCGCATCCAGAAGGCGCGGATCGGCCGGCGCCTGCCGGTGCTGATCGACGAAGTGGGCGTCGGCACGGCGCGCGGGCGCACCAAATGGGACGCCCCGGAGATCGACGGCAAGGTCCACGTCCGCACCAACTGGCCGCTCCGGGTCGGCGAGATCGTCACCGTCAAGATCGAGGCGACCGACGCCTACGATCTGGTCGGCACCGCGGTCGGCTGAGCGGCGTCGCCGGCCCCCGTGCCGGCCGGATCGCTCACGGCCGCGGGTCGATGCCCTCGACCTCGAGCAGCACCTTCTCGAAGCGCCGATCGGGGATCAGCCAGACCACGGCGACCCCGACATAGAGCGCGAGCGAGGCCCAGGCGGCGACGAAGGCGAGCGGGATCGCCGCGAAATAGAACAGGAGCGACAGGCGCTCCTTGGCGGTGCCGCCGACGGCGCGGGCGAACTCGGTCTCGGGGCCGTGCAGCCGGCGCAGGGTCACGACCAGGATGTAATAGGCAACCGCCGCGGCGAGCAGAACGACGCCGTAGAGCGCCACCGGCAGACCGGCGAAATGGTTCTCGCCGAGCCAACCGGAGACGAAGGGGAACAGCGACAGCCAGAACAACAGATGCAGATTGGCCCACAGCACCGCGCCGTCGACCCGGTGCACCGCCTGCATCATGTGATGGTGGTTGTTCCAGTAGATCCCGACATAGACGAAGCTCAGGACATAGGACAGGAACACCGGCGCGAGCGCGAGGAGCGCCCCCGGATCGGTGCCGTGCGGGACCTTCAGCTCCAGCACCATGATGGTGATGACGATCGCCAGCACGCCGTCGCTGAAGGCTTCGAGACGTCCCTTGTGCATGCGCCCGCTCCCCCTTCGCGCGCCATCGGCGGCGGCCCCTCGCCGGCATGCTGCCCGAGGCGCCGAAGCCGCGCAACCGCGACCGCGCGCCGTGGCGGATCCCGCAACGCATCCCGCAACCCACACACGTGCACGACGGACGGTCCGGGCGTCGCCGCCCGAGCGTGACCGCGCGCAATGCCTTCGCGCCGCGTGCGGAGCGTCAGGGTCCGCCGCACGCGTCGTCGCGTCGCCGCCGCTCCCCGCAACGGGCAGCGGCAGAGCCCGGCGCATTGCCCCTCCGGTGCACGCCCTCAGGCGGCGCGCACCAAACCGAGCGGATGCCGTAGCGCCCGGCGCCTCCGCGCAGTAGTCAAACCCTCGCGGACGTCCCGTGACGATCGCCCGCCATCGCGGTTCCGGCGCCCGCCACGGTGCGCCGGAATCTCCGCGCCGTCACAGCAACCTTCGCGGGCGCCTCGCCAAGGGTCCCCATCCTCGGTGCTTCCGCGGCAGCGCGGTGCGCCGCTCCCTCAGCGCCGTCGCCGCGACCCTCGGCCGTTCAGGGCAGAAGGATCATCGAGCCGGTGGTCAGACGGGCCTCCAGGGTTCGATGAGCGTCGGCGGCTTCCGACAGTTTCCAAGCCTTCATCAGAGGGATTTCGACCGCGCCGCCGGCGATCACCGAGAACAGATCCGCGGCGATCGCCTCGAGGTCGGCGCGGGCGGCGATGTGGGTGAACAGCGAGGCGCGGGTGGCGAAGAGCGAGCCGCGCTTGGCCAGCTCGGTCAACTCGAACGCCGGAACCGGGCCGGAGGCGTTGCCGAAGGACACCCAGGTGCCGAGCGGGCGCAGGCAGTCGAGGGACTTCGGAAAGGTGTCGCGGCCGATCGAATCGTAGACCACGTCGACGCCACGGCCGCCGGTGAGTTCCTTGACCGCCGGCACGAAGTCGACGGCGCGGTAGTCGATGACATGGTCGTAGCCGCGGGTCAGGGCCAGCGCCACCTTCTCCGGGCCGCCGGCGGTGCCGATCACCGTGGCCCCGAGATGTTTGGCCCATTGCCCGGCGATCTGGCCGACGCCGCCGGCCGCCGCGTGGAACAGCACGGTGGTCCCCGGCCCGACCTTGTAGGTCCGGTTGAGCAGATACTGCACCGTCATGCCCTTGAGCATGGCGGCGGCGGCGATCTCGTCGGAGATGCCGTCGGGGATCTTGACCAGACGATCGGCGGGGACGAGACGCTCGTCGGCATAGGAGCCGATCGGCCCAACATAGGCGACGCGATCGCCGGGGGCGACGGAGGTCACGCCGTCCCCGACCGCCACCACTTCGCCGGCGCCCTCGTTGCCCGGCACGAAGGGCAGACCGGTCGGCGAAGGATAGAGGCCGGTGCGGAAATAGACGTCGATGAAGTTGACGCCGATCGCCCGGTGACGCACCCGCGCTTCGCCGGGTCCCGGCGCACCGATCGCCACTTCCTCGTAGATCAACCGCTCGGGACCGCCGGTCTCGTGTACGCGCACCGCATGGATCATCTTCGTCGCTCCTCGATCGGCCGCCGGGGACACCGGCGACACTCGGACGTCTGCACTTCGCCGGCGGCCGCCCGAGGGTTCGGGCCGCAGCCCGAGCCGTCGGACGAGCGCCGGCGGGTCAGTCGGGTCGCCGGTCCGCCTCGCGGCGGGCCTTGGCGAGGATGTTCAGACCTTCGACGGCCGCCGCGAAGGCCATGGCGGCATAGATGTAGCCGCGTTCGAGGTGGAAGCCGACGCCGTCGGCGACCAGCGCCACGCCGATCAGCAACAGAAAGGCGAGCGCCAGGATCTTGGTGGTCGGATGACGGGCGATGAAGCCGGAGACCGGTCCGGCGGCGACGTACATCACCCCAACCGCCAGGATCACCGCGGTGATCATCACCGCGACCTCCTGGGCGAGACCCACGGCGGTGATGATCGAATCGAGCGAGAAGACGATGTCGATGACGACGATCTGACCGACCACCGCGGCGAAGGCCGAGGGCGCGGCGCGGCGCGCGGTGGCGAGCACCGGTTCTTCGACCTCTTCATGGATGTGGCCGACCGCCTTCCAGATCAGGAACAGGCCGCCGCCGATCAGGATCAGGTCCTTGACCGACACAGGATGGCCGAAGGGCGAGACCACCGGATCCTTCAGCGAGACGATCCAGGAGATTGCGAAGAGCAAGGCGATGCGGAAGCCGAGCGCCAGCGCCAGGCCGAGCCGGCGCGCTCGCGCCGCTTCCACCGCCGGCAGATGGCCGGTCGCCACCGACAGAAACACGACGTTGTCGATGCCGAGCACGATCTCGAGCGCCGTCAGGGTGACCAGACTGAGCCAGGCGGCGGGATCGGCGAGAAGGGCGACAATCGACATGGGCAACCTTCGAAAACGAGGACCATCAGAATCGGGCGAGCAGGGCCGCACCGAACGGCGAGGCGGCGATCGCGGCGAGGCCGCAGACGACGAGCACGACACCGACCGCGGGCACGATGCGCGGCGACGGATGGGTCTTCTCGAGGACCATCACGGCGCCGAGCCCGACGATCCACAGGATGTTCATCACGCCGACCGCGAACATCGCCGCCATCAGCGCCCAACAGCAGCCGAGACAGTCGACACCGAGGACGACGCCCTGGTGCAAGGCGGCGCGCAGCGACGACGGCGCGAGCTCGGCGAGAAGCGGCGCCGGGTGGCGGCAACGCGCCAGACAGGCGCGTTTGAGCGGTGTGAACTGATAGAGACCGGCGGCGATCAGAGTGGTTCCGGCCAGCCCGAAACTCGCCGCCATCCCCGCCGGGGTCAGCAGTCGCGCGGCAGTGGCCGCCCCTTGAAGCACCGTCGCGACCAGCGCGAAGGCGACCCACACAGCGAGATAGCCGGCGGCGATCGCCACGGTCGAGGCGACCGGGCGGCCGGCGGCGCGTGCGGCCGCCTCGCGATCGGCGGCGGCGAGGAGCACCGGAACGGCGGTCGGCAGCATCATGGCGGCGACCATCGCCACCCACATCGCCGCCGCGAGCCCCCAGTCGGCTCCCGTCCAGGCCCCCGTCTCCGGCCCGCACAGCGCCCCGAGCGCCGCCCGAACCTCGGGAGGAAACGCCTGGAAGCCATTGAAATAGTTCAGAACACCCATACCCGGCCCGAAGGCCGCCATGTCCGCGGACGGCAGCGCCGCGGCGATCATCGCGATCAGGCGCGCCCAACCGAGGCCGACCGCGAGGGTGATCGCCACGAGCACCGCGACGCGCGGACCGAAACCTGTACGGCCGAACGCAGCCGGCGGCGGCGGCCGCATCGCCGCATCGTCACCGCTCCCCCGCTCGGTCGTCGTCGTGCTCATGGTTCCGACATGGCCCAGGCGTGCCCGGCTTGCAAGGCCGGGACGGTGAATTCCGATCACGGCGCGGCATCGACCGCGGCGGCGATCGACCAGTGGGTGTGGCGCAGGCGCGGACCGCTCGCGCCCGCCACCCATACTTCCGTGGCATTCCACAAGTGTTCGAAACCGGCGGCGGTCAGCGACCGAAAGCGGAAGGTCAGGATCGCCGCGTCGCCGAGATCGTCGAGGCGCGGATCGATCATCTCCCAACTCGCCGCGGCGATGCGGCCGCGCAAGCCCTCGTAATAGGCGGTCAAGGCGGCCAGCCCGTCGAGCCGCCGGGCGAGAAAGGGATCGAAATAGGTGACCTCGGGGTCGGCGAGTTCGAGAAACCCCGAAGGATCGCCGCGGCACCAGCGCGCCAGCGCGGCACGCTCCAGATCGATCACGCCGAGGAACCGCGTCCCCGGCACGACGCCGAGATCCCTGCGACTGCTCATGCCCCCCTCCGCCGCTCGCCTCAACCCTTCAGATTCCGCTTGCCTTGATGAGAACATAATGCGAACAATATCGCAAGAGCCGTCGAACACGACGGGCCGAGCCGCGACCGACCGCCGCGGCCGACGAGTGGAGACCGAGACGATGAGCGCGCCCAACCCGATCGCCGACGATCGCTGCGAAGTCGCCGTGGTGGGCGCCGGGCCGGCCGGGTTGTCGGCGGCGATCCTGTTCGCCGGCCTCGGCTTTTCGACGGTGCTGGTGGCGCCGACGAGCCGCCCCGACGACGTCCGCACCACGGCACTGCTGGGCGGTTCGCGCGACTTCCTGAAGGCGCTCGGGGTCTGGGAGGCGATCGCCGCGGCGGGATGCGGCCTCGAGGCGATGCGCATCGTCGACGACACCGGACGCCTGTTGCGGGCGCCGGAAGTGCTGTTCTCGGCGCGCGAACTCGGGCTCGACGCCTTCGGGGTGAACATCGCCAACGCCGACCTGACGGCGATCTTGGACACGCGCGCCCGTAACGCCGCCGGTCTGCGGCGCATCGAAGCGATGGTCGGGGCGGTCGCGGCGGGTGCCGGGGCGATCGACCTGCGGCTCGACGGGGGCGGGTCGCTCGCCGCCCGGCTGGTGGTGGCGGCCGATGGGCGCGGATCGCCGATGCGGCGGGCGGCGGGGATCGATACCCGCGAATGGGCACTGCCGCAGTCGGCGCTGGTCCTGAACTTCGCGCATGGCAAACCCCACGACGGCGTGTCGACCGAGTTTCATGCCCGCCACGGTCCCTTCGTGCTGGTGCCCTTGCCGGGCGGCGATCGGTCTTCGGCGGTGCTGATCGACACGCCGGAGACGGTAGCGGCGCTGGCGGCGCTCAACGACGACACCCTGGCGCGGGAGGCGGAACGGCGGGCCCATTCGATCCTCGGGGCGATGCGGGTGGTCTCGGAGCGGCGGATCTGGCCGCTGTCGAGCCTGATCGCGGCCCGTTGCGGTCGCGACCGCATCGCGCTGGTCGGCGAGGCGGCGCATGCCTTCCCGCCGATCGGTGCGCAGGGCCTGAATTTGTCGCTGCGCGACATCGCCGACCTCGCCGAGGTGGTGGTGGCGGCGCGACGGCAGGGCGAGGACATCGGCGGCGACGGGGTGATGCGGGCGCACGAGCGGGCGCGGCGGCTCGACGTGGAGACCCGCACGCGCGGGGTCGATCTGATCAATCGCACCTTGCTCTCCGACGGCCTGCCGGCGCAGGCGGTGCGGGCGGTCGGGCTGCATCTGGCGCTGCGGATCGGCGGGCTGCGGCGGCAGATGATGCGCGAAGGGCTCGGGCCGACGGTGGCGGCGCCGCGGCTGATGCGCGGACTCGACCTCGACGGGTTCGGCGTCGCTTCGGCTCAGAAGGCCGTCGGCAGCAGGCCCTGGGTGACGAGATAGAGAAAGGCGGTGACGGTGGCGACCGAGACGACGGTGCCGATCAGGACGATCGCCGAGGCCTCCGACAGGTGCGCGTGATATTGCTGGGCGAGCACGTAGACGTTGAGGGCCGGCGGTAGACAGGCCATCAGCAGGGCGGTCTCGACCCAGATCGGGGGGAAGCCGCCGATCGTCACCAGCAGCGCAAAGACCAGGAGCGGGTGGACGATCAGTTTGATCGTCAGGACCAGAGGAATCTCGGCGGTGATGCGCTCGACCGGGCGCAGGCCGACGGTCACCCCCATGGCGAAGAGGGCGCAGGGCGCGGCGGCCTGCATCAGCGACGTCAGCATCCGGTCGATCACCACCGGCGGGTGGATCTGCAGGGCGGCGGCGCCGACCCCCGCGATGGTGGCGAGGATGAAGGGGTGGAGGAGGATGCGCCCGACGATGTCGCGGGCGGTGGGCAGGAAGCCGCGGCGGTTGCGATCGGCGAGCGCCATCAGGAGCGGCACCAGCGTGAACAGGAGGGCGTTGTCGAAGCAGAACACCAGGGCGGTCGGGACCGTCGCCTCGGGGCCGAGCGCGGCGGCAGTGAGGCCGGGCCCCATGTAGCCGATGTTGGAATAGGCGCCGGCGACCGCGGTGATCGCCGCCTCGCGCAGGTTTCCGCGATTGAGCGCCAGGCCGACGCCGAGGGCGAGGGCGAAGACCACCGCCGTCGAGAAAGTGGTGGTGGCGACGAAGGACCAATTGGCCAGTTGTTCGATCGGAGTGCGTGACAGGAGTTGGAAGAACAACGCCGGCAGCGACACCCAGACGACGAAGAAGTTGAGCCAGGCGAGGCCTTCGGCCGGCAGGCGGCGCCACTTGCCACAGGCCCAACCGATGAAGATCAGACCGAAGAAGGGCAACGCGAGCGCCAGGACCTGTTGCATCGAATTCCTTCTCCGACGATCCGAGCAGCGCGGCCGGCGGCCGGCGGCAGAGTGACGTTGCCTGCACCGGGGGCCGAGTGGCATGGCCGGTGGCCGCGGGCTGGGCGATCGATCGGGGCGCGGCAGAATGGCGGCGCGGCGGCGCGGCGTCAACGCCGATACTCCCGCGAGGCGGAGACCGCGGCGCGCCCTTCGCGCGACCGCCCTGCCCGACCCGAGGATCGGCGGCGATCGATTGCCGATAGGGCTACCGGAGCCGGGTCGCAGCCGAACACCGTCGCCGCAGCCTCCGCTCGCCGGACGCAGGCGGTCGAAGCCGCCGAAGGTCACCGTGTCGCGCGTCCGGGACGATCGGGCGGCGGCGCGAGCGCGGCGCCTCTCGACGGCGGATGCCGAGGCCTCTCCGGCGCGCCATCGCCTCGCCCGCGGGCCGAGCTGCGCGGACCGCTCGGATAGGCCCCGAAAGATACCCGCCGCTCCGGCGTGACGTCGACACCCGGCCCGGTGCGCGATCATCTCGCCCGTGGGATCAGCCTCGTCACTCGCACCCGGGCCAGATCGGACGTCCCGCGCGATCGAAGCCTCGGGGTGTCGAAGCGATCGGTCGACCATGCGGTGATCGGCGCGGCGCGATTCGGCCGACTTCGACGTGACGGGGGCCGTCGCCAGGGTCGTCCGCGACGTCGTCTCCGGTTTCCGAGCTTCGACCCCGGGGCGGCACCGCAGCCTCGATGACGTGCCCGGCGCGCCGGTGGATCCGCGCTGCGCCGACCGTTGGGACGTTCCGGCCGCCGCGCCGGAGCCCCCGCCCCGCGGCTTGCGACTTATCGATGGGTTGCGTGGCGGGCGGGGGCGCTCTAGAGCGGTCGAACCGTTTCGCAGTGCAAAATCGAAGGGGCCTTCCGATGACCGTCAAGACTCCCCGTGCCTTCTTCGCCCCGCTCGCGGTGGGGGCGCCGACGCCCTTTCGCGAGGTGCCGGTGCGGCTCGAGCGGATGATCCATTTCGTGCCGCCCCATCTCGACAAGGTCCGCGCCAAGATCCCGGAACTCGCCGGCAAGGTCGACGTGGTGCTCGGCAATCTCGAGGACGCCATTCCCGCCGACCAGAAGCTCGCGGCGCGCGCCGGTTTCATCGAACTGGCGCGGGCGACCGACTTCGCCGCGCTGGGCACGGGCCTGTGGACGCGGATCAACTGCCTGAATTCGCCGTGGGTGCTCGACGATCTGACCGAGATCGTCGCGGCGGTCGGCGAAAAACTCGACGTGATCATGCTGCCCAAGGTCGAAGGACCTTGGGACATCCATTTCCTCGACCAGTTGCTGGCGCAGCTCGAGGCGCGCCACGGGGTCGGAAAGCCGATCCTGATCCATGCGATCCTGGAGACCGCCGAAGGCGTCAAGAACGTCGAGGCGATCGCCACGGCGAGCCCGCGGATGCACGGCATGAGCCTCGGCCCGGCCGATCTCGCCGCCTCGCGCGGCATGAAGACGACGCGGGTCGGCGGCGGCCATCCCGACTACGTGGTGCTCGCCGACGACGCCGGGGCGGCGCCGCGCGCTCGATTCCAGCAGGATCTCTGGCACTACACCGTCGCCAAGATGGTCGACGCCTGCCAATCGGCGGGGATCAAGGCCTTCTACGGCCCGTTCGGCGACTTCTCCGACCTCGCCGCCTGCGAGGCGCAGTTCCGCAACGCCTTCCTGATGGGCTGCCTCGGCGCCTGGTCGCTGCATCCGACCCAGATCGACATCGCCAAGCGGGTGTTCTCGCCCGATCCGGCCGAGGTCGCCTTCGCCGCCAAGATCCTGGCGGCGATGCCCGACGGGTCCGGCGCGGTGATGATCGACGGCAAGATGCAGGACGACGCCACCTGGAAACAGGCCAAGGTGATCGTCGATCTCGCCCGCGCGGTGGCCGCCAAGGACCCGGCCTTCGCCGCCGCCTACGCCCTCTGAGCCTTGCGCCTCCGAATACCGCATCGCACCGGCCGCGACCCCGATTTTCGGGGCCGCGGCGAAGGATCGCGGCCGTTCGGTGCCTGGATCGGCCGTGCGAATCGGTTCGATACGCGGAATCCCTGCCCATCGATCTTGACTCCGTCCGAGGCCTCGTGACTCTTGGACAGGTCTGATATTTCGACGGGCCGAGGGGTGCGGGGCGCGCAGATCCCCCTCGGGGCCGGCATCGCATGGGGGCGGGCGTTGACGTCAGGGTCCATTAGTCGGGTCGCCAAGTTCGGCATCGGTCAGGTCGTGCGCCATCGGGTCTACCCGTTTCGCGGCGTCGTCTTCGACGTCGATCCGGTGTTCTGCAATACCGAGGAATGGTGGGAGGCGATCCCCGAGGACATTCGTCCGAACAAGGATCAGCCCTACTACCATCTCTACGCGGAGAACGCCGAGAGCGAATACGTCGCCTATGTCTCCGAGCAGAATCTGCTCGCCGACGACACCGGCGAACCGCTGCGCCATCCCCAGATCGAAGAAGCCTTCATCGAAGCCGCCGACGGCCGCTTCATGGCGCGTCATCACGCGGTGAACTGAGGCGGCGCGCCGCCGAGGAGCGGGGCGAGCCGACGATGTTCTATTTCCTGTCCAAACCGCTGTGGTATCTGGCAGCGCCGTCGAACGCGCTGACGATCGTGCTGGTCGCCGCCGCCGCGGCGAGCCTCGGCCGCCGCCGGCGGCGCTGGCCGGCGCGGATCGCCTTCGCCGCGGCGCTTCTCCTCGCAGCGATCGGTTTCGGACCCGTCGGCACTCTCGCCTTGGCGCCGCTCGAGGAGCGGTTCCCCGCCCCCGACGCCGTGGCGCCGGCGCCCGACGGGATCATCGTGCTGGGCGGCGCCGTCGACGAACGGGTGGCGCGGGCGCGCGGCAACCTCCTCGAACTCAACGAAGCCGGCGACCGGGTGACCGCGCTCCTCGAGCTCGCCCGCCGCTTCCCGCAGGCGCGGCTGATGTTCACCAGCGGCACCGGCGAATATTACGGCCGGCCCGAGATCTCCGAGGCGGAGATCGTGAAGGCGCGGATCGGCGCGCTGGGGCTCGATTCCGATCGGCTGGAGATCGAGACGAAGTCGCGCAATACGGAAGAGAACGCCCGCTTCTCCGCCGAGATCCTGAAGCCGCGGCCCGATCAGACCTGGTGGCTGGTGACCTCGGCCTGGCACATGCCGCGCTCGATCGACTGCTTCCGTCGGGCGGGGTTCCGGGTGGTCGCCCATCCGGTCGATTACCGCACACGGGGGCCCAGCGATCGGTTGAGCCCGCTCGGACCGGTCAGCGGCGGCCTCACCCGCTTCGACGTGGCGGCCCGCGAATGGATCGGTCTCGTCGCCTACCGGCTGTAGGATCGCACCGACGCGCTGTTCCCGGCGCCATGAGGGCGAGGCCGGGTCGAGCGGACGGCCGTGCGGACGCCCCGGCGCGATCGGTTCCCGGGCTCCGGCGCGAGCGTCACTTCACGTTCACCGCCACTTCGACATGTCGCTGAGCGCCGCCGGGGAAGAAGATGTCGAAGACGAGACGATCTTCGCCGATCCAGTCGCGCGCGGCGCGATAGGTGACGACGACTCCCTGCACCTTCTTGGCATTGCAGTCGCTGCGCGGATTGGCCTTCGGGTAGTTCGGATGATCCGCGCTCCGCCGGGCGACGAAGGTCGTGTCCCATGAAGTGGTGTAGCTGACGAGAACGGTGGTCATCGGCGGTGCGGCGGTATGGTCGGAGTTGCGAGAACCAACCCGACCGAGGAGCCACCGATGACCGACATGATGATGAGCCTACGGACGCTCGTGGAGAAGAGCGCCGACGCCGATGTTTTGCGCGAGATGATCGGCTTCGCCGCGGAGCGCCTGATGGAGCTGGAGATCGGCGCCCACACCGGTGCCGAATGGGGCGAGAAGA
>NZ_SJFN01000012.1 GCF_004328075.1 Siculibacillus lacustris | reverse complement strand
CTTCTCGCCCCATTCGGCACCGGTGTGGGCGCCGATCTCCAGCTCCATCAGGCGCTCCGCGGCGAAGCCGATCATCTCGCGCAAAACATCGGCGTCGGCGCTCTTCTCCACGAGCGTCCGTAGGCTCATCATCATGTCGGTCATCGGTGGCTCCTCGGTCGGGTTGGTTCTCGCAACTCCGACCATACCGCCGCACCGCCGATGACCACCGTTCTCGTCAGCTACACCACTTCATGGGACACGACCCAAGGGTTCGGTACTCGGCCTCACTGAGGCGACGATTGCGCACGTTATCCTTGGGCTTCTTAAGGCCATGCGCCGGGTTGCGTTCGATGATGCATGCATCAACGGCGTAAGTCAGGATGCCACCCAGCAGGCCGACCGTCCGCGTTGCCGTCCCAGCGCCGCCGCGCACAATGGACATACCTCGTAGCTTCTTGGTCTTCACGGAAACGCGCGTCTTCCCTGCCATAATGTCTTTCAAGACCTTGTTGATGTCGGCCTTGGTGAGATCTTTGACCCGGCGCGCGCCGATCAGCGGGACGATGTGCCGATCGATACGGCCAGTGTCCGTGCCGATCGTTGTGGGCTTTTTCGGGCGGCCGCCCTTGCCCAGGATCAGTCCCGCGTTGAGGTCGGCGACATAAAGCGCGCAGAGCTCCTTGACGGTGATGGCCTTGTGGTCGAGCTGACGTTCTTCGGCGGGATTGTCTCCGCGCGCGATACGGCCGAGTTGAATTTTTGCTTCCTGCCGGGCGGTTTCCGGCGTCCAGACGCCATGTAGGCCGATGGTGTAGCGCCTGGTGCGGCCCGCCGCGCGGTACTGGATCAGATAGCTACGCTTACCCGATGCGAAGACACGCAGGCCAAAGCCCGGCAATTCGTCATCCCAGATGAAATAGTCTCTTCCATCGATCTCGGCCGCGTCTACGATCCGCTTGGTCAGCTTTGCCATGTGGCGCCTCCTCCGCTGGAAAGGGGCTGTTTCTGCGGAAGCACCACGGAAGCAGCCGGACGGAAATTGCAGCGAACTTTCGGATAGAGGTTTCGGCGTGAATTTTGTGATAGTCTAGTCTTTTCAGGTGGTTGTAGTGTCATAGCGTACCCTGTCGCATATTTAGGATGGGTGCGCTAAATTGCTCCGAAGGCAGAGGTCACAGGTTCGAATCCTGTCGGGTGCGCCATTCACGTAACAATTTCAGCTTGTTTTCAATGGCTTGAGTGACACGCCATTCGAGTTGGTACCCAACTCGTACCCCGACCCGGTACCCGGTTGGCGAGTTTGGTGCGCCACGATGGAGCGCCAGCCGATCACGCGGCGAGTCGGTCGAAGATGTCCAGTCTCTTCAGCTTGGCGCCGGTGTGCGGGCATCCGCGCTTGCCGATGAGCGAGAGGCGTCTCGGCCTGTCGGGAACAAGTGAGGCTCACGCCCCGTCCGCCCCCTTTGGCTCTAAGGGAGTTGGGAGGGCCACGGTCATGGTGGCCGCCCTCCCTTTCGCGTCGGTACGGTTTTCGCCGTCCCTGCCGAGCCTCCGGCGTCTCTTCACCTGCACCCGAGCGGATCACGAGGTTCTCGGGTCGGAGGTTGCGGGGGGGCCCATCGAGGCGGCCGATCCATTCGAAGGACCGGCGATCAGGCGCCACGATGACGGTTGGTCTCCCCCGCCCTCGGGAGACGACAGGCGCGGACCTTCGGTGAGGCTCCGCTGGCGAGGCGCCGGCGCGGCGATACCCCGGCATCGCGCAGGGGGCCGAACGCCTCCACCGAGGACCGGGCTCGACTGTTCGAATCGGCGAGACCGCCTCCGCCCCAAGGCGAACAGCACAGACGTCTCGGCAGGACCATGACGACAATCAGACGGTTGTAGAAGGCGACAAGGGGCGGGCCGGCGGCGGCAAGCGGCCGCACGGCGTCAGAACCGGGTCGAGACGCGCAGGTTGAACCGGTCTTGGGTGGGGATGCCGGTCGCCGCGCCATGGGCATATTCGAGCGTCAGCGTCGCCGACTGCGGCGCCTTCTCTTCCGACAGACCGAACCGGATGCCGGCACCCAGAGAGCTCGCCCGGGTCAGACGCGCCTCGACCGCCGACGGCTGCTCGAGTCGGGCGAACCCGCCGGCCCCGAAGACATAGGGCGCCGCCGCGGCGCCGAACGGACCGCCGAGGCGCTGCGCCAGCGGAACCGAAACCTCGGCGCGCACCGCAGCGCCCGCGTCGCCCTGCAGCAGGCCGCCGTCGAACGCCGACAACCAATCGAACCCGCCCAGCCCGATCTGTTCGGAGGAGGCGAGCACCTGACCGAACGAGGTCTGCGCCTTGGCCGCCAGCGACAGATGCAGGCGCTCGTCCAGGACGGACTGGGCATAGGCCACCGAGGCCTCCAGCTTCTGGAAATCGGGTCTGGCGCCGTCGCGCGACAGCGGCAGGGCCGTGGTCGCGCTGCGGGCCCCGAGCGCATCGAGACCGAAGGAGGCGGTGACACCGCCGCTGATCTGGCCGCCCCGGGGCAGGAGCGCGTCGCCGGTCTGCGTCAGGCGCAAGACCCGCAGCCGATCCTCGGTGAAGGGCGTCCGCACGCCGGCGAGGTCGAGCGTCTGCCGCTCCTCCGTCACATCAAAAGCGAGCGTCGATGAGGTGTTGACGTCGCGCGATCGGACCCAGTTGTAGCCGAGCCTGGTCGAGAAACGCTGGTAGCGATCCGCCATCGTATAGGCGAGCGTCGAGGTCGGATGGGTGCGGCTGTCGACGGCTTCCAGGTTCAGCCAGGCGCCATCCGTGCCGAGCGGCAGCGTGACGCCGGCAATGGCCTGCCGATTGCGCGGGTCCTTGTTGAAGACGCCGTCGTTGAAGCCCGGATAGCCGTTGAGGCGCAGGTAGGCGACCTCGCCGAGACCGAGCAGGCCGTTGGCGTCGACGCCGAGCCCGGCGGAAGAACGGCCGAGGGCGTGCGACATGCCGTTGTCGAACGCGAGCGTCGCCGTGATGGGATCATAGCGGCCTTCGACGACGATGACGGCGGCACCGGGCCTCACGCCCGCCTTCAGCGTCGAGGTCAACATCACCCCCGGCGTATCGCCCGCCAGCAGCAGCCGTCGCTCCAGATCCGCCCGGGTCAAGCCCGATTTGCCGACCAGCGGCGCCAGCATCGCGTCGACGCGATGGCGTATCGGCTCGGGCAGCGCCGAGCCGTCGATCGCCTCGACGAAGCCTTCGGTGACGACGAGGCGCAGGGGCTGACCGTTCCGGATCGTCTGCGGCGGCAGGCTGACACGCGCCAACACGTAACCGGCGCGGGCATAGGCTTCCTCCAGCTTGCGGGCGGCGGCGAAGAGGTCGGCTCCGGTGACGCGTTTGCCCTTCAGCACGGCCTCGATCGCCGCCGTCTCGCCCGACAGCTCCGGCCGGCCGCCCGCGATCGTCAGGCCCGACGGCGTGACGCTGAGCGTCTCGGCCCCCTTCGGCGCCTCAAGACCGGTCGAACCGCCGAGCGTCAGCCCGCCGTCGGCGGTCCGCGCGATGGGCGGTGCATAGGTGGGCAGAGTGATCTGGCTCGCCGTCTGCGCCAGCGCAGGGATGGCCGGGACCATCATGGCAATCGCGACAGACCCCAATCCGGCGGTCACGATCGTCTTCGTCGAACCCGTGATCATGGACTCACCCGACCTTGGTTGGCGCCGCGGACCATCCTCGCGACCGGACCCGGCGCGCGTCCGAGGGATCGACGCGGCGGCGGCATCAGACAGCTTTCCGACCCTCAGGGACTGACGCATGAGCCCCCCGAACCGGCACCGGCCGAAGGGCTGTTGCAGGGCCCGCTCCGAGCAAGGACGAGCCCGTCGGGCAGAGCGCCGGTGAGATCGGCATAGACGATCGTCTGCGGCGTCTGCATGGCCGGCAGACCGATGCCGGCGGCGAACCGGCCGCTGTCGCCGGGCGCCGTGAGCGGGCGGTCGACCGTCAGCGTGCCGCCGACATGGGCGAGCGCATAATTGCCCGCGGCCGCGCCCGCGAGCAGGCCGCCGGCGGCCATCGTGCGATAGGTCCCGGGCGGCGAGGTCGGCGTCGCGTCGGTCGTGACGGTGACGCCGGTCAGGAGATCGTCGGTCTGGCCGTTCCTCCAGCCGGAAACGCCATAGCCGAGCGTCGGCAGCCGCATGCCCTGGAACATCGTGCCATTGTCGGCCGTCACCGTCAGCGTCGCAGGCGTGACGGTGACGGTTCCGTTGACGTAATTGACGGAATAGTTGCCCGCCGCCGCACCCGACAACACGCCGCCGGTTGCGGTGGTGGTGTAGGTGCCGACATTTGACGTCGAGGCCGCGATGCTTGTCACGTCGACCCCGGTCAGAAGACGATCGGTCTGGCCGTTCTTCCAGCCGGAAACGCTGTAGCCGGGTGACGGCGCCGCATCGCCATAGACCATGCTGCCGGTACCAGCCGTCACCGTCAGCGCGGCCGGGGTGACGGTGACGCTGCCGCCGAGATAGGTCAGCGTATAGTTGCCGGCTGCCGCCCCGAGCAGCGTGCCGCCGGAGGCGCTGGTCGCGTACGTGCCGACATCGGAGGTCGAGGAGACACCTGCAACGGTGACGCCATTCAAGAGACTGTTCGTCTGGCCGTTCTTCCAGCCGGCGACGCCGTAGGTCAGAGCCGGACTGTCGCCATAGACCATCGTGCCGGTGCCCGCCGTCACCGTCAGTGTCGCAGGCGTCACCGTGATGGAGCCGGGATAGTAGACGAAGCGGACCGACTGGCCACTCGAGGATGTGCCGCTGCCGCCGGAGAGGCTCGTCGAATAGGTTCCGACATTGCTCGACGCGGTCACGCCCGACGCATCGGTCGGGGCCGTCGTGACGGTGTAGCCGGAGCCGTAATAGGTGAGAGCGACGTTGGCGCCGGCATCACCATAGGTCCTGCTGCCCGAGGCGCCGACCCCGACCACGCCGGATGTTGCATAGAGTTCAGCGTAGTGGAGCTGGCCGTCGCTGGACTGGCTCGCCACCGCATTCGGCCGCGCCCAGACCGTCGTGAAATCCCAACCGGCGGCGCTGGCCAGGGCGTAGAAGCCGCCGGATGCCGTCGAGCCGTCGCGCATCTGCGCCGTGGTGAGCCCGGTCACGCCACTGGCGGAACCGTTGCCGACGCCGTTGGCCTGCCCCGAGGTCTGCCCGTTGTAGAACGATGCGGTGACGGAGTCGGCAAGTTGGTTGTCGCCGATCAGCCCCCCGACATAGGAGCTGCCTCTGACGGAGCCGGTCGCATAGACGTTGACGAGAACGCCTTGATTGCTGCCCACGAGCCCCCCGACAATCGAGCTGCCACCGACGGAGCCTGTGGCGTAGGCATCGGAGATCGTCCAGTTCCCGCTTCCGTGCCCATTCAAGCCGACCAACCCGCCGACATTGGTGGCACCGCTGACCGTACCCGTGGCGTAGGCACCGGTGATCGTCGCGGTGTTGGCGCCGATGAGTCCACCGACCTGATCGTTGCCGCTCACTGTGGTGGACGTATGGACGTTGGTGATGATGCCGTGGTTGGCGCCAGATAGACTGCCCACCGCGACATCGCCGGTCACGCTGCCGCCGATCAGGCCCAGATCGGAGACTTTTGCGCCGGGACCGATGTCACTGAACAAGCCGACGCCAACCTGGCCGCCGCGATTGATGAACAGCCCGGAAATGGTGTGGTTCTGTCCGTCGAGGGTACCGTAGAAGAAGCTGGACGTGCTCCCGACCGGCTGAAAGCCCGCGCCGCCGTTCCAACTCGCGGTGGCGCTGGCGTCGATGTCCCGGCCCAGCGCATAGGTGCCGTTGAGGTTGGTGTTCATGTCCTGGAGATCCTGGACCGTGTTCACCAGCATGTGGGCGGTGAGCGTTCCCGAAGCGATGCGGGAGGAATAGTCGGTCGGCGCCGCAAAGCTGCTCGGGTTGTAGAAAATCGAGACGCCATCTCCTGCGCTCAGCGTCGCCCCGGCGCCGAACGTGACGGTGCCGGTTCCGGTGCCGGAATTGTCCGAACGCAGCACGATCGATGAGCCGGTGCCGCCCGTGAGGTTGGCATTGAGGGTAATGTTGCCATGGGCCGACAGCGTCAGCGTCGAGCCGCTCGACCAAATGACCGGCGCGGCCACCGTGATGTTGCCCGCCTGAGACCCCGCCGAGCCGGAGGCTCCCGTCGTCACCGTCACGTTGGCGCCGGACAGCGCCGCGGTCAGCGTGCCGACATTGATGACGCTGTCGTTGCCGGTTGCCGTGGTGCCGGAGGAGTTGGACGCCGAGCCGGTCGAGATCGTGACGTTGTAGGGATCGAGCAGCAGCGTGCCGAAGCCGCCGGGGCCGGAGAGATCGGTAAATCCGGTATAGGCGAGGACCGCCTTGCCGGAGACTTCCGCGTCACCCCCCTTGCCGGTGCCCGCGCCGCGCGCGGTGATCAGTCCGTCGAAGCTCGTCAGTTGATCCGACCAGACCACGACCCGACCGCCGTTTCCGGCCTGTGTCGCATCGGCGCGGATCACGCTGGAGGCATCGACGCTCACCGTGTCGGCCCGCTGCGTCGTGCCGCTGCCCTGCTGGTCGCCGCCGATCTCGACCGTGCCGCCGCCTCGTGTGCCGGAGGCGTCGACCGTGGCCCCCTTCAGCGCCACGGATTTGCCGGTCACCGTGATCTTGCCGCCCTTGCCGCTGGTCGATGTGGCGCTCACCTTGCCGGACAGCGTGACCTTGCCGCCGTCGCCGCCGCCGATCACGATGGCGCCGTCATGGCCGGAGACGGCGTTGGCTTCGACAACGCCGCTGAGGTTGATCGCATGGCGCGCCGCATCGCGCGCGGTCGCCGCCCGCATCACCGCCGTGCCGCCCTCGGCCGAGATCTTTCCGCCGACCTCGATCAGTGCGCCCTTGCCCTCCGCGCCGGCCTTGGTCGGCACCGCCACCTGCAGGAAGCCGTCGCCGGAGAGATCGAGCGTCGCCTGCTCGCCGGAGCCGAGGCCGATCTTGCCCAAGGGCACGGCGATCAGGCCGTCATTCCTCACCGTGCCGCCGATCAGCGCCGCATAGCCGCCGCGCCCGACGGTGATCACGCCGGCATTGCCGACCCCGGCGGACGCGCCATCGCCGGCGAAGTCGTACTTGCCCTTCAGAAAGTCGGTGTTGGCGATGTCGAGAGTGGAGGCGACGAAGCCGCCGCCGACCTTGACCGTGCCGGTCGAGGTGATCGCAATGCCGTTCGGATTGATCAGATAGACTTGGCCGTTGGCGGTGAGCGATCCGGCGATGGTCGAAGTGGTCGAGCCGGTGACGCGGTTGAGGATGGCCGACGACGCGCCCGGCTGGATGAAATCGACCGTATTGCCCTGACCGATCGAAAAGCCGTTCCAGTTGACGATCGCCCTGTCGGAGCCCTGGCGGACCGTCAGTGCGTTGCCCGACGATGAGATCGACGCCGTTCCCGCCACGACCTGCCCGCCGGTCGGCAGCCCGTCGCCGGCGAGGGCGGGGGGCACCGCCAGCGCCGTCGTGGCCAGCAGCGCGGCCAATCGATGGCTCCGACCGAACCGCGCACGGCGGAGCGAACCGGCCGCGGCGAAAAGGTACTGGTCGCGGTACCGCTTGAACATCCTGAGCTCCTGCAACACGCATCCGCCGCCGCCTCGGTGCACGGAGGCACCTCGGGAGAGACTCGCTTCGCATGCCTCGCTCGCGCTTCGGAACCCATGTCGATCCCGTCGCGACGTCGGCCATCCGGCCACGATAAAGGCGCCAAACCTCGTGAGGCCAGCGTGTTCACCGCCTGCAGCCGGGAACTTTTTGGATGCAATTTATGCGGGTATCCGTCGGATCTATGGGCGGTGCCGTCCTCAGGTCGTCCCGGCCAGCCGCTGTCGTGCCAGTCGATAGACCAGATCGCTGCCCGCCATCGTATCGGCCAGGAAGCGGTCGAAGCCTGCGCGGCAGCCCGGTTCGAGGGTGACCGAATTGCCCCGCAGCCGCAGCAGACCCTGACTGCCCGCACCGCGCAGGAGCTCGCGCACATGGGTCCGCGATATCCCGAAACTCTCTCCGAGATCGATGAAGGAGATTTCCTGCGCCGCGTCCGCCTCGGTCTCCAGCCACAGCTGCATGAGCTTGGTCAGCACCATGATACCGGCCTGACGCGGCAGGAAGAACGCGATGGTCGGATTGGCCATGATGAACCGGCGGGCATGGTCGATGAAGGCGAATCCGATCTGACGCGCCATCGCCTGGAACTGTGGATCGCCACGCATCGGTTCCGGATAGCCGGGAACAGGGAACAATTCATGCAAGGGACGGTAATAGACACGCAGTATCCGCTGGTCCTGACTCAGCATCTTCTGTGATGGCTTCAGCAGCTTGACGCGGCGGTCGCCAGGCGCCGTTTCCACGTCGAGATAGCCGATGTCAGACAACCGCCTGACGAGGTCGCGCACACGTCCCCCGCTGGCGATGCCGTGCTTTGTCATCTCCTGCTGCAGCAGCTGGATCGTCGGCCAGGTGTTGCGGTCGTCGGGCAGGTAGCCTGCGTGCATCGTGATGATCGTCAAGAAAATGAAGGCCCGGCCTTCATCGAACAGCATCTGGTTCAACGCTGGCTGATCCTCATGCTGCTCCAGCATCTCGACAATATAGGCAGACCGCGCCCTGGGAAACCCGGGCTCGGCGAGGATTTCTTCGGCCGAAGGGCCAGACGGCATCTCACCGAGCATGACGACAATCCCTGACGTGAACGTCTCACCCCAAATTAGAACCATAAATGTTCCCAGCCGTAAATGAGGCAGAGACCATTGGCAGGACACGTCATTTTCAACACATGCGTCGCGGAAGTGTTCGCAGACCCGTACCGGCGTGACGAGGAGTTCGGCGCGCCGTCCGGCGCGGTGGGCGAGAGCGCGCCCTCGGCACGCGGTCGCCGATGCGGGTGCCGCCGCGGCCGAACCTGGAGCCTCGACTTGGGATCGGATCGGCTCACCGATGGCCGCCGCTTCCGCATTCCGACGATCGTCGACGAGCCGAAGGCCGGCGAAGCCACTGCACCCGCGAGGACATCGCGCTGAATGGCGACAGTCGCTCTCGGGTCTGCGCGCAGCAGCCGAACTCGATCGGTTGGTCGCGACACGCGGCAAACTTCGATATCGGAAGAGGGACCGATCCGGTGCGGTCTTCGGTCAGCCCGAGCGATGGGCGGCGAGCCAGGCTTCCGGGGCGCTGCCCTCGAAGAGCGGCGCCTCGAAGGAGACGACCGTCTCGGTCTGGACCGCCGGACGGCCGAAGGTGGCATCCCAAGGGGCAGAGGAGAAGGTGGCGCGGGCGGCGGCAAAGGCTGCGGCGGGCGGGTCGCGCACCTGACCCCAGCGGACCATCTGGGCGGCGAACCATGCCCCGTCGGTCATGCGCGGCCGATTGACCGGGCCGTTGGCGCCGGTGCCGTGGAAGCGCAGAAAGCCTTCGACATGGGCCGCGTCGCGGTTCTTCTCGACCAGCAGATCGCCCGACAGCGCGCGGGCGACGATGGTCTCGTCGACGCCGATGGTCTCGGGGCGGGCCAGGAGCGCCGCGAGGCGGCCGCGGTTGGCCGGGTCCTCGGCCCAGGCCCCGGCGGCATCGAGGGCGCGCAACAGGGCGGCGAGCTCGTCGGCGCGCCGTTCGGCGAAGCTCTCGTGCAGGCCCAGCACCTTCTCCGGCACCGCCGGCCACAATGCCGCGCAGGGCAGCAACAGGCGGCCGACCCCGGCATCGACGGCACGACCGATCCAGGGCGCGCCGACACAGATGCCGTCGACGCTGCCGCTCGCCATCGCCTCGACCATGTAGGGCGGCGGCACCACCACCAGCCGCAGATCCCGGTCGGGATCGATGCCGGCCGCCGCCATCCAATGGCGCAGTTGGTGGTCGTGGCTGCTGAACGGATAGACCGAAGCGAAGGTCAGCTGATCGCCGCCGGCGCGGGCGCGGCGCGCGACGACCTCGGCCAGCACCCGGCCAGAGGCGCCGGCGTCGCCGAAGGCGCCCCAGTCGCCGCCACCCTCGGTGAACAGCGCCGGCGTCACGGCGATCGAATTGCCCCCCTGGTTGAGCACGTGAGGGGCGATCACCGGCGCCTGGAGGTGGCCGAGTCCGAGGCGGGCCGCCACCGCCATCGGGGCGAGCATGTGGGCGGCGTCGAAATGGCCGAGGACGATGCGGTCGCGGATGTTGGCCCACGAGGTCTCGCGCACCAGATCGAGCTCGAGCCCCTCCGCCGCGGCGAAACCGAGATCGCGGGCGACCACCAGTGGCGCGCAGTCGACCAGCGGCATGAAGCCGATTCTGAGCCGGACGAGATCGCCCGGGGTCGACTCCGCAGCAAGCATGGTTCGGTCGCTCATGTCATCGGCCCCGGTTCATCCCAAGAGGTGCGCGGCGGTCACCACGCTCTGCGCGATGTCGGCTAGTTTCATCTTTTCGTTCATCGCGGTCTTGCGCAGCAGCGCATAGGCCTCCTCCTCGGGAATGCCCTTGGACTTCATCAAGATGCCCTTGGCGCGCTCGATCACCTTGCGCTCGGCGAGCTCGGTGCGGGCCCGGTGCAACTCGCGGGTGAGGTGGTCGAAGGCGTTGAAGCGCGACACCGTCATGTCGAGGATCGACTTGACCCGCTCCTTGCGCAGCCCGTCGACGATGTAGGCGGAGACGCCGGCATCGACCGAGGCCTCGATCATCGCCGTGTCGGACTGGTCGACGAACATCGCCACCGGCCGCTTGACCGTGCGCGAGACCTGGAACATCTGCTCCAGCACGTCGCGCGACGGGCTGGCGAGGTCGATCAGGATTACGTCGGGGTCGATCTCGACGATGCGTCGCAGCAGTTCGTGGGTGGTCGCCAGACGCACCACGTCGAGGTGGCCGGCCTCGCGCAGGCCCTCCTCGAGGATGGTGGCGCGGGTCGGATTCTCGTCGATCACCAGGATGGTCAGAGTTGTGTCGGCCACCGGTCGCCTCGCGCGTCTCGCAGTGCATCATGGTGAGCGCTGCAGCGCGCGACAAGCCTTTTCTCCCCGCGCTCGATGGGGTCATTCGGCGGCGACCGCCGCCTCGGGCGGCCAGACGGCAGCGACGATCCGCGCGATCTCGGGGCGACAAGACCCGCAGTTGGTGCCGGCGGCGAGGTGGTCGCCGATCGCCGCGACCGATCGGCAGCCGCGCACGGCCGCCTTGCGGATCTGGTTGGCGCCGACGCCGTAGCAGGTGCAGACGCGGCGGCCGGGATCCTCGGCCGCACCACCCGGGCGGGCGGCGAGCAGCGCCGCCGCCTCGCCAGCCGGAATCGCAGCGGAAAAGCGCTGGCACAGCCAATCGCGCGCCGCTTCGACCGGGGTCGGGGCGACCAGCAGCAGCCCGACCACCGCGCCGTCGCGCACCGCGGCGATCCGCCGCCGCCCTGCCTTGGCGTCGGCGAAGTGCACCAGTTCGACGTCGGGGCCGAACAGGTTCACGGCGAAGTCCGACCAATCGTCGGGTGCCTCGAGCCCGGCGAGTTCGAGCCGCGTACCGCCGTCGATCCGGCCGAGTGCCCAATAATCCGCGGCGATCGACTTCGGCACGGTCCGCGTCAGCGCGAAGCCGTACCAGACGGCGGCGAAGGGGCGGACGGCGACGGTCGCGGCCTTGGACTCGGGCTGACCGGAGAGCGGATCGGTCTCGGGCGCGATCAGTGCGCCGATGCGGGCCGAGGATGCGACCCGATCGGTCCAATGGATCGGCACGAACACCGAGCCGGGGCGCTGGCGATCGGTGACCAGCGCCCGCACCACCACCGCGGCGCGACCGTTGGCGATGGTGACGAGGCTCGCCGGGGCGATGCCGAGGCGCTCGGCGTCGGCATCGGCGATTTCGGCGAAGGGTTCGGCGATGTGGCCGGTCAGCTTCGGCGCCAGGCCGGTGCGGGTCATGGTGTGCCACTGGTCGCGGACGCGGCCGGTGTTGAGCCAGAACGGCAACTCGGGTGAGGGCTTCGCGCGCGGCGGGCGGGGATGCGTCGCAATGAGGCGGCCGCGTCCGTCGGGGGTGAAGAAGCGGCCGTCGGCGAAGAAGCGCTTCGGCCCATCGGGCGCCGGCTCACCGGTGCGGCGCGGCCACTGGAACGGCGCGAGGGTTGCGAAATCCTCGTCGGAGAGATCGGCGAAGCCGGAGATGTCGAAATCGCGGACGATCTCGGGGCGATGACCGGAGAGGGCGGCGTGCTCGCGGAACACCGCCGCTGCGCGATCCCACGCGAAGGCCGAGGTCCAGCCGAGCCGCCGGCCCACGTGCGCCAAGGCCCACCAATCGGGCCGCGCTTCGCCGGCCGGGGCGACGAGGCGACGTTGACGGGTGATGCGGCGCTCGGAATTGGTGACGGTGCCGTCCTTCTCGCCCCAGGCCTCGGCCGGCAGCAGCACATCGGCGAGCGCGGTGGTGTCGGTGTCGCGCACCACGTCGGAGACCACGACGAAGGGGCAGGAGCGAAGCGCCGCACGAACCCGGTCGGCGTCGGGCAGGCTGTCGACCGGGTTGGTCGCCATGATCCACAGTGCCTTGATCCGCCCGTCGGCCACCGCCTCGAACAACTCGACGGCCTTGTGACCGGGGGTGGCGGCGATGGTCGGGCTTCCCCAGAAGTCCTGGACCAGTGCGCGGTGGGCGGGATCGTCGAGTTCGAGATGGGCGGCGAGTTGATTGGCCAGCCCGCCGACCTCGCGCCCCCCCATGGCGTTGGGCTGTCCGGTGACCGAGAACGGACCCATCCCCTCACGTCCGATCCGGCCGGTGAGGAGGTGACAATTGACGATGGCATTGACCTTGTCGGTGCCGGCCGAGGACTGATTCACGCCCTGCGAATAGACCGTGACGGTCTTTTCGGTCGCGCCGAACCAGCCGTAGAAGGTGGCGATGTCGGCGGGCGCGAGGCCGGTCGCCCGGGCGACGGCGTCTAGATCGGCGAAGGACGCGGCGGCGGCGAGGGCCGCATCGAGGCCCGACGTGTGGGCCGCGACGAAATCGCCGTCGCGGTGCCCGGTGCCTTCGAGGTGAGCGAGCAGGCCGGCGAAGAGGGCCACGTCGGAGCCGGGCTCCAGTCCGAGATGGAGATCGGCGATGTCGTCGGTGGCGGTGAGGCGCGGATCGATGTTGACCACTTTCATCGCCGGCCGCGCCGCCTTGGCCGCGGCGATGCGCTGGTAGAGGATCGGGTGGCACCAGGCGAGGTTGGAGCCGGTCAACACCACCAGATCGGCGCTGTCGAGGTCCTCGTAGCAGCCGGGCACGGTGTCGGAGCCGAAGGCGCGCTTGTGGCCGGCGACCGAGGAGGCCATGCACAGGCGGGAATTGGTGTCGATGTTGGCCGAGCCGACGAAGCCCTTCATCAGCTTGTTGGCGACATAGTAATCCTCGGTCAGGATCTGCCCGGAGACGTAGAGGGCGACCGAGTCCGGTCCGTGCTCGGCGATGGTCGCGGCGAAGCGCGACGCGACCGCGTCGAGCGCCGCGTTCCAGGTGACGCGCCGGCCGGCGATCTCCGGATGGAGCAGGCGACCGTCGTGGCCGAGGGTCTCGGCGAGCGCCGCGCCCTTGACGCAGAGGCGGCCGAAGTTCGCCGGATGATCCGGATCACCCGAGATGGTCACCGCCCCGTCCGCGGCGACCTCGGCCTTCACGCCGCAGCCGGTGCCGCAATAGGGGCAGGTGGTCAGGACGGTGCGGACGGTGTCGGTCATGGGGTCTCCTCGGCGCGGCGCGGACGGATGGGGGTATTGTGAGGGGCGAGGCTGCGGACCCCTTCGGCGTTTCGCCGAGACGAACCGCCCGAGCCCCCCCTCTCTGTCTCTCCCCCTCCGGGGGGGAGAGGACCCTGGGGAGATGGTCTTCGTGCGAAGGTCGCTTCGCAGCGTCTCGTCGTCGGTGGTCTGCATCTCCCTCGCCACACCGTCCCCTCCCCCCTGGAGGGGGAGGGACAGGGAGGGGGGGCTCGACGGATCGCGTCCCGTGCGGCGCTCCTTCAGCCCCGAACGCCGCCCGCCTCACTCTGCCGCGGCGCGCGTCCGTGGCACCGCGAGGCGCAGGCGGCCCGCTTCGATCTTCACCGCGAAGGCCTCGGCGCAGCCGTGGTCGGCGCCGGTCGCCTCGCCGTCTTCGAGGTCGATCACCCAGTTGTGCAGCGGGCAGGCGACCTTGCGGCCGTGGACGATGCCCTCGCTGAGCGGGCCGCCCTTGTGCGGGCAACGGTTCTCCAGCGCGAAGACGTGGTCGTCGGCGGTGCGGAACACGGCGATCTCGCGGCCGTCGATGCGCAGGGTGCGGGCGCCGCGGCGGGGCACGTCGTCCGCCGTGCCGATGTCGTACCAATGGGCGTCGGTCATGATGCGATCCCTTGTCTCGGTCATTCGGCGGCGAGCGCCGGGACGACGGTGAGGTTGGAGAATTCATGGGCCTCGTGGCCGGCGACGCGTTCGCCCCAGGGATCGACCTGCGCGGCCTTCTGCGAGGTGAGGAAGCGGTCGAACAGGGCGGCGCGGGCGGCGGCGTCCGCCATGATCGTTCTGCGGATGGTGTCGAGCCCGACGCGGGCGCTCCACTTGTAGATGCGCTCCAGGTAGAAGCCATCCTCGCGATACATCTGCAGGACCGCGGCGCAGTATTCGAGCACCTCCGCCTCGGTCTCGACATGGCCGAGCAGGTCGGTGGCGCGGACGTGCAGACCGGCGGCGCCGGCGATGTGCAGGTCGAAGCCGGAATCGACGCAGATGACGCCGATGTCCTTGATGGTCGATTCCGAGCAGTTGCGCGGACAACCGGAAACCCCGAGCTTGACCTTGGCCGGGGTCCACGACCCCCACATCAGCTTTTCGAGCTTGATGCCGAGGCCCATCGAATCCTGGGTGCCGAAGCGGCACCACTCCTTGCCGACGCAGGTCTTCACCGTGCGCAGGCCCTTGGCATAGGCCGCCCCCGAGATCATTCCGGCGTCGTTGAGGTCCTTCCAGACGCCCGGCAGGTTCTCCTTGGCGATGCCCAGCAGGTCGATGCGCTGGCCGCCGGTCATCTTGACGGTCGGCACCTGCCAGCGCTCGGCGATCTCGGCGATCGCCTTCAGTTCGGCCGGGGTGGTCAGCCCGCCCCACATCCGCGGCACCACCGAGAAGGTGCCGTCCTTCTGGATGTTGGCGTGGACGCGCTCGTTGATGAAGCGCGACTGGCTGTCGTCGACCTCGTCCTCGGGCCATTCGCAGACGAGATAATAGTTGAGCGCCGGCCGGCACGAGGCGCAGCCGCAGGAGGTCTTCCAACCGAGTTCCTGCATCACCGCCGGGATCGACTTGAGCGCCTTGGCGCGAATGAAGTCGCGCACCTCGCCGTGGGTGAGGTCGGTACACTTGCACATCGTCTTGCGTGCCGGCCCCGCGAAGGCGTCGCCGAGGGTGACCGCGAGCAGTTGTTCGACCTTGCCGGTACACTGGCCGCAGGAGGCGGACGCCTTGGTCACGGCGCGCACCTCCTCCAGGCTGGTCAGGCGCTGGGCGGTGATCGCCCCGACGATGGTGCCCTTCGAGATGCCGTTGCAGCCGCAGATTTCCGCATCATCCGGCAAGGCTGCAACGGCCGCCGTAGGGTCCAGGGGGGAGCCCCCCTGATAGGCCTGGCCGAAGATCAGGGTGTCGCGCATCGCCGCGACGTCGGTCTCTTTCTTGAGGAGATCGAAGAACCACGAGCCGTCGCCGGTCTCGCCGTAGAGCACCGCGCCGACGATGCGGTCGTCCTTCAGCACCAGGCGCTTGTAGACGCCGCGGGCGGGATCGCGCAGCACGATCTCGTCGCGATCGTCGCCCTCGGAGAAGTCGCCGGCCGAGAACAGGTCGATACCCGTGACCTTGAGCTTGGTGGCGGTGACCGAGCCGGTGTAGGCGGCGCCGTCGCCGGCGAGATTGGCGGCGAGGACCTTGCCCATCTCGTAGAGCGGCGCGACCAGACCGTAGCAGGCGCCGCGGTGCTGCACGCATTCGCCGACCGCGTAGACCGACGGGTCGGAGGTCCGCATCGCGTCGTCGACGACCACGCCGCGCTCGACGGCGAGCCCGGCGGCTCGTGCCAGCGCCGTCGCCGGACGGATGCCGACCGCCATCACCACCAGGGTCGCGGCGATGATCCGGCCGTCGGCCAGTTCGACGCCGGTGACATGGGTCTCGCCGAGGATCGCCTTGGTATTGGCCTGTGTGACCACTTCGATGCCGCGGACTTCGATCGCCCGGCGCAGGAGATAGCCGGCGGAGGGGTCGAGCTGGCGCTCCATCAGGGTCGGCATCAGGTGGACGACGGTGACCCCCATGCCCTTCATCTGCAGCCCGGCCGCCGCCTCGAGACCGAGGAGGCCGCCGCCGATCACCACCGCGTGGCCGCCGGCGTCGGCCGCCGCCTGCATCTTCTCGACGTCGTCGAGATCGCGGAAGGTGACGACGCCGGGGAGATCCTTGCCGGGGACGGGAATCACGAAGGGTTCGGACCCGGTGGCGAGGATCAGCGTGTCGTAGGGGGTGACCTTGCCCGACGCCGCGGTCACCGTACGGGCGGCACGGTCGATCGCCACGATCGTCGCGCCGCGCTCGAGCCTCACCCCGTTGGCCGCATACCACGCGTCGTCGTGGATGATGATGTCCTCGTAGGCCTTTTCGCCCGACAGGACCGGCGACAGCATGATGCGGTTGTAGTTCACCCGCGGTTCGGCCCCGAAGACGGTGACCGCGTAGCGCCCCGGTGCGCGGGCGAAGAGTTCCTCGAGCGTACGGCCGGCGGCCATGCCGTTGCCGATGACGACGAGCTTCTCGGGCGTGGGAACGATGTTCATGAGAGCCTCCGTCAGGCGTGCATCTTGGGACGAGAGCCGTGCTCGTACTCTGCGAGGAAGCTCAGTACTTCCTCGCGGTACTCGTAGTATCGCGGGTGTTCCAACAGGGCTTTTCGCGAGCGCGGGCGGGGCATGTCGATATCGACGATCTTGCCGATGCGCGCATTGGGCCCGTTGGTCATCATCACCACCCGATCGGCGAGGAGGATCGCCTCGTCGACGTCGTGGGTGACGCACATCGCGGTGACCTGCGTGCGGGTCCAAACCTCCATCAGCACTTCCTGGAGCTGCCAGCGCGTCAGGCTGTCGAGCATGCCGAAGGGCTCGTCGAGGAGGAGCAGCTTCGGGCTGAGCGCGAAGGCGCGGGCGATGCCGACCCGTTGGCGCATGCCGTTCGACATGTCGGACGCGGGCTTGTCCAGGCTGTCGGCGAGGCCGACCCGGGCGAGGTAATATTCGGCGACCTCGCGCTTTTCGGCGCGCGACGCGGTCGGATAGACCTCGTCGCAGCCGAGCAGCACGTTCTCCTTGGCCGTCAGCCAGGGGAACAGGCTCGGCGCCTGGAACACCACGGCGCGGTCGGGACCGGCCTGCCAGACTTCGCGCCCGTCGAGGACGATGCCGCCGGCCGAGATGTCGGTGAGCCCGGCGACCATGGTCAGCACCGTCGACTTGCCGCAGCCGGAATGGCCGATCAGCGAGACGAACTCGCCGCGTTTCATGTCGAGATCGAAGCCGTCGACCACGGTCAGCGGCCCCTTCGGCGTCGGATAGATCTTCTTGACCTCGTCGAACTCGACGAAGCGCGCGTTGATGCCGGTCTTCGGCTTGGCCGCCTCGGCCCAGGCCTTGGGCAGGTCGGGATGCTTCCTGGCCTCCCGCGCCTCCGCCACCGCGCGGGCGACGTCCTCGCGGAAATGCACCGGGCGCACGGCGGGCAGACTTCGGCCGTCGTCGTCGCCGGAGCCCCGCTCGATGCCCATGTCCATCAGATACTGGGTGATCTCGGCGCGCAGCGCCTTGAAGGCCGGATCGTGATTGACGGCGGTGCGATCGCGCGGCCGCGGCAGATCGATCACGAACTCCCGGCCCAGCGTCGCGCCGGGACCGAGGGTCAGTGGGATCACCCGGTCGGCGAGCAGCAGCGCCTCGTCGACGTCGTTGGTGACGAGAACGACGGTCTTCTTGTCCTCCTCCCAGATCCGCTCGATCTCGTCCTGGAGCTTGGCGCGGGTCAGCGCATCGAGCGCCGACAAGGGTTCGTCGAGCAGCAGCACGTCGGGGCTCATGGCCAACGCCCGGGCGATGCCGACGCGCTGGCGCATGCCGCCGGAGAGCTCTGCCGGCCGACGGTCGCGGGCGTGGCCGAGGCCGACCATGGCGATGTAGCGGGTGATGCGGGCTTCGCGCTCCGCCCTGGTGGCCTTCGGGAACACCGCCGAGACCGCCAGTTCGATGTTGCCGTGGACGGTGAGCCAGGGCATCAGCGAATAGGACTGGAATACCAGCCCGCGCTCCGGCCCCGGCTCGGTCACCGGTTGCCCGCGCATCGTCACCGTGCCGGCATCCGGACGGGTCAGGCCGGCGAGGGTCGAGATCAGCGTGGTCTTGCCCGCCCCGGAGAAGCCGAGGATGGCGACGAATTCGCCCTCGCGGATGTCGAGATCGATACCGGCGAGCACCCGGGTGACGTCGTCGCCGGTGCCGTAACTCTTGGACACGGCTCTCAGCTGCAGGATCGGCGATCGGTCGGTCATGATGCCTCTCCTCAGCGCTGAGCGGACCAGGTGAAGGCGGACTGCAGGGCCAGCATGACGCGGTCGAGCAGGAAGCCGATGATGCCGATGGTGAACACCGCGACCAGGATGCGGGCGAGCGAGGCGGCCGAGCCGTTCTGGAACTCGTCCCACACGAACTTGCCGAGCCCGGGGTTCTGGGCGAGCATTTCCGCGGCGATCAGCACCATCCAGCCGACGCCCAGCGACAGGCGCATGCCGGTGAAGATCAGCGGCAGCGACGACGGCAGGACGAGCTTGAACACCTTCTTGGCCCAGCCGAGCCGCAGGACGCGGGCGACGTTCATCAGGTCCTTGTCGATCGAGGCGACGCCGAGCGAAGTGTTGATCAACGTCGGCCACAGCGAGCACAGGGTGACGGTGATCGCCGAGACCAGGAACGACTTCTCGAACAGCGGATCGGAGCTGACGTAGAGCGCCGAGACGATCATGGTGACCAGCGGCAGCCAGGCCAGCGGGCTGACCGGCTTGAAGATCTGGACCAGCGGATTGATCGCGGCGTTCACCGTCGGCGACAGTCCGGACAGGATGCCGAGCGGGATGGCGACGATCGTGCCGAACAGGAAGCCGGTGAAGACGGTCTTCAGCGAGGTCAGGATCTTGTCGACGTAGGTCGGCTTGCCGACGTAGGACTTGCGCTTGATCTCGGCCTTGGGATCGGCGGCGAGCGTCGCGGCGATGCGCGCCTCCTGACGCTCGTAGAAGGCCTTCTCCTTGGCCCGCTCGGCGACATGGTCGGCGGCGAGCACCCCCACCTGTTCCCACACCGCGGCGGGTCCGGGAATCGCGCCGAGCGAGGTCTGGATCCGCGGTGCCAGCACCGACCAGATGCCGAGGAAGATCAGGATCGCCAGCAGCGGCACGCCGGCCTGCCGCCACAGCTCCTTCGATTGGGTGCGGACGTCGTCGCCGCCGATCATCTTGAGGATCGGCACCAGGAAACCGAGGCCGAGCACCGCGAGATAGCTGGCGACCGCGTCGATCCACGCGAACCAGCGCCGGCGGCGGGCGTCGCGGGTGGCTTGGGTCTCGGCGTCGGGCCGGAGCGTGTCGGAGGCGATCGTCATGGGATCGGATCCTTGCATCGCGCCGCAGTCGCTGCGGCCTGGGGATGGAGGGTCGAACGACGCGGGCCGGCTCAGTCGACGACCGTGCCGCCGGCGACCGTCTGGTTCGCCTTGAGACCGATCTTCAGCGCGGCGAGATAGGCGTTGGGTCGGCGGCCGTCGTAGACGATGCCGTCCATGAAGCCCTCGTCGGGCGCCTTGTAGCCGTCGGAGCCGAGGGGGAAGTCGGCCCGCTGGGCCTTGCCCTCGGCCACCAGCATCTCGGCCGCCTTCAGGTAGAGGTCGGCGCGATAGATCTTGGCGGCGGTCTCGGCGTACCAGGCGTCGGTCTGGGCGGTCGGAATCTGGCCCCAGCGCCGCATCTGCGTCAGGTACCACACCGCGTCGGAGGCGAAGGGATAGGTGGCGAAGTATTTGAAGAACACGTTGAAGTCGGGAACCGCGCGCTTGTCGCCCTTCTCGTATTCGAAGGTGCCGGTCATCGAATTGGCGATGACTTTCTCGTCGGCGCCGACATAGTCCGACTTCGCCAGGATCTTGACTGCTTCCGCGCGATTCCGGCCCTGTCCCTCGTCGAGCCACTGGCAGGCGCGGATCATCGCCTTGACGATGGCGAGGAGGGTGTTGGGGTTCTCCTCGGCCCACTTCTTGGTGACGCCGAACACCTTTTCCGGGTTGTTCTTCCAGATTTCGTCGTCGGTGATCACCGGCACGCCGATGCCCTTGAACACGGCGGCCTGGTTCCACGGTTCGCCGACGCAGTAACCCATGATCGTGCCGGCCTCCATGGTGGCGGGCATCTGGGGCGGCGGGGTCACCGACAGGAGCGCCTCGGCGAGGATCTGGCCGGCGCTGTTGTCGGGGGCATAGAAGCCGGGATGGATGCCGCCGGCGGCGAGCCAGTAGCGCAGCTCGTAATTGTGGGTCGAGACCGGGAACACCATGCCCATGGCGAAGGCCTTGCCCTCGGCCTTGAGCTTCTCGATCACCGGCTTCAGTGCCGAAGCGGAGATCGGATGCACCGGTTTGCCGTCGGCCCCGGTGGGAATGGTCTTCTTCATCTCCGCCCAGACGGCGTTGGAGACGGTGATCGCATTGCCGTTGAGGTCCATCGACAGCGGCGTGATCACGTCGGCCTTGGTGCCGAAGCCGATGGTCGCGCCGATCGGCTGGCCCGCCAGCATGTGGGCTCCGTCGAGTTCGCCGGTGATGACCCGGTCGAGATTGACCTTCCAATTGGCCTGCGCCTCGAGGCTGACCTGCAGGCCTTCGTCTTCGAAGAAGCCCTTCTCCTGGGCGATGGCCAGCGGCGCCATGTCGGTCAGCTTGATGAAGCCCAATTTCACGACGTCCTTCTCGAGCTTCAGCGGCGCAGCCAGGGCCTTCGAGACGATCGAGGTCGAGGCGACGGCCGCCGCGCCGAAGGCGGCGCTCGACAGGAGGAAGCCGCGGCGGGAGAGACGGGTGTGGGAAAGCTCGTGCGACATGGTCACCCCTCGTGACGAACGGAACGGATCTTCGGGGGTGGGTCGCGGCTTGCACTGCGCGTCGACGACCCGGCACCGCTCTCGTCGTCGCCGGTCTCGCGGCGCGAGCCGGAGTGGGCCGAGGGGTGCGTCCCCGTTCTTCGAGGCCCGACACTGGGCTCGAACTGCGGACGGTGGGTCGTCGTTGACCGAGCACTCCTTCGCAGGTTCCGTGCCAGCCGCACCCGACGGACGATTCACGGCGAAATTGCTCGGTTCGGGCAGGGCCGCTCGGGGTACGGGGTCGCCTCCGCAGTGGGCGGAGCTCGAGACTGCGGCACGACCCGAGCGCATCTGCCTTCATTTTATGCGGTTCGGTGATCGTGCCCTATAACGTGCAGCGCGGAGAAAGCCGTCGGCCTCTGCCGCGAGGGTCGGCGGCGAGGGTCTGCGGCGAGGGTCTGCCCAGGAAGGGCGGAACCGGCTCCGCCGCCGTCCAATTCGAGGCAAATCGAGCGCCGGGCGGCGAGACCCTCAGATCCACCAGGGACGCTTCACCGCACGGATGCGACGCGGCAGACCGCACCCCCGTGGCCGTCGACGCGCTTCGCATCATTCCGCAGCGACGGCAGAAGGGCGGTTGCGTGGCGTTGGACGGGTGCCTCGTCGAAAGGGACTGCTCGGCTCGGAGCCCGAGACATCCGGGCCGAAGGCGCAGATCCGAACGGCGGTACGGATCGCCGGGTGGGTGATCGACGGCTCGGAGGGCCGGCACGAGGGGGCGTCCGGACCCACGGCCCCCGCCGAACGGATCGCCCCGCGCACGCCGCTTCCCCATGGACAAGGCGCGCGGAGCCGTGCCAGATCGCACGTCATGAAGCCGCGCATCCTCTACACCAAGCCGTCGATCACCGATCGCGAGATCGCCTACGCGACCGACGCCGCCGCCCATGGCTGGGGCGAGCGCTGCTACGACTATCTCCACCGCTTCGAAGCCGCCTTCCGCGACCACCTCGGCGTCCCCCACGCCATCGCCACGTCGAGCTGCACCGGCGCCCTGCACATGGGGTTGGCCGCCCTCGGGGTCGGGCCCGGCGACGAGGTGATCCTCGCCGACACCAACTGGATCGCCTCGGCCGCGCCGATCGTCCACCTCGGAGCCACCCCGGTGTTCGTCGACGTGCGCCCCGACAGCTGGTGCATCGATCCCGAGAGGGCCGAAGCCGCGATCACCCCGCGGACCAAGGTGATCCTCGCCGTCCACCTCTACGGCAATCTCTGCGACATGGACGCGCTCGCCGAGATCGGCGCGCGCCGCGGCGTGGCGATCGTCGAGGACGCCGCGGAAGCCATCGGCTCGGTGTGGCGCGGCGCCCGCGCCGGCTCGCTCGGGGCCTTCGGCGCCTTCTCCTTCCACGGCACCAAGACGGTGACCACCGGCGAAGGCGGCATGTTCGTGACCCGTGACGCCGCCCTCTACGAGAAGGTCCTGACGCTGTCCAACCACGGCCGGGCGCGCGGGCAGGCCAAGCAGTTCTGGGCCGACGAGGTCGGCTTCAAATACAAGATGTCGAACATCCAGGCGGCGCTCGGTCTCGGCCAGATCGAGCGGATCGACGAGTTGGTCGACCGCAAGCGGGCGATCTTCCGGGCCTATCGCGACCGGCTCGGCGCGCTGAACGGCATCGCCCTCAATCCCGAACCGGCCGGCACGGTCAACGGCTTCTGGATGCCGACGGTGGTATTCGACCGGCAGACCGGCGTCACCCGCGAAGCGCTGCAGGCGGCCTTTGCGGCGGAGAACATCGACGCCCGGGTGTTCTTCTGGCCGCTCAGTTCGCTGCCGTCGTTCGACGATCGTCCGGACAACACCGTCGCCTGGGACCTCCCCGGCCGCGCCATCAATCTGCCGAGCCATCACGACATGACCGACGGCGAGATCGAGCGGGTGTGCGACGTGATCCGCGAGTGCCTGCGATGAGGGCCGTCGTCCTCGCCGACGGACCGGTCGGAGCCACCCTGATCGATTGGCTGATCGCCCGTCACGCCGACGACCTCGCCCTGGTTGTGACCACCGCGGAAAACGCCATCCACGCCGCTTGTTCGGCGGCCGGGATCGCGGTGATCACCGAAGCGGTGTGGGCGCAGGAGATCGCCGCCGGGCGCCGCGCCGCCGCATTCGATCTCGGGTTCCTGATCTGGTGGCCGCGCATCCTGAGCGCCGCGGCGCTGGCGACGGCGACCGGCGGCTTCTTCAACACCCACCCGAGCCTCCTCCCCTTCGGCCGCGGCAAACACCCGAACTTCTGGGCGATCGTCGAGAGGACGCCCTTCGGCGTCAGCCTCCACCGGGTCACCACCGGGATCGACAACGGCGCGGTGGTCGGTCAGACCCGGATTCCCTACGGCTGGGAGGATACCGGGGAAACTCTCCATCGCGCCGCGACGCGGGAGATCGTCACCCTGTTCCAGACCTGTTACGGCTCGATCCGCAGCGGCACCGTCGAAGCGATCGAACAGGATCTGTCGCAGGGTCGCCTTCATCTGGCGCGAGAACTCGAGCCGGCGTCGCTGATCGATCTCGATTCGGCCTACCGCGCCCGCGATCTGTTCGATCTGCTGCGCGCCCGCACCTTCACGGGATACCCCTCCGCCCGCTTCGTCGACGGCGACGAAACCTACGAGGTGTCGATCTCGATCACCAGGAAGACGAAGCCCTAGGCTTCGTGGCAAGACGGACGGCGACCGGTCACGGCGACTCGATGGGGATGAGATGACGACGCACGACGACAGGAGCGAGTTCGAGGCGAACAAGGCGGAGCTCTGCCGGCGCCTCGGCGGCGATCGGGAGACCCTCGACCGCGCCACCGAATTCTTCGTCCATATGAACGGTTTCGATTATTCCTACCTGTGGTCGTGGTTGGGGGTGCCGATCATCCAGATCCCGCCCGACATCGTCGCGACCCAGGAGGTCATCTGGAACACCCGTCCCGACGTGATCGTCGAGACCGGCGTGGCGCGCGGCGGCTCGCTGGTGTTCATGGCGTCGATCCTCGCCGCGACCGGCCGCCGCGACGGCAAGGTCATCGGCATCGACATCGACATCCGCGCCCACAACCGCGACACCATCGAGAGCCACCCGCTGGCGTCCTACATCACCCTGATCGAGGGCGGCTCGACCGACCCGGAGGTGATCCGCAAGGTCCGCGAGGCGATTCCCGCCGGCGCCCGGGTGATGGTCGTCCTCGACAGCGATCACTCCCGCGACCACGTCCTGGCCGAGTGCCGCGCCTATGGCGATCTCGTCTCCGACGGATGCTATCTGATCGTCGCCGACACCGTGGTCGGCCATCTCCACGAAGGCCAGTCGATCACCCGCTCCAAGACCTGGACCCCGGGCGACGATCCGCTGACCGCCGCCCGCCTGTTCCTCGCCGAACGCGACGACTTCGTGGTCGATCCGGTGATCAACGGCAAGCTGGTGTTCTCGTCGTCCCACGGCGGCTACCTCCTGAAACAGACGCGTTGATCCGCCGCCCGGCGACGCACCGCGGCACGCGAAGAGGCTCCGAGATGAAGGTCGTGATTCTCGCCGGCGGTTACGGCACGCGCATCTCCGAGGAGAGCCATCTCAGGCCCAAGCCGATGATCGAGATCGGCGGCAAGCCGATCCTCTGGCACATCATGAAGATCTACAGCCACTACGGCTTCAACGACTTCGTGATCTGCCTGGGCTATCGCGGCTACATGATCAAGGAATATTTCTCCAACTACATCCTGCACTCGTCGGACGTCACCTTCGACATGAAGACCGGCGAGACCACCTATCATGCCAATCACGCCGAGCCCTGGCGGGTGACCCTGGTCGACACCGGCCTCGACACCTTGACCGGCGGCCGCATCAAGCGCGTCGCCGCCCATATCGACGGCCCCTTCTGCCTGACCTACGGCGACGGCGTGGCCGACGTCGACATCGGCGCCCTGGTCGCCTTCCATCGCGCCCAGGGTCGGGCGGCGACGGTGACCAGCGTCGTGCCGCCCGGCCGCTACGGCGCGCTGTCGGTCGACAACGGCCGCGTGCTGTCCTTCGTCGAGAAGCCGGCCGGCGACAACGGCCGCATCAACGGCGGCTTCTTCGTGCTCGAACCGTCGATCCTCGACCGCATCGAGGGCGACCGCACCACCTTCGAAGGCGGCCCGCTCGAGGGCCTCACCACCGACGGTGAGCTCGCGGCCTTCGATCACGACGGCTTCTGGCGGCCGATGGACACGCTGCGCGACAAGAACCAACTCGAGGAGCTGTGGGAACGGGGGAAGGCGCCATGGAAGGTCTGGGCGTGAGCGCCGCGCCGCCCTCGGGTCCGCGTCCCGACCCGGCGTTCTGGGCCGGCCGCCGGGTGTTCCTGACCGGCCACACCGGGTTCAAGGGCACCTGGGCGCGGCTGTGGCTGTCGCGGCTCGGGGCCGAAGTGCACGGCTATGCGCTCACCCCCGAGAGCGATCCGGCGCTGCACCATCTGGTCGGCGCCGCCGGCCTCGCCGGCGAGACCATCGCCGACATCCGCGACGCCCGCGCCCTCGCCGGAGCGCTCGCTGCCGCCGCGCCGGACGTCGTCCTGCACATGGCCGCCCAGCCGCTGGTCCGACGCAGTTTCGAGCGGCCGACCGAGACCTTCGAGGTCAACGTCATGGGCACCGTCCACCTGCTCGACGCGGTGCGGCAGGTGCCTTCGGTCGCAGTCGCCCTGATCGTCACCACCGACAAGGTCTACCACAACGACGAATCCGGCCGGACCTTCCGCGAGGACGACCGGCTCGGCGGCCACGACCCCTATTCGGCGTCGAAGGCGGCGGCCGAACACGTCGTCGCCGCCTATCGCGCTTCGCTGTTCGCCGGCCACGATGCGCGGATCGCCACCGCGCGCGGCGGCAACGTGCTCGGCGGCGGCGACTTCTCCGCCGACCGGCTGGTCCCCGACGTGGTCCGCGCCGCGTTGGCCGGCCGCGACTTGGCGATCCGCAATCCGCAGGCGACCCGCCCCTGGCAGCACGTGCTCGACTGCCTCGCCGGCTATTTCCTCTATGTCGAGGCGCTGGCGGCCGGCCGGACGACGGTCGGCGCGCTCAATTTCGGCCCGCTCGCCGACGAGGCGCCGATGCCGGTCGGCCGCCTCGCCTCGGCGGTCCAGGCGGCGCTCGGCCTCGCCCCGGCCTGGGACCACGTGTCGGCCGAAGACCAGCCCCGCGAGATGAACCGCCTCCACCTCGACCCCGCCCTGGCCGTGACCACGCTCGGCTGGCGGCCGCGCCTCGACGCGCCGGCGATCGTCGAGCGCACGGCCGCGTGGTACGCCGACTGGCGCGCCGGACGGCCGCCGCTCGCCGTCACGCGCGCCCAGATCGATGCCTTCATGGAAGGGCCGTGAGCCGATGACCGTCCTCTGCCGCCACTGTTCCCGCCCGCTCGAAACCGTCTTCGCCGACCTCGGCCGGACGCCGCTGTCCAACGCCTTCCTGCCCGCCGACGACCCGGCGCGGATCGCCGCCGAGCCGATCTTCCCGCTGAAGGTGATGGTCTGCGACGTCTGTCTCCTGGTCCAGACCACCGAGACGGTGCCGGCCGAGAGCATCTTCACCGGCGACTACGCCTATCTCTCGTCCTATTCGTCGAGCTGGCTCGCCCATGCCAAGGCCTATACCGAAGCGATGATCGACCGCTTCGGCCTCGATGAGCGCTCCCTGGTGGTCGAGATCGCCTCGAACGACGGCTATCTCCTGCAGTATTTCGTCGAGCGGCAGATCCCGGTGCTCGGCATCGAGCCGGCCGCCAATGCCGCGGCGATCGCCGAAGCCAAGGGCGTGCCGACGCTGGTCCGTTTCTTCGGGCAGACGACCGCCGCCGATCTGGTCGCCGAAGGCCGGCGCGCCGATCTGATCGCCGCCAACAACGTGCTCGCCCATGTCCCCGACATCGCCGACTTCGTCGCCGGCTTCGCCACGCTGCTCGCTCCCACGGGCGTCGCGACCTTCGAGTTTCCTCATCTCCTGCGGCTGATCGAGGGCCTGCAGTTCGACACGATCTACCACGAGCACTATTCCTACCTCTCCATGCTGGCGGTCGAGCGGATCCTCGCCGGCGCGGGCTTGGCGATCTTCGACGTCGAGGAACTGCCGACCCACGGCGGATCGGTGCGCGTCTTCGTCCAGCACGCCGGCGGTGCGCGCCCGGTCGACGACCGGTTTCGGCGCCTGCGCGACGCCGAGATCGCCTTCGGTCTCGCCGATCCGGCGACCTACGCGCAGTTCGACGGCAAGATCGCCGCGGTCGCCGCGGCCTTCCGCACCTTCCTCGACGATGCCAAGCGCCGCGGCCTGACGGTCGCGGCCTATGGCGCGGCGGCCAAGGGCAACACCTTCTTGAGCGTCTGCGGCGCCACCGCCGCCGACGTCGCCTTCGTCGTCGACCGCAACCCGGTCAAACAGGGCAAGCTGACCCCGGGCAGCCACATCCCGGTCCTCGCCCCCGAGCATCTCGCGGTGGCGCGCCCGGACCGGATCGTCATCCTGCCGTGGAACCTCGCCGACGAGATCCGCCGCTCCAACGCCACCGTCGCCGACTGGGGCGGCCGCTTCGTCGTCGCCGTGCCCACCCTGACGGTGTTCGAGACGGACGCGCGGGCATGACCGAGGCGACACGACCCGACGCCGCCACCTCCGAACCGCCCGCCGCCCCGGCGGTCAGCATCGGCATGCCGGTCTACAACGGCGGGCCGCATCTCGAGCAGGCGCTGCGATCGATCCTCGCCCAGGATTTTCCCGACTTCGAGCTGATCGTCTCGGACAATGCCTCGACCGACGGCACCGAAGCGCTGTGCCGGGCCTTCGCCGCCGCCGACCCGCGGATCCGCTATTTCCGCCAGGACGCCAACATCGGCGCGCTCCCGAACTTCCTGTTCGTATGGGAGAAGGCCCGGGCGCCGCTGTTCCGCTGGGCGGCGCACGACGACTGGCTCGACGCGGACTGGCTCGGGACGATGGTCCGCCACGTGCGGCGGACCGGGGCGATCGCCTTCGGCCATCTGCAGATGGTCACCTGGGACGGCGCGCCGATGAAACATCACGCCAACGGCCATCCGATCCGCTTCACCGGGCCGGTGTGGTGGCGGCGCTTCGTCTACGCCACCGAGCCGGGCTACCTCGGCAAGGCCAATCCGATCTACGGCCTGTTCCCGCGCGAGGCGCTGCGCGCCGAAGCCCTGCACGCCTTCATGACCTTCGGCGCCCCCGGCGACGTGATGATGCTGCACGAATGCCTCGCCACCCGTGCGATCGACTGCGCCGGCCCGAGCCGCCTCTACAAGCGCGACCGCCCGCCCGTCCCCCGCAGCGCCACGCCGCCGGTGCGCACCACCTTGGCCGAGGCGACGATGTACGAGCAGTTCGCGGGCGCCGGCAGCCGGCTCGAGCGCCTCGCCTTCCGCCTCGCCTGGCCGATCACCGCGCTGCGCTTCGCCTGGACGCGGCGGCTGAAGCGGCGACGCCGGACGTGAGGCCCCGCCCCGCGGCGGCGACAGGGAGGAGATCATGACCCGCTTCACCATCGTCGAGACCCGCATCGCCGGGGTGCGGATCGTCGAGCGCCTGCGCCTCGCCGATGCCCGCGGGTCGTTCGCTCGCCTGTTCTGCCGCGACGAATTCGCCGCCTTCGGCGGGCCGACGGTCCTCAGCCAGATCAATCATTCCGTCACCCGCGCCGCCGGCACGGTGCGCGGCATGCACCTGCAACGCGCACCGTGGAGCGAGACCAAGCTGGTCTCCTGCCTGCGCGGTGAGATCTTCGACGTCGCGGTGGACCTGAGGCCCGACTCGCCGACCCGGTTCCAATGGGTCGGCGTCGAGCTCGCCGAGGACGGCGATCGCTCGCTGCTGATACCCCAGGGCTGCGCCCACGGCTTCCAGACCCTCACCGACGACTGCGGCCTCGTCTATCTGCACGACCAGCCCCACACGCCGGCGGCCGAAACCGGGGTCAATCCGCTCGACCCGCGCCTCGCCATCGCCTGGCCGCGGCCCGTCGCAGCCCTGTCCGACCGCGATCGCGCCCTGCCCTTCCTGACCGCGCCCTGATCGTCTCGGCGGCGGCACGGGTCACATCGACACGCGGCCCGCCGGGCGGACTTCGCGTCGGATGGCGCGCCGATCTTCCACGATGCGCAGACAAACCCGCGACCATATCGGAACGATGTCTTCGATCGGGACTATCGCACGACCGTCGGCTGCCCCGCACCGGCGCCACGTGACGCCCGCTCGGTCGCGACATACACCAGGTCGTGCAGATACATGCCGACCGCCATGCCGCGATCGTAGCTCGCCCATTGCCGGGGCAGGATCTCGACACGGCGGCCACCGCGGGCGTGAAGCCGGACGAGGCTCGCCGCCTCGGCCGCGATCAGCAATTGGCGGACGTGCGTGAGGGAGACGCCGAATCGCTTGCCCACATCGGCGTAAGGCACGGCAGCGGCGGGATGGTCCGGTGCCCTCATGGCGGCCCGCAGCAGTTCCGCCTGTACCACGGCGCCGGCGGCGTGATTGAAGAACAGCATGGTATCGGGGAGCGACAGCAACAGCGAAGCCGCGAGCGGCAGAACGCCGATGCTGATCCGACGATAGAGGCTGTGAAACTGCGGATCCCGATCCATGACGGATCGATAGTCGTGCTCAGGATAGAGCACGGCGAGCGGCGCAACATGGGCGGCGAGCCAATCGCGGTCGTGCGCCTTCAGCTTTTCCGTCGGCTTCAGGATGCGCACGCGGCGGTCCTGTTCGGCGGGCTTCAGATCCAGGAAGCCGGTCGAGCACAGCCGTGCGATCAGACCGTCGATGTGGCGGTCGCTCGCCAGGCCGAAGCGGCTCATTTCCTGTTTGAGCCGCGTGATCGTGAGCCAGGTCTCGCGACGGGCCGGGTCGACGCCCGCATCGAGGACGCCGGCTATGTGATAGACGAGAAACCGCCCGGATTCGATCAGAAGCCTGACCGTATGAGGATCTCCGCTATATAGACCTAGTAACCGGTCGAGAAAGACCTCACGTGCCTCGGAAATGCGCGGATGATCGCCGATCTCCGCCAAGGAAAGACGCGGTGGCCCGCCGACGAGACGTTCGATCTCCGCTTGTTCCAACGTCGTCCCCCCCCGATATACGCCCGTTTGAGGGATTTTACGGAGGACGATCGATAGGCGCAATGTTTTTCGACCGCCCCTCCTGGTGACCTGTTATTTCCCGATCGAGACTATTCGGGATTTGGGAGGAGGACCCCATGAAGACGACCGGTCGCAACCGTGTTGCTGCTGCCACTTTGTCTGTCGCAGCCCTGCTCTCGCTCGCGTGGCCGTCCGACGTCGGGGCCCAGGAAGCGGACGTGAAGGCCGCCATCGACGCGAGTCAGGCGGCCATCCACGCGCGCGACGTCGGCGCCATTGCAAAGGTCTGGTCGCACGGAGCCGATGTCACGCTGGTCAATCCCGGCGACAAGACGGTTGCGGTCGGCTGGGACGCCGTCAGAGGCCGCTGGGAGGCCGTGTTCACGATCCTGAGCGGGGTGGACATCAAGCAGACCGATGGTCCCTACATTACCGTGACGGACACCATCGCCCACGCGGTCGGGATCGTTCACGTCGGCCTGCGCTTCAAGTCGCAGGAGGCGCGAGAGGCCGATTTCGTCGAGACCGACGTGCTTCGGAAACAGGACGGTCGTTGGCTCGTGGTGTCGCACACCGCGAAGCCGCTCTGACGCGACTCCGTCGCGCCGACGGGTTCGTGCTCATCGGGTCGGGCGCGCTCGCGACTTGGCACGCGACAGCACACGCGACGCTGCGAAGCGGATCGGCGCAGGCTTCCGCACCGGCTCATGGCCGAACTTCTCTTTTCCGAGTCATGACCCAGGAGGGCAGGACAATGCGAATGATGCTGCGAACTCATCTGGATGCGCACGACGGAAGCGAAGCGATCAAGTCCGGCGCCCTGCAAAAGGCGATCGGCGCGTTCATCGAGAAATTCAAGCCGGAGGCGGCCTACTACACGACCGACAACGGCCTGCGGTCGGGCCTCTATGTCTTCGACATGAAGGAACCGAGCCTGAGCGTGGTGATTGCAGAGCCGTTTTTCGATCTGGGCTGCAAGGTCACGCTGTCGCCCTGCATGACAGCGGAGGATCTGCGGGCCGGCTTCGAGGCAACCGGGCTCTAGAGCGGTTTCCGTCGGAACGAAGTCTCGTCGATCGGGCTGTTTCGGCCTGATCGGAACAGGCTCCAGGCAGGACGACGATCGACCTCGGACCGCGTGCGAACGCTCGACGCGCTCGTCGCGGCAACCGACGTCCATGTCTGGAAGCTCGCGCGGCAGGACCTGCAGCGATCGCGCGCCGAAGCGGCACGGATCGTCCAGATGCTCGTCGACGCGGTTCTCGCCCAAGCCTCGCTGATCTCGTCCAATGGGGGCACTTCGCCATGACCGAGCCAGAGCCATTGAATTTCCTGTTCGCGACGGCCCACCTCGGCGGCAATGTTTCGCCGGTCATGCCGGTCGTCCGTCGGCTCGTCGCGGCGGGACACGCGGTGCGCGTCATGAGCGACGGCGTGAACCGCCCCGATGCCGAAGCCGTCGGCGCACGGTTCGTGCCCTGGCGTCGCGCGCCCAACCGCACCGACCGCGCACCGCAGGGCGATCCGCCCGACTGGAGCGTGAGCGACAGGCAAGGCATCGGCATGGTGGCCGGTTTCCTGGCCGGCACGGCGCAGGCTTATGCCGAGGATACGATCGACGAATTGCGGCGCGAACCGGCCGATCTCCTCGTCGCGTTCGACATGCTGCTCGGCCCGATACTCGGCGCGGAAGCCATCGGCCAGAGACTTGCGCTTCTCGGTACGATGATCAGCTTCTTTCCGCTGCCTGGGATCCCGCCCTTCGGCTCCGGCCTCGGCACGGCGCGCACCGAAGAGGAGCGGACGGTCCATGAGACCTTGCGAGCGGAGACCGATGCGGTTTTCGATTCGGCTCTGCCGGCGTTGAACGCGGCACGCGCATCGTTCGGTCTGGCGCCGCTCGACCATTTGGCGGATCAATGGAATGCCGCCGCGGTTCACTGGCTCGGCACCGCCGAGGCCTTCGATTTCGCGGAGGCGGTGCTGCGGCCGAACATGCGCTACGCCGGCCCGCTCCTCGGCGATCCCCTCTGGGCCGAGACCTGGCATTCGCCTTGGGAGAAAGACGACGCGCGTCCGCTCGTGGTCGTCGGCTTCTCCACTAGCTTTCAGAACCATGCCGGCGTCCTGCAACGGGTGATCGACGCCGCGTCGTCGCTGCCGGTCCGCCTTCTCGTGACGCTGGGTGGTCCGATCGAACCCGATGCATTGGTGCCCGCCGAGAACACGGCCGTGGTTCGCAGCGCTCCGCATCTGCAGGTTCTGAAGGATGCCGCGCTCGTCGTGACCCACGGCGGCCACGGGACGGTCATGGCCACGCTCGTCCATCGGCTGCCGATGCTCGTCATCCCCCATGGCCGCGATCAGGCCGACAACGCCGCGCGGATCGTGGAGCGCGGCGCAGGCCTGGCGGTCGCGCGGACGGCCCCCACCGAAGAGATCCGCGCCGCGCTCGCCCGTCTCCTCACCGAGCCGGAATTCCGCAGGGCCGCCGGAACGCTGGGCGATGCCGTCGCCGCGGAGGCGCGCGCGAGTTCGCTGATTGCCGACCTCGAAGCCCTGGCGACGAGCGCCGACGCCGATCGATCCGATCAGGTTGCCGATCGGCGAGCCCTCGGCGCCTGAACTTTCCATCCCTACGAGAACGGCCCGCGCGCCGAAAACCGGAGAGTTTCCCCATGCGCCATCACCTCGCATCGATCGTGATCGCCCAATTTCTCCTGCTCGGTGGACTTTCATGTCCGAGCCGTGCCGACGACTCGCCGGATACCCGCGCGCCGACCGAACGGACGGAAACGGAGAGAATCTTCGTCCTCACTCAGATGCGATCCTTCTTGACCGCCGTGGCGGAGATCGAAGAGGGGCTCGGCTCGGGCGATCTGGATCAGGTCGCGCGTGTGGCGGCGGCACGCGGCCGCAAGGCGACGACCACGCTCGTCCGACCGCCGACCTTGGCCGCCAAGGAAAGCGACGCCTGGAAAGCGATGATCGCATCCATGCGGACCGGATTCGATCAGATCGCCGACGAGGCGACCGCACGCGCGCCGGCCATGCAGATCAACAAGGCGCTCGCCGAGACGATGCACAACTGTATCGCCTGTCACCAAACCTATCGCATCACCGTTGATGGAAGATGATCGGCGACCAGAGAACGTGGAGGCGCATATGGACATCGGCCGAGATTTCGATCGGATCGGCTTCAAGGGATCGTCGAACAGCGACCTCACGACACTGACGGCGCTTCACGGCGCTCATGTCGACGCAATTCCCTTCGAAGGGGTGGACCCGTTGCTGGGCCGTCCCGTCCTGCTCGATCTGCCGTCGCTGGAGGCCAAGCTCGTCCAGAGCCGGCGCGGCGGCTATTGCTTCGAGCAGAACGCCTTGTTCAAGGCCGTCCTCGAACGGATCGGCTTCGCGGTGACCGGCCTCGGCGCGCGCGTCCGCTGGCTGTCACCGCCCGACAGTCCGCTCGGGCCGCGCGACCATATGCTGCTGAAGATCGATGTCCCCGAAGGGACCTATCTCGCCGATGTCGGCTTCGGCGCCTGCCTGATGGACGCGCCTCTCCGCTTGACGACGGGCGTCGAGCAACGGACGCGGATGGGTACGTTTCTGCTGACGCAAACCGAAGGGCTCTACACACTCGCGGCGCGCCGACCGGGCGGATGGCGCACGATGTATGTCTTCGATCTCGAACCCCAGCTGCCGTCGGATTACGAACTCGGAAACTGGTACACCTCGACCAGCCCCAAGGCGCCTTTCCTACATGTGCTGATCATGGAGCGGCTCGGCGCGGAACAACGGCACAAGCTGATCAACAATCGATATGTCGTCGAGGCGCGCGATGGCGAAATCATCGCCGAACGCGATCTGTCGACGCCCGCGGCGTTGGGCGAGGTGCTGGAAGCGGTGTTCGACGTGCAGCCGCCGTCCTCGATGGAGGAGCTGTTCGCCCGCATCACGAGGAAAGAGAGATCGCAGTGACGACGTCACCCTCCGAGATCCGTGCTCGATCGCCGGCGCCTCGGTTCGCGACGCCGCAGTGACCCGCCCGCCCTCGCGGCAGGGCGCCTCACACCCCCCGGCTCGCCCCGACGGCGGCGGCGAACAGACGCGCCACCGCATCGGCGATTTCGTCTTCGCCGATGATCAGCGGCGGCGAGAAGCCGATCGCCGTCGCGCCCTTGGTGGTCGTCGACAGACCGTGCCGAAAACAGGCCTCGACCACGCGCTGCGCCGGTGATCGCCGATCCGCCGGAAACGCCGCCTCATCGAGCTCCACCGCCAACAAGAGGCCGAGCCCGCGGACCCCGCGGATCGGCCCGCCCGCCCCGGCGCGCGCGTCGATCAGCGCGCGCGCCCGTCGACCGCGCCGGGCGGCACGCTCGACCAGACCGTCGCGCGCGATCACCCGCAGCGTCTCCAGCGCGACGCGGGTGGTCAGCGGGTTCTTCTCGTGGGTGTAGTGGCCGAGGTTCAGATCCGGCGCGACGTCCATCCGCCGATCGGCGATCACCGCGGCGATCGGCAACAATCCGCCGCCCAGCGCCTTGCCGAGCACCACCGCGTCCGGCACCACGCCGAAATGCTCGAAGGCGATGATGTAGCCGACGCCGAAGACGATGCCGGGCAGGATCGCCGGGACCAGCGCCAGGAAGGCGATCAGTTCGCCGCCCGGCGGCCGGATGCGTTCGACCACATGGGCGACGACCACGCCGAGGAGCCCGCCGATCGGCCCGGCGATGCCGGCGACCACCACGCTGTCCCAGACCGTGGCGAGACCGCGGTCGGAACTGCCGTAACCGGTCCCGGGCAGGCCGACGTCGACCCCGCTTCCCCCGAAATGGCCGAGCGTCGGGCTCCAGTCGACCCCCCACACCCGGACGAAGGCGCCGAGCACCATGGTGCCGTAGATGGTCAGCACCAGCGCCGCGACGACGCCGGCGAGCGCGCCGAGGCCGATCCGCCAGGATCTCGGCAGGGCCAGTTCGGAAGCGCCCGCCGCCTCGAGGCTGGCATAGCGGCGCCGGCCGCCGATCCGCTCGAGCAGGAGGTGCGACCCCAGCGCCGGCACGATCAACCAGACGCACAGCGCCGCGGCCAGCGGCACGTTCTGGAAGGCGGTGATCTCGTCATAGACCACCCCGGCGAGGACCGGCGTGTCGCGGCCGAGGATCAACGGATTGCCGAAGTCGGTGAGGCTCATGATGAACACCAGCACGATCGCCCGCTGGATCCCCGGCCAGGCGAGCGGCAGCGTCACGCCCCCGACGATCTGCCGTCGATCGGCGCCGAGGCCGGCGGCGGCCTCGTCGACACGGCCGTTCTGGCGCCGCAACACGTTGTCGAGGACGATGAAGGCCGCCGGCAGGAAGGACAGGACCTGGGCGAAGACCACCCCGAACAGGCCGTAGATGTTGGTCTCGTCGGCGTCGATCAGGCCGAGGCCGTGGTCGAGCAACCCGTGAGTCACGAGACCGCGCCGGCCGAACAGCATCACCGTGGCGGCGGCGATCAGCACCGGCGGCGCCACCAGGGGCATCAGGACCACCGAGCGCACCAGCGCCGGACGCCGGACGCCGCCGCAGTCGACGGCATAGGCGAGGCCGAGCGCCGCGGCGACGGTGAAGACCACCGACAGGGCGGCGAGCGTCAGGTTGGCGGTGCCGACGAATTCGGCGACGAAGCGCGAGGCCGGGTGATGATAGATCTGCCGCGGCGTGCCGATCTGTTCGATCCGCCCCGCCCGCATCACCGCCACCCGGTAGGACAACGCCAGCGCCTCCTCCTGGTCGTGGGTGACGTAGAGCGTGGTCAGCCCGAGACGACCGACCAGAGCCCGGATCTCCTGGCGCAGCCGCGCCCGGATCCGCGCGTCGAGCGCCGACATCGGCTCGTCGAGCAGCAGAACTTCCGGATTGCCGGCGAGCGCGCGGGCGAGCGCCACCCGCTGTTGCTGACCGCCGGAGAGTTCGTGGGGGAAACGGCCGAGCAGCGGCTCGATCTCGACCAGCGCCGCCGGCGCCCGCACCCGGTCTTCGATCTCGCGTCGCGGCCGCCGGGCGATGGTCGGCGAGAAGCCGCTGTTCTGGGCGACCGTCTTGGTCGGAAACAGCGCATGGGACTGGAACACGAAACCCATCCGCCGCTCGGCCGGGGCCAGCCGCGTGACGTCGGTGCCGGCGCAGACCACCGTGCCGGCGTCCGGTGCGGTGAAGCCGGCGACGATGCGCAGCAGCGTGATCTTGCCGCAGCCGGAATCGCCGAGCAGCGTGACGAATTCGCCGCGCGCCAGTTCCAGCGACACGTCGTCGACGGCGGTCGTGGCGCCGAAGCGGCGGACCGCGTTGCGGATCTCGAGATGCGGTCGGACGGCGCCGAGACTGCGGCCGTCCGAGCAGGTGGCGAGCGGTGCGTGCATCTCAGTTCTGGGTGAAGCGAGCGGAAAAGTCGCGGCGGAAGGCGGCCATGTCGACCGGCCGGCGCATCTGCCACAGGCTGATCCGGGTCAGATCGACCAGACCGAAACCCGGCACGGCGGTGGCGCCGACCAGCCCGCCGAGCACCTTCGCCGCCTCCTCGCTCGCCATGAAGTCGAGGAACAGCTTGCCTTCCTTGGGGTTGGGTCCGCCGGCGACCAGACCGCCGCCTTCCGAGACGTTCGGGGTGATGCGGCCGTAGACCACCTCGACCGGTTTGCCGGAGGTCTTGATCTGGTGGCAGGTGGTGTCGAAGGACAGGCCGATGGCGACCTCGCCGTTGCCTGACCCTGGAGAGCCGCGAGGCGATGAAGGAGGCGGTGGCCGCCGGCCTCGGCCTCGGCTACGTGCTCGACCACGAGCTCGGCCACGACCCGCGCCTGCGCGCCTTACCGATCACCGGCGCCGCCCTGCGCGCCACCGAATATCTGGTGACCACCGAGGCGATCGCTGCGATCGGATCGGTGCGCGAATTCATCGCCCTGGCGCGGAGTCACTTCGCCGGATCGGACGGCTGATCGGCGCGCCGACCCGCCTCGACCAGCCGTCGCGCCGCCACGCTCGCCGGCGCGACGAGCACCCGGTCGGCGGGCCCGTGCTCGACCAGACGGCCGTCGGCGAGCACCGCGATCTCGTCGGCGATCCACCGCACCACCTCGAGATCGTGGCCGACGAACATCAGCGCGAAGCCCCGCTCCGCCTGGAGCCGGCGCAGCAGATCGAGGATCTCGGCGCCGACCGTCGCGTCGAGCGCCGAGACCACCTCGTCGCACACCAGGAGATCCGGCTCGCTGAGCAGCGCCCGGGCGATCGCCACCCGCTGGCGCTGACCGCCGGACAGCGCATGCGGATGGCGCAGGCGCAGGTCCGGATCGAGGCCGACCCAGCCGAGCGCTTCGGCCACCCGCTCCGGCCGCGCGCGGCGCGGACCGATGTGGAGGAGGTCGAGCGGCTCACGCATCGCCGTGGCGATGGTGTGACGCGGGTTGAGCGCCCCGTGCGGGTTCTGGAAGACGATCTGCACCCGGCGCCGCAGCGCCCGCGGCAGCGCGAAGCGATGGGCGGCGAGCGAGGTGCCGAACAGCCGGACGTCGCCGGAAATCGGCGTTTTGAGCCCGGCGACGATCGCCGCCAGCGTGCTCTTGCCCGACCCGGATTCGCCGATCACCCCGAGCGACCGCCCGGCGGTGAGCGTCAACGACACCTCGCGCAGCGCCGGCGACGGCCGATCGAGGAAGCGGCGCGGCGGATAGTCGAAGCCGACGCCCGCGATCTCCAGGACGGGCGTCCCCGCGCTCCGGCGCGGCGCCGGCGGCCGTTCGAGCATCTCGCGGACCGCGACCAGCGCCCGGGTGTGCGGGTGGCGCGGGGTGGTGAAGATCGTGCGCGGTGCGCCGAAATCGACCACCCGGCCGTGGCGCATCACCATGATCTCGTGACCGAGGCGGCGCGCGGCGGCGAGATCGTGGGTGATGAACAGGATCGCCATGCCGAAGCGCGCCTGCAGCCGCGCCAGCAGGGCGAGAATCTCGGCCTGGACGCTGGCGTCCAACGCACTGGTCGGCTCGTCGGCGATCAGCAGCCGCGGTTCGGCGGCGAGCGCCATGGCCAGCATGATGCGCTGCTGCTGGCCACCCGACAGCTCGTGCGGCAGGCGCCGGCGCAAGCTCTCCGGCGTCGGCAGTTCGACCGCCGCCATCAGCGCCAGCGAGCGCTCCCGTCGGACCACCGGATCGACGACGCCGCGCCGCCACAGCGCCTCCTCGATCTGCGCCCCGACCGTCATGAACGGATTGAGGCAGCTCATCGGGTCCTGGAACACCATGGCCAGCGCCGTGCCGCGGAAGGCCCGCATCGCGCCGTCGTCGGCGTGCGGCAGGCGGCGACCGTCGAGCTCGATGCGGGTCTCCGCCGAGACCGTGACGTCGGGCGGCAACAGCCCCATGATCGCCGCCGCGGTCATCGATTTGCCCGAGCCCGATTGGCCGATCAGCGCCAGCGTCCGCCCGGCGCCGATCGAGAAGGTCACGCCGGCGACGAGGTCGCGCCCCCCCGTGCGGATGCCGAGATCGTGCACCTCGAGCACCGGTACGGCGCGCGGATCGCCGGGCGTCCGGTCGCTCGCCGCGGCCGACGGCGCCCGGTGGCCGGCGGCGTCGATCGGCGCGTCTCGCAGCTCGGTGGTCGCGGTCATCGGGTCACCCTCGGATCGATCAGCCGATGCAGCGCATCGACCAGCGTGTTGATCGCCACCAGCGCCACGGCGACGACGGTCACCGCGGCGAGCACCACCGGCAGATCGCGACCGTGCACGGCGTTGAGCATCAGGCTGCCGATGCCGGGCAGGCCGAACAGGATCTCCATGGTCAGCGTGCCGGCGACGAGGCCCGACAGCACCAGCCCGGACAGCACCAGGGCGATCGGCGCGGCGACCGGCAGAACGTGGACGAGCGCGATCCGCCAGGGCGACAGGCCCTTGGCACGGGCGGTGCGCACATGCGGCAGCATCACCGCCTCGGCGAGATCCTCACGCACCAGCTTGACGATCTGCCCGGCATTGTCGAGGCCGATGATCAGGATCGGCAGCACCAGACTGCCGATCACCGGCAGCCAGCCGAGCCACAGCGAGAACACGATGATCCCGACCACCCCGGCGCAGAAGGTCGGCACCGCGATCGACCACACGTTGAGGGCGTCGATCACCGCGTCGAGGACCCGCGAGCGCAGGCTGGTCGCGGCGATCGCCAGGCCGAAGGCGAGACCGATGCCGACCCCGAAACTGCCGAGCGCCAGTTCGAGGGTGACCGGCGCGGCATGGACCAGCATCTCGGCGACGGGGCGGTCGAACCGCACCGAGCGGCCGAAGTCGCCGCCGAGCGCCTGGGCGCCCCAATCGACGAACTGCGCGATCACCGGCCGATCGAGGCCGAGGGCGGCGCGCAACTCGGCCTGTTGGGCGTCGGTCAGCCCGCCTTCGAGGCCGAGCACGTCGACCACGTCGCCCGGCATCACCCGGCACAGGAAGAAGGCCACCGCGACGATGGCGAGCGCCCGCGCGAGACCGGCGGCGAGCGCCGTGACGACCGGCAGGAGACGTCTCATGACAGGGCTCCTTCGCCGGCGAGGATCGCTGCGGAGGGTTCCGCCGGCGCGACCGCGGCGCGGGTCGGATCGAGCGCCCGCCGCAGCCGCCCGCCGAGGATCGACAGCGCGGTGGTCAGCACCACCAGCGCGACGATCGGCGCCAGGATGGCGTGCGGCGCCTTCTCGATGAAGCGGCTGGCGTCGGCGATCATCCGCCCCCAGGTCGGCTCGTCGGGCGACGACCCGAGGCCGAGGAAGCTCAGGACCGATTCCGTGACGATGCAGCGCGGCAGCACGATCGCGGCTTGGGTCACCAGGGTGCCGGCGAGATTGGGCAGGATGTGGTGGACGAGGACGTGCAGCCGGCCGCCGCCGAAACTCGCCGCGGCGGCGACATAGTCGCGCGCCGCCTCGCGGGCGTGCGCCGTGCGCACCACCAGCGCCACCAGCGGCGCGTAGGAGAGGCCGAGGGCGATCACCACCGGCGCCATGCCGCTGCCCAGCGCGACGATCAGCAGCACCCCGAGCAGGGTCGCCGGCAGAGCGCGGACGAGGTCGATCACCGCGAACCACAGCGTCTCGGTGAGCCGTCCGAAGACGATCGCCGCGAGCCCGACCCCGGCACCGAGCGCGAAGGCGAGCAACGTCCCGAGGGTACCGACCATCAGCGTGGTCCGCGCCCCCCACAGCAGGCGGGCGAGGATGTCGCGGCCGAGCACGTCGGTGCCGAGCAGGTGTTCCGCCGACGGCCCGCGGTTGAGCCCGCCGAGATCCTGGTCGAGCGGCGACAGGTCGGTGAGCCAGGGCGCCGCGACCGCCCCGAGGACGATCGCGCCGACCACGACCAGCGCCGCCGCCGTGCCGGGCGCCATCCGGCGCCCGCCCCCCGACGCCATCGTCCCCGCCGGGCTCATGCCGCGACCAGGGCGGCGCGCGCCACCCCGCCGCTCGCCCAATGGCAGGCCCAGGTGAAGCCGGGCTCGTAGCCCTGCACCGTCTTGGCGACCGCGACGAGGTCCGGTGCATGGCCGAGCACCACGAAATAGACTTTCTCGGCGACCCGCCGGGTGGCATCGAGATAGATCGCCTTGCGCCGGGCGAGATCGGGCTCTTCGACCGCCGCGGTGATCGTCCGGTCGAGCTCGGCGTCCTGGATGCCGCCCCACAGCACCGGGTTCGGGCCGTCGGTCATCAGCCGCACCCAGCGCAGGAACAGGTCGGCGCGCGGCCCCGACGACATGGCGTTCATGTCCCAGTCGTATTGGCCGAGCCGCTTCTGCGCGCCGATGTCGTCGAGCGCCACGTGGTTGACCTTGAAGCCGAGCTTGCGGACCATTTGCACGACGATCTGCGGATAGGGCCCGACCCACGAGACGAACTCGATGGTGTGGTCCTCCGGCTTGACCCGGGCCTCCGCCAGCAGCGCCTTGGCCTTGGCGAGATCGGGCTTGGCGAAGGGATCGGCGTCGTGCAGGGCCTGGTCGAAATAGACGTTGCCGGGCGCCACCAACTGATTGGTGACCACCCCCTCGGCACCGCCGACGAACTTCATGATCGCCGCCTTGTCGACCGCCAGCGCGATGGCGCTGCGCACCCGCGGATCGTCGAAGGGCGGGCGCGGCTTGCGGTTGTTGAAGGCGATCGAGAACCAGGCGGTGTCCTTCAGCGCCTTGATGTCGACCTTGCCGGAGGCGACCAGCGCCTCGACCGTGTCGCGCTCGACGTTGGCGACATGCAGATCGCCGGCCCGGAGCGCCAGGGCCTTGTCGGTGCCGTCGCCGAGATCGAATTCGATCGCCGAAAGATGCGGCTCGCCGCTGCGCCAATAATTGCGATAGGCCGGGGCGGTGAGCTTCACCTTGGGCACCCAGGTGCCGAAGGTGAAGGGACCGGTGCCGATCGGCGTCTTGATCGTCTCGGCCCAGCCGTCCGACTTCGGCGACAGGATCCACAGTTCGGAGAACAGGTTGAGAAGCGGCGCGTAGGGCTTGGAAAGACTCAGCGTCACCACGTTCGGCCCGTCGGCGGCGGCACCGTCGACGAGCTTCATCGCGGACGCCAACCACCCACCCTTCACCTTGCTCTTCACTCGCTCGATGTTGGCGACGACGTCGGCCGCGGTCAGCGGATCGCCGTTGTGGAAGGTCACGCCGGGCCGCAGCTCGAAGCGGTAATTGCGCCCGTCGGGCGACACCGTGAAGCGCTCGGCCAGGAACGGCTCGACCGATCCGTCGGCGGCGATCGAGGTCAGCGCCTCGACGTAGCACTGCTGCACGGCGATCGAGCCGGTGTGGCGATGCGGATCGGAGGTGTCGAGGCCGAGGGTGGCATAGCGCAGCACGCCGCCGGCCGTCGGGGTCGCGGCGAAGCCGCTGCGGCCGGCGAGCGCGGCGACGCCGAGACCGGCGGCGGAGGCGAGCAGCCCGCGGCGGCTGAGGGACAAGGACGAACGGGGCATCACGAGATCCTCGAAGCTGGGACGGTCTGGAGCGGACGTCCGTCCATTCCGTCGGGAGACAGGCCGAGATGGCTGAGAATCGTCGGCGCGATGTCGACGATCGACGTCGGCGCGTCGACGGTGGCGCCGGGCGCGAAGCCCGCCCCGTCGACGATCAGAAACGGTGATTGCTCATGGGTGCCGAGGCCGCCGTGCTGACCGACGCCGAGCCGATCGGACTTGCCGGCGAGCGGTTTCACCGCCCGCGACCGGCCCGGCACGCCGGCGGCGTTGGGCACGTCGCTCTGCGCCAGCGACACCGCGAAGGCGAGATGGCCGGCCTCCGCGATGCCGAATTCGGCGAAGCTCTGCGGTTCGATCACCCGCCCCGCCCAGGGGCGCCCGGCGAGGAAGCGCCCGATCGCCGGCCGGCGTGTCGCGAACGCCGGATCGACGTAGATCAGCGCCGCCGTGCCGTTCGGCGCCACCACCACGTCGGACGAGTCGGCCCCGTCCTTCAGCCCGGCGGCGATCAGTTCGGCTTCGACGTCGACGACCTCGTCGACCGTCTCGTGTCCATGGTCGGAGCCGACCACCAGCAGGATCTCTTCGCCCGCCGCCCGCAGCGCGGCGACCGCCGCGATCACCCGGCCGGCCAGCGCATCGGCGGCGGCGAGCGCCGCGCGATGGGTCGCCCCGCCGAGCCCGCTGCCGTGCTGGGTCTTGTCGGGCTCGCACAGCCACAGCGTCGCGAGGGACGGCCGGCGGCTCTTCAGCACCTCGTCGATGAAGCGCTCGGTGGCCGCGGCATCGCCCGCCCCGTCGCCGGTGATCGCCAGCGCCTCGGCGCCGTCGATCGCCACCCGGCCGGGACCGTAGGAGCCGGCGCGGTGGTAGACCGAACCGAAGCCGTCGGGGTCGAGCATGTAGGCCGCCCCCGGCGAGACGTTTGAGATCGCCACCGCGCCGCCATGGGGCCCGAGCCGTTCGGCCAGCGTCGGCCGGTCGAGGACACGGCCGGTCAGGCGGCGCTTGGTGTCGACGAACTCCGGCGGGCCGACGTCGTGGACCGCCAGCCGTCCGTCCTCGACCAGCGCCACCGCATTGCCGGCGAGTCCGTGGCCGGACGGCCGGCAGCCGGTGGCGATCGACGCCGCCGACACCCGGGTGACCGAGGGAAACACCCCGCGATGGCTGGCGAACCACGTGGCGCGGCGGCGCAACGCGGCGAGATGCGGCGTCGACCGATCGTCGACGAAGTCGCGCCGCAGCCCGTCGAGGATGACGATCACGGCGCGGCGAGCCCGAGGTGCGGTCACGATGCGATCTCCCCGGCGGCGGGACAGTTGAGGGCGAAGTCGAAGACGTCCCAGTTGGCGAGCGGACCGGCGCGGCGCGGCTCGGGCGCCGGCGGATGCGACAGGACGAAGGGCACCGGCGTCTCGGCGAGGCCGCCGTGCGAGCGCAATCGCGCCCCGGCGAGATCATCGAGACGGTGATCGCCGCGGTGCATGCCGAGCGCCACGCCCTTGACCGCCACCACCGCGACGTCGCCTTCGCGCGCCATCGGCAGATCGAAGCGGCGGCAGGCCTCCTCGCGGGTGAGCGCCATCCACACCCCCGGCAGCCCGGCGACATGGTCGCGGACCGCTTCGACGTCGGCACCCGCGGCAAGGTGGATGCGCACGAAGCCGCCGAGCGCGCCGTGGTGGCGCACGAAGGGATCGGTGATCGGGCAGATCACCCGGGCGTGGCCCACCCCGAACCGGGCGTCGAGCAGATCGCCGAGATAGACGACGTTCGGCCGACCGTCGGCGAGCGCCAGATCGGTCATGCCGTGATCGGCGGTGACTCCGACCACCGCGCCGAGATCGAGCAGCCGCCCGATCCGGGCATCGACCGCGGCGAGAAAGGCGTCGGCCTCCGGCGCTCCCGGCGCATGGGCGTGCTGGACGTAGTCCGACAGCGACAGATAGGCGACCCGAGCGCGGCCGCGCGCCACCAGATCGATCCCCGCATCGAGCACGAACAGCGACAACTCGGCCGAATAGGGATCGGGCAGCGCCCGCCCGCCGAGCGCCTCGGCGGCGGTGAGACCGTGCTCGCCGACCGTCGCGGTGTCGGCGCATTCCGCCGAGAAGGCGATGCCGGAGCGCCCCGCGCCGGCGAGCCCCAGGCCGAGCACCCGACGCAGCTTGTCCTTGGCGGTCACCGCCGCCACCGCCACCCCGGCCTCGCCGAGGCCGGCGAGAATGGTCGGCGCGGCGATCGGCCCGGCGTCGGTCATCATCACGTCGCGGCCGGTCTCGCGGTCGAACCAGTAATTGCCGGAGATGCCGTGGACCCGCGGCGGCGCGCCGCAGACGATCGACACGTTGTTGGGATTGGTGAAGCTCGGCATCGCCGACGTCGCCGTGGCGGCAAAGCCCCCGGCCATCATACGCACGAGGCGCGGCATCAGGCCGCGCGGTGCGGCGTCGGCGAGATAGGACGGGTCGAAGCCGTCGAAACAGATCACCACCACCGGTCGCTGCGGTATTCGATAACCGCGGCCATTGACTTCGATCGTCGCCGTCATGCGTCGAACTCCGAACCGCACGACGTGTCACGAGACTGATACGTTCAGGCTCTATGATCTCGCGCTTTATTTTGGTTTACTTCATACACGGATCATATTCGCTCTTGATCGCGAAGAAAAACGATATTAAATACGTCATATGTGAGTTTTCGGCACAAACGACATGACGCGAGAACTTCCCTCCTTCCGATCGCTGCGCGCCCTCGAGGCGGTCGTGCGCCAGGGCAACGTGGTGCGCGCCGCGGAAGACCTCGGCGTCACTCCCGGGGCGCTGAGCAAACACCTGTCGCAGCTCGCCCGCGATCTCGGCGTCGCGCTGTTCGAGCCCGGCCATCGGCTGGTGCCGACCGAGGCGGCGCAGGACCTCGCGGCGGCGGTCGGGGCGGCGATCGGCCTGCTGCGCCGCGCCTGCGACGACGTCACCACGGCGCGCGGCCGCGGCGTGCTGACGGTGACCGCCAACGCCAGCCTCGCCATGCACTGGCTGGTGCCGCGGGTGCTCGCCGCCCAGACCGCGATCGGCGGGCGCCAGATCCGGGTCCATGCGGTCCATTCCACCGACGACTGGCGGCAATTGCCGTTCGATCTGGCGATCCGCCGCGGCGGCGCGGTGCCGCCCGGCTTCGCCGGCCGGGTGCTCGGGCGCGAACGCCTGACGCTGCTCGCGGCGCCGGGCCGCGCCGCGCGCCTCGTCGCCGGCGGGCTCGCCGCCCTCGCCGGCGAGACCTTGCTGATCGCCCGCACCCGCATCGGCGAAGTCGAGGCCTGGACGTCGGCCGCCCGCGTGCCGGCGCCGCCGACCCTCCGCTCGCTGCCGCATTTCTATCTGGCGATCGAAGCCGCGCTCGCCGATCAGGGGGTGATCGTCGGCCCGCCGTGGCTGGCCACCGACGTCCACCACGACCGCCTGATCATGCCCTTTCCCGAGATCGTCGCCCTCGGCACGCCGCTGGTCGGGATCTGGGACCCGACCCGCGGCGACGGCCCGACGCTGGCCCTGCTGCTCGACTGGATCGCCGCCGAGATGAACCTGGCGCCGACGGGCGTGCCGACCGCGATCGCCTGAGCCCGCCCGCACAAGGTGGTCGGCGGGCCGATGCCGGCGTGGCGGCGGTAGATCCGCCCGAAGGCCCGGTCGGAGCCGGTCGGGACCTGGGACCAGATGTTCTCGGGCGCGCCTTCCCCCGGCACATCGGATCGGTTCGGGCGGGCCTCCCCCGACCCAATTCAGGCCGAATCCCTCGGCCTCCCGCGCTCAGCCGTCCGCGACGGGGCGGCGGCTCAGCAGGCGGCGGACCGGCCGGCCGAGCGCCCGCAGCCCCGCCTTGAAGGCCGGGACGTAGAGCAGCAGCGTGAAGATCGTCGCGGCCGCCAGCACCATCGAGATCGGCCGGGTGAAGAACGGCTCGATCGCCCCGTCGGAGAGCACCAGACCGCGCCGCAGGTTCTTGTCGAGGATCCCGCCGAGCACCAGTCCGAGCACGAAGGGCGCCATCTGGTAGCCCTTGCCGCGCAGGAAGAAGGCGACGATGCCGATCACCAACATGGCGTAGACGTCGAACAGCCGCGACGCCGTGGCGAAGGCGCCGATGGTGCACAGCACGAAGATGATCGGCATCAGGATGGTGCGCTTGACCCGCAGCACCAGGAGCAGCGGTTTGACCAGGAACAGGCCGAACACCAGGATCGAGAACATCGCCAGCGTGGTCATCGCCACCACGTCGTAGACGAATTCGGGGTGCTCGATCATCATCATCGGCCCCGGCTGGATGCCGTGCAGGATCATCGCCGCCATCAGCACCGCCGACGGCGCCGAGCCGGGGATGCCGAGCGCCAGGCAGGGGATGATGTGCCCGGGGATCGACGCCATGTCGCCGGTCTCCGCCGCCATCAACCCGTCGATCGAGCCCTTGCCGAACTCCTCCGGCTTCTTGCTCACCGCCTTGGCCGCGGCATAGGACATCCACGCGCCGGCGTCCTCGCCGACCCCCGGCATCAGGCCGGTGAACACCCCGATCAGGCCGGAGCGCACCACCGTCGGCCAGTGCTCGACCACTTCGCGGAAGCGCGGCAGCACCGAATCCTTGAGCTCGACCAGCTTCGGTTCCTTCGGCCGGGCGAGCGTGGTGAGGATCTCGGCGAAACCGAAGGCCCCGACCAGCGCCGGGATCAGGGCGATGCCGCCGGACAACTGGTCCCACTCGAAGGTGAAACGGTCGTGGGCATAGAGCCCGTCCTGACCGATCTGCGCGACGAACAGGCCGAGCAGGCCCATCAGCCAACCTTTGAGCGGATCGTCGCCGACCAGGGTGCCCGACATGGTGACGCCGAACAGCGCCAGCCAGAAGAACTCGAACGAGCCGAACGACAGCGCCACGTTGCCGAGCACCGGGGTGAAGGCCGCCAGACACAGCACGCCGATCAGCGTCGAGGTGAAGGCCCCCGAGGTGGCGATGCCGATCGCCCGTCCCGCCTCGCCGCGCAGCGCCAGGGCGTGGCCGTCGGCGCAGGAGGCGGCATTGGCCGCGGTGCCGGGAATGTTGAGCAGGATCGCGGTGCGCGAACCGCCGTAGAGCGTACCGACATAGGAGCACACCAGGATCAGGATCGCGTCGTTGGCCGGCAGCTTGATGGTCATCGTCGTCAAGAGCGCGATGCACAGCGTCGCCGACAGGCCGGGCAGACAGCCGACGATGATGCCGACCAGGGCGCCGCCCAATCCGAACAGGATCGACAGCGGGTTGAGGAAGCTCAGATAGGCGTGGCCGAGTTGGGCGAGTCCGGTGAGCATGGCGGGTCTCCGCGCGGGCGCATTCAGGGGAGATGGACGAGGAAGACCTCTTGGAACAGCGCCGTCACCGCCCCGCCGGTGGCGAGCCCGATGACCGCGGCCTTCAGCATCGCGGCAGGGGTCGGTCGACGGCCGATCCGTCCCTCCCCGCTCCGCTCCAGCGCCAGCACGGCGACCGTCACGAAGATCGCCGCGGCGGCCCAGAACGGCAGACCGCGACCGACCAGCCCCACGTCGAAGGCGGCGCACAGGCCGATCACCAGCAGCGTGCGGCCGGGCGCGATGGCTTCCCTCCCCGCCGCCGCGAAGCGTTGGCGCAAGCCCCCGGCGAGGAGGCCGCGCAGCGCCAGCATCGACCCGAAGAACAGCATCAGGATCGACAACAGCCCCGGCAGCAGGCCGGGGATGGTGTAGGGGTTGATGTCCTGATCGGCGAGGCGATCCATCCGGATCGAGGCGACCAGGATGGCGACGGCGAGCCCCATCCAGGCGACGCCGCCCCACAGGTCGGCATGCGGCGAGCGATGCGGCGTCTCCGCCGGCGGCGCGACGGCCGCGGCATCGGGGACTTCGGTCATGGCGGCGATCCTTTCGACGTCTGCGCGGGACCGGCGGCCACGGCCGCCGGCCGAGGGGAGCGGAAGCGCGAGCCGCGCCCCGCTCTCCGAGCGACCCTCAGGGCCGCGGAATGCCGACGGTGTCGGGCGACACCTTGGCCTTGCCGCTGTCGAACAGCGACCAGGCATTGGCCTGGACCGCCGGGAAGGCCACGGCCTGGGCCGCCTCGCCGGTCGACGGCGCGAACAGCGCGCCGCGCTTCTGGGCGAAGGCCTGGAGCGCCTCGCTCTTGGCGATCTGCTCGGCCCACAGCCGGGTCAGGGTCTCGGTCACCTCGGCCGGCACGCCCTTGGGCACGAAGATGCCGTAGTAGGACAGCGGCGCCTTGAAGCCGGGCAACGTGTCGCTCAGCGCCGGGATGCGGCCGAAGCCTTCGAGATCGAGCGGCTTGTCGCCGACCGCGGCGAGCGGGCGGATCATCTTGCCGCGGATCAGGTCGGCCTGCTCGCTGGCGAGCTGGGTGGTGGCATCGACCTCGCCGGCGGTCGCCGCGACCACCGCCGGATTGCCGCCGTCATAGGCGACGTGGCGATAGGTGACCCCGGCGGCGGCGGCGATGGTGTCCATCGCGGCATGGCCGGACGAGGTCAGACCGGCGGTCGACACCTTCACCGCGCCGGGCTTGGCCTTCATCGCGGCGATCAGCTCGGCCGCGGACTTGGCCTCCGACTTGGCCGGCACCGACAGCACCGGCACGTTGGCGACGCACAGGAACAGGTTCCAGTCGGCGACCCGGGTCTTGACCGAGCCGAGCGTCTCGTAGGTGCCGAGATCCTGCACCGCGCCGCCGGTCCACACATAGCCGTCGCGCGCCGCGTCGAGCGCGCTCTTGGTGCCGATCGCCCCGGAGGCGCCAGGCTGGTTGATCACCACGATGGTCTGGCCGAGCGACTTCTCGAGCTCGGAGGCGACCACCCGCAGCACCTGGTCGGTGGCACCGCCGGCCGCCCACGGCACGATCAGATTGATCGGCCGGGTCGGCTTCCAGTCGGCGGCGGCAGCCGGCCCACCGGCCCACGGAACCACCGCGAGGAGGGTCGCGGCGAGAACCGCACGGCGGGTGAACTCGGCTGCACTTCCAGAGACATGCGTGAGGTGTTTCATGTTTCGTCTCCCTGACGTGGTGTTCTTGGTGCCGGCCCGTGGCGGGACGGTTCACAGCGCGACGCGTCGTCCCTCCTCGGCCGACCAGTAGCCGGCGTAGTGGACGCGGATGGTGTCGAAGGCCAGATCGAGCCCGGCGAGCGGCTGCCGGCCGGTCGCCACGCATTCCATGAAGTCCTGGATTTCCTGGCGATAGCCGCGCGTCCACTCCTCCTCGAGGCAGACGAACTGCCAGCCGGTCTTGCGATCGACCTTCTCGGTGATGTAGACGCCGGCGAGCTTGGCCTCGTCGGTCTGGTAGCTGACGAGATGGTCGTTGGGCGCGATGTTGGCGAGGAGCGCGCCGCCGGTGGTGAAGGTCTCGACCAGATTGCGCACCCCGCCGAGGATCATGTCGCCGGCGAACACCGTGCTCTTGGTGCCGTCGGTGAAGGTGGTGGTCAGCACGCCCCAGTCCTCGACGTCTTCGGGCGTGGCGTGGAGATGGCCGCGATCGGGCGAGCCGGGCAGAGGGGTGAGTTGACCGGTGTCGCAGACCACGCTGGCGATCCCGATGGTCTCGCCGCGCGCCGCCGCCTCGACCTGCTTGAGGTGCAGCGTGGCGGACAACGGATGGCAGCCCTGGCGGATCAGCGCGCCGCCGCCGGTCATGTCCCAGCGCGCGGCATGGGCCGCATGCGAGCCCGAATGGCTCTCCTCGCCCTTCATGAACAGGATCTTGTCGCGGGTGGCGGTGAGGATCTCGGCGGTCTTGACCACCGCCGGGGCATAGACCCAGTCCTCGGCGTAGCAGAACAGCCGGCCGGTCTCGCGGATCGCCGCCCGCGCCGTCTCCATCTCCGCCATCACCCGCTCGTACATCACCGCCTTGGGCACCGCGCGCCCGATCGGCGTGGCGTCGCCCGGGCGGCCGAAATAGCCGGAGAACGGCTTCTCGCAGATCACGTGCTTGCCGGCCCGCATCACCGCGACGACCATCTCGACGTGCAGCGCCGGCGGCGTGCACAGATCGATGACGTCGATCTCCGGATCGTCGAGCAGGCTGCGCCAATCGCGGGTGGTGTGGGGAATGCCGAAGCGGCGGGCGAAGTCCTCGACCGCGTCGCCGCGGGCGGCCACCGCCTTGACCTCGACCTCGAGCCCGTAGACCCGGGCGTAGGCGTGCATGTGGAGTTCGGCGACGAAGCCCGCACCGACCAGCCCCACGGTGACTTTCTGCATCATGCGGTTCCCATCCTCATGGCACGCGGGGCGGCGCGATCGATCCGCCCGGCAGGAAGGTGTTGGCGAGGAGCAGGGCCGGCGCCACGTGAGCGGGCGTCTCGACCTTCTTCAACAGCAGTTCGGCGGCGCGCCTGCCCATCTCGCCCTCGGGGCGCTCGATGCAGGCGAGCGACGGCCGCACCAGATCGCGCCATTCCGGCGTGCCGATCAGCACGATCGACAGATCCTCCGGCCAGCGCCGGCCCTGGCGGCCGAGCTCGCCGAGGATGCCCTTGGCCAGTTCGTGATGGTGGCCGATCACCAGGGCGGTGACGTCGAGCCCGGCGAGGCGCTCGCCGACCTGGCGGCCGCCGGCGAGGGTGAGGTCGTCGATCAGCACCCAGGCGGGATCGGGCACCACGTCGACCTCGGCCAGCGCGGCGCGATAACCCTCGATGCGATCGTGGATGTTGGCGATCGGCGAATTCCAGCCGGCATAGGCGATGCGGCGATGGCCGGCGGCGATCAACTGCCGGGTCGCGAGCAGGCCGGCGCCGAAGTTGTCGTGGCCGACGAAATCGGTCGACGGAATGTCGGCGCCGATCGAGCGCTCGAGGATCACCGTCGGCACGCCGTGACGGGCGAGCAGCTCCAGGTTTTCGGGTCGCGACAGGGCCGGGGCGATGATGCAACCGTCGATCTGCTGGGCGATCAGCCGCTCGAGGATGCTGCGCTCCTGGGCCGGATCCTCGTCGCTGTTGCCGGTGATCACCACCGAGCCGGCGTCGCGCATCACCGCCTCCACCTCGACGCAGATGCGGGTGAAGAAGTTGTTGCCGAACTGCGGGACCAGCACGGCGATCAGCCCGCGCTGCATGCCCTTCAGCGCCCGCGCCGCGGCGTTGCCGACGTAGCCGAGGTCGCGCGCCGCCGTCCACACCGCCTCGCGCAGCTCCTTGCGCATCGCCCGGTCCTTGCCGTTGAGGACATAGGAGACGGTGGCGATCGACGTACCGACGCGCTCGGCCACCTGGCGGATCGTCGCGGGTCTCTCGGGGCGAAGGGTCATGACCGTCGACCTTATTAAACGTTTACATAGACAAATCGGAGCGAAAACTCGACCACCATTCGCATTGTAAACGTTTACATATTTTGCACCGAACAAAAGCCGCTCGCCGGACACGTCATCGAAAGGAGGTTTCGGGAGTGATCGGGGCCGCTTCGGATCTGGCGTGACGATAGGAGCCGGTCGGGAGCCCTGTCAAGGGCGACGATGCCCGATGTCGCGTTGCGCGGAGATCCCCCCTCGCCCGGTCGCCGCGCCCGCCCCCCCCGCCACGACTCCCGCACCGAGCCCACCAGCCCCCGTTCCGAGGGCGCGTCGGGGAAAAGTGCAATTGCATACAGGTCGGTCGGCCACCTATACTCGCACCACTGATCGTCAGAACAGCAGATCCAGGAATCTCATGCGATCATGAATTGATGGTTTTGGTTTTTCTAACTCGCGTTGTGTATCTCGAAATTTGCCGGGTCCCCGCATGATCGACCTCGTATTCGACGATCTGATCGGCCGCATCTATGAAGCCGGCGCCGTTCCGGAACTCTGGAGCGCCCTGTTCGAGCACCTCCGAGCCGTCCTCAACGCCGAATTCGGCCTTCTCGTCACCGTCCGCCAGGGCGAACAGGCCTGGGTCGGCTGCGCCCGCGCCCGCGCGATCATGACCGACTATTTCGAACAGGGCTGGACCGAGCAGGACCCGCGCCGCACCGCCCTCCTGCGGTCGAAACGCGCCGGTTTCGTCCACGAACTGGACTTCTGGCCCGCCGAGATCCTGGGCACGCTTCCGGTCTATCGCGACTTCTACCATCCGCGCGGCATCGGCTGGGCGACCGCGACGATGATCGAGAGCCCGGATTCCGCGGTGACCATCTTCCATTTCGAGCGCACCCGGGCCCAGGGCCCATGGGATCGCCCGACCCTCGACCTGTTGGATCGCCTGCGCCCGCATCTCGCCCGCGCCGCCCTGCTCGCCGGCCGCGCCGGCGAAGGCCGTCATCGCGCTTCGCTCGACACTTTCGCCGCCTCGGGCATCGCCGCCGCGCTGCTCGGATCGGGCGGCCGCCTGATCGCCCTGAACGACGCCTTCCGCCCCCACCGGGCGCTGCTGCAGATCGGCCCCGGAGACCGGGTGGCGCTCGCCGATCGCTCGGCCAACGCCCTGTTCCTCGCCACCCTCGGCGCAGGCGACGGCGAACCGCGGTCGATTCCGCTGCGCGATGCCCATGGCAAGCCCGTGGCGGTTCTCCATCTCCTGCCGGTCCGGCGCTCGGCCCACGACGTCTTCGACGACGCCCGCACGATCCTGGTCCTGTCGGTGCTCGACGCCCGCGCCGGCGGCGACCCGACGCTGCTCAAGGGCCTCTACGATCTGACGCCGACCGAAGCGGTGATCGCCGCCGGCATCCACGGCGGCGCGACGCTCGAAGAGATCTCGCAAGCTGCGGGCATGAGCCGGGAGACCGCCCGCAGTCATCTCAAGCGGGTCTTCCACAAGACCGGAGTCTCGCGCCAAGCCGAGCTCGTGGCTCTCCTGGCGAGCGCCTCGACGCTCAAGATCCGTTCGTCCTGAACCGCGCTCCGGCGCGCGAATGACCGAAGACCGGGCGACGGCCCGGCGGAATCGACGTCGCAGCCGGAGCCGAGGCGCTGAAATCCGCCGATTTACCGAATGTTTCTCGGTCTGCGGCATGGTGGTCCCGAGGTCCGGCCGCGCGAGGTCGGTGCGGCGAGGCGAGGCCCGATGGCGATTCGACGTGTACGGCTCTTCGATCTGTCCGGCCTCGTCGCCCTGGCGACCACGGTGCTGATCGTCCTGGCGACCGGCGCCCTGGTCCACGTCGGGCGGATCGCCTCGGCCGAGGCCGACGCCCAGGCGGTGGCGAGCGAGCGCGCCCTGTTCGAGAACGTGCTGTCCGGCCGCTTCCGCCTGATGGCCCGCGACCAGCTGTCGCTCGCCCGCTGGGACCGCTCGGTCGCCAACGTCGTGCGCAAACTCGATCGGCGCTGGCTGCGCGACGAGTTCTTCGATCCGCTGTGGTCCGATTTCTCCTTTGCCGTCAATGTCGTGGTCGGCGCCGACGGCACCGTCCTGGCGTCGGCGCGCGGTGAATCGGTGGCCTTTCCGAGCCCCCGCCCGCCCCTCGACGGCGACCTCGCCCTGCTGCGCGCCCGCGCCGTCGAGCGCTTCATGAGCCATCGCATCGCCGTCGACGGCGGTTTCCGCCAGACCCACCTGCCCTCCGCCCGGGTCGCCGAACTCGCCACGTCCGGCTTCGTGGTGGTCGACGGCACGCCGGCGCTGGCCAGCGCCATGGCGATCGTGCCCGAGGACGACGGCGACACCACCCTCGCCGACGGTCCGCCGGTGATCCTGATCTCGGCCCGGCCGATCGACGCCGAGGTGGTCGCCGAACTCGGCGCCGAACTCGGCTTCACCGATCTCGGCTTCGGCCCGGAGCGTGCGAGCGCCGCCACGCTGCGACCGGTCCTGGCCCTCGACGGACGCCCGCTCGGCGGCTTCGCCTGGCGCGCCGACACTCCCGGCGATCGCATCTGGGCGCTGATCGTGCCGCTGATCGCCGCCGCCGCGGTGATCCTGAGCGGGGTCGGCGGGCTCCTGGTGCGTCACATCGGCGGCCTGTCGCGCCGCCTCGAGGCGAGCGAGGCGCACAATCGCCGGATCGCCCGCATCGACGCCCTCAGCGGCCTCGCCAATCGCCTGGAGATCGAGGAACGCCTCGCCGAGGCGGCGGCGCGCCTGCCCGCGGCGCCCTTCGCCTGGATCGCCTGCGACCTCGACCGCTTCAAGGCGGTCAACGACACCTGGGGCCATGCCGCCGGCGACACGGTGATCCGGGAGGTCGCCGCACGGCTGCGCGCGGCGGTCGGCCCGGCCGGGCTGGTCGGGCGCATCGGCGGCGACGAATTCGTGGTGCTGGTCACCGCCTGGCACGACCGGCCGCGGCTGGCGATCCTCGCCGGCGAGATCGTCGCCCGGGTGCGGGCGCCGATCGCCCTGGACGGCGGCGCCACGACCGACGTCGGCGTCAGCCTCGGGATCGCCCTGGCCGATGGGCCCGGCCTGTCGCCGGACGCCATCGCCGACGCCGCCGATGCCGCGCTCTACCGCGCCAAGGCCCGGGGTCGCGGCTGCGCGGTCTTCGCCCACGAAGGGCCCGATCCGGCCCCCGTCACGATCGACGCGCCCGACGCGGATCTCGCACCGACGGAAAGGGCGACCCATGTCGCGTGACCCGACCCGCCGCGCCCTCCTCGCCGCCGCCGCGCTCCTCGGCCTGCCGCCGCTCCTGCGGCCACGCGCCGCAAGCGCCGCGCCGGTACTGCGCCGGGTGATCGTCGTCGGCGCCGGGGTCGCAGGCCTGACCGCCGCCCGCCGCCTCGTCGACGGCGGCTGCTCCGTGGTGGTGCTCGAGGCCCGCGACCGCATCGGCGGCCGCCTCGCCACCGACCGCAGCCTCGGGGTCCCGATCGAGCGCGGCGCCGCCTGGATCCACGGCATCGATCGCAACCCCATCGCCGATCTCGCCCGCAGCGTCGGCGCCCGCTTGGTCCGCACCGACGACGACCGCCGCACCGTCCACCGCCCCGGCGGGCGGCCGATCCCCGAGGCCGAACTCGACCGCGCCGAGGACCGCTGGGACGCGCTGCTCGCGGCCATCGACGGCGAGCTCGACGAGAGCGAGGACGTTTCGCTGGCCGAGGCGATCCGCGCTCGCGATCCGACCTTCCTCGACGATCCGGTCAACGCCTGGACGGTCACCACCAAGACCGAGGACGACCTCGGCGCGGCGATCGAGGACGCCTCGGCCTATTGGTTCGACGAGGATCAGGCCCTGTCCGGCCCCGAAGTGCTGCTGCCCGACGGCTACGACGCGATCCTGGCGCCGCTGGCGCGCGGCCTCGATCTGCGCCTGAACCGGATCGTCACGCGTATCGAGCGCCGCGCCGACGGCGTGACGGTGACCACCGCCGACGAACGCTTCGAGGCCGACGCGGTGGTCTGCACCTTGCCGCTCGGGGTGCTGAAGGCCGGCGGCGTGACCTTCGCCCCGGCCCTGCCGCAGGCGGTACAGGCCGCCGTCGAGGCGATCGGCGTCGGCACCGTGACCAAGGCGGCGCTCGCCTTCGACCGGCGGTTCTGGCCGGAGGGCAACCATTTCCACGGCCATGTCGACGCCGAACGGGGGCGCTGGGCGTCGTTCCTCGATCTGTCGGCGGTGTCCGGGGCGCCGGTTCTGGTCGGCTTCGCCACCGGCCCCTATGCCCGCAAGGCCGACGCCATGACCGCGTCGAACGTCGGGGCAGACGTCGTCGCGGTGCTCGCCGACATGTTCGGCCCCGGGCTCCCGGCGCCGCGCGGCATCGTCGCCACCGCCTGGTCGCGCGATCCCTTCGCGCTCGGCGCCTATTCGCTGCCGAAAGTCGGGACCACGCCGAAGCATTATGCCGCCCTGGCGGCACCGATCGACGGCCGCCTGGTCCTGGCCGGCGAACACACCGACTTCCCCTGGCACGCCACCGTCCACGGCGCTCACCGCAGCGGCGAACGCGCCGCCCGCGCGATCCTCGGCCCGCCCGGCGGCTGAGGCGGACGCATCGGCCCCGCCGAGGCCCCGACCGGCCGGCCCGTCACTTCGTCGCCGGGCACTCCCCGATGCGCCGCTCCGTCTCGACGTTCACCAGGACGGTCTTGCCGTCGGTCACATGGTAGCTTCGGATGGTCAGCTGCGACCGAAAATCGCCGCTGTAGACCGCACGACTCTGGAAGAGCTCCCGGGGCGTCCGGCAGTCGGCCGTCGTGACATAGTCAGTGCCGCTGCGCGTCACCGTCGCGGTGGAACAGGATCCGAGCTTGGCGACCGCATCCGACATCTCCTTGGACATCTCGGCCGGCCGGCCGGCGGGCGAACGGCAATATCGGTAGGTGGATCGGAATTCCGGGGTCGCCCAGCGCTCGGTCCGGATCGAGGGGGTGGTCGAGCGGACTTCCCACAGACCCGGCTTCTGTTGCGGCAGCACGACGTCGTCGGCCCACCCCGCCGACGCCGAGAGAACGACCACGGCGACGGAGACTGCGACGCGCTTCATGACGTTTCCTCTCGGCGGTGGTCGATTCCGCTGGCCGAAGCCGCGCCTCGGGTCCCGGGACTCGCGGTGCAACCGGCGGATGTCGTCCCACAGGAGGGGCGATCGCGTTCGGACGATAGACGACGGTTCGCCGCAGGGTTGCGTCCGCCGGCCGGTTTGCGCGGCGTCGTCGACTCGGGCAAGGTCGCCGGCGATCCCGGGAGCCGAGAATCGACGCCATGAGCAATGTCCGCGACCTGTTGCGCCTCGCGCGCACGACCGAGATCGTCGACATCGGCGCCAACCCGATCGACGGCGATCCGCCCTACAAGCCGATGCTCGCCGCCGGATTGTGCCGGGTCACCGGCTTCGAGCCGCAACCCGAAGCGCTCGCCGCCCTCCTCGCCGCCAAGGGGCCGCACGAGCGCTACCTGCCGCACGCGGTCGGCGACGGCGGCACCCACGAGCTGAAGATCTGCCGCGCCTCGGGCCTGACCAGCCTCTACGAGCCCGATCCCGCCGCCTTCGCGCTGTTCGACGTGTTGAAACCCCTGTCGGAAGTGATCGAACGGGTCGAGATCGCCACCCGCCGCCTCGACGACATCGACGAGATCGAGCACCTCGATTTTCTCAAGATCGACATCCAGGGCGGCGAACTCGACGTCTTCCGCTCCGGCCGCCGCAAGCTCGCCGAAGCCGTGGCGATCCAGACCGAGGTGTCGTTCATGACCCTCTACCAGGGTCAACCGGCGATCGGCGAGATCGACGTCGAACTGCGCGCCCAGGGCTTCGTCCCGCACTGTTTTGCCGGCGTCAAACTGTGGCCGATCGCCCCTTGCGTGATCGGCGGCGACCCGCGCCGGCCGCTCAACCAGTTGCTCGAGGCCGATCTCGTCTATGTCCGCGATTTCGCCCACCCCGAAGGCCTCTCCGACGATCAGCTGAAGCATCTGGCGACCATCGCCCACCACTGCTACGCCTCGATCGACCTCGCCCTGCGCCTGATCCTGCTGCTCGAGCAGCGCGGCGCGGTGCCGCCCGGCACCCGCAAGGCCTATGTCGCGCTGGCCGCCGGCAAGCCGGCCGGCTGAATCGAGCGATCGCCGGCGCACGCGGGGGATCCGCCGAGCGACCGCGAATTTCCACCACTTCCGGATGCATTGCGCTCCGGAATTTCACTCTTCGTCAAGACGATGGCGCAATCCTCCAGATGCAACCTGACGGCGACTTCCGCGAAGTCGACCGTCGCTTTCCAGGAGGAATTTGCAGTCATGACTCTGTTGATCCGCCTCTTCCGCGACGACTCCGGCGCCACCGCGATCGAATATGGACTGATCGCCTCGCTGGTCGCTGTCGGCATCATCGGCGGCGCCGGCCTGCTCGGCACCAACCTCAACCTGACCTTCCAGAATCTCGCCGCCAACATGAAGTGACGGTCGTCGGCGTCCTGCCGTCACCGCGGCGGCCCGTCGGGTGGGCCGCCGTTCCCGAATCGGCCTCCGGACGAATGCGACCTCGACGATCTCGCGACTTGACGCGAGGTCCGCGGCACGGCTTGCTCGCGGGGTGCCCGCGCGCGACAACCGGAGATCCGCCATGTCTCGCTCTTCCCAGACCGTCACGCTGCTCTCCGACGAACTGTCCGCCGATGTCGCTCTGCTCGGCGCCGAACTGACCTGGCTCGACGACGCGGTCGGCAACGCCTACCTGTGGAACGGCGACCCCACCTTCTGGAGCGGCCGCGCGCCGCTCCTGTTCCCGATCGTCGGATCACTCGCCGGCGGCGTCTTCCGCCATCGCGGCCGGACCTACGCCCTGCCGCGCCATGGCTTCGCCCGCACCTCCGTCTTCGAGGTGGTCGAGCGCGGCACCGCCCACACCACCTTGCGCCTCGAGGCGAGCGGCGCCACCCGCGCGGTGTGGCCCTTCGAATTCCGCCTCGACGTCACCCATGCGGTGGCCGGCCGGACGCTCACCACCACCGCCGAGGTCTCCAACACCGGCGACGAAGACATGCCGGTGGCCTTCGGCTTCCACCCGGCCTTCCACTGGCCGCTGCCCTATGCCGGCCCGCGCGCCGCCCACACCCTGACTTTCGAGTCGCCGGAGCCGGCACCGGTCCGCCGTCTCGATGCCGCCGGTCTGCTCCGCCCCGAGGCCCTGCCCTCGCCGGTGATCGGCGACACCTTGCCGATCGACGACGCGCTGTTCGCCGACGACGCCCTGATCTTCGATGCGCTGGCGAGCCGCCGGGTGATCTGGAGCGGCGAAACCGGCGCCCGCCTGATCGTCGACTTCGAGGGCATGCCGCAGCTCGGCCTGTGGTCGAAGCCCGGCGCCGGCTTCCTGTGCATCGAACCCTGGCAGGGCCATGCCGACCCGGTCGGTTTCGCCGGCGAGATCGGCGACAAGCCCGGCAGCGTGACGCTCGCCCCCGGCGAGACCCGGCGCTTCGCGATGGCCGTCACTCTCGATTTCCGCGCGCCCTGAGCGCCGCGATCGGGTTCATCGGTGCCGGCGGACTTGCGGGATGCCCGCGAGCGCCCTATGTATATATTAGAAATTATTCATATGTCGCGCGACGGGAGAGACGTGCATGTTCGGTTTCGGAAAATCCGCCGCCCCGATCGAGACCCTGACGCCGCCGGAGGCCCATCGCCGGGCGGTCGCCGGCGAGATTCTGCTGGTCGACGTGCGCGAGGCCCATGAGTGGGCCGAAGGCCACGTCCCCGGCGCCCATCACGCGCCGCTGTCGAGTCTCGCCACCACCGTCGCGGCGATTCCGACCGACAAGCCGGTGGTGTTCTACTGCCTCGCCGGCGGCCGCTCGGCCAAGGCGATCGAGCTCGCCCGTTCGCTCGGCCTGCCCCACGGCGCCCATGTCGGCGGCGGCATCGGCGCCTGGCGCGCCCACGGCCTGCCGGTCGAGCGCTGAGGGTCAGTCCTCGAAGCGACGCACCACCAGGCCGCTCACCGAACGTTTCGCTTCGCTCTTCAGGTCGGCGATCATCAGGCCGATGCGATCGAGTTCGGCGGTGACCGTACCCGGTTCCAGGGTCAGCACCGCCGCACTGCAGCGCATCAGCGGGTAGTTCCGCAACCGCCCGTCGCGGTCTCGCCCGACGATGCCGCCGTCGCGCCGCTCCTGTTCGGGGTAGAGCGACGCCACCTCGCGGCGGAATTCGCCGAGCAGACGTTCGATCCGCCCCACCGCCTCGTCCGCCGCCGCGCCGATGAAGCCGGCGAAGAAGTCGTCGCCGCCGATGTGGCCGAGGAACACTTCGGTGCCGACGAATTCGCGCCGCAGGCAGTTGGCGAAGGTGGTGATCGCCTCGTCGCCGCGGCGAAAGCCGTAGCGATCGTTGAACGGCTTGAAGTCGTCGAAGTCGAAATAGCAGAACAGCCGTTGCGCGTCGCCGTCGAGCGCGGTGGTCGCGACGTGATCGGCGATCGACAGATTGCCGGGCAGTTCGGTCAGGGGGTTCTGGTCGCGCGCCTGGCGCAGCTGCTTTTCGCTCATGATCTTGACCAGCGCCGCGGTGCTGAGCACGCCGAGATAGCGCTGGTTCTCGGTGACGATCACCCCGTCGGCGCCGGCCGAATGAGTGAAGATGTCGAACAGCCGCGACGCCTCCGATTCCACGTCGGCGATCGGGCAGGGCTGCACGAAGGACGCGACCGAGTGGCCGAAGCCCTTGTTGCGCAGGAGATCGCGACCGAAGGGGTTGTAGATGTGCCGCTTCAGGTCGCGCTCGTGGACGATGCCGCGCGGCACCCCGCCGGCGTCGACCACCGGAAAGAAGCTCTCGGCCGGATGGCAGCGGAACAGCTCGAACACCTGCTCCAGCGTCGAGCCGTCGGCGACGGTCGGCAGCACGGTCAGTTCCGAACGGATCAGCAGCCCGTCGGAGCGCCGCCCGCGGCGATGGCGCGACTGCACCGACACCACATGGGCATAGGTCGACAGGAGATCGCCGATCTCGGTCTGCGGCCGCGCCACGAAATAGCCCTGGACCAGATCGCAGCCCGCCTCGCGGCAGGCGATGTAGTCGGCCTCGGTCTCGATGCCCTCGGCGATCACCCGCACCCCGAGGACATGCGCGAGATCGCTCATCGTACTGACGAACAACAGCTTTCTCTGGCTGGTCGCCATCCCGCGCAGGAAGTGGCCGTCGATCTTCACATAGTCGATGCCGTGATCGCACAGCAGCCGCAGCTCGGCGAAGCCGGTGCCGAAGTCGTCGATCGCCACCCGCATGCCCGTGGACTTGAGACGGCGCAGGAACTCCGGAAACGCCGCATTGGCGAAATGGTCGGCGCGCTCGGACAGCTCGACCACCACCGACGACGGCGACACGCCGGCGCGTCCCACCGCGTCCGCCAGACCGTCGAGGATCTCCAGCTTCGGCGTCACCGCCCGCGCATCGAGGTTCACGAACAGCTTGGCGCCGACCGCTTCGACCTGGGTGAAGCGGGCCAGCGCCCGGGCGTGCAGCATGCGCTCCAGGCGGACGATCTCGCCGCCCTCCGCCGCCAGGTCGAGCAGGTCCCAGGGGTGGGCGAGCCCGAGCCGGTCGTGGCCGCGCATCAGCGCTTCGTGGCCATAGACCCGACCGGTGTGGACTTCGACGATCGGCTGCAGGGCGTGTTCGATCACCAGCTTGGCCAGCGACACCGCGTGTTCGGCGGCGATCGGCGGCATCTGGACGACGTCGCCGGCCGCTTCGTCTCCGACGCCCGCCGCGTCCTTCGACAACAACAACATGGATCGCACTCCCCCCGACGCTCGCAATGCGGAAACTCGTCGATTTCTGCCCGGTTGACGCGATGTTCGCACGCAGGAATTACAGTTAGACTTTCGCAGGGATCTGGGGGATGAACTTTCGATGAAGTCGGGCCACAGGGTTGACGAAACCTTGCCGACGGTCGCCTCTGGCCACGCCGCCCGTCGCGCCTTATGAAGGCGCCCCGGACCCCCTTGCCGAGGCCGCGATGCCCGTATCCGAGACGCCCCGCGACGATGCCGACGCCCTCCGCGGGGCGGTGGCGCTGCTCGTGGCCGGGTTCGTCGCACGCCTCGGGCTGGCTCTGCTGCTCGATCCCGGCCTCGACGAGGCCTATGCCATGGCGGTCTCGGGCCGGTGGCAACTGTCGTGGTTCGACCATCCGCCGATGGCCTTCTGGTGGGTCGCCGGCATGCAGGCGCTGGCCGCGCCGCTGTTCGGCCCCGAGGTGCCGGTGGCTTTCCTGCGGCTGCCCTTCGTCCTCGCCTTCACCGCCACCTCTTGGCTGCTCCACGACCTCACCCGCGTCCTGTGGGGCGCGCGCGCCGCCCTCTGGGCGCTGCTGGCGCTGACCGTGGCGCCGTTCTTCCTGGTCTCGGCCGGATCCTGGCTGGTCCCCGACGGACCGCTGGTGCTGGCCCTGGCGCTGACCGCCCGGATCCTGGTCGAGATCCTGTTCCGCGATCCCGATCCGCGCCGCATGGCGCTGCTGTGGCTCGCCGCCGGGATCGGCCTCGGCCTCGCCGGCCTGTCGAAATACCATGCCGCGCTGTTCGCCCTCGGCGCGCTGGCCTTCCTCGTCGCCACCCCCCATCGCCGGCGGCTGGCGACCTGGGCGCCCTGGGCGGGCGTGGCCCTCGCCGTCGCGGTCGCTTCGCCGGCGCTGATCTGGAACGCCGAGAACGGCTGGGTGTCGTTCCTGTTCCAATCCGCGCGCGGCGGTGGCCGCGGGTGGTCGCTCCTCGGCCCCTTGCGCGCCGTGCTCGGCCAGGCCGCCTATCTCGGCCCCTGGACCCTGATCGCCGCCGCAGCCGCGACCTGGGCGGCCCTGCGCCGCGACCGCGACCGCGCCGGCCCCGCCGCCTTCCTCACCGCCGTGGCGGCGCCGTCGATCGTGCTGTTCACGCTGATCCCGGCCTTCGGCGGCGACGGTCTACCCCATTGGCAGATGCCCGGTTGGCTGTTCCTGCTGCCGCTGCTCGGCCGCGCCATCGCCGAAAACGAGCACCGCTTCGCCCGCCCGGCCCGCGCCTTCGCGATCGCCGCCGCGACGATTCTGGCGCTGGCCGCGGCGCTGATCGCCGGCCTCCGCTTCGCTCCGCCCTCGGCCGAGACCATCGCCCGCCTTCGCCTCGGCGGCTTCCTCGAGGAATCCTTCACCTGGCGCGGTCTGCCCGAGGCGCTCGCCGCCCGCGGTCTGGTGCCGGCGACCGCCGCCGCCGATCCTGCCGACCGCCCGGTGGTCGTCGCCTTCCGCTGGATCGAGGCGGCGCGGATCGGCGCGGCGCTCGGCTCGCGCGCCACCGTCATGGTCTTCGACGCCGATCCGCGCGGCTTCGCCTTCCTCGCCGACCCCGCCGCTCATCTCGGCCGCGACGTGGTGCTGATCGGCCGCCCGCGTCGCTTCGAGCGCGGCCTCGCCGAGGTCGCACCGCTGTTCGACCATGTCGAGGAACTGCCGCCGATCCCGGTGACGCTCGGCTCGACCGTGCTGTTCGAAGCCCGCGTCGCCATCGGCCGGCATCTGCGCGCGCCCTATCCCCTGCCCTATCCGCAGCGCCCGGCGAAGGACCGCGACTGATGCGCCTGCCCCAGCCCCTGGTCGCCGGCCGCCTCCTCCGCCGCTACAAGCGCTTCCTCGCCGACGTCGTGCTCGACGCGAGCGGCGAGACGGTCACCGCCCATTGCGCCAATTCCGGCTCGATGATGGGGCTCGCCCGCCCCGGCGCCCGCGTCCTGCTGTGGCGCTCCCCCGACCCCAAGCGCAAACTCGCCTGGAGCTGGATCCTCGAGGACGTCGACGGCGCCTGGGTGTGCATCGACACCGGCCTGCCCAACGCCGTGGTCGCCGAGGCGATCGCGCAAGGCGCCATCCCGACGCTCGCCGGCTGGGCGACCTTGCGCCGCGAGGTCGCCTACGGCGTCAATTCCCGCGTCGACCTGCTGCTCAAGGATCCGATCCGCGGTCGCGCCTGGGTCGAGGTCAAGAACGTCACCCTGAGCCGTGTGCCGGGCGTCGCCGAATTCCCCGACGCGCGCACCACCCGCGGCGCCAAGCACCTCGTCGAACTCTCCGCCCGGGTCGCGGCCGGCGACCGGGCGGTGATGGTCTATCTGGTCGATCGCTCGGACTGCGCCCGCTTCCGCCTCGCCGCCGACATCGACCCGGCCTATGCGCTGGCCTTCGCGGCGGCCCGCGCCGCCGGCGTCGAGGCGATCGCCTGGGCGACGCGGATCACCGAGGAGACCATCGTGGTCGAGCGGGAGATCCCGATCGACGGGCTCGGCTGACGCCGCCTTTGCCCCGGCGACCTCGCCGCACTATATTGCGCCGGGCACCGCTCGGCCGAACGCCGCCGCCGCGCCGCAGTTCCGTTCCGAGACGCGCCGGGATCCCCCCGCACGATCGAGAGCCACAGGGTGAAACACGCCGACATGGTCACCTACGTCGATGCCGCCACCGCTCCGCTGAAGAACACCGGAGCCATCCGTCTCTATGGGGCGGATGCCTTCGAAGGGTTGCGGCGCGCCGGCCGCTTCGCCGCCGAATGCCTCGACGCGGTGACCGAGCTCGCCCGCCCCGGGGTCACCACCGAGGCCATCGACGACTTCGTCTATCGCTTCGCCCTCGATCGCGGCGCCCTGCCGGCGACCCTGAACTACCGCGGCTACGGCAAGAGCGTCTGCACCTCGCTCAACCACGTGGTCTGCCACGGCATCCCCAACGACAAGCCGATGCGCGACGGCGACATCGTCAACATCGACGTGACCTTCGTGGTCGACGGCTGGCACGGCGATTCCTCGCGCATGTACCCGATCGGCGAGGTCAAGCGCGCCGCCGAGCGGCTGATCGACGTGACGTACGAGAGCCTGATGCTCGGCATCGCCGCGGTGAAGCCCGGCGCCACCACCGGCGACATCGGCTATGCCATCCAGACCTTCGTGGAGGCCGAGCGCTGCTCGGTGGTGCGCGACTTCTGCGGCCACGGCATCGGCCGGCTGTTCCACGACACGCCCAACATCCTGCACTACGGCATTCCCGGCGAAGGCGTCGAGCTCAGGCCCGGCATGGTCTTCACCATCGAGCCGATGGTCAACCTCGGCCGCCCCCACGTGAAGGTGCTCGCCGACGGCTGGACCGCGGTCACCCGCGACCGCTCGCTGTCGGCCCAGTTCGAGCACATGGTCGGCGTCACCGAGACCGGCTGCGAGATCTTCACGCTGTCGCCGAAGGGTCTTCACAAGCCCCCCTATCGCATCTGACAATGGCCGAGGGGCGAGCGGGGGAATCGGGGAGGCGGACCGCATGAGCGGATTCGACGAGGTGCCGGCCGTCACACCTCCGTCCGGCGACGCCCATTGGCTGGGCCACCGCGAGCGCCTCAAGGCGCGCTTCCGCGACGCCGGCGGCGATGCCCTGCCCGACTACGAGTTGCTCGAACTGGTGCTGTTCCGTTCGATCCCGCGGCGCGACGTCAAATCCCTCGCCAAGACCCTGATCGCCCGCTTCGGCTCCTTCGCCGAGGTGCTCGGCGCACCGGAACAGCGGCTGCGCGAGATCCCCGGGATCGGCGAGGCGGTGGCCACCGACCTGAAGCTGGTGCGCGCCGCCGGCTTGCGCATGGCCAAGGGCGAGGTCGCCAAGAAGACAGTGCTGTCGTCGTGGTCCCAGGTGATCGACTACTGCCGCTCGGCGATGGCCTTCGAGACCCGCGAGCAGTTCCGCATCCTGTTCCTCGACAAGCGCAACGGCCTGATCTCCGACGAGGTCCAGCAGACCGGCACCGTCGACCACACGCCGGTCTACCCGCGCGAGATCGTCAAACGGGCGCTGGAACTGTCGGCCAGCGCCATCATCCTGGTGCACAACCACCCGTCCGGGGACCCGACGCCGTCGACCGCCGACATCCAGATGACCCGCCAGATCGTCGACATCGCCAAGTCGCTGGGCATCTCGGTGCACGACCACATCGTCATCGGCCGCGAAGGCCACGCCAGCTTCAAGGGCCTGAAGCTGCTGTGACCCCGGCCGGAGCGGCGCCGACGCGGCGCGCTTCGGCAGATGAACATGACGTAACGTAATCTAGCACAAAGGATAGTTGCGTTCACTCGACCTTAATCGGGCTCTCCGATGGTGCAGCCATGTAACGTGGCTTCGTATCCGGGTGATAAATGGCTATCCTGCGCACACTCTCGATCAAATGGGTCCTCGGACTCTTCCTGGGCGCCATGGGTCTCGTGGTATTTACTTACGGCGGGATCGACCTCAAGGGTTCGATCAAACGCCAATCGGCGGCTGAGGCGATTCTGTCGTCGAGCCGGTCGAGCCGGATTCTCCTGTCGACCCTGCTCACCACCCGCCTCGAGCGCGGCGCCCTCGGCTCGGCCCTGTCCGGCGAAGCCGCCGCCGACGGGGCCCAGCTCGCCAAGATCGCCGACTATCGCAAGACCATCGAAGGCGGCTATCGCGAGGTGATCGCCCAGATCGAAGCCGCCGCCCTGCCCGGTCCGCTCGCCACCCTGCCGCGTCTGCGCGACGCCCAGGCGGCGATGGTCCGCCTCCAGCCCGAGTTTGACCGCGAGGCCCGCACCCCCAAGGCCTCCCGCAATCCGCAGGCGCAACAGACCGAACTGGCGACCTATCAGGCCTTCTTCGATGCCCTGACCGCCACCACCGATGCGGTCGACGCCTCGGCCGGCAACACCGACAAGACCGTCGACCAGTATCTGGCGATCAAGCGCGCCGCTTGGGCGACCCGCGTCCAATACGGCGTCACGCAGGGTCGCGCCCAGTTCACCGTCGCCGCCGGTCGGGCCTGGACGCCGACCGAGGCCGCGGCGGCCTTCGAGGATCGCGGCCGCGCCCTCGGCGCCTGGACCGTGGTCAAGGAGGCGGCGTCCGCCGACGGTGTCGCCGACGTGGTCCGCGCCGCCTTCCGCAAGGCCGACGAGGGCAACTTCTCCGGACCGGCGTGGGCCGATACGGTGCGCCTGTTCGAGGCGCTGGCCACCGGCCAGCCGGCCGGCATCGACATCAAGGACCTGCAGCCGCGCGACACCGCCCGCGCCGGCCTGGTCGTCGATCTCGCCAACGTCGCCCTCGACCAGATGGTGCTGCGCGCCGAACAGGTCGTCGCCGAGGCGCGCGGCGCCTTCGCCCTGTCGATCGCCGCGCTCGCCGCCTCGCTGCTGCTGGTCGCCGGCGGCATCGTCGTGGTCCAGCGCCGCATCAGCCGTCCGCTCCAGCGCATGAACGAGACCATGCGCCGCCTCGCCGAGGGCGACGAAGCAGCGATCGTCCCGTCGCTCGAGCGCGGCGACGAGATCGGCGAGATGGCCCGCGCCGTCCAGGTCTTCAAGGAGAGCCTGGCGCGCAACAAGGAACTCGAGGCCGCCACCCACGATCTGCAGCAGCAGGCCGAGGTGCGCCGTCGCCAGACCATGCTGTCGCTCGCCGACGATCTCGAACGGGCGGTCGGCGCCGCGGTGACCACCCTGTCGTCGTCGGCCGACGAGATGCAGTCCACGGCGCGGGCGATGAGCGATTCGGCCACCGCCACTCTCGCCCAGTCGACCTCGGTCGCCGCCGCCGCCGAACAGGCCTCGACCAACGTCGCGGCGGTCGCCGGCGCGGCGGAGGAACTCGGCACCTCGGTCCAGGAGATCGGCCGTCAGGTCGAACATTCGGTCGGGCGCGCCCGCTCGGCGGTCGAAGCGGCGCGCTCCGCCGCCGAGATCATCGGCGAACTCGAGACCGCCGCCTCGCGGATCAACGCCATCGTCGACCTGATCTCCGACATCGCCGGCCAGACCAACCTCCTCGCCCTCAACGCCACCATCGAGGCGGCGCGGGCCGGCGAAGCGGGCCGCGGCTTCGCGGTGGTCGCGGCCGAGGTCAAGGAACTCGCCACGCAGACGTCGCGGGCGACCACCGAGATCGGCCAGCAGGTCGCCGCCATCCAGGCGACCACCGACCGCGCGGTGACGGCGATCGGCGGCGTCGCGACCACCGTCCAGGAGATCAACGCCTCCGCCGAACAGATCGCCGCGACCGTCGACCAACAGGGCCAGGCGACCAACGAGATCGTCACCAGCGTCACCCAGGCCTCGGTCGGCGCCGACGGTGTGACTTCGATCATCGCCGACGTCGCCCAGGCCGCCGGACGCACCGGCGACGGCGCCCGCCGCGTGCTCGACGTGTCGGGCGAAGTGGCCGGTCACGCCGCCGATCTCCACACCAAGGTGGTCGGCTTCCTGGCGACCATCCGCGCCGCCTGAGCGCACCGATCCTCGCGCAGATCAGAAGAGGGCGGTCCCGTACGGGGCCGCCCTTTCGCGTTCCGGGCCGGGGTCGAAAGCATCGCCCGACCGATGGTCGCGGCGCGTCCCGGTCGCGTCACTGCTGCGCGGCGATGACGTCCAGGAACACCAGCGGTTCGCTGCCGGCGTTCTTCAGCGCATGGGACTCGCCCTTGCGGGCGATGGTGATGTCGCCGGCCTTGACCGGGCTCTCCTTGCCGGCGGTGTCGGTGAAGATGCCTTCGCCGGAGATGATGATGTAGGCGTCTTCGTTGGCGTCGTGCTTGTGCAGGCCGACCGACGCGCCGGGCTTCAAGGTCATCCAGCCGATCTCCTTGATCGCCTCTTCCTTCTTGGTGTCGTTGCGGGTGAAGGAGAACTTGCCGGCCAGCGTGCCCTCGCCGCCGCCGGCCTTCTCGCGATCCCAGGTCTTCAAGGTGTCCTTGAGGAACAGTTGTTCGGCCTGGACGGCGCCCGCCCAGCCGAGGGTTCCCGCGACGAGGGCGAAGATCAGCAGCTTGTTCATGGTGGTTTCCTCTCGGTGAATGCTTGTGCACATTCAGCTACCACTGCGGCAGCCGTCCGGACAAGCCCATGAGCGCACGCCCGGCCCGGTCCGGCGATCGCGCCGGCCGCGCGGGGTCTCAGCCGTCGGGGCGCACCCGCGCGCGCGGCAGGCTCGCGAGCCGTTCGACCACGCTCCGCCGGACCGCGACGAACATCTCCCAGATGATCCGCGGCGCGACCGGCCGCCGGCGTGTCCGCCACATCGGGATTGGACCGTTCCCGCGGTTTCGAAGGACCCGAGGTCACCGGACGACGGCGGATCCGCGCAACCGGAGAGTGCAGGCCCTCACCCCGGCATGCCGCCGCCGCCGGTGGCGACACGGTGGGCACAGATCTCCCGCATCTGGCACAGGATCTCGCGGATGTACTCCGGTTCCACCCATTTGTATTCGCAGCGCAGCGACCACCATGCGTCGTAGACGACCTCGGGCGGCGAGGCGATCAGGAAGTCCAGCCATTCGAGCAGCGCCGGACATTGACTCTGGAGGACCATTCCGACGCCGAAGCCGACACAATCCTCGACCGTGTGGCCCCCGTACTCGAGGGCTCCTTGATAGAAGCCTTCGGAGGCTCGTTGAAAGTAGGGAGGAATTTTCATGGAGTCCTCCTTCGGTCGAAGTTCGTCGGGCAGGCGGTGTGGATGCGGAATCCCCGCAACCGTCCGGGGTCGTGTATGAGGACGACGGCGGATCCGCGCAACCGGAGAGTGCAGGCCCTCACCCCGGCATGCCGCCGCCGCCGGTGGCGACACGGTGGGCGCATAGCTCCCGCATCTGGCGCAGGATGTCGCGGATGAACTCCGGATCCTCCCAATCGTACTCGCAGCGCAGCGACGACCACGCTTCGGCGACCACCTCGGGCGGCGAGGCGATCAGGAAGTCCAGCCATTCGAGCAGCGTCGGACATTGGCTCTGAGGGACCGATCCGACGCCGAAGCCGACACAGTCCTCGACCGTGTGGCCACCGTACTCGAGGGCCCCCTGATAGAAGCCTTCGGAGGCTCGTTGAAAGTAGGGAGGAATTTTCATGGAGTCCTCCTTCGGTCGAAGTTCGTCGGGCAGGCGGTGTGGATGCGGAATCCCCGCAACCGTCCGGGATCATGTGTGAGGGCGACGGCGGACTCGCGCAACCGGTGGGTGCAGACCCTCACCCCGGCATGCCGCCGCTCGCCGTTTCGAACGGATCGAGAGTCCTCATGGTCGCGGCCCTCGATCTGCCCGAGCGCGCAACCGATCGCGACAATCGGCGAGCATCAGCATCAAGCCTTCGGCATGCGAGAACAGCACACTGGTCGGCGATTCCTCCCACACGCGCTCACAGACGTCCGGCCCGCTCGTCAACAGTGTGTCGATGAAGTCCGCCAGTTCTCGACAGTCGCCGACCGGAACTTCGTCGACGACCGCATCGACCGCGGCTTCGAACGTGCCGTGAAACTCGACCACATCCTGGTGGAACGCACCGGCGAAGTTCCGGAAGACCATCGGCATGGGCATTTTGATGCTCCGTCAGTCATTCGTCGGGAAGGCCGACCGGATGCGAAATCGTTTTGCGAATCTCCCATCGTGAACGATGACGACGTCCACGCAGGTCGTTACGCGAATATGAGGGTCAGAACGCAGACTCGTTCTGAAAGCCCCACGGCCGGTAGGGATTCGAAATATCCCCTCATACGCGATTTCCGCACGGCGCCGGACGACGGGAATCGCCGCGCCGGATCTCCCCGCCCGCGCCGCCCGCGGCCACCGCGAGCGCCCCGCCGGCGCGCGCTCGGACCGCGCCCGAAATCCTGCCCAAACCTTGGGCAATCCGCCGGAACCCTGAGCAAAATCAGCCGTTTTTCCCATTTTCCTGACCGCCGAAGTCGCTTGCGCGCGAGATTTTCCGGGTCGAAGATGATCCTCGAAGCACGCGCTCGACGTGCCGTGCGAGGGAGAGGCGAGCGATGACGACCACGGCCTTCGACGAGATGACCGGCTTCGGCGGCGAGTGCCGACAGGGCTACGAGATCGTCGAGACCTGGCTGCGCGACACACCCGTCGAGTTGTTGCGCCAGCGCCGCCACGAGGCCGAACTCCTGTTCCGCCGCATCGGCATCACCTTCGCGGTCTATGGCGACGCCGAGGGCGAGGAACGCCTGATCCCCTTCGACATCGTGCCGCGGATCATCACCAACCTCGAATGGGAACGCCTCGCCGCCGGCCTGCGCCAGCGCGTCACCGCGCTCAACATGTTCTTGAAGGACGTCTATTCCAAAGGCGAGATCGTCAAGGCCGGCATCGTTCCGGAGGACCTGATCTACCGCAATCCCTGCTACCGACCGGAAATGCAGGGCATCACCCTGCCCCACGACATCTGGGTGTCGATCGCCGGCATCGACATCGTCCGCGTCGACGCCGACACCTTCTACGTCCTCGAGGACAATGCCCGCACCCCCTCCGGCGTCTCCTACATGTTGGAGAACCGTGAGGTGATGCTGCGGCTGTTCCCGGAACTCTGCGCCCGCCACCGCATCGCCCCGGTCGAGAACTACGCCGACGACCTGCTCGCCACCCTGAAGTCGATGGCCCCGCGCACCGCCGCCGCCGATCCGACCGTCGGGCTCCTGACCCCCGGCCCGTTCAATTCCGCCTATTACGAGCACTCGTTCCTCGCCGACAAGCTCGGCGCCGAGCTGGTCGAGGGCTCGGATCTCTATGTGCGCGAGAACATCGTCTACATGCGCACCACCGAAGGGCCGAAGCGCGTCGACGTGATCTATCGCCGCCTCGACGACGACTTCATCGACCCCCTCGCCTTCCGCCCGGATTCGGTGCTCGGCGTGCCCGGATTGATGGCCGCCTACCGCGCCGGCAACGTCACGCTGGCCAATGCCGTCGGCACCGGCGTCGCCGACGACAAGGCGGTCTATTCCTACATGCCGGAGATCATCCGCTTCTACACCGGCAAGGACGCGATCCTGTCGAACGTCCCGACCCATCGCTGCCGCGAGCCGGACGCCCTGAAATACGTCCTCGACCACCTGCCCGAACTGGTGGTCAAGGAGGTCGACGGCTCCGGCGGCTACGGCATGCTGGTCGGCCCCAAGGCCGACAAGGCCAAGATCGAGACCTTCCGCGCCAAGCTCAAGGCCCACCCGGAGAAGTTCATCGCCCAGCCGACCCTGGCGCTGTCGACTTGCCCGACCTTCGTCGACGAAGGCGTCGCCCCGCGCCACGTCGATCTCCGGCCCTATGTGCTGACCGGCGCCGACGGCGTGCGCATCGTCCCCGGCGGACTGACCCGCGTCGCCCTCGAATCCGGCTCGCTGGTGGTCAATTCGAGCCAGGGCGGCGGCACCAAGGACACCTGGATCGTCGACGTCGCCCGCACCTTCGCCCAGCAGTCGCAACAGCAACAGCAGCAGCAGTCCGCCCCCCGCGCCTGATATCCACGACGGAGCGCGCCCGCCCGCGCCATCCCAGGACGACGCCCATGCTCAGCCGCACCGCCGACAGTCTGTTCTGGCTCTCTCGCTACGTCGAGCGCGCCGAGAACACCGCCCGGATCATCGACGCCGCCCACCGCTTGGCCGCCCTGCCGAGCAGCTACGGCGCCACCGGCAACGAATGGGAATCGGCGCTGGCCGCCACCGGCTGCCTTGAGCTGTTCACCGAGGTCTACGGCGAAGAGGCGACCGCCGAGAGCGCCGTCGACTTCCTCGCCTTCTCGCCGGCCAATCCCTCGTCGATCAAGAACTGCCTGGAGATCGCCCGCTTCAACGCCCGCGCGGTGCGCACCGCGCTGACCGCCGAGATGTGGGAGACGATCAACACCGCCTGGCTCGAACTCAAGGGCTATGGCCTCGGCGAGCTCGACCTCGGCCGGCTCTCCGACTTCCTGCGCTTCGTCAAGCGCACCTCGCTGGCCTTCGACGGCTCGGCCTACCGCACCATGCTCCGCAACGACGCCTATTGGTTCTCGCGCCTCGGCGTCTACATCGAGCGCGCCGACGCCACCGCCCGCCTGCTCGACGTCAAGTATCACGTGCTGCTGCCCCCCGAAGCGGCGGTCGGCGGCAGCCTCGACTACTTCCAGTGGTCGGCGATCCTGCGCGCCGTCTCCGCCCAGACCTCCTATCACTGGGTCTACCGCCAGAGCCTCAAGCCCTGGCTGGTCGCCGACCTGATGATCCTCAATCCGCAGATGCCGCGCTCGCTGGCCTCGTGCTACGAGAACCTGACCCGCTATCTCGACCAGATCGCTCAGATCTACGGCCGCCAGGGCGCCGCCCAGCGCGCCGCCCGCACCGCCTTCACCAATCTCGAGTCGACCGACATCGACACGGTGATCGCCGGCGGCCTGCACGAGTTCCTGAGCACCTTCGTCGAGGAGAACATCCGCCTGACCAGCCTGATCACCGATCAGTATCTGCTCTGACGCTCGACCGGGCCCGCTCCGCCGGCGACGGCGCCTCCCCCGACTTCGGCACAGCCCACACGAGACCGCCCCATGCGTTTCGCCATCATCCACGAAACGGTCTACCGCTTCGAGCATCCGGCCACCCGCGCCATCCAGACGCTGCGCCTGACGCCGCGCAACACCGACGCCCAGCTCGTCCAGAGCTGGCGCATCGACGTGTCGCAGGACTGCCGGCTGGTGCCGGTCGAGGACGCCTTCGGCAATCTCACCCACACCTTCTCGATCGACGGCCCGATCGACGAACTGTCGATCGTCGCCTCCGGCCGCGTCGCCACCCTCGACACCTCGGGCGTGCTGCGCCACACCCGCGATCGCCTGCCGTTGTCGGCCTATGGCCGCTGCACCGACCGCACCGCGATCGAGACCCCGGTGCGCGACTTCGCCTTCGACACCGCGGTGTCGGCCGGCCCCGACCGGATCGCCGAACTCCATGCCCTGATGGGCGCGCTGCACGAGCGCATCGCCATCGATCCCGAAGCGCCGGAGCGCCGTCCCGCCGAGACCCTCGCGGCCGGCAGCGCCACCGCCCGCGACCTCGCCCATCTGTTCGCGGCCGCGGCCCGTGCCCTCGACATCGCCACCCGGGTGGTCGTCGGCTACGTCTACCGCGGCGACGAGACGGTCGCCGGCGCCCCGCATCTGTGGATCGAGGCCCATCTCGGCCCCGGCCTCGGCTGGGTCGGTTTCGACGCCGTCGAGAACAGCTGCCCGACCGATGCCTGGGTCCGCCTCGCGGTCGGCCTCGACGCCCTCGACGCCACGCCGATTCGCGGCGTGCGCAGCCATCGCGGCGCCGAGACCTGCGAAACCCGCATCACCCTGCGCGAGATCGCCGCCGTCTGAGCAGGCGCCGAAACGGCGAGAGGACCGGAACGCCGATTTCGTTCGGCGTCCGGGCCCCGAGTTTCATGCGTCCGGGATCACTTCGGCGTCCGCTCGAGCAAGACGGGAAGGCTCTTCGCCGAGAACGACGGATGCGGCGTGAGGTCGATGCTCGCGACCCGCCAGCCGTCCTTGGCAAATTCGTTGAGACGGGCCACCAGGAAGTCCGACCGATCACCCTGGTCTTCGAATTCTATCCGCGCGATTCGATATTCCATTTTGATGCCTCCGGGTTCGCGCCGTTCGACGCGCCTGTTCCTGGAGCCCGGTCCGATCGGGCCGAAACGTCCGATCGACGCGACGGGTTCCGCGAGTTTCCCTGTGGCTTCGATCCGAAGCGATCGGTCGAACCCATACCGAGTCGTCGCCCCGTCGCACGCGGGCGAAGCCCCGACCCGACATCCATAGGCTGTCGCCCGCAGACGCGGGAGAATCGGAATCTACCCAGGGGAAAGGGCTACCACCGGCCGATTTCGCCGGGATTCGGCTCCTCCGCCGGCAACCGGACGACGGGCGCGGCCGCGCGACCGTCGTCCGGTCCGCCGACGCCTTCGACGCCACGCCGATCCGCCGCCGGCACCGTCATCGCGGCGCCGGGACCTTTGAAACGCACCGCCTGCACACCGTCGCCGCCGCGCGAGCGCCCCGAGGGCCGTCGGATGCGGTCGCGGAGGCCCGCGGTTGCATGCCGCCCGCCGCATCCCTATGGTCCGGCGAGAAACGAGGGCCGGCCGGTCCGGGTCGGGCCCATGCTCGGCGGTCGGCCGTGTTCCGGGGGGAACGATGACCTATTGTGTGGGAATTCTGGTCCGCGACGGACTGGTGATGATCGCCGACACCCGCACCAACGCCGGGCTCGACAACATCGCCACCTTCCGCAAGCTCAACGTCTTCGAAAAGCCCGGCGACCGCGTGTTGACGCTGGCCACCGCCGGCAATCTGGCGATCTCCCAGTCGGTGGTGTCCCTGGTCACCGAAGGCATCGAGAACCCCGAGACCGGCGAGACCGACACGATCTGGAACCAGCCGTCGATGTTCCGCTCGGCGCAGCTGGTCGGCCGGGCGATCCGCGAGGTCTACCGCCTCGACGGCCCGATGCTGGAGAAGAAGAACCTCACCTTCGACGTCTCCATGCTGCTCGGCGGCCAGATCAAGGGCGGGCGCCTGCGCCTGTTCATGGTCTATGCCGCCGGCAACTTCATCGAGGCCACCGCCGACACGCCCTATCTGCAGATCGGCGAGCACAAATACGGCAAGCCGATCCTCGATCGCGCCGTCAAATACGACTACGATCTGCACGACGCGCTGAAGCTCGGGCTGATCTCGATGGACAGCACCATGCGCTCCAATCTCGGGGTCGGCATGCCGATCGACTTCGCGGTGGTCCGTCGCGACGGCCTCGGCGCCGAGGCCAGCCATCGCATCGAGGCGGGCGAGCCCTATTTCCACGACCTGCGCGAACGCTGGTCGGCGGCCCTGCGCAAGGCCCATCAGGACATTCCGCGCCCGCCCTACGGGCCGCGCGAATCCTGATCGCCCGTCGCCCCCGCGCCGATCCGATCGCGCGCGCCATCGGATCGGGCGGGACGCCTGCTCAATGCAGCACCAGGACCCCGTCGACCCGGCGCCATTCTGCCGGGCCGATCAGCTTGGCGTGGGCAACTTCGACCGAGTGGATCGGGCCCTCGATCTCCCGATCCCAGAACTCCAGGAAGCGCCGCAGCTCGGGAAACTCCGGCGCGACGTCGTAGTGCTGCCACAGGAAACTCTGTAGAAAGACCGGCCGATCGGGCATCCGATAAAGGATGTGGGCGGTGGTGAGCGAGAAGCCGTCGAGCTGACGGCGGAAGGCGTCGTCGATCACGCGATTCGGCATGGGTGACATCTCCTCTCGGGCACGGTCGACGCCCCGCGCGCCGACGCCACTCCCCATGCAAGATCGGAGCCGCCTTTGTGGTTCCCTTTCAAGGGCTTGGCAGCCGATCCCGGAGACTGCTGACAGCCCGGCCCGTGCGGCCTGTTCACCATTGTTGGCACTCGCTGTCGACGAGTGCCAGATTTTTCACGCCGCCCCCTTGATCACCGCGGAGAGATCGCCCAAGTGAGCGTCACCGGCACCGGACGCGTCCGGCCCTGGCGGCTTCGTGTCGCCGGCGGTCGCGCCGAAGGCCGGGCGCGGGTCCCCTCGGGGCCCCGCCATCCCCTTCGGATAGTCTCGAGGAGAAGTCCATGAAGTTCCGCCCGCTGCACGATCGGGTCGTCGTCAAGCGTATCGAAGCCGAGCAGAAGACCGCCGGTGGAATCATCATCCCGGACACCGTCAAGGAGAAGCCGCAGGAAGGCGAGATCGTCGCCGTCGGTCCCGGCGCCCGTGACGACAAGGGTGCGCTCGTCCCGCTGAGCGTCAAGGCCGGCGACAAGGTGCTGTTCGGCAAGTGGTCCGGCACCGAGGTCAAGATCGACGGCCAGGACCTCCTGATCATGAAGGAAGCGGACATCCTCGGCGTCGTCGCCTGAGCCGTCCGCCTCTGCCTTCCGACCTCTTCCTCTCTACGAACAGGAGCCCCTCATGGCTGCCAAAGACGTCAAGTTCTCCGTGGACGCGCGCGAAAAGATGCTGCGCGGCGTCGACATCCTCGCCAACGCGGTGAAGGTCACCCTCGGCCCCAAGGGCCGCAACGTGGTGATCGAAAAGTCCTACGGCGCGCCGCGCATCACCAAGGACGGCGTCACCGTCGCCAAGGAAGTCGAGCTCGAGGACAAGTTCGAGAACATGGGCGCCCAGCTGGTGCGCGAAGTGGCCTCGAAGACCAACGACATGGCCGGTGACGGCACCACCACCGCGACGATCCTCGCCCAGGCGATCGTCAAGGAGGGCGCCAAGGCGGTCACCGCCGGCATGAACCCGATGGATCTGAAGCGCGGCATCGATCTCGCCGTCACGGCCGTCGTCGCCGACATCAAGGCGCGCGCCAAGAAGGTGACCTCGAACGCCGAGATCGCCCAGGTCGGCACCATCTCCGCCAACGGCGACGAAGAGATCGGCAAGTTCCTCGCCGACGCCATGGCCAAGGTCGGCAACGAAGGCGTCATCACCGTCGAGGAAGCCAAGTCGCTGACCACCGAACTCGACGTCGTCGAGGGCATGCAGTTCGACCGCGGCTATCTCTCGCCCTACTTCGTGACCAACGCCGAGAAGATGCGCGCCGAGCTCGAGGACCCCTACATCCTCATCCACGAGAAGAAGCTGTCGTCGCTCCAGGCGATGCTGCCGATCCTCGAGGCGGTGGTCCAGACCGGCAAGCCGCTGCTGATCGTCGCCGAAGACGTCGAGGGCGAGGCGCTCGCCACGCTCGTCGTCAACAAGCTGCGCGGCGGCCTGAAGATCGCCGCCGTCAAGGCGCCGGGCTTCGGTGATCGTCGCAAGGCGATGCTGGAAGACATCGCCATCCTCACCAACGGCCAGGTCATCTCCGAAGACCTCGGCGTCAAGCTCGAGAACGTGACGCTCGACATGCTCGGCCGCGCCAAGAAGGTGACGATCGAGAAGGAGAACACCACGATCGTCGACGGCTCCGGCGCCAAGACCGAGATCGAGGCGCGCGTCGCCCAGATCAAGGCCCAGATCGAAGAGACCACCTCCGACTACGACCGCGAGAAGCTCCAGGAGCGCCTGGCCAAGCTCGCCGGCGGCGTCGCGGTGATCCGCGTCGGCGGCGCCACCGAGACCGAAGTCAAGGAGAAGAAGGACCGCGTCGACGACGCCATGCACGCCACGCGTGCGGCCGTCGAAGAAGGCATCCTGCCGGGCGGCGGCGTCGCCCTGCTGCGCGCCATCAAGGCCCTGGACGCGGTCGTCACCGCCAACGCCGACCAGAAGACCGGCGTCGACATCGTCCGCAAGGCGATCACCGCCCCGGCCCGTCAGATCGCCATCAACGCCGGCGACGACGGCTCGATCGTGGTCGGCAAGATCCTCGAGAACGAGGACGGGGCCTTCGGCTGGAACGCCCAGACCGGCAAGTACGGCGACATGTACGCCTTCGGCGTCATCGACCCGGCCAAGGTCGTGCGTTGCGCCCTCCAGGACGCGGCCTCGGTCGCCGGCCTGCTGATCACCACCGAAGCGATGATCGCCGAGAAGCCCAAGAAGGATGCCCCCCCGGCGATGCCGGGCGGCGGCGGCATGGGCGGCATGGACTTCTGATCGAAGATCGGAAAGAGAGACATGGAGAGGCGGCCTTCGGGCCGCCTCTTCTGCGTCGGGGGCCCTGCGATGCGCGACGATCGGCGGGACTTGACCTCTCGTATCGATTGAAGTCTGACTCGGGCCGCTCGCCGTGCAGTCTGGTCTCCGTTCGGAAACCGGACGTGTCGATCGGGCGACGGGACCGGGGGGACCGCCGATGATCGCTTCGCCTGCCGACGCCGTGACCGCTGCCACCGTGCTCGGACTGCCCGTTCTGCCCGTGGCCACCGGCGTGTTTCTGGTGACCTACGCCGTGATCCTCACCGAACGCGTCAATCGCGCCCTGGTCGCTCTGGCCGGCGCCGGCGTCCTGGTGCTGACCGGCCTCCTGTCCCAATCCGAAGCCGTCGCGGCGATCGACTTCAACACCATCGGCCTGCTGCTCGGCATGATGGTGATCGTCACCGTCACCAAGGAGACCGGGCTCTTCCAGTACATGGCGCTGAAGGCGGCGCAACTGGTCGCCGCCGAGCCGATCGCCCTGCTGATCATGCTGTCGACGATCACCGCGGTCTGCTCGGCCTTCCTCGACAACGTCACCACCGTCCTGCTGATCGCCCCGGTGACCCTGTCGCTGACCTCGATGTTGAAGATCGACCCTTGGCCCTATCTGATCGGCGCGATCTTCGCCTCCAACATCGGCGGCACCGCGACGCTGGTCGGCGACCCGCCCAACATCATGATCGGTTCGGCCACCGGCCTCGGCTTCAATGCCTTCATCTGGCACCTGACCCCGGTCATCACCGTCATCCATGTGGTGACCGTCGGCCTCCTGGTGCTGGTCTGGCGCAGGGACCTGGTCGCCACGCCCGAGGCCCGCGCCGCGGTGATGGCCATGCATCCCGCCGACGCGCTCCAGGACCGCCGCCTGCTGGTCAACTGCCTCGGCGTGCTGGCGGTGGTGATCGCCGGTTTCGCTCTCCACCACGCCACCGGTCTCGAGGTGGCGAGCATCGCCATGGCCGGTGCCGTGCTGCTGCTGCTGCTCGAGACCTGGAGCCACACCAGCGAGGAGCAACACCACAAGGTCCAGAGCGCCGTCGCCGAGGCCGAATGGGTGACGCTGCTGTTCTTCGTCGGCCTGTTCGTGGTGGTCCACGGGCTGGTCAAGGTCGGGTTGATCGACGCCCTCGCCCATCGCCTGCTCGAGGCGACCGGCGGCAACCTGCTCGCCACCACCATGGCGGTGCTGTGGGGCAGCGCCTTCCTGTCGGCGATCATCGACAACATCCCCTATGTCGCGACGATGATTCCGCTGCTCCAGGCGATGGCGCCGCAGCTCGGCACGCCCGAACACACCGAGGTCCTGTGGTGGTCGCTGTCGGCCGGCGCCTGTCTCGGGGGCAACGGCACGCTGATCGGCGCCAGTGCCAATCTGGTGGTCGCCGGTATCGCCGCCAAGCAGGGCTACATGATCACCTTCCTGCGTTACCTGAAGTTCGGTCTGCCGCTGATGATCGTCAGCATCGCCATCAGTCATCTCTACATCTGGCTGCGCTACTTCTGAACGGGCGCGCCCGACCCGTCCCGCGAGACGGTTGGGGCCCCGCCTCGAAATCGCCCCATCGGCAGCCGATGCAACGCGGGCTCGCCCGCGTGCCCCATCCCGCGGCGCCCATCGATTCGGCCCGCAGCACCCGTCCGGAACCGCGATACATGAACGAACCGTCGACTCGTCTCTCCCGCCGTACCCTGCTCCTGGCCACGGCCATCGGGCTCGGCGGCCTCGCCGCGCCGGCCTTCGCGGCCAAGCGGAAGAAGCACGAGCCGGCCCGCAAGGCCGCCCCTACGGTCGCCGGCACGCCGCTGACCTATCCCAAGCTGATCGATCTGCGCGACGGCGACACCTTCGATCTCGTCGCCGAGCCGGCCACCCATGCCTTCCTGAAGGACAAGCCGGTCGCCGTGATCGGCTACGGCGGCACCTACATGGGCCCCGCCCTGCGCCTGCGCCGCGGCACCGCGCCCAAGGTGCGTCTGGTCAACCGCCTCGATCGGCCGACCAACGTCCACTGGCACGGATTGTTGGTCGAAGGCCGCTTCGACGGTGGCAGCCACGGCGGTGTCGCGCCGGGCGGCGATTGGACCGCCCGCCTCGCGGTCGACCAACCGGCGGCAACCCTGTGGTACCACGCCCATGTCCACGGCCGCACCGCCGAGGACGTCCACGACGGGCTCGCCGGCCTGCTCCTGGTCGAAGACCCCAACGACGCCGTCGCCCGCGCCCTGCCCGCGACCTGGGGCGTCGACGACCTGCCGCTGGTCCTCCAGGACCGTACCTTCGACCCCGACGGCCGCCCCCTCTATGAGAAAACCACCGCCGTCCTCGAACACGGTTTCCACGGCGCCACGATGATCGTCAACGGCATCGCCGACGCCGTCGCCCGCGTGCCGCAGCGCCTCGTCCGCCTGCGCCTCGTCAACGCCTCCGGCTCGCGCACCTTCCGCCTGTTCCTCGAAGACCAGCGCACCTTCCGCCTGATCGCCACCGATGCCGGCCTGCTCGGGGCCCCCGTCGATCTCACCTACATGGCGCTGGCGCCGGGTGAGCGGGCGGAGATTCTGGTCGACTTCGCCGAGGGTGGCACCGCTCTGATGACCGGTCCCGACGACCACGAACATCGCTCCGGCGCGCGGATCATGACGGTCCCCGACGTGCTCGCCGCGCCGGCCCGCCTCGTCGCCTTCGACGCGGTCGCCGACGCCGCCCCGCACCACACGGTCCCCGCCACGCTCGCCGCCCTGCCCGCCCTGCCGCGCACCACCGCCGGCCTCAAGCGGCGGCGGTTCGAACTGCGGGTCGAACCCGGCGTCGACCCCCATGCGGCGATGGTTCATGCCGGCATGGACCACGCCGCGATGATTTCCGGCGCGCCGGTCGCCCGCTCGATCGCCCCGCTCGCCCCGGTGGCGCCGCGCGTCACCATCAACGGCCAAGTCTTCGATCCCGGCCGCATCGACGAAAAGGTCGATTTCGGCGCCGTCGAGGTCTGGGAAATCGTCTCGCCGGAGATGGCCCACCCGTTCCACGTCCACGGCGCCCACTTCCGCGTCCTCGGCGAGGACGGCGGCCGCCCCAAGGCCTGGAACACCGGCGCCAAGGACACGGTGCTGGTCGAAAACAGCGCCGAACTGCTGGTGACCTTCGCTAGTCGCGCCGATCAGGCCGCGCCCTTCGTCTATCATTGCCACCTCCTCGAACACGAGGACGGCGGCATGATGGGCACCTTCACCGTCGCCTGAGTCGGCGGACTTCGCGGCCCCGCCGCACAGCTCTGCCGAGACCATTCCCGACCGAGGGTTGCATCGACACCCGCCACGCCCCATGTGAGGGCGGGTGGCGAGGATTCGACTTCGAATTTGGACCAGAGGACATGACCGAAACGATCGTCTCGACCTACATGCGGACGATGGGCCTCGACGAGGACACCATCGCCCGGGTCCGCACCCATCGCCCGTTGCTGGAGACCCGGATCGACGGGCTCGTCGATCGCTATTTCGCGCATCTCCGCACGCTCGACCTCGGACTGCCGCCGCTCGAAGGCGACCGCGCCGTGAGCCTGCGGGCGATCCGAGTCGCCCATTGGAAACAGCTGCTCGACGCCGATTTCGCGGGCGTCTGGACCGATTATGCGGAGAACATCGGCCGCCGCGCGATCGAATCGCGTCTGCCGCCGAAGGTCCTGCTGGTCGCCGCCGAGTGGTTCCATCTGGATCTCGCCCGCGAGATCGGCGACGCCCCGGAAATCGCGCCGGACGATCGGATCGCCCTGATCATCGCCCTCGGCCGCTTCGCCTATCTCGACCTCGCGCTGGCCCAGGCCGCCATCGGCATGACCTGGATCGACTGACCGGCCGCAGATCCCGCCGTCAGCCTTCGGCCGGCGCCAGGGTGCGATAGGCGCGATCGAGATAGAGCAGCGCCGGCCGGCGTTCGGCCACCGCCACCGCCACGACCTCGCCGAAGATCACCGTGTGCGAGCCGACCTCGGCGACCTGCGACACCCGGCAGTCGAGCGCCGAGCGCACCCCGACCAGGATCGGCGCGCCGCTCGCGCCGGTCGTCCAGGTCGCGGTGGCGAACCGTTCGGCGGGATCGAGGCCACCGAGCCCCGCGAATACCCCGGCCAGCGCCTCGTCGCCGGCCGCCAGCGTGTTGACGCAGAACACCCCGTTGGCCTGCAACACGGCGCTGGTCCGGCCGCTGCGGTTGAGGCACACCAGGATGGTCGGCGGTGCGTCCGACACCGAGGTCACCGCGGTCATGGTGGCACCGGCGAGGCCGGCCACGCCGTCGGTGGTCACCACGTGCACGGCGGCGGCGATCCGGCTCATCGCCTCGCGGAAGGTCTCGGCCGACACCGGCAGCACCGGCGGCATCGCCGCCTCGATCGGCCGTCGCATCCGCCGTCCCTCGCTTCGAATGGTCATGTTGGAACGTCCTCGTCTCCGCCGTCGCCACCTGCGACGCCGCATATGCGACTGCGACATATCATGTCCGCATATAGAAATTCCTACCTACGCCGCATGTCGGATCGGCAGAGCCTCCGAAGATCGCACGAAAAACAGGCCGAGTTCGGGCGTCGAGCGCCCGGATCGCGCGCGCATTGCCCAAGGTCGCGTCGGGGCTGCACAGTCGTGCGGCAAATCCTTCTCTCTTCAATGGTCTGTGGGGAAGAAATCACTTTTGCCGAAGGGGTTTGACGACGGGAATTGTCTCGTCCTAAGGTGCATCCGTCGACCCGGCGAAAATCGCGAGATCTCGTGATCGCGTCACCGCCGGGGTCATCGCCGAACGGGCCGCCTACCTCGGCTTCGCTCGGCTGCACCCGCGCTTCACCGTTCTCGACTGGGAGCATTCGTGCCCTGATGGAAGTATTCCTTCAACAGCTCATCAACGGCATCACCCTGGGCTCGATCTACGGCCTGATCGCCATCGGCTATACGATGGTGTTCGGCATCATCGGGATGGTCAATTTCGCCCACGGCGACGTGTTCATGGTGTCGGCGTTCATCGCCGTCATCACCTTCCTGCTCCTGACCACCTGGCTCGGCATCGGCTCGATCGCCGTCGTGCTGATGATCTGCCTGGTCTCGGCGATGGTGCTGACCTCGATCTGGAACTGGGCGATCGAACGGATCGCCTATCGACCGCTGCGCGGATCGTTCCGGCTCGCGCCGCTGATTTCGGCGATCGGCATGTCGATCTTCCTGTCGAACTTCGTGCAGGTCGCCCAGGGCCCCCGCAACAAGCCGGTCACGCCGATGCTGCGCGACGTCATCACCCTGGTGAAGTCCGACACCTACGACGTCACGATCTCCTACAAGCAGATCATGATCTGGGCGGTCACCGCGGTGCTGCTGTTCGGCTTCTGGTACCTCGTCCAGAAGACGTCGCTCGGTCGTGCTCAGCGCGCCTGCGAGCAGGACCGCAAGATGGCTTCGCTGCTCGGCATCGACGTCGACCGCACCATTTCGCTGACCTTCGTGATGGGCGCCGCGCTCGCCGCGGTCGCCGGTGTCATGTACATGGTCTACTACGGCGTGGTGAGCTTCTCCGACGGCTTCACCCCCGGCGTGAAGGCCTTCACCGCGGCGGTGCTCGGCGGCATCGGATCGCTGCCCGGCGCGGTCATCGGCGGGCTGCTGATCGGCCTCATCGAGGTCTTCTGGTCGGCCTACTTCACCATCGACTACAAGGACGTCGCCGCCTTCTCGATCCTGGTGATCGTGCTGATCTTCATGCCCCAGGGCATCCTCGGCAAACCCGAAGTCGAGAAGGTTTGAACCATGGCGAATCCCGTCTCTGCCGCCGCGCCGTCGCTCGACTACGGCCGGATCGCGCGCGAAGCGTTGGTCACCGGTCTGGTGGCCACCGCGATCCTGGGGCCCTTCATCGGCCTGATCACCGTCCAGAACATGGACCATCAGCTGATCCTCGAGACGCGATGGCCCCTTCTCGCCGCCCTGATCGCCGTGATCGTCGGCGTGCGCGTGTTCTTCTCGCTGTTCGTGTGGAACCGCGCGGTCAAGATCAAGAAGGTCGCCCCGGCGCGCGTGCCCTTCAAGATCGAGCGCTTCGCCGCCCCGTTCTTTCTCGGCCTGCTGTTCTGCTATCCGATCTTCGTCCTGGCCGGACTCGGCGCCGGCGGCTCGATCAAGTGGATCGACAACTTCGGCATCCAGATCCTGATCTACATCATGCTCGGCTGGGGTCTGAACATCGTCGTCGGCCTCGCCGGCCTGCTCGATCTCGGTTACGTCGCCTTCTACGCGGTCGGGGCCTATTCCTACGCCCTGCTCGCCAAGAACTTCGGCCTGTCGTTCTGGGTGCTCCTGCCGCTCGCCGGCATCCTCGCCTCGTTCTGGGGCATCATCCTCGGCTTCCCGGTCCTGCGCCTGCGCGGCGACTATCTGGCCATCGTGACGCTGGCCTTCGGTGAGATCATCCGGCTGATCCTGATCAACTGGGTCGACTTCTCCAACGGCTATGCCGGCATCTCCGGCATCCCCCGCCCGACCCTGTTCGGCATTCCCTTCAATGCCACCGACAAGGGCTTCGCCGCGGTCTTCGGGCTGGAGTTCTCGCCGATCTATCGAACCATCTTCCTCTACTACCTGATCCTGGCGCTGGCGCTGCTGACCGCCTGGGTGACGGTGAGGCTGCGACATCTGCCGATCGGTCGCGCCTGGGAAGCTCTGCGCGAGGACGAGATCGCCTGCCGCTCGCTCGGCATCAACACCACCACCACCAAGCTCACCGCCTTCGCCACCGGCGCGATGTTCGCCGGCTTCGCGGGGTCGTTCTTCGCCGCCCGCCAGGGCTTCATCTCGCCCGAGAGCTTCACCTTCATGGAGTCCGCCAACATCCTGGCGATCGTCGTGCTCGGCGGCATGGGCTCGCTGTGGGGCGTGGTCATCGCCGCGGTGGCGCTGGTCGGCGGCTTCGAGCTGATGCGTGAGATGGACTTCCTCAAGATGGTGTTCGGTCAGGACTTCGATCCGACCCAATACCGCACCCTGCTGTTCGGAGCCGCGATGGTGGCGATCATGTTGTGGAAGCCGCGCGGTCTGATCTCGACCCGCGAACCGACCGCCTTCCTTAAGGTGTCGAAGTCGGTCTCGGGATCCCACGTCTCGGAGGGTCACGGCTGATGGCCCGCTGGCAGACCGCCCCCCTGCTCGAGGTCGAGCATCTGACGATGCGTTTCGGTGGCCTCGTGGCGATCAACGATCTCTCCTTCACCGTCGGCGAAGGCGACATCACCGCTCTGATCGGCCCCAACGGCGCCGGCAAGACCACGGTGTTCAACTGCATCACCGGCTTCTACAAGCCGACCGAGGGCCGCATCGCCCTGCGCCACGGCGCTCAGTCGATCTGGGCCGACCTGCCGCACGCCACCACCGCCCCCGGCCGCCGCTTCGGCCGTGACGGATCGGCGCTGTGGCTGCTCGAGCGCATGCCCGACTTCGAGGTCTCGGCCCACGCCAAGGTGGCCCGCACCTTCCAGAACATCCGCCTGTTCTCCGGCATGACCGTGCTCGAGAACCTGCTCGTCGCCCAGCACAATCCCCTGATGCTGGCCTCGGGCATGTCGCTCCTCGGCATTCTCGGCATCGCCTCCTACAAGCGGGCCGAGCGCGCCTCGATCGCCAAGGCCGAACACTGGCTGAACCGCATCGGCCTCACCGATCGCGCCGACGATCCCGCCGGCGACCTCCCCTACGGCGACCAGCGCCGGTTGGAGATCGCCCGGGCGATGTGCACCGAACCGGTGCTGCTGTGCCTCGACGAACCGGCCGCCGGCCTCAACCCGCGCGAGAGCGCCGAGTTGAACAGGCTGCTCCGCTCGATCCGCGCCGAGGACGGCACCTCGGTGCTGCTGATCGAACACGACATGTCGGTGGTGATGGAGATCTCCGACCACGTCGTGGTGCTCGACTACGGCACCAAGATCTCGGACGGCACCCCGACCGACGTGAAGAACGACCCGAAGGTCGTCGCCGCCTATCTCGGCGTCGGCGACGACGAGGTCGAGGAAGTGACCGCGGAGGTGGCGTCGTGACCGAACCCCTGCTGACCGTCCGTGGGGTCAAGACCTACTACGGCAACATCATCGCCCTGAAGGGCGTCGATCTCGACGTCCACGAAGGCGAGATCGTCACCATGATCGGCGCCAACGGCGCCGGCAAGTCGACCCTGATGATGACCATCTTCGGCGCGCCGCAAGCCCGCGAAGGCCGCATCGTCTATGCCGGCACCGACATCACCCGCATGCCGACCCACATGATCGCCCGCATGCGGATCGCCCAGTCGCCCGAGGGCCGCCGCATCTTCCCGCGCATGACCGTGCTGGAAAATCTCCAGATGGGCGCGGCGATCGACGAGTTCGCCCATTTCGACGAGGACCTCAATCAGGTCTTCTCGCTGTTCCCGCGGCTGTCCGAACGCGCCCACCAGCGCGGCGGCACGCTGTCGGGCGGCGAACAGCAGATGCTGGCGATCGCCCGGGCGCTGATGTCGCGGCCGAAGATGCTGCTGCTCGACGAGCCGTCGCTGGGGCTCGCGCCCCTGGTGGTCAAGCAGATCTTCGACGCCATCCGCGAGCTCAACCGCTCGCAGGGCATGACGGTGTTCCTGGTCGAACAGAACGCCTTCCACGCCCTGAAGCTCGCCCACCGCGGCTATGTGATGGTCAACGGCCTCATCACCATGAGCGGCACCGGCAAGGAACTGCTGGCCAGCGAGGAGGTCCGCGCGGCCTATCTCGAGGGCGGAGCCCACTGATCGAGGACAGTCATGTTGCAAGGTCTCGTCCACGAGGAACCGTCGATCTGGTTGTTCCTCCTCGTCACCTGCGTCATGGGCGGCTGGGCCGCCTGGATGACCGGCCGTGCCATGGCCTCGACCTGGCGGCCCTATCCGGTGCTCGTCGCCTATCTGCTGCTCCTCGGCCTGGTGGTGCGCTTCATCCATTTCGCGCTGTTCGGCGGCACCTTGCTGACGCTGCACTACTACATCGTCGACACCCTGGTGGTGCAGGCGATCGGCGCCATCGGCTACCGCTTCACGCGGGTCGCCCAGATGACCGCCAAGTACCGCTGGCTCTATCTTCCGAACGGTCCGCTGTTCTGGAAGGCCCGCCTCTGAAGGTTGGGCGGCGAAGGTAGTTTCGCTTTCGCCGCCAGTGGAGACATTCCAGTTTTTCGACGTTCGTCCGGGACCTCCGGTATTCGGGCGGCGTGGGTCTCGCGCCGTCGCGAATCGCCGCGCGGCCTTGACGTGCATCCGTCCTGCGACAAACTGCCATTCCACTCGGCATTCCCCTTGCGAGCTCAATTATTACGCAAGAAAGGGGATGACAACGGCACGGAAGCAGGTGAAAGTACGCGCACCGTGACAAGAGCCTCCCGCCGCGAGGGCAGAGGTTCGCGCCCCCCGCGCCACCGACCCGGGTCGGACCGGCCGCAAGGGCCCTCCTCGGAGAGGCACGACGGATACGGCCCGCCCGGGCCGAGAGCTGTGACCGTTCGCGAGCGAACGATTGATGAGGAGTAGTTCGATGCAGAAGATGTGGTTGTCCGGCTTGGTCCTGGCCGCGGGTCTCGCCTGGTCCGGCGTGGCTTCGGCCGACGTCAAGATCGCCGTCGCCGGTCCGATCACCGGCCCGAACGCCGCCTTCGGCGCTCAGCTGAAGAACGGTACCGAGCAGGCCGTCGAAGACATCAATGCCGCCGGCGGCATCCTCGGCCAGAAGATCGTCATTTCGCTCGGCGACGACGTTTCCGACCCGAAGCAGGGCGTGTCGATCGCCAACAAGTTCGTCGGTGACGGCGTCAAGTACGTCGTCGGCCACTTCAACTCCGGCGTCTCGATCCCGGCCTCGGAAGTCTACGCCGAGAACGGCATCGTCGAGATCACCCCCTCGGCGACCAACCCCAAGCTGACCGAGCGCGGCCTGTGGAACGTCTTCCGGACCTGTGGTCGTGACGACCAGCAGGGCAAGCTGTGGTCCGACTACGCGGTCGCCAACCTCAAGGGCAAGAAGATCGCCGTCGTCCACGACAAGACCACCTACGGCCAGGGTCTCGCCGACGCCGCCAAGGGCTTCATGAACACCGCCGGCATCAAGGAAGTCCTCTACGAAGGCGTCAACGCCGGCGAAAAGGACTATTCGGCGCTGGTCTCCAAGATCAAGGCTTCGGGTGCCGACGTCCTGATGTGGGGCGGTCTGCACACCGAAGGCGGCCTGATCATCCGTCAGCTGCGCGACCAGGGTCTGAAGACCGTCATGCTCTCGGGCGACGGCATCACCTCGGCCGAGTTCGCCACCATCGGCGGCGAAGGCGTGGTCGGCACCCTGATGTCCTTCGGCCCGGATCCGCTGAAGAGCGCCGCCGCCAAGGGCGTGATCGAGAAGTTCCGCGCCAAGAAGTACGAGCCGGAGGCCTACACCCTCTACTCCTACGCCGCGGTCGAGATCATCAAGCAGGCCGCCGAGAAGGCCGGCACGCTCGACACCAAGAAGGTCGCCGACGTGATCCACTCCGGCTTCGTCTTCAAGACGGTGCTCGGCGATCTGTCCTACGACGCCAAGGGCGACCGCAAGGACGTCGACTACGTGATGTACACCTGGAAGAAGCTCGCCGACGGCAAGATCGGCTACGAGCAGAACTGAGCTCGGCCGTTCGCCCGGTCCGCCGCCCGAGCGCCGGACCTCGCATCGCTCGATCCCGAACCGCCGCGGAGCTCCTCCGCGGCGGTTTCGCGTCGGGGGTGAGCGAATGGAAGGCCGCGGCCGCAACCCGAGTCGGAGCCGCGGGCGTCCCTTCTCCCCTCTCGGGTGAGAGGCCGGGCGGCACCGCCGCATGCCCAATCTCGCGGATTTCGTCCCCTCCCCCCTCGAGGGGGAGGGACAGGGAGGGGGGGACAGAAGGTGCCCCCATCATGGTGGCGAGTGAGGGAAAGGCCGCGCCCCCCTCTCTGTCTCTCCCCCTCGAGGGGACCTTTGCACAATCTGTCCCAGGGTCTTCGATCCGCTCGAACGGATACCCGAGAGGGTGCACACCCACCGCCGTCATCCCCGGCGGCGCGGCACGCGCCGGGAAGGGGATCCATAATTTTTTCAGTAGCTTAACGAAGTTCTGGGCTCCCTTCCCTCGCTGCGCTCGCCGGGAGCGACGGTAGAGCTCGATCTCCAGGGAAGCGAATCGGGAAATTGCGCAAAGGTCCCTCGAGGGGGGAGAGGACCCTGGGGCGAGGGCGATCGGGCCATCGGCGTCCCCTGCGCGCTGTCGCGCGCGCCCCCTCATCCGCCCCTGCGGGGCACCTTCTCCCACGAGGGGAGAAGGGACTTGCGGCGAGTCCGTGCCCAATTCACGACATGCCACCATTCCCGCGCTCGCACGCACCCCGCCATCGCCCGGCGCGCCTTGGCCCCCCTCGCCCTCTCCCTCGCCCCCTACCCCCGCCCTCTCCCTCGCCCCCTACCCCCGCCCTCGCCCTCGCCCTCGCCCCACGCCCGGCCCCCCCTCCMCCCCCGCGCTTTGACCTTGGCGACCCCGCCGCCCGCCGTGCTATCGTCGGCCGACCATCTCCAGCCGAGGACCGCCCGTGACCCGCATGCCCGGCCCGACCAACAGCCTCGTCGACGTCGCAGGCCTCGCCGTCGGCCACGCCGACGATCCGCGTCTGCGCACCGGGGTCACCGTGGTGATCGCCGAGACGCCGGTGGTCGCCAGTTGCCACGTCATGGGCGGCGCGCCGGGCACCCGCGAGACCGACCTGCTCGCCGCCCGCCAGACCGTCGGGGCGATCGATGCGGTGGTGTTGTCGGGCGGCTCGGCCTTCGGTCTCGACGCCGCCTCGGGCGTCCAGGCGGCGCTCCGGGCCCGCGGCCGCGGTTTCGCGGTCGGCGACGTGCGCGTGCCGATCGTCCCCGCCGCGGTGCTGTTCGACCTCCTCGACGGCGGTCCCAAGGACTGGGGCGACGATCCGCCGTGGCGCGCCCTCGGCCGCGCCGCCATCGACGCGGCATCCACGCGCTCGGTGCCGCTGGGCAGCGTCGGGGCCGGCCGCGGCGCCACCACCGCCGATCTGCGCGGCGGCATCGGCAGCGCCTCGGTGGTGTTGGACAACGGCGTCACCGTCGCGGCCCTGGTCGCGGTCAACGCCGTCGGCACCGCGACGATCGGCGACAGCGGCCATTTCTGGGCGGCGCCCCACGAGATCGGCGACGAGTTCGGCGGCCTCGGCCTGCCCCATCCCTGGCCGGCCGATGCCGTCCGCCTGCGCCTCAAGGCCGCCGCCCGCCCCGGCACGGCGACCACGCTGGCGGTGGTGGCGACCGACGCGGCGCTCACCAAGGCCGAATGCGAACGCCTCGCCGTCCAGGCCCACGACGGCTTCGCCCGCGCCCTGTGGCCGGCCCATACGCCGCTCGACGGCGACATCGTCTTCGCCCTGGCGACCGGCGCCCATCCGCTCGCCGAGCCCTTGGCCGACCGCGTCGCCCTCGGCATCGCCGCCGTCGAGGTGGTCGCCCGCGCCATCGCCCGCGGGGTCCATGCCGCCCGATCGGCACCGGGCGACGCCCTGCCGGCCTGGGACGACTTGTGGGTCGAGGAACCGACACCACCGCCGCTGGTGCTGTGAGGCGACACCCGTCGCGCGCGCCGCCGACCCTGTTCCTCGCGTGAAACGCAACCCCCGCCGACGCAACCCTCGCCGGATCGGCGGCGAGCCAAAAGCATCTTCTTTTCGCCGCGAACCGTGTTACCTTGCCGGTCCAACCGCTCGAGCGCATGCGTTTCTTCCAGGGGAGCCCGGATGTCGGAAAAGATTGTCCTCGATCCCCAGGACGTGCGCATCCTCCGGGTTCTGCAGCGCGACGCCTCTCTCGCCATTGCCGACGTCGCCAAGGAAGCCGGCATGAGCCAGACGCCGTGCTGGCGGCGCATCAAGCGGATGAAGGATGCGGGGATCATCAAGCAGATCGCCGCGCTCGTCGACCGTGAGGCGGTGGGGCTGGAATTCGTCGTCTACACCTTCGTCAAGCTCGGGGTGCCGTCGCTCGACAACATGACCGAGTTCGATCGCAAGGTCCGGACTTGGCCGGAGGTGATCACCTGCGAACGGGTCACCGGCGCGGTCGACTATCTGATCAAGGTGGTCGCCGAGGACATGAAGGCCTACGACACCTTCCTGCGCATGAAGCTCCTCGACAATACGCTGGTCACCGACGTGCAGAGCCACATCGTCGTCGCCACCGTGAAGGACACGCCGGCTCTGCCGTTGCGCGAGAGCTGATGCCGCTCACCAGCCGCTGCCGAAGCGCTCCGCCCCGAACGGCGTGAGCGGCAGCGCCGTCGGCCGTCCCGACATCGCCTCGGCGATCAGCCGCCCGCAGATCGGTCCGAGCGCGAAGGCCCGCGCATCCTGGCCGAGATCGAGCCACGCGTCGGGCAGGCCCGGCGCCCGTCCCATCACCGGCAGTCCGTCGGTGAAGGCGGCGCGCCGGCGCAATTCCTCGGCGGCCTCGATCCACCGCCCGAGCGGGAACAGTTGCCGCGCCGAGGCGGTGACCCGATCGAGCGGGCGCAGCTTGGGGGGCCCTCCGACCGGCGCGGCGATGCCGAAGCCGGTGGTCAGGCGCACGCCGGCGGTGATCGGCGTCAGCCCGTAGCCGCCCTCGACGTCGAGCACCGGCCGGCCGAGCCGGGTTTCGCCGTCGGTCTGGAAGCGCAGGCACCGCCGCGACGGCACTGCGAAGGGCAGTCGCACGCCGAACATCGCCAACAGCGTCTGCGAGGCGGCGCCCAGCGCCAACAGCACCCGCCGCGCCGAGATCTCGCCCGACCGCGTCGCCACCGTCCAGCCCTCGCCGCCGCGCCGCAGCGAGCGCGCGTCGCCGATCACGAAGCGGCCGCCCTCGGCCAGGAAGGCCGCGCCGATCACCCGCAACAGGGCGGCGGGGCTCGCCACCGTGCGGGTCTGCGGCCACCACACCGCACGATGGGCGATCGGCGCGAGATCGGGCTCGAGGTCGAGCAACTCGTCGCCGTCGAGGCAGCGATGGTCGATGCCGGCCCGATCGGCCGCGGCGTGCAGCGACGCCGCCGCCGCGAAACCGGCGCGCGAGCGATAGACGCGGATCCGCCCGGTGTCGCGATAGAGCGCCTCGGCGCCGGCGACCCGGGCCATGCGGCGATGCTCCAGGGGGGCCAGACGGCACAGACCGGCGAGCGCCCGGGCGCGCTCGGCCCGATCTTCACGGTCGAGGGGATCGGTGAAATCGAACAGGTCGCGGATCAGTGCCGCCAGCCGACACCCCGTGGGCGCGCCCGCCGCGGGCCCGCCGAGATCGAGGGCATCGCTCGCCGCGGCGATCGCCGGGCCGGCTTCGGGGTCGATGACATGGGCATCGTCGGGATCGGGGGCATCGCCGATCGGATGGGTGTCGACCAGGACCACACGGTGGCCGAGCCGCGCGAGGTGCCAGGCCGCCGCCGTTCCGACCATGCCGGCCCCGAGCACCAGGATGCCCGGCCCTGTCCGCAATTTCATCATCGCGCCCGCCCGCCCCTGTCGTGCCCCCAGGACGATCACGAGCGCGCACTCTAGCCCTCGACTGAGACCTTTTTGCGTTGGCGGCTTCCCCTGCGTCTGATAATCCGACCGCGACCGCTGTCCCCCCGCTGCTCAAGAGGTGCCCCATGATCCCGCGCTATTCGCGCCCCGAGATGACCGCCGTGTGGGAGCCGCAGAGCCGTTTCCGCATCTGGTTCGAGATCGAGGCCCATGCCACCGACGCGCTGGCCGAACTCGGCGTGGTGCCGAAGGAGGCGGCCGCCGAGATCTGGGCCAAGGGCAGCGGCGTCACCTTCGACGTCGCCCGCATCGACGAGATCGAGGCGGTGACCAAGCACGACGTAATCGCCTTCCTGACCCATCTGTCGGAGATCGTCGGCCCCTCGGCGCGCTTCGTCCACCAGGGCATGACCTCATCCGACGTGCTCGACACCTGCCTCAACGTCCAGCTGGTGCGCGCCGCCGACCTGCTGATCGCCGACGTCGACCGTCTGCTCGCGGCGCTGAAGACCCGCGCCTACGAACACCGCCACACCGCCACCATCGGCCGCTCCCACGGCATCCATGCCGAGCCGGTGACCTTCGGCCTCAAGCTCGCCCAGGCCTACGCCGAATTCGCCCGCAACCGCGCCCGTCTGGTCGCCGCACGTGCCGAGGTCGCGACCTGCGCCATCTCCGGCGCGGTCGGCACCTTCGCCAACATCGAGCCGGCGGTCGAAGCCCATGTCGCGGCGAAGATGGGCCTGAGCGTCGAGCCGGCCTCGACCCAGGTGATCCCGCGCGACCGCCACGCCATGTATTTCGCCACCCTCGGCGTCGTCGCCTCGTCGATCGAGCGGCTGGCCACCGAGATCCGCCATCTCCAGCGCACCGAAGTGCTGGAGGCCGAGGAATATTTCTCGCCCGGCCAGAAGGGCTCGTCGGCGATGCCGCACAAGCGCAACCCGGTGCTGAGCGAGAACCTCACCGGGCTCGCCCGTCTGGTCCGCGGCATGGTCGTGCCGGCGCTGGAGAACGTCGCGCTGTGGCACGAGCGCGACATCTCGCACTCCTCGGTCGAGCGGATGATCGGCCCCGACGCCACCATCACCCTCGACTTCGCGCTGTCGCGGCTGGCCGGGGTGATCGAGAAGCTGGTGATCTACCCGGAACGCATGCGCGGCAACCTCGACCGCCTCGGCGGTCTGGTCCATTCCCAGCGCATCCTGTTGGCCCTGACCCAGGCCGGGGTCAGCCGCGAGGAGTCCTACCGACTGGTCCAGCGCAACGCCATGAAGGTGTGGGACAGCTACCAGCAGACCGGATCTGCCGAGGTCGACTTCCTCGAGCAGCTGCTCGCCGACCCGGACGTCCGCGCCGCGCTCTCGGAAGAGACGATCCGCGAACGTTTCGACCTCGGCTATCACCTCAAGCACGTCGACACGATCTTCGCGCGGGTGTTCGGCGAAGCGCCGGCGAAGGCCGACTGAAGGACCACGCCGCCGGCCGATCGATCTCGGCCGGCCGACGGATCGGGACGACCGGACCCTCGGTCCGGTCGTCGGTCGTCGCTCAGATCCCGGCCGCCTCGATCATCGCGGTGATGCCGACGTCGAGATAGACGGTGTCCCAGCCGACGTTGATCATCCGGAAGCCGAGGTCGGTCAGCGCCCGGACGCGCACCGACGCGCCGCCGAAGGCCGCCGGGATCTTGCCCGCGGCGTGCGTGCGCGCCTGGATGTGGGCCAGCGCCTCGGCGAGCATCGCGGAATTCGGATCGACGAAGGCGCCGTTCGACAGCGACACCGACAGATCGAACGGACCGACGAAGGTCCCGTCGATGCCCGGCACCGCCAGGATCTCGTCGATGTTGGCGAGCGCGTCCCGCGTCTCGAGCATCACCAGCGCCAGGGTCTCGTCGGCGCCGCCGTGGAGGTGCGCGGTGGCGTCCGAACGCCCGGCGAGATCCATCGCCCGCATCGGCCCCCACGAACGCCGCCCGACCGGCGGATATTTGACGAAGTCGACCAGCGCCCGCGCGTCGTCGGCGGTGTTGATCATCGGCGCGATCACCCCCGCCGCACCCATGTCGAAGGCCCGCGCGGCCATCGCGAAGTCGCCGACCGGCACGCGCACGATCGTCGATTTGCCGACGCCGGCGACTTCGCCGATCGTCTGCATCACCGTCGCGGTGTCGAACTGGCCGTGCTGCATGTCGATCACCACGCCGTCGAGGCGCGATTGAGCGATCGCCCGGGCGAGCAGCGGATCGGCCAGATTGACCCAACCGGGATAGACCGTCTCACCCGCCCGGAGGCGGCGCGACAGGGAATAGATCGACGGCGATGCAGGATCTGTGGTCATTACGGGCTCCCGGAGCGGTCTGACGCGGGATAGGCGTCGGCGACGCGCACCGAAACCTCCCGTCGGGGCGACCCTACGCCGATCGCCGCGGCCGTGGGAGTCCATGACGCCGCGCACCGCCGCCGCCCGGCTCTGCGTCGGCTGCACGGCGCACCGGGCGTCTCAGCGCTCCGCCTTGACCTGCATCCAGGCCTTGGCCTCGAGCTCGTCCATGGTGCGTTTGATCTGGTGATCCGACTGCGCCACGTGGGCGGCATCGAAATCCGCGCGGATCTTGGCGAAAACCCCGGCCTGGCCGTGATCGGACACCGCAGTTTCGATCAACGACTTGGCGTAGGTCGTCGCGGCCTCGCCGGTCAAGCCGAGTTTCTCGGCAGCCCAAAGACCAAGCAGCTTGTCGCGACGCGCCTCCGCCTTGAAGCGTAGCTCTTCGTGATGGGCGAACCCGGTCTCGAAAGCCTCTTCGCGCTTGTCGAACGTGGTCATGTCCCCGAATCTCCTGGAAAAGGCCGGTCGCTTCGCGTATAGGGAGGCCGATGTCGAGGAACTTGGATAACCTTCGGCGAAAAATCGCGCAACGATACGTTCGTTTGACTGTCGCCACCGTCCGGTCGTCGCTCCCGCTCGAGGGTTGCGACATTCCACCCGGCCGGCCCGGCCGCCGGGCCTGCGAGCGGCTCGTTGTGGTTCCGCGCGGCTTCGGCTAATGTACGGTCCGAGCGCGCGGGCCGACGGGATGATTCCTTCGGACCCGCGCGTCGTCCTTCCAAACGAAGGCGCCCGCTCGGCGGCCCCGCCGCCCGGTCCGCCGAAATCGCATCGCAGCTCACCGCCGGGCGTTCGCCCCGAGGGCGTACGACCGGCAGCGCTCGGGGGCCGGTCCCGATCGGAGGCCTCCGGCCACATGGATTTCCCTTTCACACCACGGTACATCCCCATGAATCGTCGGCGTCGCATCTACGAAGGCAAGGCCAAGATCCTCTACGAAGGTCCGGAGCCGGGAACGCTCATCCAGCACTTCAAGGATGACGCGACCGCCTTCAACAACAAGAAACACGCCGTCATCGATGGCAAGGGCGTGCTGAACAACCGTATCTCGGAGTTCGTCTTCAACCAGCTCAATGCGCTGGGGGTGCCGACGCACTTCATCAAGCGGCTCAACATGCGCGAGCAGTTGATCCGCGAGGTCGAGATCATCCCGCTCGAAGTCGTCGTCCGCAACGTGTCGGCCGGCTCGCTGTCGACCCGCCTCGGCATCCCCGAAGGCACCCAGCTGCCGCGCTCGATCATCGAGTTCTATTACAAGAACGACGAACTCAACGACCCGATGGTCTCGGAAGAGCACATCACCGCCTTCGGTTGGGCGAGCCCCCAGGACATCGACGACGTGATGGCGCTGGCCATCCGCGTCAACGACTTCCTGTCCGGCCTGTTCCTCGGCGTCGGCATCCGTCTGGTCGATTTCAAGATCGAGTTCGGCCGGCTGTGGGAAGGCGACATGATGCGCATCGTGCTCGCCGACGAGATCAGCCCGGACAGCTGCCGTCTGTGGGACCAGTCGACCGGCGACAAGCTCGACAAGGACCGCTTCCGGCGCGACCTCGGCGGCATGCTCGAGGCCTATCAGGAAGTCGCCCGTCGTCTCGGCATCCTCAACGACAATTCCGGCCCGGCGCCGACCGGCCCGACCCTGGTGCAGTGAGCGCGGCACTGCGCCGCGTCGCCGCGCCACAACCGGAAATATAAGCTCTCTCCTGCGGGCGCCGTCGCGATCAACGCGGCGGCGCCCGTCGCACGAGGAGCCCGCCGATGCGTCCGTTTGCCGTCACCGTCGCGTTTCTCGCGGCAGCCATCGCCCTCGCCGCCCCGGCCGCCGCCTTCGACCGGGCGCAGTGGAGCGGGGAAAGAGCCGCCGACGGATTCTATCGCCTGTGGTGTGACGCCTGCACCGATGGGTCTCTGCTCGCCTTCGAAATCGAACCACCCCGCACCGTCGCCGACGCGGCCGGCTTTCGCGCCCGGCTCGCCGGCCAGGTCCCAGGTTTTGCGAAGGCCGGTATCCTCGCCACGACCGGCGAGGTGCGGCGCTCGGCGATCGGTGCGTATACCCTCTACCGCGCCACCCGCACCCTCGCCTTTGCGAACGGCCGCAAGCAGGTCGGCCCGGTGGGTATGCTGGTCGGCGACGAGGTCAGCGTGGAGTTCTACAGCCTGTCGCTCGCCCCCGCCGTCGCCGAACGCAACTTTTCCGACTTCGCGACCTACCTCGCCCATCACGCGCCGAGGCCCGGCTGGGTACCGTGAGCGGCCGCGGCGGCGACCGGCCCGACGTTGGTGCAGTGAGCGCGGCACTGCGCCGCGTCGCCGCGTCACAACCGGAAATATAAGCTCCTTCCTGCGGGCGCCGTCGCGATGAAACGCGGCGGCGCCCGTCGCACGAGGAGCCGCCGATGCGTCCGTTTGCCGTCACCGTCGCACTGTTCGCCGCGGCCCTCGCGCTGCCCGCCCCTGCCGCCGCCTTCGACCGGGCGCAGTGGTCGTTCGGTCAGGCCTCGACGGGCACCTGGTACCTGAGGTGCCGGGCGGCGGCCTGCGGCGGCGACTCGATCGCCTCCTACCGCGTGCAGAAGCCGCGCCTCTACGCGAGCCTCGAAGCCTATGCGCAATCGCGACCGGCGCGCGTGACGACGTTGCGCGAGGTGTTGGGCTCGATCATGAGCGACGGCAAGCCGAACCGGCGGCGGCACGGCGCCTATACCGAATACTGGGTCGAAAGCTCCGTGGTCTCCCGGCAAGGGGGCCACGAGGCCTACATCTCCGGCGTTCTCGTCGGTGATCGCCTGAGCTACACGATCGTCAGTTCGGCGCACGACGCCGACCGCGCCCGCCGCCACTACCGCGAATTGTCCGACGCATTGGCCGCCGGCCGGCCGCCGCTCGACGACGCGATCTGAACCGGTCGCGGCGGCGCGGGGACGGCCCGCGCTCGGACCGGTCCCTGCCCGGGAGGTGTTGCGATGTCGTCCACCCTCGCCCGCACGATCTCTCTCGCCGCCCTCCTCGCCCTCGCGGTCCCCGCCGGCGCCCACGCCTTCGACCGCGACCAATGGCGCGGCAGCACCTCGGACGACGGCGGCTGGCGGCTCGACTGCGACGCGCCGGCCTGCGTGCCCGGCTCGCTGGTGACCTTCACCGTGAAACCACCGCACGCCGTCGCCGATCTCGCGACCTATGAGGCGACCCTCGCCCATCCCGCGCCCGAATTCGCCCGCCGCGGCATCACCGTCGCGACCGGGCCGGTGCGCCGCAGCGTGATCGGCCGCTTCGTGCTCTATCGCGCCACCCGCACCCTGACCCTGCCCGACGGCCGCAGGCAGATCGGCCCGATGGGTGTCCTGGTCGGCGACGACCTCAGCCTGTCGCTGTTCAGCCTCTCGCCCGATCCGGCCGCCGCCGAACGCAACTTCACCGGCGTCGCGACTTGGCTCGCCCGCCATCCGCCGAAGCCCGGCGGGCAGCGTTGAACGCATCCCGTGCGGGCCGCTGCGGGGCTGCCGAACGCCGCCCGAGAGGCCCGCACGCCTTGCCCCCCGAGCCCTCGCGTGCTACGCGCGGGGCCGATGGGCCCTGCCCGCTCCCGACCGAGTCCCGAGCGGACGCGGGGCCGTTCCCGATCGCACGAGGACCTGCCGATGAAAGCCCGCGTCACCGTCACCCTGAAGCACGGCGTTCTCGATCCGCAGGGCAAGGCCATCCAGGGGGCGCTGAAGAGCCTCGGTTTTGCCGGCGTCGACGACGTCCGCCAGGGCAAGCTGATCGAACTCGAGCTCGCGACCGCCGATCGCGCCGAAGCTCAGGCCCAGCTCACCGACATGTGCGAGAAGCTGCTCGCCAACACGGTGATCGAGAACTACCGGATCGAACTGATCTGACCCGGACGGGCACCGGGCGGCCCGCGGGCCGCCGCGCGCCCGCCATGCCCCTCGCGCGGGTCGCCCTTCGGCCCCGCTCCCGACGGATCCCCCGATCAGGATGAGCCCCATGAAGTCCGCCGTTCTCGTCTTCCCCGGCATCAACCGCGAACGCGACATGGCCCGCGCCTTTCGCGAAGTGACCGGCGTCGAACCGATCATGGTCTGGCACACCGAGACCGAACTGCCGGACGTCGACGTCGTGGCGGTGCCCGGCGGCTTCTCCTACGGTGATTACCTGCGCTGCGGCGCCATCGCCGCGCGCAGCCCGATCATCCCGGCGCTGAGGGCCCACGCCGCCGCCGGCCGCCACGTCCTCGGCGTATGCAACGGCTTCCAGATCCTCACTGAGACCGGCCTCTTGCCCGGCGCGCTGATGCGCAACGCCTCGCTGCGCTTCGTGTGCAAGGAGGTGCGGCTCCGGGTCGACAACGCCGCCACCGCCTTCACCTCGGCCTATGCCCCGGGCCAGGTCATCCGCTGCCCGATCGCCCATGGCGAGGGCAACTATTTCGCCGATCCCGAGACCCTCGCCGAACTCGAGGGCGAAGGCCGGGTGGTGTTCCGCTACTGCGACGCCGAGGGCCGGATCACCGAAGCCGCCAATCCCAACGGCGCCGTCGACGGCATCGCCGGCATCGTCAACGCCGCCGGCAACGTGCTGGGCATGATGCCGCACCCGGAGAATCTGATCGAAGCCCTGCAGGGCGGCCTCGACGGCCGCGGCATCTTCGAGAGCCTCGCCCGCGCGGCGTGAGCGAGGCGGCGTCCCTTCTCCCCTCGAGGGAGAAGGTGCCCGAAGGGCGGATGAGGGGTCCGGGCCTCGCCGCGCACGTCGAGCCGAGGGGCGACGCACCGCCCCTCATCCGGCGCTTCGCGCCACCTTCTCCCACGAGGGGAGAAGGGAGGGCCCGCGGGATCGCCGGATCGAGAAACGAACTTGGACCCGATCGCTCGACGGTCGGTGTGGGATGTGAGGGCTTCGGCCCTGCGAAGGAAGGCAACGATGCTGAAGAACGACATCGCCATCACCCCCGAGCTGATCAAGGCCCATGGCCTCAAGCCCGACGAGTACCAACGGATCCTCGATCTGATCGGCCGCGAGCCGACCTGGACCGAGCTCGGCATCTTCTCGGCGATGTGGAACGAGCACTGTTCCTACAAATCCTCGAAGAAGTGGCTGAAGCAGCTGCCGACCAAGGGCGCGCGCGTGCTGATCGGCCCCGGCGAAAACGCCGGCGTGGTCGACATCGGCGACGGCCAGGCGGTGGTCTTCAAGATGGAGAGCCACAACCATCCCTCCTACATCGAGCCCTACCAGGGCGCGACCACCGGGGTCGGCGGAATCCTGCGCGACGTCTTCACCATGGGCGCCCGGCCGATCGCCGCGATGAACGCTCTGCGCTTCGGCGCTCCCGACCATCCCAAGACCCGCCACATCGTCGCCGGTGTGGTCGCCGGCGTCGGCGGCTACGGCAATTCCTTCGGCGTGCCGACCGTCGGCGGCGAGGTCGAGTTCCACCCGCGCTACAACGGCAACTGTCTGGTCAACGCCTTCGCCGCCGGTCTGCTCAAGACCGACGAGATCTTCCTGTCCGAAGCCAAGGGCGTCGGCATGCCGGTCGTCTATCTCGGCTCCAAGACCGGCCGCGACGGCATGGGCGGGGCGACCATGGCCTCGGCCGAGTTCGACGACGACAGCCACGAGAAGCGCCCGACCGTCCAGGTCGGCGACCCCTTCGCCGAGAAGCTGCTGCTCGAAGCCTCGCTGGAGCTGATGGCCTCCGGCGCGGTCATCGCCATCCAGGACATGGGCGCGGCGGGGCTGACCTGCAGCGCCGTCGAGATGGGCGCCAAGGGCAACCTCGGCCTGACCCTCAACCTCGACAAAGTGCCGACCCGCGAACCCGGCATGACGGCTTATGAGATGATGTTGTCGGAGAGCCAGGAGCGCATGCTCATGGTCCTCCACCCCCATCTCGAGGAAAAGGCCGAAGCGATCTTCCGCAAATGGGGCCTCGATTTCGCGATCGTCGGCGAAACCACCGACACCCTGCGCTTCGTCGTCGAGCACCATGGGCAGGTCATGGCCGATCTGCCGATCAAGGACCTCGGCGATCAGGCCCCCGAATACGACCGCCCCTGGGTCGAGCCGAAGCGCCAGCCGGTGCTCGCCGCCGCCGACGTGCCGGCGCCGCAGGACTACGGCCGCGCCCTGCTCGACCTGGTCGGCTCGCCCAACCAGTCGTCGCGGCGCTGGGTGTGGGAACAGTACGACCACCTGATCCAGGGCAACACCGTGCAGCGCCCCGGCGGCGACGCCGCGGTGGTGCGGGTCGAGCGCCCCAATGGTGGCCATGCGAAAGGTCTCGCCTTCACCTGCGACGTCACCCCGCGCTACGTCGAGGCCGACCCTTACGAGGGCGGCAAGCAGGCGATCGCCGAATCCTGGCGCAACCTCTCCGCGGTCGGCGCCCTGCCGATCGCCGTCACCGACAACCTCAACTTCGGCAATCCCGAGCGCCCCGAGATCATAGGCCAGTTCGTCCATGCCCTGAAGGGCGTCGGCGAGGCCTGCATCGCCCTCGACATGCCGATCGTCTCCGGCAACGTCTCGCTCTACAACGAGACCAACGGCGAGGCGATCCTGCCGACCCCGGCGATCGGCGCCGTCGGCCTGATGGACGACGTCACCAGGACCATCGGCGTGGCGCTCGCCGCCGACGGCGACGTGCTGGTGCTGATCGGCGACACCACCGGCTGGCTCGGCCAGTCGTCCTATCTCTACGAGCTCCACGGCCGCGAAGAGGGCGCCCCGCCGCCGGTCGATCTCGCCGCCGAGAAGCGCCACGGCGACTTCGTCCGCGCCGCGGTGATCGACGGCCGGGTCACCGCCGCCCACGATCTGTCGAGCGGCGGCCTGCTGGTCGGCGTGGCCGAGATGGCCATGGCCGGGGCCAAGGGCGCCCGCCTGCTGCTGCCCGAGACCGAGGTGCCGCTGCATGCCTTCCTGTTCGGCGAGGACCAGGCGCGCTATGTGGTCACCGCGGCGCCGGAAGACGCCTCGCGCCTGATCGTCGATGCGGCGATGGCCGGCGTCCCGGCCACCGCGATCGGCGCGGTCGGTGGCGACAGCCTCACGCTCGGCGGCCTCTTGACGGTTTCGATCGACGCCTTAAGTCAGCGGCACGAATCTTGGATGCCGAACTGGATGAGCGCCGCCTGAGGCGCTTCTGCGACGGTCGCGCCCGAGATCCCGTGGACTTGCCGACAGACCGTGTCGGCAAGCCGGCACCCGAGGAGACGAACACCCATGGCGATGACCGCCGCTGAAGTCCGGAAGCTCATCACCGACGCCTTTCCCGATGCCACCGTCACCATCACCGACCTCGTCGGCGACGGCGATCACTGGGCGGCCGAGATCATCGCCCCGGTCTTCGCCGGCAAGTCGCGGGTCCAACAGCATCAACTGGTCAATGCCGCGCTCAAGGAGGCCTTCGCCGGCCCGCTCCACGCCTTGTCGCTGACCACCCGCGCGCCCGCCTGACACGACCCTCCCACCGCGGGCCTTGACCCCGCCGCTGAAAGGAAACTGCGATGTCCGACATCAAGTCCACCATCGACGCCGAAGTGCAGTCCGCCGACGTCGTGCTCTTCATGAAGGGCACCCCGAAGATGCCGCAGTGCGGCTTTTCCGGGCAGGTCGTCCAGATCCTCAGCCACCTCGGCGTGCCGTTCAAGGGCGTGAACATCCTCGAGTCGGACGCCCTGCGCGCCGGCCTCAAGGATTATTCCAACTGGCCGACCTTCCCCCAGCTCTACGTCAAGGGCGAGTTCGTCGGCGGCGCCGACATCACCCGCGAGATGTTCCAGGCCGGCGAGTTGCAGACCCTGCTCGCCGACAAGGGCGTGCCGGTGACCGCCAAGGCCTGAGCACGACCCCACGCGAAAGCATCATCGACGACCGGTCGGAGCCCAGGCTCCGGCCGGTCGTTCGCGTTCGGGGCCGGTTTTCGCATCGGTCCGTTTCGTCCGTACCGAATCGCCGCAGCACCGTCGCCGCCGAGCCAAATGCGCGGCGCGCCCTGCGACCAACCGACGACTTTGTTCTCGACGAATCGATAAAACCGGAAGATTTCTGCATCTTTCCCGCGCACCCGAGACGAAAGTCTGAGGTTGCCGCGTTGAAATGTCACTCACGCCGAAGTGCTCGACCGGCCTAGTCTCGGCCATCCGACCTGACGCCGCGCCAGCTGCCGGGTCGGCGGACCGCCGACCTTCGACAGCGCGAGGACCCGCATGACCCAGATCGCAGACACGGTGCCCGAAGAGGGCTTCTACGACACGATGCGCCGCATCAAGGCGATCCTGATCGGGTCGGCCGGCAATCTGGTCGAGTGGTACGACTTCTACGCCTATGCGTCCTTCGCGCTGTACTTCGCCGACTCGTTCTTCCCGAACAAGGATCCGGTCGCCCAGATGCTGTCGTCGGCCGGGGTCTTCGCCCTCGGCTTCTTCATGCGACCGATCGGCGGCCTGCTGTTCGGCCACATCGGCGATCGCCGCGGCCGCCGCACCGCGCTGATGCTGTCGGTGTTCCTGATGTGCTTCGGCTCGCTGATGATCGCGGTGACCCCGACCTTCCAGACCATCGGCGTCGCCGCCCCCGCCCTCCTCCTCCTCGCCCGGCTACTGCAGGGCCTCAGCCTCGGCGGCGAATACGGCTCCTCGGCCACCTACCTGTCGGAAATGGCCACCGCAAAACACCGCGGCTTCTATTCGAGCTTCCAATACGTGACGCTGATCGGCGGCCAGCTGGTCGCGCTGATCGTCCTCCTGCTCCTCCAGAACCTGATCCTGACGCCCGATCAGTTGAAGGCCTGGGGCTGGCGCATCCCGTTCCTGATCGGCGCGCTGCTCGCCCTGGTGACCCTGTGGATGCGGCGCAGCCTGCCGGAGACCGAGCACTTCAAACGCGCCTCCCATACCGAGGGCGAACGCAAGTCGACGCTGGCCGCCCTGTTCGAGCATCCACGCGCCGTGCTGATCGTCATCGGGTTGACTGCCGGCGGCACCTTGGCATTCAACACCTACACCACCTACATCCAGAAGTTCCTGAAGCTGTCGACCGGCCTGACCTACGTCCAGAGCACCCTGGTCACCGCCGGCGTGCTGCTGTTCGCGCTGATCCTGCAGCCGATCTACGGGGCGATCTCCGACAAGATCGGCCGGCGGCCGCTGCTGCTCGCCTTCGGCGTGCTCTCGACGCTGTGCACCGTGCCGTTGCTCACCGGCATCCAGCAGGCCAAGAGCCCCTTGACCGCCTTCCTGCTGATCGCCGTCGCCTGGGCGATCCTCAGTTGCTACACCTCGATCAACGCCGTGGTGAAGGCCGAGCTATTCCCGGCCTCGATCCGCGCCACCGGCGTCGGCGTGCCCTATGCGCTGACCGTGTCGATCTTCGGCGGCTCGGCCGAATACGTCGCGCTGTGGTTCAAGAACGCCGGGATGGAATCGGGCTTCTTCTGGTACGCCAGCGCCGTCGCCGGCTGCTCGCTGATCGTCTACTTCCTGATGCCCGACACCAAGAAGACCTCGCTGATCGACGCCGATCTGATCGATCGCAAGGCCTGAGCTTGCGCGCCCGCGGCCTCCGGGTCGCGGGCGCTTCGCCCCCCCCGCCCGATACCCGCCGGCGCGCCTCAGCCCTCGGAACCGTGGCCGCATTCGCAGCCCGGCCCATGGGCGGTGAGCCCATGGGCGTCTTCCGGCCGCGCCGCGCCGCGGCAGATCGCACAGAGGCCACGCACCTCGACGATGCGCCCCACCGGTGCGAAGCCGGCCTTGGCCGCCGCCCCGCCGAGCAGATCGTCGATGCCCTCGCAGGACCATTCCTCGACCCGCCGGCAGCCGGTGCACACGGCGAACACCGTGCCGACCGTATGATGGTCGCGCCCGCAGCAGGCGAAATAGGCGTTGAGCCCTTCCAGGCGATGGATCTGCCCGGCCTTCTCCAGGCGCTCGAGCGCCCGGTAGACGATCGGCGGCGACTGGATCCCTTCCGGCCGCAGCCGGTCGAGCACCTGATAGGCGCTCATCGGCGTCGGCGCGCCCTTCAGCAGGGTCAGGACGACTTCGTCGGTATCGGTGCGGCTCCGGGCCATGCGTTCCTCGTGTCGGCTCGGGGGAGCCGCCTCGCCCCAGTCTAGAGCATGTGACGGTCCAGTTGAACCGACCTGATCGACGAGTTCGCGCGTCCGAGGAAAACCGCGGTGGCGACGTCCGCCCGGCCGGGCGCCGCCCGCCTTTTGCGCGACCGAGGCCGTCGCCGATACGAATTTTCCCGGATCACGGGTCGGATCACGGCGACGTGCCTGGCGCGATCCGACGCGATGCACGAAGATCGGGCAATCGAGGAAATGGACTCATTTCCGCCACGTCGCCCCCCGACTGTAGGGGCGTCGACAGCGGGCACCGAATGGTCCCCGACTTCGACGTGGCCGTTCATGCTTCCTTCACGGTGTCATGAACGTCATTCACACGAATGACACGGCCTTCGCCTATTGTTCGGCCGTTCCGCTAGGATGGCCATCTCACGCGTCGGCGCCGCCTCGAAATCCTTCGACCGGCGCCGGACGACACGACGTCCCCGATGAGGGGGCGGGAAAGGAGGACCGACGATGACCTACGACATCCGCCGCCACCCCGACAGCGGGCCCGACCTGCGCGATTGGACCGATCCCTGTCTCGAACCGAGCCTGTCCGAGATTCTCGCCGACCCGATGATGGAACTCGTGTTCCGTCGCGATTCCCTCCACCGTGACAACGTCGAGCACTTCCTGCGTGGCCACGCGTCGCGTCTGGCCGCTCGGCCGACCCCTTGCCGCTGCGCTTCGCCGGCGGCCTGAGCCCTTTCGGCGACCGTTTCCCGGCCGCCCGCCCCTTCGGTCGCAAACCGTGACCCACCCATGAAAAAGGCCGCCGATCGGATGATCGGCGGCCTTTCGTCTGTGGGGCGAACCGCTCGGCGGCTCAGCGCGAATAGAATTCGACGACCAGGTTCGGTTCCATCTGGACCGGATAGGGCACGTCCGACAGGGTCGGGATGCGCTGGAACTTGGCGATCATCTTGGAGTGATCGACCTCGATGTAGTCCGGCACGTCGCGTTCGCCCGACTGCACGGCTTCGAGCACGATCGCCAGCTGCTTGGAGGCGTCCTTGACCTCGATCACGTCCTCGAGCTTGACGCGGTAGGAGGCGACGTTCACCCGGCGGCCGTTGACCTTGACGTGGCCATGGCTGATGAACTGGCGCGCCGCGAACACCGTCGGCACGAACTTGGCGCGGTAGACCACCGCGTCGAGACGACGCTCGAGCAGGCCGATCAGGTTCTCCGACGAGTCGCCCTTGAGCCGCAGCGCTTCCTGATAGGTGCGCTTGAACTGCTTCTCGGAGATGTTGCCGTAGTAGCCCTTGAGCTTCTGCTTGGCCTTCAGCTGGACGCCGAAGTCGGACAGCTTGCCCTTGCGGCGCTGGCCGTGCTGACCCGGACCGTACTCGCGCTTGGTCACCGGGGACTTGCCGCGGCCCCAGAGATTCTGGCCCATGCGGCGATCGATCTTGAACTTTGCGGAATGACGCTTCGACATCGCGGTCTCGTCTGGTTGGGCGCGGGATCGGGGACTGTCCCCGCCCGCTCGGTCTGGCGAGCGCGCCCTCCTCTGCGCCGATCGGCGCCGACAGATCACCGGGTCTCGAGCGTTCGAGGGTGATCACGGGTGCACGTGAAATGACTTCGCGGACCGAACGGCCCGCGAAGCTGCTCGGCTATAGGCGGCGAAGGATCCGATGTCAACGCCGACGGCTCACCCCGGCGCGCAGATCAGCCCCAGGGTGGCCAGAACGGCGGCGAGCGCCGCCCCCGGGCTCCGCCCCGACGTGAACAGCGCCCGCCCGCCGCCGGCGGCAGCTCCCGACACCGCCGGCCCGATCAGGCTGGTCACCCGCCGGGCGATCGCCGGCGCCGGGTCGATCCACTCCACCGGCCAGGGTGCGGTCCGGCGGAAATGCTCGATCAGGAACGGATAATGGGTGCAGGCCAGCACCACCCGGTCGGTCCGCCGGCCGTCGCGCGCGCGAAAGCACGGATCGATCTCGGCGGCCACCGTCGCCGCGTCGACCGGCTCGCCGGCCAGTTCCGCCTCGGCCAGCGCCGCGAGCCGCGTCGAACCGACCAGCGTCACCTCGAGATGGCTGGCATAGGTGTCGATCAGCGCCCGGGTATAGTCGCGCCGCACCGTGCCCGGGGTCGCCAGGATCGAGATCAGCCCGGAGCGGGTCGACGCCGCCGCCGGTTTGATCGCCGGCACCGTGCCGACGAAGGCGACGTCGTAGGCCCGGCGCAGGGGCGGCAGCACCAGGGTCGAAGCGGTGTTGCAGGCGATCACGAACAGGTCGGGGCGATGATCGGCGATCAGCCGCCCGGCGAGGTCGACGATCCGCGCGGCGAGCTCGGCCGGCGCCCGCTCGCCATAGGGAAAGCCGGCATCGTCGGCGACATAGACGATCTCGGCATCGGGCCGCGCGGCGCGGATCTCGCGCGCCACCGACAATCCGCCGATGCCGCTGTCGAAGACCACGAGACGTGGGGGAACGGGCGTCGCGGATGGGAGAGACTGGGTCATGAGCCGAGGTCTGGCATCGCCCGAGGGCGAGAACGTGGCGGGGCCGCGGCCGACCGCTCTCCCCTCACGAGAACCCCGAGCCGCCAATATCCGGCCGGGAGGGAGGTGGGGCACGGACGCGACGCAATACCTTCAATCGTCCGGCCCCACGTGCAGTGATACGCCGACGTGGTTAAGGGGAGGTTGAGGAAAGATTGACGGAAAATGAAGCTCGCAGAACGACTTCCGTCTCGTTTCCGGTCACTCGCCGGTCTCTGCCGCCTGGGCCGCGTCGCGCCGCGTCGGCCGCCGTTCCAGCGCCGCCAACACGCCGCGCAAGGTCCGCACCTCCTGCTCGCTGAGCCGCGCCTTCTGGAAGATCTGGCGCAGGTTGCGCACCATGTGCGGCCGCTTGGTCTCGGGCCGAAAGAACTCGACCGCGTCGAGCGCCGCCTCGAGATGGGTGAAGAAGGCGAAGACGTCGGCCTTGGAGGCCTGCGGCGAGCGTTCCCGCTCGGCGAAGGGCGTCCAGGTGGGATCGCCCAGCACCACCCGCCGCCATTCGTAGGCGACCAGGATCACCGCCTGGGCGATGTTCAGCGAGGCGAAGATCGGATCGACCGGAATGGTGATGATCCGGTCGACGTGGCCGATCTCCTCGGAGGTCAGGCCCCATTTCTCGCGCCCGAACACCACGCCGGTGCGCGCCCCGCGCGCCGCCGCGGCGCCGAGCGCCCCCGCTGCAACGGCCGGGCTCTCGACCTCCTTGGCGATGTCGTGCGGCCGCGCGGTGGTGGCATAGACCAGCTCGAGATCGGCGATCGCCGCCGGCAGGTCGTCGTAGAGGCGCACCACGTCGATGATCGCGTCGCCGCGCGACGCCGCCGCCCGCGCCCGCTCGTTGGGCCAGCCGTCGCGAGGACGCACCAGACGCAGATCGCGCAGGCCGAAATTGGCCATCGCCCGCGCCGCCGCGCCGATGTTCTCGCCCATCTGGGTCTCGACCAGAATGATCGCCGGCGGCGGCAGCGCGGCCGACGGATGCTCGAAGCTCTCCATCTTGAGTTGCATTCCTCGATTGAACGGCACGTTGCCCGATGAAGGGCGTTTGTATAGTGCCGAAGGTCATGACGCAAAACACCCTGCCCCGTCGAATCCGACTTTCTACGGCGATTCTGGCCGTCGTCGCAGTGTCGGCGAGCGGATTTGCGGTGCCCGCCCGCGCCTGCGAGCCCGACGCCCCCGGCTGGCGCGACGCCGAAGGCCACTGCGTCACGTGGCGGCTCCTGGAGACGCGCTGCGGCACGCCGGCGAGCACGCACTGCACCCCCGACGCGCCCGACCCGGCGTCCACCCGGCTTCTCCCCACGCCGAAGGGCGACCCTTCGGCCGCCGCCTGCTCCGGCTGCGGCTGCAAGGGCGGCCCCGGCTACCGCGGCCCGAACGGCCGCTGCGTCGCCTGGCGCGACCTCGCCCGCACCTGCGGGCCGACCTTGCCGGGCGCCTGCGTGGCCGAAATCGTCGACCCGCGGGCGGGCGCGATCACCGCCCAGGAAGCGCTGATCGCCGGCAAGCCCCGCGGTCGCTGAAAAGCTGGCCTCGCCGAAACGGATAGCTTGGCGGCGACATTCTGCCGCGATATAGACCGGCGCATCCGTCTCGCGCACGCGAAGGCGCGCCCGCGCGGTCGCCCGGCCCGCGAACTCAGAGGGAACTCTCCATGGCGAAGATCAAGGTAACCAACCCGGTCGTCGATCTCGACGGCGACGAGATGACCCGCATCATCTGGCAGGCGATCAAGGACAAGCTGATCCTGCCCTACCTCGATCTCGACATCGAATATTACGACCTCTCGGTCGAACATCGCGACGCCACCAACGATCAGGTCACCGTCGACGCGGCCAACGCCATCAAGAAGCACGGCGTCGGCATCAAGTGCGCGACCATCACGCCGGACGAAGCCCGCGTGAAGGAGTTCAACCTCAAGGAGATGTGGAAGTCGCCCAACGGCACCATCCGCAACATCCTCGGCGGCGTGATCTTCCGCGAGCCGATCATCTGCCGGAACGTGCCGCGCCTCGTCCCCGGCTGGACCCAGCCGATCGTCGTCGGCCGTCACGCCTTCGGCGACCAGTACAAGGCGACCGACTTCAAGTTCCCCGGCAAGGGCACCCTGACCATCAAGTTCGTCGGCGACGACGGCGCGGTGATCGAAAAGGAAGTCTACAAGGCGCCGGGCGCCGGCGTCGCGATGGCCATGTACAACCTCGACGATTCGATCCGCGACTTCGCCCGCGCCTCGATGAACTACGGGCTGATGCGCAAGTGGCCGGTCTATCTGTCGACCAAGAACACCATCCTCAAGGCCTATGACGGACGGTTCAAGGACATCTTCGAAGAGATCTTCCAGACCGAATTCAAGACCCAGTTCGACGCCCTCGGCATCACCTACGAGCATCGCCTGATCGACGACATGGTCGCCTCGGCGATGAAATGGTCGGGCGGCTACATCTGGGCCTGCAAGAACTACGACGGCGACGTCCAGTCCGACACCGTCGCGCAAGGCTTCGGCTCGCTCGGTCTGATGACCTCGGTTCTGCTCACCCCCGACGGCAAGGTCGTCGAGGCCGAAGCCGCCCACGGCACCGTCACCCGCCACTACCGCGAGCATCAGAAGGGCAAGGAGACCTCGACCAACTCCATCGCCTCGATCTTCGCCTGGACCCGCGGCCTCGCCCATCGCGCCAAGCTCGACGACAACGAGCTTCTCGGCCGGTTCGCCCTGACCCTGGAGAAGGTCTGCGTCGACACCGTCGAGGCCGGCTTCATGACCAAGGATCTGGCGCTGCTGGTCGGCGCCGACCAGAAGTGGCTGTCTACCACCGGCTTCCTGGAGAAGGTCGCCGCCAACCTCGAGGCCGAGATGGCCACCTGGGCCTGATCGCCTCGGATCGATCGCTTTCTGGAGACGGCGGGGGAAACCCCGCCGTTTCGCGTTTCATCTGCCGCGCTGCCCCTTTCGCAGCGCTTGTCCCCCCGCGCCCCCAGGGAAGTTCGCCGTCGGCCGCGCTGATCGGCGGGGCGGGCGACCGGGCGGAGGCGGGCGTGACCGAGACGGCGGACGGAGCGGCGGGGCGGCCGCATGTCGTGACCTTTCGCCAGATCCTGATCTGGCCCCTGCAGCTGATGCCGGCGGAAGGCGGCCGCGGCGCCCCCTGGGAGGTGCTGGCCGGCGCCGCCAAAGGCCGCTGGATCGAGCTCGACGACGATTTCCCCGACGATGCCGCCCGCTGGCCCCCCGCTGTCGCCAATTCGTGTTCCACCGCCTGCCGGCTGTGGTCTGGCTCGCCCTCGCCGATCCGGCCCGCGCCGAGATCTGGGCCGACACCCGCATGCCATGCTCGGACCCGGCCTTCGCCGTCGTCGGCGATGCCCGCCGCACGCTGTTCACCACGGATCCCGAATGCGGCCTGCTGGCGCAGTTCCGTCACCGGGTCTTCCTGACCGGCCTGATCGCACACTCCGACCGCGCCGCGCTCCCGATGCGGTCGGACCGCCCGGTCACCACCATGAGCCGCGTCGATCCGGGCCGGCGCGATTCGCTTTGGCGACATGGCCTCCGATCTCGAGACCGATTTGTTGCCCCGTCGGGCGGTGACCATCCTGCAGCTCACCGTGGTCACCCTGTTCAGCCAGATCGGCATGCTCGCCACCGGCTTCCTCGGCATGAACATCTTCGGCTAGGCCGAGGCCGACACCTTCGACGAGATCGCGATCTTTCTGGCGGTGCTCATGCCCCCGGCGGCGATCACCGTCGACGAGGCGCGCCGCCTCGCCTTCATCCTCGACACCCTCGCCGACGAGGCCTCACCTGGAAGGACCGATTCTCGGCCTTCCGCGAGATCCTGAAGCCGTGAGGAGGCCCCGAACTTGGCGCCTCTCCCGATTCGCCCGCCCCGCCACGACCGAGCGGCCTGGCGGTGCGCCGATCGCGCGCGCCGGATTTCCCTGGCCGGCCGCCGCCCGAAATGGCACCTTCGCTCATCCCCGAACGCGAGATCCGTCATGACCGTCGTCGTCCGTCCGCTCGTCGCCGCCGATCGCCCAGCCTGGGAGCCGCTGTGGGCGGCCTATCAGCGCTTCTATGAGGTCGCCCTCCCGCCGACGACCACCGACCTCACCTGGAGCCGGTTTCTCGATCCGGCCGAACCGATGACCGCGCTCGGCGCCTTCGACGGCGAGCGTCTGGTCGGGATCGTCCACGCGATCTTCCATCGCTCCTGCTGGCTGCCGACCGAGAGCTGCTATCTCCAGGACCTCTTCGTCGATCCCGATCACCGTGGCGCCGGCACCGGCGGCGCGCTGATCGCCGCGGTGGCGGCGCTGGCCCGCGCTCGCGACGTTCCTCGCGTCCACTGGCTGACCCGCGAGGACAACGCCACCGCTCGCCGCCTCTACGACGCGGTCGCCACCCGCTCGGGCTTCATTCAGTACCGCCTCGACGTCTGACGGCAGCGAGCGCCGACGACACGACGAGCCGCCGCGCCGATCGCTCGACGTCAGCCTTGCGGATCCGGCTTGCCGTCCCGATCGCCCAGTTCGTCGAGCCCGATGTCGCCGCGCGGCGTCGCGGTCTCCTGGGCGACCCGTTCGCGCGCCACCGCCCGGATGTGATCGGCGATCTCACCATTGCGCTGCATCAGATATTGCAGATCTTCGGCATCGAGCAGCAGCAGCCGGCAATTGGTCACCGCGACCACGTCGGCCGAGCGCCGCGCCTTGCGCAGCACCGCGATCTCACCGAAGAACGTGCCGTCCGACAGCCGCACCGTCGATTTCGGCAGGCGGATCTCGACCGTTCCCGACATGATGAAATACATCGAATGGGCCGGATCACCGGCGGTGGTGATGATCGCCCCACTCTCCACCGTCTGCGCCCGCAAGAGGCGCATCACGTCGGCGATCTCGGCGGCCGACAGTTCCGAGAACAGCGGCACCCGCGCGATCATACCCCAGGTCACCACGAAGTCGCGCGAGTGGATCTCGCGCGCGAAGGCGGTGGCGATGATGCCGACCGGCAGGGCGAACATGCAGAAGCCGAACATCATCACCACCCCCGACAGCACCCGGCCGGCCGGGGTGATCGGCACGAAATCGCCGTAGCCGACCGTCGTCAGGGTGGTCACCGCCCAATACATGGCGAGCGGAATCGAACCGAAGTGATCGGGCTGCACCCGCCCTTCGATCCAATGCATCAGCGACGCGGCGGTGACGATCAGGCCGGCCATCACCACGCCGCTGGCGAACAGCGCCCGCCGCTCGGAAGCGACCGCGTTGAACAGCGAACTCATGCCGGTCGAATAACGCGCCAATTTGAGGAAGCGCAGCAGGCGGAACACCACCAGGACGTTGACGTCGTTGATCCCGAAGGCGAATCCGACCAGCGTCGGGGCCACGGCGAAGAGATCGATCAGCGCCGACCACGACGCCATGTAGCGCACCCGCGCACCCCACCGGCCATGCCGGCGCAGCGGCCGGTGGAGGTCGGCGACCCACACCCGCAGCAGGTACTCGACCGCGAAACATGCGACCGTCCCGGCCTCGATCGCCAGGAACAGCGGCGCATGGGTGAGCTTGTAGTCGGGCACCGTCCCGAGGATCACCGCCGCGAGATTGACGACGATCAGCAGGACGATCGCCCGTTCGACCGCGATACCGACCGGGTCGCCGATCGCCGGCGCTTCGAGTGCGTCGAAGACCCGCTGTTTCCAGCTGCTGCGTCGCGCCGTCCTCGCCATGGCGTCGGCCCTCTCACGCCCCGGCGAGCGCCTCGATCCGCGCGGCGATCGCCGTGATCGCCGCCTCCGCCCGCGATCCGTCGGGGCCACCGGCCTGCGCCATGTCGGCGCGGCCGCCGCCGCCCTTGCCGCCCATCGTCTCGGCACCGACACGGACCAGATCGACCGCATCGAAGCGGCTCTCGAGCCCGCCGCCGACCGCCACCACCACCGCCGCGCGGCCGTCCTCCCCGACCGCCACCAGGACCACCACGCCCGCGTCGAAGCCCTTCTTGGCCTCGTCGGCGAGGCCCTTGAGATCCTTCGGCGACACGCCGGTGACCACCCGGCCGACGAAGGCCACGCCGCCGACCGTGCGCTGCGCCGACGTGCCCTCGCCGCCGCCGCCCATCGCCAGCTTCTTCTTGGCGTCGGCGAGCTCACGCTCGAAGCGGCGCCGCTCTTCGGCGATCGCTTCGACCCGCGCCGGCACCTCCGCCTGCGCCACCCGCAGGAAGGACGCGAGCTCACGCACCCGACGATCCTGAGCGACCAGATGCTCGCGCGCGCCGCGCGCCGTCAGCGCCTCGAGGCGCCGCACGCCGGCCGCCACCGCGGTCTCGGCGACCACCGACACCAGACCGATGTCGCCGGTGCGGCGCACGTGGGTGCCGCCGCACAATTCCACCGAGAACGGCCGCCCGGCGCGATTGCCGTCGGTCTGCCGCCCCATGGTCACGACGCGGACCTCTTCGCCGTATTTCTCGCCGAACAGCGCCCGCGCCCCCGAGGCGATGGCGTCGTCGACCGACAACAGACGGGTGGTCACCTCGTCGTTCTGCAGCACCACCGTATTGGCGAGCTCTTCGACCCGCGCCAGTTCGTCGGCCGACAGGGGCTTGGGATGGGAAAAGTCGAAGCGCAGACGATCGGCCGAGACCATCGATCCCTTCTGGGCGACATGGTCGCCGAGCACTTCGCGCAGCGCCTCGTGCAGCAGATGGGTCGCCGAATGATTGGCCCGGATCGCCGACCGCCGCGCCCCGTCGACCGACAGGCGCACCGGATCGCCGACCGCGATCCGCCCGGCTTCGACCACACCATGGTGGACGAACAGGCCCTCGCCTTCCTTGCGGGTGTCGGTCACGCGGAACCGGCTGCCGTCGCCGAGGGCGACACCGACGTCGCCGCTCTGGCCACCCGATTCGGCATAGAACGGCGTCTGGTTGACGACCAGCGCAGCCTCCGCGCCGGCCTCGACCGCCCCCACTTCGCCGCCCGCCACGACCAGCCCGACCACCACGCCTTCGGCGCTCTCGGTGTCGTAGCCGAGGAATTCGGTCGGTCCGACCCGATCCTTCAACCCGAACCACACCGCCGCCGAAGCCGCCTCGCCGGAGCCGGCCCAGGAGGCGCGGGCCTCGGCCTTCTGGCGGGCCATCGCCGCGGCGAATCCGTCGAGATCGACGTCGATGTCGCGCTGGCGCAGGGCGTCCTGGGTGAGATCGAGCGGGAAGCCGAAGGTGTCGTAGAGCTTGAACGCCGTCTCGCCGTCGAGGCGGGCACCCGCCCCGAGATCCCGGCTGGCCTCGTCGAGCAGGCCGAGGCCGCGCTCGAGCGTCTTGCGGAACCGCGTCTCCTCGAGCCGCAGCGTCTCGGCGATCAGCGCCTCGGCGCGCGCCAGTTCCGGATAGGCGCGGCCCATCTCGCGCACCAGCACCGGCACCAGGCGCCACATCAGCGGATCGCGGGCGCCGAGCAGATGCGCATGGCGCATGCCGCGCCGCATGATCCGCCGCAGCACGTAGCCGCGGCCTTCGTTCGACGGCAGCACCCCGTCGGCGATCAGGAACGAGGTGGCGCGCAGGTGATCGGCGATCACCCGGTGGCTGGCCCGCGCCGCCCCCTCCGCCGGCACGCCGGTGGCCTCGACGGAAGCCCGGATCAGCGCCTTGAACAGATCGATGTCGTAGTTGTCGTGGACCCCCTGCAGCACCGCCGCGACCCGCTCGAGCCCCATGCCGGTGTCGATCGACGGCTTCGGCAAGGGCGACCGCGCGCCCCCGGCCACCTGCTCGAACTGCATGAACACGAGATTCCAGATCTCGATGAAGCGATCGCCGTCCTGATCGGGCGAGCCGGGCGGGCCACCCGGAATATGGTCACCGTGGTCGTAGAAGATCTCCGAACAGGGACCGCAGGGACCGGTGTCGCCCATCTGCCAGAAGTTGTCGGAGGTGGCGATGCGGATGATGCGCTCGTCGGGGAGCCCGGCGATGCGCTTCCACAACCCGTGGGCCTCGTCGTCGTCGGCATAGACCGTGACCAGCAGGCGGTTGCGATCGAGCCCGAATTCGTCGGTCACCAGCTTCCAGGCGTGGAAGATCGCCTCTTCCTTGAAATAATCGCCGAAGGAGAAATTGCCGAGCATCTCGAAGAAGGTGTGATGGCGCGCGGTGTAGCCGACGTTGTCGAGGTCGTTGTGCTTGCCGCCCGCCCGCACGCATTTCTGCGCCGTGGTGGCGCGCACGTAGTCGCGGCGCTCCATGCCGGTGAACAGGTTCTTGAATTGAACCATCCCGGCATTGGTGAACATCAGAGTGGGGTCGTTGCGCGGCACGAGCGGGCTCGACGCCACCACCTCGTGGCCGGCCTTGGCGAAATAGTCGAGGAAGGTCGCGCGGATCTCGTTGACGCCACTCATGTTCGAACTCTGTCCTGTGAACGGAACCGGGTTCGGGTTTTATCCGTCGCATCGCCCGCTGTCCACCGACGCCGTCCGCCCGACGCACGGCGATCCGCACCGCAGAGCTCTGCGACGACGCGGGCGACGGGTCCGGGGCCGTCGCGGGACCGATCGTGATCGGCCCCGCGGGTGCGGTTCAGTCGGTGACCGGGCCGTCCTCGTCCTCGGCGGTGCCGGTCGGGATGATCTTGTCGGCGATCAGCCCGGAGTTCTGGCGGATCGCCAGCTCGATCTTGGTGGCGACGGCCGGATTGTCGCGCATGAACTGCTTGGCGTTCTCGCGGCCCTGACCGACCCGCTGGCTCTCGAAGGAGAACCACGAGCCCGACTTCTCGACCACCCCGGCCTTGACCCCGAGATCGACCAGTTCGCCGACCTTGGAGATGCCTTCGCCGTACATGATGTCGAACTCGACCTCCTTGAACGGCGGCGCCATCTTGTTCTTGACCACCTTGACCCGGGTCTGGTTGCCGATCATCTCGTCGCGATCCTTGATCGCGCCGATCCGCCGGATGTCGAGCCGGACCGAAGCATAGAACTTCAAGGCGTTGCCGCCGGTGGTGGTCTCCGGGTTGCCGAACATCACGCCGATCTTCTGACGGATCTGGTTGATGAAGATCACCATGGTCTTGGACTTGGAGATCGAACCGGTGAGCTTGCGCAACGCCTGGCTCATCAGCCGCGCCTGCAGGCCCGGCAGGCTGTCGCCCATCTCGCCCTCGAGCTCGGCCTTGGGGGTCAGCGCCGCCACCGAGTCGATCACCAGCACGTCGACCGCGCCGGAGCGCACCAGCGTGTCGGTGATCTCCAGCGCCTGCTCGCCGGTGTCCGGCTGCGAGATCAGGAGATTCTCGAGATCGACCCCGAGCTTGCGGGCATAGATCGGATCGAGCGCGTGTTCGGCGTCGACGAAGGCACAGACGCCGCCCTTCTTCTGCGCTTCGGCGATGCAGTGGAGCGCCAGCGTGGTCTTGCCGGAGGATTCCGGCCCGTAGATTTCGACGATGCGGCCGCGCGGCAGACCGCCGACGCCGAGCGCGATGTCGAGACCGAGCGAGCCGGTCGGCACCGTCTCGATCTCCACCACCTTGCCCTGACCGAGCCGCATGATCGAGCCCTTGCCGAAATTGCGCTCGATCTGCTGCAGCGCCGCGTCCAAAGCCTTGGTCTTGTCCATGCCGTCCCCTTCGACGAGGCGGAGTTGCGCCTGTGCCATCGTCCCGCTCCTTATGTCACGCGTGCCCTTCGCGTTCAAACTCAGTCAATGTACATGTTTTGTTCCGTTCCGCAAGGGGGTCTTCAAGCCATTGGAACAAAGCGTATAATCGCCGCGTGTTCGAGATCTGTTCACGCCGCACCGCGCGTCCCTTCGCGCGGCCTGTCGGGCTCGCGCCGAGCGGGTGGCGGATCGGCGATTCGAAGGCGTCGAAGCCGCGCGCGGGCGGCCCCGCCGCGGCGCCGAAATCGCCCGCCGTCGCCGGTCCGCGCGATCCTGACTACCGGGGACGGACGCGAGCCGCCACCCCCCTGACGCCCGGGGCGGACACTGGAGACGGCGGCCGATCGACCCTCTCGTCGAGCGTTCGAAGGACCCTAGAAGCCGCCTGCGACCGCAGACCGGCATCGGCTGCGTGTGGCACAAGGCCCCACCCTGAAAATCCGGAAACGGGCTCGAAGCAACTCTGCCCGTAGAATGACGTCCGTGCACGGGTCGCGCGCGAGCGGAGGCAACGGCCTCTCCACTGCGACCGACGCGGAGGCGAAACATGAAACGGCTTCTGGCCGCGCTGGCGGTGGTGGTGGCGCTCGTCGGCTGCCGGCAGGAGAGCCCGCCGCGGGCGCTCCTCTACCGGTTGACGATCACCGTCGACACGCCGGAGGGGCCGAAGGTCGGGTCGAGCGTCGCACGGCTGTGGGTCGGCTTCGGCGACGGCCCGCTGGGCAGAATGGGGGCGGCGATCTTCTTCAACGTGAAGGGCGCCGCCACCGTCGTCGACCTCGGCGCGCGCGGTTACCTCTTCTGCCTCCTCGATCGGGACATCACTCGGAAAGGCAGCGACTCGCAGCAAGGACTCCTGATCAAATACGCCGGTCGTCCGTATCTCGATCGTCCGATGCCTCGAACGGTCGACGCGATCGTGGAAGCCCGCCCGAAGACGCCGATCGCGCTCGAGAATCTCCCGGCATTGGTTCGCTTCAGGGATCCAGCTCAGCCATCGACGGCGGAATGGATCGATCCGACGGATCTGGAAAAGGCCTTCGGTGCCGGCGTGGCGATTTCTCGGGTGGACTACGAGATTCTGGGCAAGCCGCCGATGAAGCCCGGAGCAAAGCTGACCGACGAGATCGAGGTGAAGGAGATCACCGATTCGATCGCTCGCGTCCGGCAGACGATTCCGTGGATAACGCTTCCAAGAAAAGTGATCACTGAGATGGTCAAGGGCAGCGACCTCGAACCCATGACCAAGAACCATCAGTATGGAAGAAGCATAGTAGAATCAGACTTCATTTCAGGAGCCCGCACTGAGCGCTGATCATTCGACCGATCGCTCTGCTTCGACGCCCCACGAGGCCCCCGTTCGATCGACCCGATAGAGGTTCGAGGTCGCCGGCCGACGCCCGCTCGACCGCCGCGGCGCCCCCGCCCCGCACACCCCGCGGGTTTGCCGGTCCGGCGATCCGGTGTACCAACGCTCCAGCAGGCGCGGCCCTCCGGCCGGCCCGACGGGAGCCTTCCATGACCTCTCTTCCCCTCGTCGTCGCCGACGAAGTCGCCGCCGCCCTCGCCGCCCACCGGCCGGTGGTGGCGCTCGAATCGACCATCGTCACCCATGGATTGCCGTGGCCCGACAATGTCGCGGTGGCCCGCGAGGTCGAAGCGGCGGTGCGCGCCGGCGGCGCGATTCCGGCGACCATCGCGGTGCTCGACGGCGCGATCGTCGTCGGCCTCGACGATGCCCGCCTCGAGCGCCTCGCCCAGGCTCAAGGTGTGATGAAGCTGTCGCGCGCCGATCTCGCCTTCGCGGTGTCGAGCCGCCGCCCCGGCTCGACCACCGTCGCGGCGACCATGATCTGCGCCCATCTCGCCGGCATCGAGGTCTTCGCCACCGGCGGCATCGGCGGCGTCCATCGCGGCGCCGAGACGACCTTCGACGTCTCCGCCGATCTGAAGGAACTCGGCCGCACCCCCGTCGTGGTGGTTTCGGCCGGCGCCAAGGCGCTGCTCGATCTGCCCAAGACGCTGGAGGTGCTGGAGACCGAGGGCGTGCCGGTGATCGGCTGGGGCACCGACGACTTTCCGGCCTTCTGGTCGCGCGTCTCCGGCCTGCCGGCGCCCTTGCGGATCGACGACGGCGCGAGCTTCGCCGCCTTCTGGCGCGCCCGCAAGAGCCTCGGGATCGGCGGCGGCGCGCTGATCGGCAACCCGGTACCGGTCGCCTTCGAGATCTCGCGCGCCGAGATGGAGCCGGTGGTCGAAGCGGCGATCGCCCGGGCCGATGCCGAGGGCGTCCGCGCCAAGGACGTGACGCCGCGACTGTTGTCGCTGATCCTGGAGGCCACCGCCGGCCGCAGCCTGGTGACCAACCGCGCGCTCATCCTGTCGAACGCCGCGGTGGCGGCGGAGATCGCGGGGGCGCTGGCGCGCGGGGCGTGAGGCGCGGATCGGCGAGGCCGAGCGCGGATCGGCGCGACGTCGATCGACGTCCCGCCGCATCCCGCGACCGCGGTCGCCCGGAGGCGACCGCCGGCCCTCAGCCCTTGGTCATCGCCGCGACCACTTCCGGGCGCAGCTGCCAGCGGCGGTCGCCGCTCTTGGTCGGGTCTTCGCCCGCGTCACCGGCGGTCTCGTCGGTGTCGGCGGCGACCGCCAGGGCATAGATCCACATCGGCTCGCCGGCGTGCTGCGGCGGTTCCCAGGCCAGTTCGGTCGCCAGCCGGTGGCCGAGGATGGCGTATTGGCTGTTGGCGAAGCGATGGGTGGTGCGGTCGACCGCCAGCGCCAGATCGGTGGCGGTCAGGACGTGGTCGGGCGCCTCGAGATGGGCGCGCAGCATCTTGCGCTGGGTCGAGTTGAACTTCGGCTCGCACACCGCATAGGCCTCGCGCACCTCGCCGGCGGTCGGATAGCCGTCGTCGCCGCGCAGCGCGGCCTGCGCGGTCGCCGCGGCGTCGAGATCGGCGCGTACGGCGTCGATCGCCGCGGCTTCGGTCGGGGCCGAGCGGATCGCTCCGACCGCCAGGTCGCCGCTGAGCGCGCGGGCGCGCCAGCCGTTGCCCTGGGGCATGCTTCTGATGACGTAACGAAGATACGCGGTACTGTTGGCCACTGGATCGTCCTCCCGCGGAGGCTGAATCGATCGCCGGGGCCGCGCCCCCGCCGATCGCCGCGCCCGAAGGGCGCCGCCGATCCCTCTAACGCCCCAGGGCCTCCTTGACCGCGGTGGCCAGGGCCTTGAGCGTGAAGGGCTTGGGCAGGAAGGAGAAATTCTCCCCTTCCGGCAGGTTCTTGGCGAAGGCGTCTTCGGCATAGCCGGAAACGAAGATTATTTTGAGGTCGGGTCGCTGTTTGCGCAATTCGCGCAGCAGCGACGGCCCGTCCATTTCCGGCATCACCACGTCGGAGACCACCAGATCGATGGTGCCGCCGGTCTCGTCCATGATCGCCAGCGCCTCGGTGCCGGTGCCGGCCTCGTGCACGGTGTAGCCGCGCGAGGTCAAGGCCCGCGACGCGAAGGCCCTGACCGCCTCTTCGTCCTCGACCAGCAAGATCGTCGCCGAGCCGGTCAGATCTGTCGCCACCTGCGCCGGGCCGTCGTTGCGCGCCTCCGCCGCCGCCTTGGCCGCTTCCGCCGGCGTCTCGACATGGCGCGGCAGGAAGATCCGGAAGGTCGTGCCGACCCCCATCTCGCTGGCGCAATAGACGAAGCCGCCGGTCTGCTTGACGATGCCGTAGACCGTCGACAGGCCGAGGCCGGTGCCCTGGCCGACCGGCTTGGTGGTGAAGAACGGCTCGAAGATGTTCTCGATGATGTCGGCCGGAATGCCGGTGCCGGTGTCCGACACCTCGATCAGCACATAGTCGCCGGCCGGCATGCCGAGGGTCTTGTAGGGCAGTTTCTCGGTCGACGGCACGTTGCGGGTGGCGATGGTCAATTTGCCGCCGGCCGGCATGGCGTCGCGGGCGTTGACCGCCAGATTGACGATCACCTGTTCGATCTGGCTGGTGTCGGCGCGGATCGACCACAGATCGCGGCCGTGCAGCACGTCGAGCTCGACCTTCTCGCCGAGCAGACGGCCGAGCAGCATGTGCAGATCGGCCAGCGTGTCGCCGAACTGCACGACCTCCGGCCGCAGCGTCTGGCGCCGCGAAAACGCCAGCAACTGGCGCACCAGCGCCGCCGCCCGGTTGGCGTTCTGCTTGATGTTCATGATGTCCTGGAACGCCGGATCGGACGGCCGATGGCTGCCGAGCAGCAGATCGGAGAAACCGATGATCGCGGTCAGGACGTTGTTGAAGTCGTGGGCGATGCCGCCGGCGAGCTGGCCGATCGCCTGCATCTTCTGGCTCTGGGCGAAGCGCTGCTCGAGCTCCTGCTGCTGCGTCGTCTCGAGCGCATAGACGATCGCCGCCTCGCCCTCGCCGGTGCCCTCCTCGACCGGCGACACGAAGAACCGCGCCGAGCGCTTCTTGGTTTCGTCGTCGATCAACTGGGCGTCGACCGGGGCGATGTCGCCGCGCCCCAGGAGCGCCGCCGCGAGCGCCTCGGCGAGCTTCGGCCGGTCGGCGTCGATCACCGTGTCGATCAGCTGGCCGCGGCTGCCGTCGGCGTCGGCCCGCACCATGCCGCCGAACAGCTTCAGGAACGGCGCGTTGGTGCGGCCGATGGTGCCGGTGCGGTCGAGCGCGGCGATGGCGATCGGCGTGTTGTTGAAGAAGCGCTCGAAGCGCACCTCGGCCGCCCGCAGCGCCTCGGAGACGTCCTCGCCGGCCGAGCGGTTGATCACCAGGGTGCGGCTGTCGCCGGGCTTGCCGCCGGGGCCGGGCGGCACCTTGTGCAGGAGGCGCACCGGCAGGCTCTGGCCGTTGCGCTTGACGAAGTCGAGATCGACGATCCGCGTCCGCCCGTCGGGCACCGTGTCGCCGATCAGCGCCATGCCCTGCCCCTGGACGATGTCCTTGAGGCGGATCGCCCCGGGCTCGAACTTGGCGAGATCGTAGCCGAGCCAGTCGGCCAGCGTCGCGTTGAGATAGGTCAGCCGCCCCGCCGGATCGGCCGAGAAGAAGCCGGCCGGCGCATGGTCGAGGAAGGTCACGACCTGCTGCAACTCCTGGAAGCTCGATTCCTGGCGATCGCGTTCGCGCGTCACGTCGGCGATCCGCCACACCGACAGCCGGCGGCCGTCGCCGCCGCGCTCGGCGATGTCGGGCAGCGGCTTGACCTTGACCCGGTACCAGCGGGCGCCGCCCTCGGTCGCGCCGATCGGCTGCACGGTGCGGATCTCGGCTTCCGCCGGCACCCGCCGGCGCAGCGCATCGGACAGCCGGAACATCGATTCCGCGGCGTCCTGATTGGCCGCGAACAGGCGTTCGATCGTCTTCAGGTCGTTGAGCGTGTCGGAACGGGTCAGGACCGCGTAGCCGGGGTTGGTGTAGATGATCCGCCCTTCGTCGTCGGTGACCAGCACGCCTTCGTCGAAGTCGTCCATGAAGCCTTTGGACAGCGTATGGCCCTGCGGCCGCGCCCCGAAGCGCACCAGGCCGATCGCCCCGGCGAACAGCGCGAAGACGCCGACCACCGCCAGGAGGCCGAGAATGATCTGGACATAGGGCTCGGCCTGCTCGGGTTTGACCAAGGCCAAGGCCGCCGCCGCCGCGACGAAGGACAAGGCCAACGCCACCAGGAGCCCGATGCTGCCGGTCTTGCCACCGCGGTCGATCGTCGCCGTGGTGTCCGAGTTGAGGTCGTCGACCTGTCCCATGTCATCCGATCCCGGGGCCCACGGCCCGTCGTTCCACCACGGCCCTGCGCCGGCCGCGTCCGTCGATCCGCACCCGCATCGGAACGTCGCCCGGGAGCGTGCGAATCTGCCCGCGCGGACTCGCCCGGAAAGTCGCGCGAAACGCCCGGCGCGACAAGAGCTTGCCGCACCGCTCAGAGCGGCCGGGCGCCCCGCCGTCGATCGAGCCGCATCACGAAGCCGACCACCTCCGCGACCGCCTTGTAGTGTTCTTCCGGTATTTCCTTGTCGATGTCGACGGTCGCGTGCAGAGCGCGGGCGAGCGGCGGGTTCTCCACCACCGGCACGTCGTGCTGGGCGGCGACCTCTCGGATCTTCAGGGCGAGGTCGTCGACCCCCTTGGCCACCACCGTCGGCGCCCGCATCCCCGGCTCGTAGCGCAGCGCCACCGCGAAGTGGGTCGGGTTGGTCACCACCACCGTCGCCTTGGGCACCGCCGCCATCATCCGTCGCCGCGCTCGCGCCTGACGCATCTGGCGGATCTTGGCCTTGATCTCCGGATTGCCTTCGGTCTGTTTGAACTCTTCCTTGAGTTCCTCGCGGCTCATCCGCTGTCGTTTCATCCAGCGCCGACGCTGGAAGATGTAGTCCAGACCAGCGACGAAGGCCATGACGATCAGCACGGCGAACATCATCTTGACCGCCGCCGACTGGATCACCGCCAGCAGGCCGACCGTCTCGACCTGCACCATGGTGTCGAGCCGGCGCATCTCCGGACGCAACGCCATCACCATCGCCACCCCGACGACGACGATCTTGATCACCCCCTTGACGCCCTGCATCCCCCCTTCGGCCGAGAAGATGCGCTTCAGTCCGGCCAGCGGCGAGACTTTGGAAAACTTGGGGATGATCGGTTCCATCGTCCACAGGAGCCGGTGCTGGATGGCACTGCCGCCGACCCCGGCGACCAGGAACAGGAGCGCCGGCAACGCCAGAACCCCGGCGACGATCAGCCCGATGTGCAGATAGACGTCGGTCAGCCCGCGTTGGTCGAGGACGATCTCGTCGGCATGTTCGATCAGGGCCGCCAGCGGGCGGGCGAGATCGCGGGTCAGGCCGGGGGTGAGAAAGGCGACGAAGATCGTCGCCCCCGACAGCACGAAGAAGGTCGACAGCTCCTGGCTCTTGGCCACGTCGCCGCGCTTGATCGCCTCGTCGATCTTCTTTTGGGACGGTTCTTCTGTTTTGGAATCGTCGTCCTCGTCGCCACCCTCGGCCATGGCCTCACCCCGCCACCAGACGGCCGAGGCCGTCGCGCACGTGGTCCATGTACCAGAGCATGGCGCTGCCGATCACCAGACCGAACAAGAGCAGGCCGGCGCCGATCGACAGCGGCATCGCCACGAAGAACAGCTGGAACTGCGGCATCATCTTCTGGAGCATGCCGAGCCCGAGGTTGAAGATCAGCCCGAAGGCCAGGAACGGCGCCGAGATCTGGATCCCGACCTTGAACGATTCGGCGACCAGTTGCACCGTCACCTGCGCGAAATCGCCGGCCGGCAACCAGGTGCCCGGGCGGAACAGCTCGAAACTCGAGGTCACCGCGGCGATCGCCGGGAAATGCAGGTCGGTCACGAAGATCAGCGTCACCGCGGTGATCGACAGGAAGTTGCCGACGATCACCCCCTGGCTGCCCTGGGTCGGATCGACGGTCATCGCGAAGCCGAGACCGAGCTGGGTGGCGATGGTGGTGCCGGCGACCTGGGCACCGGCCAGCAACAGCCGCGTCGCCATGCCGAGGAACAGGCCGATGGCGATCTCGCCGGCGAGCAGCGTCACCGCCGCCGGGGCATTGCGCGAAAGACCCGTGGGATAGAGCCCGGACACCGCCGGATGCAGCACCAGGGCCAGGAACAGCGCGAAGCCGAGGCGGACCCGCACCGGCACCGCGGTCTCGCCGAAGCCCGGCAGCAACATGACGATCGCCGCGACCCGGGCGAACACCAGCATGTACAGCACCGCGACCTCGGGCAGCAGGCGGATGGTCATGGCCGATCCTCCCGCCCCGTTGCGCCCCGCGTCATTCTGCCGCGATCCGGACGATGATCCGCGCCCAGAAGCCAGACAGCTGCGATCCCATGAAGGGGAAGGCGATCAGCATGGTGGCGAAGATCGCCAGGATCTTCGGCACATAGACCAGGGTCGCCTCCTGGATCTGGGTCACTGCCTGCAACAGACCGATGATCACGCCGACCACCAGTCCGACGACCATCACCGGCCCCGCCGCCAGGACCAGCGTGACGATCCCCTCGCGGGCTACGTCGAGCACTTCCGGTCCGGTCACGTCGGCTCCTGACTGTCGTCCGACCGGCCGTGGCGGCTCAGATCGGCATCTTCATGATCTCTTCGTAGGCCGAGATGACCTTGTCGCGCAGGGTCACCATGGTCTCGAAGGCGGTCTGGGTCTCGGCCACCGCGGTGACCACGTCGATCACGTCGGCCTTGCCGTTGGCATAGGCCAGCGCCTTGTTCTCCGACACCCGGCCCTGATTGGCGACTTCGCCGATCGCCGCCTTGACCATCTGGCCGAAGTCGGGCCGGCCGGCGGTATCGGCACTCTGACCCCGATCGGGTCGATTCGCGAGCCCCTGGGCGAGACGATAGGCATTGGCGGCATAGGCGGCGGTCGACATGGGGCGTCTCCGGAGGCGGGGCGGCATCGGGGATCGGAACCGCCCGCGCCGCCGCGGCGGGAGCGAGCGGGGAAAACTCAGGCCTTCAGGATCTCCAGCGTCTTGGAGATCATCCGGCGGGTGGCGGTGACGATGTTGAGGTTGGCCTCGTAGGACCGCTGCGCCGAGCGCATGTCGACCGATTCGATCAGCGGCTCGACGTTGGGATATTTGACGTAGCCGTTGGCGTCGGCCGCCGGATGGCCCGGCTCGTAGCGGCTCTTGAAGTCGGTGCGGTCGCGCTGGACCTTGCCGAGTTCGACGGTCTGGGCGCCCAGCGTCTTGTCGAAATGGGCGGTGAAGGTCGGCACCTTGCGCCGATAGGGGTCTTCGCCGGCGGTGCGCGCCGTGGAATCGGCGTTGGCGACGTTCTCGGCGATCACCCGCATCCGGCCCGACTGGGCCTTGAGGCCCGAGGCGGCGATCTTCAGGGACTGGATGAATTCCGTCGACATGCGGCGTCTCCCGGTGGGGCGCGGTTACTTGCGGCCGAGCGCGGTGCGGATCAGCGCCAGCGACTGCTGGTAGAGGCTCGCCGCGGTCTGGTAGTCGAGTTGGTTCTCCGCCGACTTGGCCATCTGGTCTTCCAGGTCGACGGCGTTGCCGTTGGCCGTGACCTCGAACTTCGACGACGAATCGGATTTGAATCCCTTGTCGCCACCGCGGCCGGCGACGTGGCCCGCCTCGGTCACCGCCAGTTGCACCGCCGGCACCCGGGTCGCCTGGACTCCCGACGGATTGGGCGCCTCGGCCAGCACCGGCTGGCGCAGATCGCGGGCCTTGTAGCGAGGGGTGTCGGAATTGGCGACGTTCTCGGCGAGGAGGCGCTGGCGAGCCTGATGCCACTGCATCTTGGTCTTCAGCGTGTCCATCAGTCTGAGGTCGCCGATCGCCATCCCATCCCCCTCTCGCCGTCCGAACCGTCGGCGGCAACCGTCACTGGGCAAGATCTTCCCAGTGCATGGTTAACGAGCGGTTAACGGCGACCTCCGTTTCGGGACGACGGGCACGAAGTGCAATCGGCGGCTCGCGTTTTCCGTGAAGTTTGGGTAAACGACGAGGGTGGGCCCGGCAAGTTCGACCGATCTTGGTTAACATTGCGGCGAGCCCCACAGATTCGCATCCCCGTCGCCGGACGGGACCGCGGACGGTGTCGCCACGAGGAGTACCCGAGATGAACGCGCTGCGGGATTGGTTGAACCTCCAACTGGGTGCCGACGCCGGGCGGGGCGCCCAGATCGCCCTGGCCCTGCTGGTGGTGGTGGCGCTGCTGATCGGGTTGACCTGGCTGTTCCGCCGCCTGTCGGGCCGCGGCTTCGCCAATTCCAAGGGCGGCCGCCTCGGCGTCGTCGACGCCGCCGCGGTCGACACCACCCGCCGCCTGGTGTTGCTGCGCCGCGACGACGTCGAACATCTGGTGATGATCGGCGGCCCCAACGACCTCCTGGTCGAGAGCCGGATCGTCCGCGCCGCCGCACAGCAGCGGCCGCCGCTCGCCGGTCCGACCATCGCCCCCCTCGCCGCCCCGGCCGCCGCCACCCCGGCGATCGCCGCGCCGCGCGCCGATTCGGGCGACGACGCCATCGCCGCGCCGGCCACCCGCGACCGCACCGCCGCCTTCGCCGGCCTCGCCGGA
>NZ_SJFN01000011.1 GCF_004328075.1 Siculibacillus lacustris | reverse complement strand
GGCTTTCCCGGAGAAGACGCCTGACATTCCGTCGACCGCCTGCTTCTTCCACGCGCTGATCATCGTCTGATGGACGCCGTACTTGACCGTCAGCTGCGCCACGGTCGCCTCGCCCCGGATCGCCTCCAGCGCGACCTTCGCCTTGAAATCTGCCGAATACCGCTTCCGCTTCCCCGTCATCGGGATCGTCCTTCTCTCAGGTCGACCCAAGCTTACCGAACTGCCCGCCAGACGGGGACCACCTCAATGGCTCATCGCCGTACGAACCGCGAGAGAACCGGTCGGGCAGATGGATGAGGATTTCCTCGCCGCATTCTTGATGGCCCGAGCGCTAGGGCGCCGATCACGATCTCAGGCATGGCTGTTCGGGTTTTCCTACACAAAAGTGTATCGGTCCTTAGAGATGAGCAGACTTTCCGCCGAAGCGGAGCGCTTGGTATCCTCGCGCCTTGGTTGGGGTGGGTGGTTCGGTTGGGACAATTGCTCGCGGCTGAGAGAGACCGTCGTCGATGCATTCATCGACCGTCATCTCGATCCCGAAACCTTTGGCCGCCTCACCGATGATGGCGCCCTCGCAATCTCGTTGATTGACGAGGCTGCGCGATCCGGGCGCGGCCGACGGTACCTTGCCGAAGTTCGGTTAGCATTGAAGGACGCTGAGGAGGATAGTTTTAGAGCTCGGGCCGATTACATCGCCGGCAAGATCAAGTGACGGAGCGGGTCCAATATCGGTGGTCCAAGCGAGGAGAGCTCAGCTTCGACTCTCTGTTCATTCTGACCACTTCCGCATAACCCGCCGATGCGGATGCCCTCGCACGCAAGCTCCGATCAGCAGATAGCGTCCGCCTACTGAAGGCCCCGACCTCCGATCGCACTCGTTAGCCAAAGCGAATTCACGAACGGGTGCAAGGCAATAGGTTTGGTATTTTCCCAGGTTCTCGCTTTACCCCTTGCAGAACAACCAGAGAACGTGTAGTTTCGGTTCGTGATTTGTACCCGACTCGTCACCGCCGATCCGCAGGCCCGGTCCTTCGGAATCGCTGCGGGTGGGAGGGTACGAAACGGCGGACCGAAAGCGAGGGCGCGACGCCCTGCCCGATCCGACGCAGGGGGAGCGCCCGACTCGGGGAACCGAGGGCGGGTGGCGGAGACGGGGATCGGGCCGATGTTGACCCGCAAGCAGTACGAGCTCCTCATGTTCATCCACGAGCGGCTGAAGGAGACCGGCGTTCCGCCGTCCTTCGACGAGATGAAGGATGCGCTCGACCTGCGCTCCAAGTCGGGGATCCATCGTCTGATCACCGCCCTCGAGGAGCGCGGATTCATCCGGCGCCTGCCCAATCGAGCGCGCGCGCTGGAGGTCGTACGCCTGCCCGAATCGGTCGCACCGAGTCTGGCGGCGGCGTCGCGGGCCACGACGGCCCCCGGAAAGGGCTTCTCGCCCTCGGTGATCGAAGGCAGCCTCGGGCGACAACGCAGCGTCACGACCAGTGACGGCGAACGGGCCGAGATCGTCTCGGTGCCGGTGATGGGCCGCATCGCCGCCGGCACGCCGATCTCGGCGATCCAGACCTACACCCATGCCATTCCGGTTCCTTATGATCTGGTCGGCGCGGGCGAGCACTTCGCCCTCGAGGTGCGCGGCGACTCGATGATCGAGGCCGGGATCCTCGACGGCGACACGGTGGTGATCAAACGTTCCGACAGCGCCGACACCGGCGACATCGTCGTCGCCCTCGTCGACGAGGAGGAGGCGACCTTGAAGCGGCTGCGTAAGCGCGGCGCCTCGATCGCCCTGGAGGCCGCCAATCCGGCCTACGAGACCCGCATCTTCGGCCCCGATCGGGTCAAGGTGCAGGGCCGGCTGGTCGGACTGATCCGCCGCTACTGAACGCGGCCCGAGCGGGTCGGACGAAGGGTGCGGCGACGCGGCGGGTTCGACGTGGGCGCGGCCGTGTGCATCCACCGACGGTGCGCGGGCTTCGGCGCCGCGTGCCCGATCGGGAGTGACCGGAGTCGCGCCGTTCGCGCTCGCCACGACACGGTGGGGCGCCCTACCAGTCGTCGACGGCCGGCGCCGACGGCGGCCCCGCTGCCGCGGTCTCGGCTTCGACGGTCGCGCTCGCCGCTGCGGCATCGGCCGCCGCGATGGAGGCGGCTTCGCCGCGCGCGGCGCGGATCGCCGCGGCGAGCGGATCGACCGGGGTCCAGGGTCGCGGCGGCGACGGCAGCGATGTGGTGATCGCCACGGGCCGCGCGACGATCGGCGGTTCCAGGACGGCAACGGCTTCGACCGCTCCGGCGACGATCGGGGGCGACTTCGGGGCCGCAGATGGCGTGAAGGCGGCAGGCTCGGTCGTCACCGGAGCGCCGACGGCGGTCGAGACGACGGTCGGGCCGGTGCGCGCCGATCCGGCACCCGGTTCGGGTCCCGGGCCGACGATCCCCTCCCCCGGCGGACCGGCGGCGCGGCCGAAAACGGGATCGGCGATTGGATCGAGTCCGGGCTCGGCGGTCGGATCGAGCGGCGCGGGCGTCGGCGCGACGGCGGTCGGCGCGGGTCCGCCCAGCGCGCGCCGCAGCGGCGGGCCGGTGAACCGCAAGGTGGTGGCGCCGGAGGTCGCGAGGTCGATGCGGTCGATCACCGTGGTGCGGGCGCGGCAGCCGTCCGGTGCGATCAATGCGGTGACGATCAGTGCCGCCCGACGGCAGTCTTCGTCGAAGCCGCGGGGATGGCGCACCACGGCGATCACCAGATCGTCCTCGCCCAGGTCGCGTGCCGCGACCGCCGCCTCCCCGGGCGGACGTCCCGCCGTCGGCTGGTTCGGCGGCTGGCCGGTCGTTGGGGAAACCCCGTCATCCGCCCCTTGCCGCGCGGAAGCGGAAGCGGCCGACCCGTCGCTCCGCGCCGTCGGATCCGCCCCCGTCGGCGCCCCGCTTCCCGCGGCGAGCCGGAAGACGCAGCCGAGCGGGTCGCAGCGCCAGCCGGCGGCGAGCGTGGGATCGTCGGGTGGGCGGGAATCGGCGGCGGCCGCCAGCCAATTGGCGGTGTCGAAGCGATCCTGGCGGGTCGCCAGCACGTGCAGCCGCCCGGTCGCGTCGCGCACCGCCACCGGCGAGCCGTGGCGGCCGATCGATATGTCCGGGCGCGGGCCCATGAACAGCGCCGCCGTCGCCAGGAGCGCCGGGACCAGCCCGAGCAGACGCAGTTTGCTGCGCCATACCGACAGCCACAGCACCGCGACGATGCCGAGCGGCATCATCGCCGGATGCGGCGCGCCGATCAGCCCGGCGCCGCCCGGCAGCGCCGCCGCCCAGCGCCCGACCGCGACCATGAAGTCGATGCCCAGACCCATCGCCCATAGGGGCCAGGCGTCGAGACCGAAGGGCATCGCCAGCGCCGCCAAGACCGCCGCCGGCATGATCAGCAGGCCGGTGACCGGCAGCACGATCATGTTGGCGAGGATCGAATAGGGCGCGCCGCGAAAGAACACCCCGGCGATCACCGGCGCGGTGGCGAGCCCGGCGATCAGCGACGAGAAGGCCAAGCCCTGAACGTGCATCGCCACGCCGTGCAGCGCATGGGCGACCAGCCCCGCCTCGCGCTCGGGCGGTGGCCGCCGCTCCAGCCACAGCCGCCACAGGTCCCACGAGGCGACCAGCGCGATCACCGCGAGGTAGGACATCTGGAAACTCGGCTCCATCGCCGCGGACGGATCGACCACCAGGATCGCCGCCGCCGAGACGGCGATGGTGTGCATGGTCAGCGCCGGCCGGTCGAGCATCACCGCAACGAGCGCGACCGACAGCATCAGGTAGGAGCGCAGCGCCGCCACCTGGTTGCCCGACAGCAGCAGATAGACCGTGGTCACCAGAATCGCCGCCGCCGCCGCCCACTTGCGGATGGGAAAGCGCAGGGCGATCGCCGGAAAGGCGGCGAGGATCAGCCGGATCGTGGCGATCACCCCGCCCGCCACCAGGCTCATGTGCAGGCCGGAGATCGACACGATGTGGGTCAGGCCCGAGGCCCGCAGGGCTTCCGCCGCGGCGTCGGGGATCGCCCGCTGCTCGCCGACCATGATCGCCGCGCCGATCGCCCCGGATGCCCCCGGCAGGCTGGCGCGCACCCGGTCGGCGATGGTGTGGCGCAGATCGCCGATCGGCGCGAGCAGCCGGTCGAGGGTCGAGGGCGGCCCGACGTCGGCAGGCGACGCCCGCCCGAGCACGTAGCCGGAGGCGCCGCGCCCTTCGAAATAGGCGCGGCGGGCGAAATCGTAGCCGCCCGGCAGCACCGGTCCCTCCGGCGGCTTCAGGCGGGCGCGGAAGGTGACGCCGTCGCCGACCCGCGGCGCCGCGGCGTAAGGGGCGAGCGTCGCCGAAATCACCCGCGGCGTGGTCTCCGGCGTCAGGCCGCGCCCCTCCATGCGGGTGACCGCGAGGCCGAGGCGGGTGCCGCCGCGCACCGTCGCGTCGAGATCGACCACCCGGCCGGTCACCGTCACGGTGCGCGCGTGGTCGAGGCGCGGCGCCGCCCAGCGCCGGGTCTCGAGCGAGCCGCTCGCCACCCCGGCGGCGAGTGCCGCGAACACCGCCAGCCCCCGCGCCGCATGCCCGCGCCGGCGCAGGATCATCGTCGCGACGATGGCCGCCAGCGCGACCGCGACGCTCGCCGGCAGCCAGGGCTCGCTCAGCACGGTGAAATAGGCGGCGATGCCGAAGGCATAGACCACCACCAGGAGCGGCCCGCCGAGGCCGTCGCCGAGGTCGTCCTCGACCGCGTCCGCCGCCCGCCGGGCGAAGGCGGCGAGCCGCAGCCGCCACGAGCCGGCGATCGCCAGCGACGCGAGCGGCGCAGCGCCGCTGCCCGCCGGCACCGTCGCCCCGATCGATCCGCCCGGATGCAGCTCCGCCCCGGTCACGCCGACTGCCTCTTGGGAATTTCGCCACGATCATGCTACAGGAACGCCCGTGCTCCTGACCATCGGTCCCGACGACCGAAACCGGTCCACCCCCTCCCCTTTCGTCATCGAGACCGCTTCCGACATGGCCGATTCCGTCGTCACCCGTTTCGCTCCCTCGCCGACCGGCTATCTCCACATCGGCGGCGCCCGCACCGCGCTGTTCAACTGGCTCTACGCCCGCCACACCGGCGGTCGCATGCTGTTGCGCATCGAGGACACCGACCGCGAACGCTCCACCGACGGCGCGATCGACGCGATCCTCGACGGGTTGCGCTGGCTCGGCCTCGAGGGCGACGGCGAGCCGATCTTCCAGTTCGCGCGGATGGCCCGCCATGCCGAAGTCGCCCACGCCCTGCTCGAGGCCGGCCACGCCTATCGCTGCTGGGCCACCGCCGCCGAGCTCGACGAGATGCGCGAGCTCGCCGCCAAGGAAGGCCGGCCGCCGCGCTACGACGGCCGTTGGCGCGACCGCGACCCGGCCGAGGCGCCGGCCGGTGTGCCCTTCGTGGTGCGCCTGAAGATGCCCCAGGACGGCGAGACGGTGATCGACGACCGCGTCCAGGGCCGCGTGGTGTTCCGCAACGACGTGCTCGACGACTTCGTGCTGCTGCGCTCCGACGGAACGCCGACCTACATGCTCGCCGTGGTGGTCGACGACCACGACATGGGCGTCACCCACGTGATCCGCGGCGACGACCACCTGACCAATGCCGCCCGCCAGACCGGCATCTACCGGGCGATGGGCTGGACGGTGCCGAGCTTCTCGCACATTCCGCTGATCCACGGCGCCGACGGCGCCAAGTTGTCGAAGCGCCACGGCGCCCTCGGCGTCGACGCCTATCGGGCGCTCGGCTACCTGCCCCAGGCCCTGCTCAACTACCTCGCCCGCCTCGGCTGGAGCCACGGCGACGACGAGATGTTCTCGCTCGAGCAGGCGATCGCCTGGTTCGACATCGCCGACGTCAACAAGAGCGCGGCGCGCTTCGATTTCGCCAAGCTCGAGAACCTCAACGGCCACTACATGCGCTCGACCCCGGACGACGCGCTCTACGCGGCGTTCCTGGCCTTCCTACCGCACACGCCCGACGGCCGCGCCCTGCTCGCCCGCCTCGACGACGACCTCGCCGCCCGCCTGCGCGCTGCGCTGCCGGGGCTGAAGGAGCGCGCCAAGACGCTGGTCGAGCTCCTCGACGGCGCCCGGTATCTCTGGGCCGAACGCCCGCTGCCGCTCGAGGACAAGGCGGCGGCGTTGCTCGACCCGGCCGGTCTGGCGGTGCTGGCGGCGTTGGCGCCGCGCTTCGCGGCGTTGGACACTTGGACCACCGAGAGCACCGAGGGCGTGGTGCGCACCTATGCCGAGGAAGCCGGCGTCAAGCTCGGCAAGGCGGCCCAGCCGCTGCGCGCCGCCCTGACCGGCCGCACCACCTCGCCGGGCATCTTCGACGTGCTGGCGGTGCTCGGTCGCGACGAGAGCCTCGGGCGCATCGCCGATCGCCTGGCGGTCTGACCGCCGGGGGACCGGGCGGCCGCGGCGGGCCGTGTTGCGATGCGAACCGATTCGTTCGCAGCAACGGTAGGGGCTTGAAGCGCCGAACCTTTGGGCAGCCGGCGCGTTCGGTCATCCGTAGGAAGTGCTTGTCCCTCCGGCGCGAATGGGCTAGGGCTCGGTCTTGGGCGCGCTCGGTGGAGATCGAAGATCTCTCCTCGTCGACCGGTCGAAACGAACCGGTTCAAACGAAGGCGCAAGCCGTCACCGTGGTCGATCATCCGCTTCGGGGGTACTCCGCATGAGCGATAAGTCTGCGACACTCACCATCGGCGAAAAGTCGATGGTCCTGCCGATCCATTCCGGGTCGATCGGCCCCGATGTCATCGACATCACCAAGCTCTATGGGTCGACGCATTGCTTCACCTACGACCCGGGCTTCACCAGCACCGCGGCCTGCGAATCCAAGATCACCTACATCGACGGCGACGCCGGCGTGCTCCTGCACCGCGGCTATCCGATCGAACAGCTCGCCGAGCACGGCTCGTTCCTCGAGACCTGCTATCTGCTGCTCTACGGCGATCTGCCGACCCATGCGCAGCACGCCGACTTCGAATCCCGCGTCTATCGGCACACCATGGTGCACGAGCAGATGGCGAAGTTCTTCACCGGCTATCGCCGTGACGCCCATCCCATGGCGATCATGGTCGGCAACGTCGGTGCGCTCGCGGCGTTCTATCACGACAGCTTGGACATCACCGACCCGCATCAGCGGATGGTCGCTTCGATCCGCATGATCTCCAAGATGCCGACCATCGCCGCGATGGCCTACAAGTACACGATCGGCCAGCCCTTCGTGTACCCGACCAACAGCCTCGACTACACCTCGAACTTCCTGAAGATGTGCTTCTCCATTCCCTGCGAGGAGTACAAGGTCAACCCGGTTCTGGCGCGCGCGCTCGATCGGATCTTCATCCTGCACGCCGACCACGAGCAGAACGCCTCGACCTCGACCGTCCGCCTCGCCGGCTCGTCGGGCGCCAACCCCTTCGCCTGTATCGCCGCCGGCATCGCCTGCCTGTGGGGACCGGCGCATGGCGGCGCCAACGAAGCGGCGCTGCAGATGCTGCAGGAGATCGGCACCGTCGATCGCATCCCGCACTTCGTCGCCCGCGCCAAGGACAAGAACGATCCGTTCCGTCTGATGGGCTTCGGTCACCGGGTCTACAAGAACTACGATCCGCGCGCCAAGATCATGCAGCACACTTGCCACGAGGTTCTCGCGACCCTCGGCATCAAGGACGATCCGCTGCTCGACGTCGCCGTCGAACTGGAGCGCATCGCGCTGCACGACGAGTATTTCATCGAGAAGAAGCTCTACCCGAACATCGACTTCTATTCGGGCATCACCCTCAAGGCGATGGGCTTCCCCACCTCGATGTTCACCGTGTTGTTCGCGCTGGCCCGCACCGTCGGCTGGATCGCCCAGTGGAAGGAAATGATCGAGGACCCGCATCAGAAGATCGGCCGTCCGCGTCAGCTCTACACCGGCGCCCCGCAGCGCCCCTACGTACTGCTCGACGACCGCGCCTGAGCGATCATTTTCGTGTGACATCCGAGGGGGCGCCGCGAGGCGCCCTCTTTCGTTTGCCGGGTGTGTGCAGAGATGCGCTCGGCGGAGCGCCGTGTGTCCGACCGGGTCCGGGCCGCGCGACGGCGGCCGGGATCAGCGTCCCGCGACCTCGAGCACGGCGTCGGCCGCGGCGTCGGCGGGGCTGCCGGGCACGCCCGCGCGCATCCGCGCCTCGAGCCGCGCGAAGGCCTCGATCTGGCGGTTGCGCTCCGGCCCGTCGACGAGCAGCGCGCCGAGCGCCGCGGCAAGCGTGTCGGGCCGGCAGTCGTCGTCGATGAATTCGGGCATCGCCTTCTCGCCGACGATCAGATTGGGCAGCAGCACCGAGCGCACGGTGAGGATCGGCTGGACCGGCACCGGCACCCGGATCATGTGTTTCACCAGCCGGCCGAGGGCGTCGAGGCGATAGGCGGCGACCGCCGGCAGTCCGGCCAGCGCCAGTTCGAGCGTCACCGTGCCGGAAGCGGCGAGCGCCGCGTCGGCGTCACGGAAGGCGGCATATTTGGCGTCGCGCCCGGCGACCAGGTTCGGCGTCACCGGCCATTCGGCGGCCCTGGCGGCGATTTCGGCGGCGAGATGGTCGACCGCCGGCAAAGTCACCTCGAGCGGCCCCAGCGCCGCCTGGACGCGCCCCAGGGCCGCGCCGAACGGCGCCATCAGCCGCGAGATCTCCGAGCGCCGGCTGCCCGGCAGCACGACGATGCGCAAGGGCCGTTCGCCGGGCCGCGGCAGCGCGCGGGCGCCCTCCGGGCGGACCGCGGCGAGGTCGTCGAGGAAGGGATGGCCGACATAGGTGGTCGGCGGGCCGCCGAGCACGGCGTGCACCGCCGGCTCGAAGGGCAGGAGTGCCAGCAGGCGATCGGCGAGCTTGGCGATCTTCTTCGCCCGCCCCGGCCGCCACGCCCATACCGTCGGCGACACCCACAGGACGATCTTCTGATCGGGCCGTGCCCGCCGCACCCGCGCCGCGACGCGGTGGCAGAAGTCGGGACTGTCGATCAGCACCAGCACGTCGGGGCGCGCGGCGATCGCGGCTTCCGCCGTCTCGCGGATCCGCCGCAGGATGGTCGGCAGGCGGGCCAGCACCGGGCCGATGCCCATCACCGCGATGTCGGCCATGGGAAACAGCGAGGCGATCCCCGCCGCCGCCATCGCCGGGCCGCCGACCCCGGCGAACACCACGCCGTCGCCGAGCCGCCGCGCCAGGGCCTCGGCGAGATGGGCGCCGAGCACGTCGCCCGAGGCTTCGCCGGCCACCACATAGATCGACAGGGGCGCGCTCATGGGGCTCCCTCTCCGTCCGCGGCGAGCGTCGGATCACCGTCGCCGATGCCGACCACGAAGATGCCGCGGGTGTCGGCGACCCCGGCGACCGCGGCGCGATCGGCGACCAGGGCCGCCCCTTGCTCCACGGCGATGCCGGCGAGCCCGGCGCGGGCCGCCTGCAGCACCGTGTCGGGGCCGATCGCCGGCATGTCGAGCCGCCGGTCCTGGGTCGGCTTGGCGCATTTGACCAGCACGCCCGACGGCGCCTCCAGCCGGCCGCGGCCGGCCTCGAAGGCCGAGATCATCGCATCGGTGCCCTGCGGGCCCTCGTGCGCCACCACCACGCCGTCGACGACGATCACCGCCTGGCCGAGGTCGGCGGCGCCGTGGCGACGCGCCTCGGGCAGACCGGCGGCGATGTCGATCTGGTCGCGCGCGTTCGGCACCAGGCGCCCGAGCGGCCCGGCGGGCATCAGGAGCTCCGGGGCGACTTCCGCGGCGCCGACGATGGTCACGCCGCGCGCCTCGATCAGCTTGGCGATCTTGCGCAACAGGCCGTCGTCGCCCTGGCGCAGGATGCGCAGGTTGCGCAGCACCACCCAGATGCCGGTGAAATCGAGTTCTGAGAGACGCGGCAGGCGGCGGGCGCGGATGCCGCCGATGATCACCAACTCGCGCGCGCCGATCCGGCGCATGCCCGAGAGCAGCGTGCCCAACTGGCCACGGCCGATCCAGCGATGGCGATGGGCCTCGATCGCCGGATCGGCCTCGCCGCGGATGGCGAAGATCGCCACCGGCCGGCCGGCGCGGACAGCTGCCTCGGCGACCAGCAGCGGGAAGGCGCCGCCGCCGGCGAGGATCGCCAACGGCCGTCGGGCGGGGTCGATCTCCGGCCGCGCGCCCCTCACGTGGTCATCCTTCGCGGCCCGACCGCGGCATGCAGACGCGGCGGTCGCCACCCTCGCGGATGAACTCGACCACCTGCATCACCAGCGGCTCGTCGGCGAACATCGTCGCGACGTCCTCGACCCGTTCGAGCAGCGTGCCCTCTTCCGAGAACAGCATGCGATAGGCGGCGCGCAGGCGATGGATGTTCTCGCGTTCGAAGCCGCGGCGCTTGAGCCCGACGATGTTGAGGCCGCCGAGCCGGGCGCGGTCGCCGATCGCCGAGCCGTAGGGGATCAGATCGTTCTCCAGCCCCGACAGGCCGCCGAGGAAGGAATGGGCGCCGATCCGTACCCACTGATGGACCGCCGAGAGCCCGCCGAGAATGGCGTGGTCGCCGACCGAGACGTGACCGGCCAGCGTCGCGTTGTTGACCAGGATGACGTGGTCGCCGACCTTGCAGTCGTGGGCGACATGGGCGCCGACCATCAGCAGGCAGTGATCGCCGACCCGGGTCAGGAGGCCGCCGCCCTCGGTGCCGGGGCTGATCGTCACCTGTTCGCGGATGGTCGTCTGGCGCCCGACCACCACCCGGCTCTCTTCGCCGTGGTACTTCAGGTCCTGCGGCGGATGGCCGATCGAGGCGAAGGGATAGATCTTCGAGCCTTCGCCGATCTCGGTGAGGCCGGCGAGGCTGACGTGGCTGACCAGTTCGACGCCGTCGCCGAGCACCACCTGGGGACCCACGACGCAATAGGGGCCGACCCGCGTCTCGGCGCCGAGGACGGCCCCGTCCTCGACGATGGCGGTCGGATGGATCTTGGCCATGGCAGTCGACTTTCCGTGGTTGTTGGCGAACGTGGTCTAGCCGATCCCCGGTCGCGACCCGAAATCACTTCGCGTGTCGGATTGTGACGAAGGCGGCCGACGTCGGCGCAGAGGCCGCGGTCAGTCGCGCACCAGCATGGCGCTGACCTCGCCCTCGGCGACGATCTTGCCGGCGACCTTGGCCTCGCCGCGATACCACCACATGTTCGACCGCTGCTTGATCTTCTTCATGTGATATTCGAGCGTGTCGCCGGGCTGCACCGGCTTGCGGAACTTCACCTTGTCGATGGTCATGAAATAGACCACGCTCGGCTTGCCCGGGCCGCCGACCTTCAGGGTGTTGGCGACGCACATCGCCCCCGCCGTCTGGGCCATGCCCTCGATCAGCAGCACGCCCGGAAACACCGGCCGTCCGGGGAAATGGCCCTGGAACTGTGGTTCGTTGAAGGTGACGTTCTTGATGCCGATGCCGGACGTGTCGCCGTCCATCTCGATGATCTTGTCGACGAGAAGAAAAGGATAGCGGTGCGGCAAGAGTTCGAGCAACCGAAGAATATCGACGGATTCGAGCATCGAGTTCGCAGTATCGGACATCACACGGTCTTCCCCTGCAATCAGTTTTCGTGATCCGACCCCGACGACGGCCCCCGCCGCGCCAACTTCTTCAGGGTCGCGAGTTCGCGAGCAAATTCCATGATCGGCCGCGACGGCGAGCCCATGATCCGCGCGCCGGCCGGGACGTCGTTCATCACCCCGGACTGCGCCCCGATCTGGGCACCGGTGCCGATCTTGAGGTGCCCGGTCAACCCCGCCTGGCCCGCCGCGACGACGAAGTCGCCGAGATGGGTCGAACCGCTGATGCCGACCTGCGACACGATCACGCAATGGCGGCCGATCTCGACGTTGTGGGCGATCTGCACGAGATTGTCGATCTTGGTGCCCTCGCCGATCACCGTGTCGCGGTTGGCGCCGCGGTCGATGGTGGTGTTGGCACCGATCTCGACGTCGTCCTGGATCACCACGCGACCGATCTGCGGCACCTTCTGGTGGCCGCGCGGCCCCATCGCGAAGCCGAAGCCGTCCTGGCCGATGCGCACGCCGCCGTGCAGGATCACCCGATTGCCGATCAGGGCATGGATCACCGTCGCCCCGGCGCCGACATGGCAGTTGCGGCCGATGCGGACGTCGTGGCCGATCACCGCGCCCGCCGAAATCACCGTGCCGGTGCCGATCTCGGCGCGGGCGCCGATCACCGCGCCCGGCTCGACCGTCACGCCCGGCTCCAGCCGCGCCGCCTCGTGGACGTGGGACCCAGCGGCGATGCCCGTGGCGCCATAGGGGCCCTCGAGCCGCAGCGCCGCCGGATAGAGCCGGCCGGTCGCCGTGGCGAAGGCCCGATAGGGGTCGCCGACCACCAGGGCGACCACGCCGGCGGGTACCCGCTCGGCGAAGCGGGCGTGGATCAGCACGGCGCCGGCCCGGGTGGCCGCCAACATCTCGGCGTATTTCTTGTTGTCGAGGAAGGTCAGGTCGCCGGGCCCGGCGGTGTCGAGCGGCGCCACGCCCTGCAGCACGATGTAGCCGGCCTTGTCGTCGGTCACGGTCGCACCCGTCCAGGCGCAGATCTCGGCCACGGTGACGGGTTTCGGAGTGGGGAAGAAGTCCGGATCGCTCATGACCAGCCGTCGGGCCTCGCCCTGTCGGAAATGCGAAAAGGCCGCCGCGAGAGAAGCGGCGGCCCGTGATCGTCGCGGTTACGCCCGATCAGAAGGTCGTCCCGCCGCTGAAGCGGAAGTACTGGGTCTGATCGTATTTCGACTTCGACAGCGGGATCGCGAAGTCGGCCCGCAGTGGACCGAACGGCGAGCGCCACACCAAGCCGGCACCGACCGAGGAGCGAAGCGCCATGTCGTCGACGTAGTTGAAGGTGACGGCGCTCGAGCCGCTGCCGTAGGTCCCCTTCTTCGGCAGCGACTTGCTGTCGACGCCCCAGGCAAGGCCGGCGTCGGCGAAGGTCGAGACATAGAGCCCGAACTCTTCGGGCGTGCCCGGGAAGGGCATGGTCGCTTCGAGCGTACCGGCGACGTAGTTCTTGGCGCCGAGGCTCTCGTTGAGCTTGTAGCCGGTACCCGAGACCGACTGGTCGCGCGGGCCGATGCCCTGCGGGGCGAAGCCGCGGATGGTTTCGCCACCGAGGAAGAAGTTGTCGAACAACTCCACCGACTCGCCGATGCCGGTGATGTTGCCGCCCTTGACGCGGGCCATGCCGATGATGCCCCAGTCGGCCCAGATCTCGCGATAGTACCGGGCGTCGAAGGTGGTCCGCACGAAGCGGGCGTCGCCGCCGGCCCCGGCGAATTCCTGCGTGAACTTGGCGTAGGCGCCGTCGCGCGGGAACTGCAGGCTGTCGAGCGAGTTGTAGACCAGACTGTAGCCCGGCGCCGAGGTCAGACGGGTGCGCGACCAGTTGCCGCAAGCCGCCGAGTTGCCGGGCTGATAGCTCGGGCAGACGTAACGCTTGTAGGCGAGCGAAGCCTCTCCGTCGGAGTAGTTGTCGTTGGCCTGGGTCGCGTTGAGCTTGATGCGCTGATCGTTGATCGTGTAGTTCACGCCGAACGTCAGGTTCTCGGTGATCGGCAGACCGAAGCGCAAGGTCCCGCCGGTATCCCGCTGCTCATAGTTGCGGTAATCGTTCTCGAGATACTGCTTCTGATAGACGTCGAAGCCGGCCGAGATGCGGTAGCCGAGGAAATAGGGCTCGGTGAACGAGAAGCCCCAGCCGCGCTGCTTCTGGCCGAGTTGGACCGAAGCCTTGATGAACTGGCCGCGACCCAGGAAGTTCTTCTCGGAGAAGGACACGTCGCCGAGCACGCCGTCGGTCGTCGAATAACCGGCGCCGAAGCCGATTTCGCCGGTCGACTGCTCTTCGACGTCGATGTTGACCACCACCCGGTCGGGCGAGGAACCCTGCTCGGTGTTGAGCTTGACGCTCTTGAAGTAGCCGAGCCGGTTCAGGCGGCGCTCCGCCTTGGAGACCAGCGCCTTGTTGTAGGCGTCGCCTTCCGACATGTCCATTTCGCGACGCACCACGTAGTCGCGGGTGCGGTCGTTGCCGCGCACGTTGATGCGCTCGACGTAGACCCGCGCACCCTCTTCGACGTAGTAGGTGATCGAGATCTTGTGGGTGGCATAGTCGCGCACCGCCCGCGGCCGCACCGTGGCGAAGGCATAGCCCGCCTGGGTGGCCTCGTAGGTGAGCGCCTCCATGGTCTTTTCGACATCGTCGGACGAATAGGTGTTGCCCGACTTCGTACCCACCACCCGCGCCAGCTTGGCCTGATCGAGGCCGGCGAGCGAGGTCTGCACGTCGATGTCGCCGAAGCTGTACTGATCGCCTTCGTCGATGGTGAAGGACACGAAGAACACGTTGCGCTCGCGATCGAGGTCGGCGGTCGCCGACACGATGCGGAAGTCGGCATAGCCGTTCTTCATGTAGAACTTGCGGATCAGGTCCTGGTCGGACTGCAGCCGCTCCGGATCGTAGGTATCGGTCGAGCGCAGCCAACCGAGCAGACCGGTCTCGCGGGTCTTGACGACGTCGCGCAGGCGTCCCGCCGAATAGGCGTGGTTGCCGACGAAGCCGATGCGGGTGACCGCGGTCTTGTCGCCTTCGTCGATCTCGTAGACGAGATTGACGCGGTTGTCGGCGAGACTGATGACCTTGGCTTCGACCTGGGCGCGGTAGCGGCCGTTGCGGCGATAGGCTTCGAGCAGACGCTGCACGTCGCTCTGCACCGAGGCCTTCGACATGAAGCCGCGCGACTTGATCTGGATGACCGAGCCGAGCTGTTCGTCGGTGAGGCGCTTGTTGCCTTCGAACACGACCTTGTTGATCTGCGGCGCCTCGACGACGGTGATCACCAGGGTCCCACCCTCGGAGGCGATCTTCACGTCGCTGAACAGGTTGGTCGCATAGAGCGCCTTCAGCCCGGCATCGACGTCGGCGGCCGAGCGGCCCTTGCCGGCGACATAGGAGCGGATGGTCTCCGCCTCGATGCGTTTGTTGCCCCGGACGACGATCGACGATTCGGCGTGGGCGATGGAGGCTCCGAACAGCGCCGGGTCGACACCCGCCACCGGCAGAACGGTCAGGCAGACGGCCGCCAGAAACGTCTTCTTCATCACTTTCGTGAGGGAACTCATCGTATCCGGGCCTCGTCTGTGCTGCATGGTCGCCACCCTCGCGGACCGATCGGGAAGAACCGACCGGAGGGACGAGGCGATCTCTTGAATCTGCTCGTTCTTACCGTGTGTTGTACAGGCTTTTGCCGATGGTGCAACCCGACCCGGAGAGCCCTCCGGCCGGTTTCCACCCGACCGTTGCCCGATCGCCACGTCAACAGACATACCCGTCCCGTCCATCTCAGCCAACCCCGGGGAGCAACGCGATACTGGAACGGTCCCCTCGTCCCGGAAGTTCGTGAACGTCGTCGCCGCGACCGTCTCGCCCGAGACGCCGCCGGTCACAGCGACGCCAGATGGGTGAGATCGTTCCACGTCGAAACGATGACCAGCGCCAACACTAGCGCCAGTCCGATGCGGAAGCCGATGTCCTGGGCGCGCTCCGACAGAGGCCGGCCGCGCACCGCTTCGGCGAGATAGAAGGCCAGATGCCCGCCGTCGAGCATGGGAATCGGCATCAGATTGAGCAGGCCGATCGACACCGACAACAGGCCGGCGAGATTGATCAGCGCCAGGAAGCCGACACCGGCGACCTCGCCCGAGATCTGCGCCACCCGCAGCGGTCCGCCGAGCTGGTCGGCCGATTCTCGACCCGAGAAGATGCCCGCGACATAGGAGCCGGTGCGTTCGATGACGAACCAGGTCTCGGCGACGCCGGCCGTCAGGCCTTCGATCGGGCCGAAGGTCTTCAGCCGCCGATCGGCCGGATCATTGCTCGCCTGGATGCCGAGGAGGCCGCGGCGCTGCACGCCGAACCGGCTCTTCTCCTCGATCTGGCGCGGCGTCACGGAGACGTCGAGGCGCTTGCCGTCGCGGTCGATGCCGACCGCGGTCGGCAGACCCGCCCTCCCGGAGACGAGGCGCATGATGTCGAGGAAGGACTCGATCTCGTGGCCTTCGATCGCCACCACGACGTCGCCGGCGCGAATCCCGGCGGCTTCCGCGGCGCTGCCGACGGTCACCGCGCCGACTCGCGGCAGGATGTCCATGCGCCCGGCGGTCACGAACAGCCCCGAGAAGATCACCACGGCGAGAATCAGATTGGCGATCGGTCCGGCGGCGACGATCGCCGCCCGCCGTCCGACCGATTGGGCGGGAAAGGACACCGCATAGTCGGCGGCGTCCATCTTCGACAGCGCTTCGCGGTCCGGCGTGCTCGCCGCCGACTCGTCGCCCACGAACTTGACGTAACCGCCGAGCGGGATCAGCGCGATGCGCCACCGCGTGCTCTTGCGGTCGTTCCAGCCGATCAGCTCCGGCCCGAAGCCGATCGAGAACACCTTGACCCCGACCCCGCAGCGCCGGGCCATGAGGAAGTGTCCGAGCTCGTGGAAGAACACCACGATCGTCAGGACGAACAGGAATGGCGGGGCATAACCTGTGAACATCGACACGGTACTGCGCAGGATTTCCATCGTCACCCTCTGCCCCGAACGGCCGGAGCTCGTCGGAGCCATTGTGCCACGTCAATGGTGAACGAACCATCCCCGCGAATGGCGCGGCCGGATCCGCCCGCCGTCGTCACCAGAACAGCAATCCGCCCTGGGGATTCCCCGCTCCGCCGCGCAGCACCGCGATCAACAGCGCCACCACGGCCGCCGCGACCAGCCCGTCGACCCGGTCGAGGAGGCCGCCGTGGCCGGGAATCAGGCGTCCCGAATCCTTCACCCCGAAGCGCCGCTTCAGCGCCGATTCGAAGAAGTCGCCGGCCTGCGCCGCCACCGACAGCACCGCGCCGACGCCGATCACTGGCGCGAGCCGCGGCGCCCCGGCGAGATGGGCGACGACCGCCCCGGCGACGCCGGCGGCGAGAAGGCCGCCGATCGCCCCGGACCAGGTCTTCTTGGGCGAGACCGCCGGCCACAGCTTCGGCCCGCCGATCGCGCGGCCGGTGAAATAGGCGGCGATGTCGGTCGACCACACCACGGCGAACAGGAACAGCACCAGCCACAGGCCGATCGGCGCGTCGCGCAGCGAGATCAGCGCGACGCAGGGGATGCCGGCATAGAACGCCCCCCAGGGTGCCCATTTGACGGCGACCGGGTCGGCCCGGGCGTCGCGGGCCTCGCGGGCCTCGCGCTGAGCCAGCGCCGCGGCGATGCCGAGGACGGCGATCACCCCGCCGGTGACCAGGCCGGGGGCGGTCGCGACCCTGGTGCCGATGCCGACCGCCGCCACGCCGGCGCCGACCAGCGCCAGCAGCGCCAGCCGCAGCGGCGCGGTCGATCGGCCGACGACGATGGTCGCCCATTCCGACGCCATCACCACCGCACAGTGCACCACCAGGGCGAGGAAGCCGTAACCGCCGATCCAGGTCAGACCGAGCGCGATCGGCGCGATCACCGCCGCCGAGATCACCCGCAGGCGCAGTTCCCGGGACCCTGCGGGTGCCGGGGGAATCGGAGATTGGTTCATCGCACCCCCTGCCGCGCGCCGACGCCGCCGAAGCGTCGCTCACGGGCGTTGTATTCGCGGATCGCCTCGTCGAACCGGGCCTCGTCGAAGTCGGGCCAGTGGACGGGCGAGAACACCAGTTCGGAATAGGCCGACTGCCACAACAGGAAGTTCGACAGCCGCTGTTCGCCGGAGGTGCGGATCACCAGATCGGGATCAGGCAGGCCGGCGGTGAACAGCCGTTCGCCGATCGCGTCCGAATCGATCGCCGCCGGATCGAGGCGCCCGGCCGCGACCTCGACCGCCAGGGCGCGCACCGCCTCGGCGATCTCGGCGCGCGAACCGTAGTTGAAGGCGATCACCAGGGTCAGGCCGTCGTTGCCGGCAGTCAGCGACTCGGCCTCGTCGAGGAGCGCGGCGATGTCGGGGGCGAGCCCCTCGCGCAGGCCGATCACCCGGATGCGCACCCGCTCGGCATGGAGCTCGGCGAGGTCGCGGCGGATGAAGAACCGCAAGAGGCTCATCAGGAAGCCGACCTCCTCGGCCGGCCGCCGCCAGTTCTCGGAGGAGAACGAGTAGAGCGTGAGATAGCCGACGCCGATCCCCGAGGCGTGGCGGATGATCCGCCGGAGCGATTCCATGCCCCGACGGTGGCCCTCGGTGCGCGGCAGGCCGCGCGCCTGGGCCCATCGGCCGTTGCCGTCCATGATCACGGCGACGTGGCGCGGGATCTCTCCCGGCCCTTCGTCGCTCACGTGTCCGGCCGGGTCTTCCGTGGCCTTGGTCATATCTCGGGCCTCCGCCCTGCCTTCGCGAGATCGACCGCGCTCAGACCTTGGTGATGTCCTGTTCCTTGGCGATCAGGAGCTTGTCGATGTCCGAGATGACCTCGTCGGTGAGCTTCTGGACGCGGTCCTGGAGGCGGCTCTCCTCGTCCTCGCTCATGCCGTCCTTCAACGCCTTCTTCAACAGGTCGATGCCGTCGCGGCGGATGTGGCGGATCGAGACCCGGGCCGCTTCCGCGTATTTGTGGGCGACCTTGACCAGTTCCTTGCGGCGGTCGGCGTTGAGCTCGGGGATCGGCACCCGCATGGTGGCGCCTTCGACGATCGGGTTGAGGCCGAGGTTGGCCTCGCGGATCGCCTTCTCCACCGCATGGGCCATGCTGCGATCCCACACCGAGACCAGCAGCATGCGCGGCTCGGGCACCGAGACGGTGGCGACCTGGTTGAGCGTCATGCGCTGGCCATAGGCCTCGACGGTCACCGGCTCGAGCAGGTTGGTGGAGGCGCGGCCGGTGCGCAGACCGGCGAGTTCGTCCTTGAAGACTTGCACCGACTGGGTCATGCGCCGCTTGAGGTCGTCGATTTCGAACTTGTGTGCCATGGGATTTCCTCGAGGATGGCCCTCTGTTGTGACGGATCGACGGCACTCCCGGCGGGGAACGCGTCGGTTGCGACGTCGCGCGCCGTCGAACTCCGTCCGTCGCTGTCGAGAGGGCAGATGCGACGGCGGAGCGGGATCAGTCCCGGCCGGCGACCACGGTGGCCCGGCCCACGCCCTCCAGCACGCCGACCAGCGCGCCGGGCTCCTGCAGCGAGAACACGATTATCGGAATCCCGTTGTCGCGGGCAAGAGCGAATGCCGCGGTATCGAGCACCTTGAGATCGCGGCGGATCGCTTCGTCGAATGTCAGCCGGTCGAAGCGGGTGGCGGTCGGATCCTTCTTGGGGTCGGCGGTATAGACGCCGTCGACGTTGGTCGCCTTCAGCACCGCGTCGCAGCGCATCTCGCTCGCCCGCATCGCCGCCGTGGTGTCGGTGGTCAGGAACGGCACGCCGAGCCCGCCGGCGAACAGCACCACCCGGTCGCGGGCGAAGGCGGCGAGCGCATCACGCTGCGTGAAGGTGTCGCACACGGTCGGCACCGCCAGCCCGCTCAGCACCCGCGCCGCCAGCCCACGGGCCGCCAGCGCCTCGCGCATCGCCAGGGCGTTCATGATCGTCGCCATCATGCCCATGTGGTCGCCGGTGACGCGGTCGGTGCCGCGGCTCGCCAGCCAGGCACCGCGGAACAGATTGCCGCCGCCGATGACGATGCCGATCTCGGCGCCGAGCGCCGTCGCCGCGACGATGTCGTCGGCGATCCGCCCGACCACCTCCGGATCGATGCCGAACGGCGCGCCGCCGGCCAGCGCTTCGCCGGAGAGTTTGAGGATCACGCGTTTCCAGGCCAGTGTCTCGCCCATGCCTTGCCCCCGAGGTGTGAGGTCGACGTCGCCGCCGAACGGATTCGCTCGTCGCCCCCCGCCGATACACGAAGGGCGCCGGTTCGTCACCAGCGCCCACGTCGTCTCTGCCGATCGGAAGGTCGACCGCCGCCCGCGCACTTCGCCGGCGGCAGGGGGATCAGACGCCGGCGGCCGCCGCGACTTCCGCCGCGAAGTCGCTGGTTTCCTTCTCGATGCCCTCGCCGATCACCATGCGCACGAACGCCTTGACGACGATCGGCGCGCCGATGTCGGCGGCGGCGGCGGCGACGGTGCCTTCGATGGTCAGATCCGGGTTCATGACGAAGTTCTGCTTCAGCAGGGTGACTTCCTCGTAGAACTTGCGGATGCGGCCCTCGACCATCTTCTCGACGACCGCGGCCGGCTTGCCGGACTCGAGCGCCTGTTCGGAGAAGAACTTGCGCTCGTGCTCGACCAGCGCCGGCTCGATCTCTTCGGTGCGGACCGCGACCGGGGTCGGATCGTGGGCGGCGACGTGCATGGCGATCTGCTTGCCGAGCAGGGCGAGCTTGGCCTTGTCGCCGGTCGACTCGAGCGCCACCAGGACGCCGATCTTGCCGAGGCCGTCGGCGGCCTGATTGTGGACGTAGGAGGCGACCACGCCGTCGGTCACCGACAGAGCGGCGGTGCGGCGCAGCTGCATGTTCTCGCCGATGGTGGCGACGGCGTCGGTGATCGAATCGACGACCGGCTTGCCGGTGGTCGGCAGGATCAGCGCGCCGAGCTTGGCGACGTCGCCGGCGGCGTCGAGCGCCACCGAGGCGACGCCCTTGACCAGCGTCTGGAAGCCTTCGTTGCGGGCGACGAAGTCGGTCTCGGAGTTGACCTCGACGACGGCGCCGCGGGTGCCGTCGGTGACGACCCCGACCAGGCCCTCGGCGGCGGTGCGGCCGGACTTCTTGGCGGCCTTGGACAGGCCCTTCTTGCGCAGCCAGTCGATCGCCGCCTCGACGTCGCCGTCGTTCTCCTTCAGCGCCGTCTTGCAGTCCATCATGCCCGCGCCGGTCAACTCGCGGAGGTCCTTCACCTGGGAAGCCGAAATCGTCATGTTCGCCTCTGAATGTGCTTCAGACAGAATCTTCGGGGGGATCGGATCGGCGGTCTCGCGGCCGGGGACCCGGGGCCGTGGCGGCCCGCCGTCGGGAGGATCGATGCCACCGATGGGGCCGGGTCGCACGCTGGGTGCGCCCCTGTCCCGGGCGGCGACGGTGATCGAACCGGACACTCCACGACGGCATGATGACGACCGGCCCGGAGCGCGTCCGGGCCGGTCGAGAGATCAGCCGGCGGCGGTCTCTTCCGAGAGCACCGGCTCTTCGATCGGCGTCTCGGCCTCGCCGAGATCGAGGCCCGAGTCGCCCTGAGAGCGCGACAGGCCGTCGATGGCGGCGCGGGCCACCAGCTCGGTGTAGAGGGCGATCGCCCGGCCGGCGTCGTCGTTGCCCGGGATCGGATAGGTGATGCCTTCCGGATCGCAGTTGGAATCGAGGATCGCCGCGACCGGGATGCCGAGTCGCTTGGCTTCCTGGATGGCCAGACCTTCGCGGTTGGTGTCGATGATGAACACCAGATCCGGCAGGCCGCCCATGTCCTTGATGCCGCCGAGCGACCGGTCGAGCTTCTGACGCTCGCGATCGAGGTTCAGGCGCTCCTTCTTGGTCAGCAGGTTGGCGTCACCGGCGAGCATCTCGTCGATCTTGCGCAGGCGCTGGATCGAGTTGGAGATGGTCTTCCAGTTGGTCAGCATGCCGCCGAGCCAGCGGGCGTTGACGAAGTACTGGGCCGAGCGGCGGGCCGCATCGGCGACCGGCTCCTGGGCCTGGCGCTTGGTGCCGACGATCAGCACGCGGCCGCCACGGGCGACGGTGTCGGAGATCGCCTTCAGCGCCTGATGCAGCAGCGGAACGGTCTGCGCCAGATCGATGATGTGGATGTTGTTGCGGGTGCCGAAGATGAACGGCGCCATCTTCGGGTTCCAGCGATGCTTCTGGTGGCCGAAGTGGACGCCGGCTTCGAGCAGCTGACGCATCGTGTAATCGGGCAGAGCCATGGGCCCGTATCTCCTGTTTCACCGGTTGAACCGCCGCGAGCCGGTCATGGTTCCCCTTCGGGAAACACCGGTAGGGACGCTTGACAATCGGACCCGGGGATCCGATCGAGCGCCCTCGGCCCGCGTGTGGAATGGTCGCGCTTATAGGGTGGCTTCACCGGCTTGGCAAGTCTCGGGGCGGAAAACTCAGGCGGCCCGTCCGTAGATCGCGTCGGCGCGGGCCTCAAAGGCTTCGGCGAACTTGCGGAAGGCGCGGTCGAACACCGCGCCCATCAGGGCGCCCAATGTGCGGCTGCGGAACTCGTAGTCGATCAGGAAACCGATGTCGCAGGTCCCCTCCCCGGTCGCGGTGAACAGCCAGCGATTGTCGAGGTGGCGGAACGGGCCGTCCAGATAGGCGACGTCGATGCGCATCGCCGCCGGATCGAGCCGGACGCGGCTGGTGAAGGTCTCGCGCACCAGCTTGAACGACACCGTCATGTCGGCGACGAGCAGGGTCGCGCCTTCGTCGAGGTCCTGGCGGCCGCGGACCTTCAGGGCCTCGCACAGCGGCAGGAAGCGCGGGTAGGATTCGACGTCGGCGACGAGGTCGAACATCTGGCGGGCCGAATGGCGGACCCGCCGCGACGTCTCATATCTGGGCATGGACTCGATTTCCGGAGATCGCGACCCCACCCGAGAGATAGGACGCGACGTCGGCGCAGGTGGCGAAGCGATGGATGGTGAGGTGGGCGCCGTGATGGGTCAACGCCTCGAGGATGCGCGGCCGATGGATGCGCCGGAAGCCCGCGACATAGCGCAGGAACTCGCGGTCGAAGCGCTCGGGGCAGTCCGGCGCCATGTCCGGGCGGGTACGGCCGTAGCCGGCGATCGCTCGCCGGATCACCCGGCCGAGGCAGAACAGGGTCGGGAAGTCGAACCAGAACACCGTGTCGGCACGGGTCAGCCGCTGCTCGAGGCAGCCGCCGTAGTTGCCGTCGAGGATCCAGGCGTCGCGCGCCACCAGTTCCGTGTGGCGGCCGAGCCAGGCCGCGCGGTCGGTCGCCTGCCAGCCCGGGCGCCAGAACTCGGCGTCGAGATGGACCAGCGGCAGGCCGGTCACCTCCGCCAGCGACCGCGCGAAATGTGACTTTCCCGCTCCCGAACAGCCGATCACCGCGACTCGACGCATCGCTCGCCCCCTTCTCGCGCCCGTCAGCGGGCTCGGCTCGCCGCGCGCGCGTCCCGCAGGCGGGCGAAGTCGTCGCCGGCATGGTGGGACGAACGGGTCAGCGGGCTCGCCGACACCATCAGGAAGCCCTTGGTGTAGGCGATCGTCTCGTAGCTCTTGAACTCGTCCGGGGTGACGAAGTGGGTCACCTCGTGGTGCTTCTTGGTCGGCTGCAGATACTGGCCGATGGTGATGAAGTCGACGTCGGCCGACCGCAGGTCGTCCATCAGCTGCAACACCTCGGTGCGCTCCTCGCCGAGGCCGACCATGATGCCGGACTTGGTGAAGATCTCCGGATCGAGCTCCTTGACCCGCTGCAACAGCCGCACCGAGTGGAAGTAGCGCGCGCCCGGGCGCACCGTCAGGTAATTGCCGGGCACCGTCTCGAGATTGTGGTTGAACACGTCGGGCTTGGCCGCCACGACCAGCTCGAGGGCGCCCTCCTTGCGCAGGAAGTCGGGAGTCAGGACCTCGATGGTGGTCGCCGGCGAGCGCGCCCGGATCGCCCGGATCGTCGCGGCGATGTGGGCGGCGCCGCCGTCCGCGAGATCGTCACGGTCGACCGAGGTGATCACCACGTGGAGCAACCCGAGGGTCTCGACGGCGATCGCCACGTTCTCCGGCTCGGCCGGGTCGAGGGGCTGCGGCACGCCGGTGGCGACGTTGCAGAAGGCGCAGGCGCGGGTGCAGGTGTCGCCCATCACCATGAAGGTGGAATGTTTCTTCGACCAGCACTCGCCGATGTTCGGGCAGCCGGCCTCTTCGCACACCGTCACCAGATTGTTGGCGCGGACGATGTCGCGGGTCTCGTTGTAGACCGGCGATCCCGGCGCCTTGACGCGAATCCATGCCGGCTTGCGGGCGACCGGCTGATCCGGACGATGAGCCTTCTCCGGATGGCGCGGACGCCGGCCTTCGATCGTGTCGACCAGGGTGACCATGAAACGCCTTTCTCGTGGAGCGGGCATTGGTCGAGTGGTCGGACCACGTTCCGACTTCGACTTTCGGCCCTACTCAAGACATTTCAGATATAGGGGAGACGCGGCGAGAACAAGCCGCAGATCGCGCCGATTCACTCGATTCGACGTCCTTCGACCACGCGAATCGGGGTCGTCGGACGTCCTTTGAGGTCGAGCGGCACCGAAATCGTCGCATTCCCGTCGAATGGGGCGGCGAGATCGATCCGACCTGTCAGACCGCTCTGGGTCCAGGCGGTCGGTGCCGGTCCGCCCTCGGCCTCGTAGACCAGGGTCGAGACGCCCTTCGACGGCACGATCCGCAACTGCCACACCACCCGGCCGGCGCCGCAGTCCGACCGCGCCACCTCCCAGGCCGCGCCGTCGCTCACGCCGCGGGTCGTGACCGTCGCCGGGCACAGGTCGCGGGCCAGCCGATCGCGGATCAGGCTCGGAGCGATGGTCAGCGCCGCCGCCGCGACGACGAACGCCGCCAGCCACCAGCGACCACGCCGACGCCGCCGTGCCGAGCCTTCGTCGTTCGCCATGTCGCCCATGTCCCTCCGCCCGCGTCGGCGGCACTCTAGCGCAGCGCCGCCGCGCGACAAGCGGCGGATGGGACCCGGGACGTACGCCCCGCGCTCAGTGAAGCTGATCGAGCCCGACGGGCGACCGGCGGTCGGCGGAGGCGCGGGCCGCCGCGGCGACCACGGCGGAAGCGATCGCCCGGCCGCGCTCGTCGATACCGGTCCAGCGCGCCGCGCGACCACGCGGATCGATCTCGACCAGTTTGGCGCGGATGGTCACCTCGGTCGCGTCGCGCACCACACCGCGCAGGATCCCGTCGAAGGGCGCGACGATCGCCTCGCCGTCGACCCGCCCGACCACCTGGCCGCGGTAGATGCGCTGGCCGATGTCGTGGGGGGTGTGCCAGCGGCCGGCCTGCGGCGCGCGCAGCAGGCGATCGCCGCCGACCGCGCCGAGCAGCGGCGAGCATCCGTCGGCCCGCCGCGTCGCGCCGCCGAACAGCACCCGCCCGACCACTTCCGGATGGGTCTCGATGGCCACGTCGCAATTGACCCCGACCGCGAAATTCGGCCCGACGCCGATGGCGATCGCCGCCAGACCGCGCAGGTCGGGGGCGGTGCGGTCCTTCTGCAGCCGCGCGTCGACCAGCACGGCGGGCGAGCGCAGCGCCAGGAGATGCGACAGATCGAGCAGGGTCGGGGCGACGCGATGGGGCTCGGCCAACGCCGCCACCACCTCGAGGGTGGTCTCGCAGCGCAAGCCGGTGATTCCCTCGACGGTCGCCGGATCGCCGTAGAGCGCGTCGTCGAAGGCCATCGCCCGGCGCAGCACCGGCGGGTGCGGGTCGTGGACCAGAGCCACCCCGTCGCCGGCCCGGGTCAGGTGCACGGCGATCGCCGAGGCGATCTCGTTGGTGCCGAGCACCACCGCGAAGGGGCGCCCCCTCCCGCTCAGAAAAGTCGCCAGATCGGATCCCAGCATGGTCGCTCCCTCGTCGGTCGGCCAACCCCAAGCAAGGCACGTGCCGCCCCGCTGCGGGGTGCGCGCCGTCGTTCCCCCGTCGAATCGGGGCCTTATCGGCGATCGTCGCACGGCCGCCGCGTCGCGAACCGGACGTCGCGGACCATCGGTGTGCTGTATTGTCGAAGACACAACAAGCTTCGTCGGCTCGCGTCCCGCCGCCCGTCGCGCCGGTGATCGTCGGCTCCTGCTACCGTCGCAGCGGCGACCGGCTCAGCGACGCTCGCGCGACCGTCACGGGAGCGTCGAAACCACCCGCGGCGACCGATTGAAGTCTTTGACCGGTCATCGGAATGGGCTATGGTCCGCCGCTCGCCGGACGCGCGGATCCGGTGGCGCCGCGCGTTCTTCGACCAAGGGCGGGCGACCCGCTCCGCCGAAGCTCGCCCCCCTCCCGATGCCGTAATTCCGGCCATGTTTCGTCCGACGGATCTCCACCATGGATCGCCGAGACTTTCTCACCTCGTCCCTGGCCGCAGCCGCCGCACTCGGGCTCGGCGTGGCGCCCGCCGCCGCGCAGGACGCGCCCATTCCGGAAGTGCCCGCGCGTCGGCCCGAGCCGCAGGAGCAGCCCGCCGCGTTCTCCTTCGCCGGCCTCAAGGACGAGGCCCGCAAGATGGCCGCGGCCGCCTGGAACGATCCGGGCGCCGATGTGCCGCAGCGGTTCCGCGACCTCTCCTTCGATCAGTATCGCGACATCCGTTGGAAGCGCGACCGGATGATCTGGCGCGACGATCGTGTCGGCTTCCGCCTCGAGCCGATGGCCGCCGGTTCGGTCTACAACCGCGCCGTCCGCATCTATCTGGTGGAAGGCGGTCAGGCGCTGCCGATCGGCGCCGACCGCGACAGCTTCGACTGGGGCGCCTCGATCAAGGCGCCCGAAGAGGTCGTCGCCATGCCGCTGTCGGGCCTCAAGCTGCGCCGGCCCGGCGACAACAACCGCAACCCCGAATTCGCGGTGTTCCAGGGCGCGTCCTATTTCAAGGCGCTGGCCCGCGGCCTGCAATACGGCCTGACCGCCCGCGGTCTCGCCATCAACACCGCCGATCCCGAGGGCGAGATCTTCCCGGTGTTCACCCGCTTCTATGTCGAGAAGCCCGAGGAGAACGCCCAGTCGATCCGCCTCTACGGGCTGCTCGAGAGCCGCCCGGTGGTCGGCGCCTACCGCTTCACCCTGCGCCCCGGCGACGAGACCTCGATCGACGTGGAACTGACGCTGTTTCCGCGTGAGGAGATGTCGCACATCGGGCTGGGCGCGCTCAACACCATGTTCCTCTACGGCGGCATCGGCCGCAGCCGCTTCGACGACGTGCGCCAGGCGGTGCATCTGTCCGACGGGCTGGCGGTCCAGACCGGTCAGGGCGAACGCCTGTGGCGGCCCACCGCGAATCCGAAGAATCTCCAGATCTCGGCCTTCGGCGACGAGAATCCGCTCGGCTTCGGCCTCGTCCAGCGCGCCCGCGACTTCACCGACTATCTCGACCTCGACAACCGCTGGGACCTGCGCCCGACCGCCTGGGTCGAGCCGGTCGGCGACTGGGGCAAGGGCTCGGTGGTGCTGGTCGAGATCCCCTCCGACGGCGAGATCCACGAAAACATCGTCGCCTATTGGCGCCCCAAGGCCAAGCTGCCGGCCGGCCAGGAGTTTTCCGCCGCCTACCGGCTGCGCTGGCTCGCCGACGGCAGCCTGCCCGCCAGCCTCGGCTGGGTCGACGACACCCGCGAGGGCCAGGGCGCCGAAGGCAACTGGCGGCGCTGGATGATCGACTTCGTCGGTCCGATGCCCGCCCCCGCCCAGGTCAAACTGGTCGCCACGGCCTCGGCCGGCAAACTGGTCGCGCCGACCCTGAAACCCAACCCGGTGACCGGCGGTTATCGCGTGACCTTCGACCTCGATCCGCGCAACGCGCCGCTCTCCGAACTCCGGGTGCAACTGACCGACGGTACCAAGCCGGTCAGCGAGACCTGGCTCTATCGGTGGGTGGCATGACCGATCTGCCCGTTTCCGCCGACCTCCGGATTGCCCCTTTGACCGCCGAGCCCCTCGCTTCGCCGCCCGCCTTCCCGTCGCCGGTTCCGCCCGAGGCGCCGATCCCGATGCCGGTCCAACGTCTCGACCGCTGGACCGGGCCGAGCGCGACCGAGGTCGACGGCCCGCCGACCTCGGCGACGCAGGTCACCCGGATCTTCGTGTTCGGCGTGGCGGCGCTGCTGTCGGCCTATGGCGTGCGCGAAATGGTCGGAGTGGTCTCGGCCGGCGGCATCGTCGGCCTGGAATGGCCGTTGATCGTGTTCTTCGGCCTGACCTTCTCGTGGATCGCCCTGTCGGCGGCGAGCGGCATCGCCGGATTCGTCGCCGGCTTCTTCGAGCGCCGCCCGACCGACCTCGACCGCCCGCTCGGCGTCGTCACCGCCCTGGTGATGCCGGTCTACAACGAGAGCCCGGCCCGCACCCTCGGCGCCCTCGAGGCGATGGCCGAGGAGATCATCGCGCTGGGCGCCGGCGAGCACTTCGAGATCTTCGTCTGTTCCGACACCACCGATCAGACGGTTTGGGTCGAGGAGGAACTGGCGATCGACCGGCTGCGCGGCCGGCTCGGCGGGCGCATGAAGGTCTGGTATCGCCGCCGTCACAAGAACATCGCGCGCAAGGCAGGCAATCTCGAGGATTTCGTCACCCGCTGGGGCGGCCGCTACGAGCACATGCTGGTGCTCGACGCCGACAGCCTTATGATGGGCGAGACGCTGATCACCCTCGCCCGGCTGATGGAGGACGATCCCAAGGCCGGGATCATCCAGACCCTGCCGGTGATCGCCAACCGCAACACCCTGTTCGCCCGCCTGCAGCAGTTCGCCGGCCGCATCTACGGGCCGGTGATCGCCCGCGGCCTCGCCGTGTGGCACGGCCGCGACGGCAACTACTGGGGCCACAACGCGATCATCCGCACCCGCGCCTTCGCTGCCTGCTGTGGCCTGCCGGAGCTCAAGGGCCGCAAGCCCTTCGGGGGTCACGTGATGAGCCACGACTTCGTCGAGGCGGCGCTGATCCGCCGCGGCGGCTGGGCGGTCTACATGGTGCCGTGGCTCGGCGGCTCCTACGAGGAGAGCCCGCCGTCGCTGCTCGACGTGGCGATCCGCGACCGCCGCTGGGCCCAGGGCAATCTCCAGCACATCGCCGTGCTGCCGACCCGCGGTCTGGTGTGGCCGTCGCGCGTCCACTTCGCCACCGGCATCATGAGCTACCTCGCCTCGCCGATCTGGCTGGCGCTGCTGATGGTCGGCCTGGCGCTCGCCCTGCAGGCCCGGTTCATCCGGCCGGAATATTTCTCCAAGGAATTCTCGCTCTATCCGGCCTGGCCGCGCTTCGACAGCGAACGCGCGCTCCAGCTGTTCATCATCACCATGGGGGTGCTGCTGCTGCCGAAGCTGCTCGGCACCATCGAGTCGATCCTGCGCTCCGACATCCGCAAGCGCTCCGGCGGCACCGTCTCGATCATCGTCGGGATGCTGCTCGAGACCGTGGTCTCGGCGCTGGTCGCCCCGGTGATGATGTTGCTGCAGAGCCGCCACGTCGCGGAGATCCTGCTCGGCGCCGATTCCGGCTGGAAGACCCAGCGCCGCGACGACGGCGGCATTCCGCTGGCCGAAGTCATCCGCCATCACTGGCAGCACGCGGCGATCGGCGCGATGATGGCGCTCGCGGCCTATGTCATCTCGCCGGCGATCCTCGCCTGGATGGCGCCGACCCTGATCGGCCTGCTCTTCGCCGTGCCGATCTCCTGGACCTCCGGGTCGCTGGCCGCCGGTCTGTGGCTGAAGCGCCGCCACCTGCTGCTGATCCCCGAGGAGACCGATCCGCCGGCCATCCTCGCGGCCGCCGCGCACGCCCAGAGCCTCGCCCAGGCCGACCTGCCGGAGGTCGAAGACGGGCTGACCGCGGTGGTCGAAGTGCCGGCGATCCGCGCCGTTCATGCGCGCATGCATCTGCCGATCCCGCTCAGGGCCCGCGGCCGGCCGGAGCTCGATCCGGTGATGGCCGCCGCCAAGATCGACGAGGCGACCCATTTCGACGAGGTCCTGGCCTGGCTCGGCCAGAAGGAGCGCATGGCGGTGCTGTGCGATCCCCATCTGATCGCCGCCATCGACCGGCTGATCGTCGAGCCGGAGCCGACCCCGACGATCGTGCCGGCGGAAGCCGCGCCGGCCGCCGCACCGTCGCCCCTTCCGACATCCTGAACGCCACCGACATTCGTCGTCCGCAACCGCGCCGCCTGCCGTTGCGACTGGAACGTCACCCGATCGGACCGCCATCCGTGCTAGGTTGAGGCGTCCCGGCCCCACCGGGACGCCAGCCTGGACGACGCCATGGCCGATGACAGCGCCGTCGATCCCTCCCGCGGATTGACCGGACCCGAGGCTGCCGCCCGTCTCGCCGCCGAAGGCGCCAACGAGCTTCCCGCCGCCGGGCGCCGCGACATCCTGCGGATCGTCCTGGAGGTGCTGCGCGAACCGATGCTGGCCCTGCTGATCGGCGGCGGGGTGATCTATTCGATCCTCGGCAGTCTCGCCGAAGCGCTGGTGCTCCTGGTCTTCGCCGGCCTGTCGGTGGCGATCACCGTGGTCCAGGAGAGCCGTACCGAGCGGGTGCTCGAGGCGCTCCGCGATCTGTCGGCGCCCCAGGCGCGGGTGGTGCGCGACGGCGCGGTCCGCCTGATCGCCGGCCGCGAGGTGGTGCGCGGCGACATTCTGGTGCTCGCCGACGGCGACCGCATCGCCGCCGACGCGGTGATCGTCGACGGCTGGGAGCTCGAGGTCGACGAGTCGTTGCTGACCGGCGAGTCGGTGGCGGTGCACAAGCGCCCCGCCGCGGCGGACGAGGCCCTGGTCGCCCGCCGTCCCGGCGGCGCCGATCTGCCCAACGTCTATGCCGGCACCTTCGTGGTGCGGGGCCAAGGCCGCGCTCAGGTGATCGCCACCGGACCGGCCGGCGAGATCGGCCGCATCGGCAAGTCCCTCGACGAACTCACCACCGAACCGCCGCGCCTGCGGCAGCAGATGCTGGTGATCGTGCGCTGGTGCGCCATCGGCGGCGGCGGCGTCGCGCTGGCCGTGGTGGGGCTCTACGGCCTGTTGCGCGGCAGTTGGCTCGACGCGCTGCTCGCCGGCATCGCCATCGGCATGTCGATGCTGCCGGAGGAGTTTCCGGTGGTCCTCACCGTGTTCCTGGCGATGGGCGCCCGCCGCATCTCCGAGGCCCGGGTGCTGACCCGCCGCGCCGCGGCGATCGAGACCCTCGGCTCGGCGACCGTGCTGTGCACCGACAAGACCGGCACGCTGACCCGCAACCGCATGACCATCGCCGAACTGCACCCCGACGGCCGGGCGGCGGCCGCCGCCGAGGACGATGCCGCGGCGCTGGCGCTCGTCGCCTGTGGTCGCCTCGCCTCGTCGGTCGATCCGACCGACCCGATGGAAAAGGCCTTCTTCGCCCATCCGCTCGCTGCCGCGGCGACCCCGGCCGAGCGACCGCTCCACACCTGGGGCATCAGCCGCGACCTTCTGGCGGTGACCAACCTGTGGCCGCGCGCCGCGGGTGCCCCCGGCTTCCGCCTCGCCGCCAAGGGCGCGCCGGAGGCGATCGCCGGCCTGTGCCGCCTCCCCGAGGCCGCTCGCACCGAAATCCGCGCCACCGTCGAGACCATGGCCGCCGCCGGCCTGCGGGTGCTCGGCGTGGCCGAGGCCGAGACCGACGGGATCGCGCGGCCGGCGGCCCCCGGCGACGTCGCCTTCGCGTTCCTCGGGCTGGTCGGCCTCGCCGACCCCTTGCGCGAGGGGGTGCCGGCGGCGGTCGCCGAATGCCGCGCCGCCGGGATCCGGGTGGTGATGATCACCGGCGACCATCCCGCGACCGCCCGCGCCATCGCCGCCGGCGCCGGCATCGGCGCCGAGCGGGTGGTCACCGGCACCGAGATGTCCGAGATGTCGGACGCCGATCTCGCCCTCCGGGTGCGCGACACCTCGGTCTTCGCCCGCATCCTGCCGGAACAGAAGCTGCGCATCGTCGAGGCCCTGAAGAGCGACGGCGAAGTGGTCGGGATGACCGGCGACGGCGTCAACGATGCCCCGTCGCTGAAGGCCGCCCACATCGGCATCGCCATGGGCGGGCGCGGCACCGACGTCGCCCGTCAGGCCGCGTCGATGGTCCTGCTCGACGACGATTTCGGCTCGATCGTCCGGGCGATCCGGCTCGGCCGTCGCATCTACGACAATCTGCGCAAGGCGATGGGCTTCATCTTCGCCATCCATGTGCCGATCGCCGGCCTCGCCCTGATGCCGCTGATGCTCGGTTTGCCGCTGCTGTTCGGACCGATGCACATCGCGGTGCTGGAGATGGTGATCGATCCGGTGTGCTCGCTGGTGTTCGAGGCCGAGATCGAAGAGGCCAACGTCATGAAGCGGCCGCCGCGCGATCCCGCGGCGCCGCTGTTCTCGATCCCGCTGGTGGTGTGGAGCGTGCTGCAGGGCGTGCTGGCCTTCGCCACGGTGGCGGCGATCACTCTCTTCGCCCTCCATCGCGGCATGCCCGAGACGGAAGTCCGGGCGCTCGCCTTCTTCTCGCTGATCATGGCGCTGATCGGGCTGGCGCTGGTCAACCGCAGCTTCGGCACCTCGCTGGTGACCGCGCTGATCCGGCCCAACGCCGCGCTGATCGCCGTGCTGGTCGGCATCGCGGCGATCGCGGCGGTGACCCTGACCTGGCCGCCGGCGAGCCGGCTGTTCCGCTTCGGCCCGCTGCACGGCGACGATCTTCTGGTGACGCTCGCCGCCGGTGCCCTGGTGCTGGTGGTGCTCGAAGGGCTCAAGCGGCCGTTCCGGGCGCGCTTCGCGGCGTGAGATTCACAGCGCGGCGATGTCGCCGCGCGCCCAGTCGGCCTCGATCTGCGCCTTCACTTCCGCGAAGCGGCCGGTCTCGATCGCCACCCGCAGCTCGGCCATCAGGCTCTGGTAATAGGCGACGTTGACGTGGGTCAGCAGCATCGCGCCGAGCGCCTCGCCGGTGCGCACCAGATGGTGGAGATAGGCCCGCGACCAGTCGCGCGCCGCCGGGCAATCGGAGGCCGCGTCGAGCGGTCGGGGATCGTCGGCGTGGCGGGCGTTGCGCAGATTGACCTTGCCGTAGCGGGTATAGGCGAGCCCATGCCGGCCGGCCCGGGTCGGCATCACGCAGTCGAACATGTCGATGCCGCGGGCGACGCCGCCGAGGATGTCCTGCGGCGTGCCGACCCCCATCAGATAGCGCGGCCGGTCGGCCGGCAGGGCCGGGGCGGTCGCCTCGATCACCCGGAACATCACCTCCTGCGGCTCGCCGACCGCCAGGCCGCCGAGCGCATAGCCGTCGAAGCCGATCTCCACCAGCCCGGCCGCGGAGCGGGCGCGGAGCTCCTCGTCGTCGCCGCCCTGGACGATGCCGAACAGGCCGTGGCCGCGGCGCCCGAAGAACGCCGCCTTGGAGCGCGCCGCCCAGCGCAGGCTGAGCTCCATCGCCCGTTCCATCTCGCGCCGGTCGGCCGGCAGGGCGACACATTCGTCGAGCTGCATCTGGATGTCCGAGCCGAGCAGACCCTGGATTTCCAGCGATCGCTCCGGCGTCAACTCGTGGCGCGAGCCGTCGACGTGGCTCTGGAAGGTGACGCCCTTCTCGGTGATTTTTCTGAGCTTGGCGAGCGACATGACCTGGAAGCCGCCGGAATCGGTGAGGATCGGATGGGGCCAGTTCATGAAGCGGTGCAGGCCCCCCTGCCCCGCCACCCGCTCGGCGCCGGGGCGCAGCATCAGGTGATAGGTGTTGCCGAGCAGGATGTCGGCACCGGTCGCGCGCACCTGCTCGGGATAGAGGCACTTGACCGTGCCGAGCGTGCCCACCGGCATGAAGGCCGGGGTGCGGATCTCGCCGTGGGCGGTCGTCACCGTGCCGCGCCGCGCGGTGCCGTCGGTGGCGTGTAGCGCGAAGCCGAAGGCCGGCGCTTCGGAAGGGGCCGCGTCGGGACGGGTGAGTTCGGTCATGTCGGATCCGGAAACAACAGCGAGGCGTCGCCGTAGGAATAGAAGCGGTAGCCGGTGGCGACCGCATGGGCATAGGCCGCGCGCATGCGGTCGAGCCCGGAGAAGGCCGAGACCAGCATGAACAGCGTCGAGCGCGGCAGGTGGAAGTTGGTCATCAAGGCGTCGACCGAGCGCACCCGCCGGCCGGGCGTGATGAAGATGTCGGTGGCCCCCGACCACGGCGCGAGCCGCCCGGCTTCGTCGCAGGCGCTCTCGAGGATCCGGAGCGAAGTGGTGCCGACCGCGACGATCCGCCCGCCGCGCGCCCGCACCGCATTGAGTGCCGCCGCGGTGTCGGCGCCGAGCGTGCCGCTCTCGAAATGCATCTTGTGATCGGCGGTATCGTCGACCTTGACCGGCAGGAAGGTGCCGGCGCCGACGTGGAGGGTGACGAAGTGCCGTTCGACCCCGAGGGCGGCGAGCCGGTCCATCAGCGCCGGCGTGAAGTGCAGCCCGGCGGTCGGCGCCGCCACCGCCCCCTCTTCGCGGGCGTAGATGGTCTGGTAGTCGCGGGTATCGGCGTCATCGGCCTTGCGCCGCGCCGAGATGTAGGGCGGCAGCGGCATGCTGCCGAGCGCCCGGATCGCCGCGTCGAGATCGGGTCCGGCGAGATCGAAGGCGAGATCGACCACCCCGTCGTCGTCCTTGGCGGTGACGCTGGCCCAGGCCTCGCCGAGCTGGCAGGCGGAGCCGGTCGCCCCGAACAGCACCCGGTCGCCGGCCTTCAGGCGTTTGCCCGGCCGCGCGAAGGCCCGCCAGTGCGAGGCATCGACCCGTTCGATCAGGTTGAAGGCGACGCCGGCGCGCGCCTCTTCGCGGATGCGGACGCCGTGGAGTTCGGCCGGGATCACCCGCGTGTCGTTGAACACCAGGGCGTCGCCGGCGCGCAGCCAGGACGGCAGGTCGGCGACAGTGGCGTCGACGAGCGGTGGCTCCGCGCCCGGCCGGACGACGAGCAGCCGCGCGCTCTCCCGCGGCGAGGCGGGGCGCAGGGCGATGCTTTCCGGCGGAAGTTCGAAATCGAAGAGGTCGACGCGCATCGGGGTGTCTTACCCGAAGCAGGGGCCGAAAAGCCAGCGCCTCCCGCCCCGGCCCTCACCCGGCCTCGGGGTGCGCCGCCAGCCAGTCCTTCAGCGCCGCGTCGATCCGCGTCTGCCAGCCGCGGCCGCCGGCCTTGAACCGGGCGACGACGTCGGCCGACAGGCGGATGTTGACCGCGACCTTGGGGGTGGCGGATTTCGGCCGGCCGCGCCGGATCAGCGTCTCGCCGACGTAGAGATCGGCGCGCTCGAACATCTCGTCGGTCCACTCCGGCGCGTCGTCAGGATCCACCCATTCGCCGGAGGGCTTCTTCGAAACGCCTGCGTTCCCGGTCATTGGCATACCTCATCGAAATGATCCGGCGGCTCTCGCCGCGCGCCGTCCACACCACCGACACCATCCGCAGACGCAGAAAGCCGAAAGTGGCGATCCGCACCTCGCCGTAGTCGAAGCGTCGGTCCGGGATGTCGAAATGCACGCCGTCGAAGACCAGCGCGGCGTCGGCGAAATCGAGGCCGCGCTCGGCGAGCGTGGCGTCGCGCTTGGCGGGATCCCAGGTGATCTCCACGATCGACCTCCGCGAAGATTAGGCCGACTCCGATTAAATGTCACTACAAGAATGGAGCGCCCGACCGAATCTCGCGCCGGGCGCGGGAAAAAGCAATCGCAGATTGCAGAATTCACGCACTCCAAAAGCAAACGGCCGGAGCGTGAGGCTCCGGCCGTCGCAGGACTCGCATCGGCAGGCGCCGCGGCGCCCTCGGCTCACGCCGCGATGTCGGCCAACACCTTGACCGAGATCATCTTGTCGGGATCCTTGACCGGCTCGCCGCGCTTGATCTTGTCGACGTTCTCCATGCCTTCGACCACCGCGCCCCACACCGTGTACTGACGGTTGAGGAAGCCGGCATCGCCGAAGCAGATGAAGAACTGCGAATTGGCCGAATTCGGGCTCTGGGCGCGGGCCATCGAGGCGGTGCCGCGGACATGCGGCTCGGCGTTGAATTCGGCGGGCAGGTTCGGGTACTTCGAGCCGCCGGTGCCGGTGCCGTTCGGGCAGCCGGTCTGGGCCATGAAGCCCTCGATCACCCGATGGAACACGATGCCGTCGTAGAAGCCTTCACGCACCAGGGTCTTGATGTGGGCGACGTGCTTGGGGGCGAGGTCCGGACGCATGGCGATCACCACGCGGCCCTTGGTGGTTTCGATGACGAGGGTGTTTTCCGGGTCGAGATCGCTCATGTGGCTCGGTCCTTGGTTCGTGTGTCCCGTCTCGCGGGTCGCCGTCACGGCGGCACCTCGCGAGGCCGCCCGCCTTATCGACCGAAACCGCCATCGGGGCAACCACGCAAGTCGCAGGATCTCGCCGGCGACCGCCGATCACTCGACCGGAAACGCCGGGCGCCGCGCCCGCCGCCGCGGTTCGGCCGCCGCCAGCGCGGTGCGTCGGGCCGCGGCGATCGCCGCCTGCGCCCGCTCGGCGAAGGCGTCAGGGTCGTCGAACACCTCTTCCGGCGCCCGGGCATAGCTCATCACCGTGCGCCGCCCGCCCTTGGTGGTGTAGGCGAAGCGCTCGAGCCCCCGCGCCTCGTAGAAGCCGGCGCTCTCGTCGTCGACCTTGAAGTGCAACACGTCGCCGGCGACCAGCGCGAACATCCGCCCCTCGGCCATCAGGCCCCAACCGCCGAACATCCGCTTGAAGGCGACCGGCCCGAGCGGCTCGCAGAACTCGCGCAACAATTCGATGGTGCCGTCGTCCATGGCCTCACCCCCGGATGCCGAACCAGCCGGCGATGTCGACCGCCGCCGGCCACAGCGACACGATCAGCAGCGCCGCCATGGTCACGTTGAAGATTCGAAGCCGCATCGGCTCGCGCAGGAACCGCGCCACCAGACTGCCGAAGGCCGCCCACTGGACGGTCGAGATCACCCCGGTGATCAGGGTGACACCGAACAGCAGCGCCGCTCCGCCGATCGCCGTATAGCTCTCGGGCACGTAGACCGACACCGCCGAGATGGCGATGATCCAGGCCTTGACGTTGACCCATTGGAAGGCGACCGCCGCGAGGAAGCTCATCGGCCGCGCCGACGAGCGCGGACGGCCATCCGCGGCGTCGGGGGCACTCGGGCCGATCTCGACGCCGACCGGCGCCGCGGCGATCTTCCAGGCGAGCCACAGGAGATAGACGACGCCGATCACCTCGATCACGTCGTGGATCCGCGGTTCGGCGCGAAACGCCGAGCCGAGCCCCAGCGCCACCGCCGCCATCATCACCGGAAAGCCGATCGACACCCCGGCCATGTGCGGCACGGTGCGCCGGAAGCCGAAATTGACCCCGGAAGCGAGCAACATGACGTTGTTCGGCCCCGGCGTGCAGGCCGAGATCAGCGAGAACAGGAACAGAGCGACGAAGGGATCGGCTGCGGACATGGCGGTTCTCGACCCCGACGATCAGGTCAGGATTGCTGACATGAGGCCCGCACGCGGTCAAGGCGCCGCCACACGCCACCGCGGCAGAGCGCGGAAGCGCCGCTGCTCGCCTCACACCTTGGCGGGTTCGATCGCCACCGATTCGCCGCAGCCGCAGGCCGAGACCTGGTTGGGGTTCTCGAACACGAAGGTCGAGGCCATCTTGGTGGTCTGGAAGTCGACCGTGGTGCCGAGCAGGAACAGCGTCGCCGACGGGTCGACGAACACCTGGACGCCGTCGATGGCGACCACGTCGTCGCGCGGATCGGGCGTCTCGACCATCGTGAAGGTGTAGGTCATGCCGGCGCAGCCGCCCTTCTCGAGGCCGAGCCGCAACCCGGCGAGCGGCGTCGCCGAGGCGGCGACGATCGCCTTGACCCGGGCCACCGCGGCATCGGTCAGCTTGACCACCGGAAGATCACCGAACAGTCCCATTCCTCGTCCTCTCTGGTCGCTCAATACATGTCGAGGGCGATGCGCGCCTCGTCCGACATGCGCGTCTGGTCCCACGGCGGATCGAACACCATCGCCACCGTGACTTCGTTGACGCCCGGTACCGCCGACACGGCATTCTTGACCCATTCGGGCATCTCGCCGGCCACCGGGCAGCCCGGCGCGGTCAGCGTCATGTCGATCGCGATGTTGCGATCGTCGTCGATGTCGACCTTGTAGATCAGACCGAGCTCGTAGATGTCGGCCGGAATCTCCGGGTCGTAGACGGTCTTCAGGGCGCCGACGATGTCGTCGGTCAACCGTGCCAGTTCCATCGGCGGGATCGCCGAGCCGCCGGAGGTGGTCACCGCGGCGGGTCCCGCCGAGAAGTCCGGTTCTGCTGAGTCCATCGTCCGCCCCCTGGCGATCGGTCCCGCGTCGACGACGCGGGGAGCTTGTGGGAAGGTCACGAGAAGAAGGCCTGGGCCCGGGCGAGGCCTTCGACCAGCTGGTCGACCTCGTCGCGGGTATTGTAGAGGCCGAACGACGCCCGGCAGGTCGACGACACGCCGTAGCGCTTCAGCAGCGGCTGGGCGCAGTGGGTGCCGGCCCTGACCGCGATGCCGTAGCGATCGAGGATGGTCGCGACGTCGTGGGCATGGGCCCCGGTCATCTCGAAGGCGACGATCGCCCCCTTGCCCGGGGCATTGCCGAAGATCCGCACCGAATTGAGGCTCGACAGCCGGCGATGGGCATAGGCCGCGAGATCCGCCTCGTGCGCGGCGATCGCCGCCCGCCCGAGCTTCTCCATGTAGCGCAGCGCCGCGCCGAGCCCGGCGGCTTCGACGATCGGCGGCGTGCCGGCCTCGAAGCGCTGCGGTGGCGCGCCGTAGGTCACCCGGTCCTCGGCGACCTCGAGGATCATCTCGCCGCCGCCCAGGAACGGCGGCATCGCCGCGAGCACTTCGGTCTTGCCGTAGAGCGCGCCGATGCCGGTCGGCCCATAGAGCTTGTGGCCGGTGATGCAGTAGAAGTCGCAGTCGAGATCGACCACGTCGACCGGCAGATGCACCGCGCCCTGGCTGCCGTCGACCAGCACCTTGGCGCCGACCGCATGGGCGAGGCGGGCGACCTCCTTGACCGGCACCACCGTGCCGGTGACGTTGGACATGTGGGTGATCGCCACGATCCTGGTCCGCGGCGACAGCAGCTTCTCGAACTCGTCGAGGAGGAAGCTGCCGTCGTCGGCGATCGGCGCCCACTTGATCACCGCGCCCTTGCGTTCCCGAAGAAAATGCCAGGGCACGATGTTGGAATGATGTTCGAGAATCGACAGGATGATCTCGTCACCCTCGCCGATCGACTGACCGAGCGAATTGGCGACCAGATTGATCGCCTCGGTCGACGACTTGGTGAACACGATCTCGTCGACGGACGCCGCACCGATGAAGCCGCGCACGATCTCGCGGGCGCCTTCGTAGGCCTCGGTCGCGGCATTGGCGAGGTGATGCAGACCGCGATGGACGTTGGCGTAGCGCCGGCTCATCACGTCGACCATCTCGTCCATCACAGCCTTCGGCTTCTGGGCCGAGGCGCCGTTGTCGAGATAGACCAGCGGATGGTCGTTGACCGTGGTGGCGAGGATCGGGAAGTCGCGGCGCACCGCCTCGACGTCGTAGGTCGCGATCGGACCGGCGTTCACGTTCATGCGCTTCTCTCCCGTCCGTCGATCCACGCCTCGACGTCGGCCTCGATCACCGCGCGCACCGGCTCGCTGGCGACGGCATCGGTGACTTCGCCGAGGAAGGCGCGGATCAACAGCTTCTCGGTCTCGGCGGCGGGGATGCCGCGGCTCATCAGATAGAACTTCAGCGCGTCGTCGAGCGCCCCGACGGTGGCGCCATGGGCGCAGGCGACGTCGTCGGCGAAGATCTCGAGCTCGGGCTTGGCCATCGCCTCGGCGCGATCGGAGAGCAGCACGGCGTGCGCCCCCATCCGGCCGTCGGTGCCCTGGGCGACCGGATCGACGCGGATCCGCCCCTGGAACACCGAGCGCGCCTCGTCGTCGACCGCCGACTTGTAGAGTTCGCGGCTGACCGCGTCCTCGCCGACGTGATCGACCACCAGCGTCGCATCGGCGTGCGCCCGGCCGCGCACCAGCGTGGCGCCGCGCGAGGTCAGTTGCGTCCGCGCGCCGAGCCGGGCGAAGACCTGGGTGCGGGCGAGCCGCGCACCCAACGTCACCACCGTGTGGTCGAGGACAGCGTCGTCGGCGACCGCCACCGCGAGCGTCGAGAAGCGCATCGCCTGGTCGCCCTCGCACTGGCGATCGACCAGCGACAGGGTCGCGCCGGCGCCGATCGTCGCCTCCGTCAGGCCATGGGCATGGATCTCGACGCCGTCGGGGCTGGCGTGGGTCTCGAGGACCTCGGCCGCGCCGCCGTCGCCGACCACGATCAGGTGGCGGACATGGGCCGACACCGACGCGCCGGAGGCGAGATGGCGGATCTCCAGCGGCCGGGCCATCCGCGTGCCGGGGGCGACCCGCAGCACCACGCCGTCGGTGTAGAAGGCGCAGGCCAGCGCCACCAGCGGATCGGCCGCCGCGCCGCCGTCGGCGAGGCGCTCGCCGAGCCCGTCGAGGCCGCGGCCGGCGAGCTGCCGCCCGCCGAGCAGGCCGGCGCCGACCGAGGATACGCTCACGCCGTCGCCGAGGCCGGCGAGATCGGACAAATCGGGGCAGAACCAGCCGTCGACGAGCACGAAGCGCGCCGCACCGGCCGCCGCGAAGGCGTCGACCCCGGCGGCGAGCGCGGTGGCGCGGGCGACCTCCGGGCTCGGCCGGCGCGCCGGCTCGGGCGCCGCGGTGACCAGAGTGTGCAGGTCGGTGAAGTGATAGGCCTCGATCCGCCGATGCGGCAGACCGTCGGTGGCGAAGCGCGCGAAGGCCTCGGAGCGACCGGCTCCGGGCAGATCGGCACGCACCGCCGCGAAGGCGGCGTCGATCGCGGTTTCGGCGCGGGTCCGGCGTTTCAGCGCGGCGGGAACCAGGGTCATGTCCGCTCCTTCACGCCGCTTCTTCGGCGAAGTCGGCATAGCCCTTCGCCTCGAGTTCGAGCGCCAGCTCCGGCCCGCCCGACTTGACGATCCGGCCCTTGGCGAGCACGTGGACGAAGTCCGGCACGATGTGGTCGAGCAGGCGCTGGTAATGGGTGATCACCACGAAGGCGCGGTCCGGCGAGCGCAACCCGTTGACGCCCTCGGCGACGACCTTCAGCGCGTCGATGTCGAGGCCGGAATCGGTCTCGTCGAGGATGCACAATTTCGGCTGCAGGATCGCCATCTGCAGGATCTCATTGCGCTTCTTCTCGCCGCCGGAGAAGCCGACGTTGACCGGCCGCTTCAGCATGTCCTGGGAGATCTCCAGGCGGCCGGCGGCGCCGCGCAGCAGGCGCATGAAGTCCGGCGTCGAGATCTCGCCCTCGCCGCGGGCGCGGCGCTGGGCGTTGAGCGCCGCCTTGAGGAAGGTGACGTTGCCGACCCCGGGGATCTCGACCGGATACTGGAAGGCCAGGAACACCCCGGCCGCGGCGCGCGCCGCGGGATCGAGGCCGAGGAGGTCGACGCCGTCGAGGGTGGCGGTGCCTTCGGTGACGAGATAGCCGGGCTTGCCCGCCAGCACGTGGCTGAGCGTCGACTTGCCGGCGCCGTTCGGCCCCATGATCGCGTGGATCTCGCCGGGCTTCACCACGAGGTCGAGCCCGCGCAGGATCTCGCGACCCTCGGATTCGATCTCGGCATGGAGGTTGGTGATTTCGAGCATCGCGTCGTCCTTTCGTCGCGATCGCAATCGGCGATCCAGCGAATTCATGTGTTCTTTCGCCCACCTCGCCACGTCGTCCCTCCCCCCTTGTGGGGGAGGGACAGGGAGGGGGGTATGCGGCGCCCCATTCGATCGCTGCGGAGGAGGAGAGCTCTCACCCCCCTCTCTGTCTCTCCCCCACAAGGGGGGAGAGGACCACCCCTCAGAGGCTCGAGACGAAGGCGACGCAGAGGTCGGTCATCCCACGCTGCCCTCGAGGCTGACCCCGATCAGCTTCTGGGCTTCGACCGCGAATTCCATCGGCAGCTGCTGGAGCACGTCGCGGACGAAGCCGTTGACGATCAGCGCCACCGCCTCCTCCGCCGAGAGCCCGCGCGAGATGCAGTAGAACAGCTGGTCGTCGGAGATCTTCGAGGTGGTCGCCTCGTGCTCGACCTTGGCCGACGGCGTCCGGCTCTCGATGTAGGGCACGGTGTGGGCGCCGCAGCCCTGGCCGATCAGCAGACTGTCGCAGTTGGTGAAGGAACGCGCGCCGGTCGCCTTGCGGTTGACCGAAACCTGACCGCGATAGGTGTTCTGCGAATGGCCCGCCGAGATGCCCTTGGAGACGATGCGGCTCTTGGTGTTCTTGCCGAGGTGCAGCATCTTGGTGCCGCTGTCGACCTGCTGGCGGCCGTTGGACACGGCGATCGACCAGAACTCGCCCTGCGAATCGTCGCCGCGCAGGATGCAGCTCGGATATTTCCAGGTGATCGCCGAGCCGGTCTCGACCTGGGTCCAGGAGATCTTGGAGCGGTCGCCGCGGCAGTCGCCACGCTTGGTGACGAAGTTGTAGATGCCGCCCTTGCCGTCCTTGTCGCCGGGGTACCAGTTCTGGACCGTCGAGTATTTGATCTCGGCGTCGTCCATGGCGATCAGCTCGACCACCGCGGCGTGCAGCTGATTCTCGTCGCGCTGCGGCGCGGTGCAACCCTCGAGGTAACTGACGTAGGAGCCCTTCTCGGCGATGATCAGGGTGCGCTCGAACTGGCCGGTGTTGCGCTCGTTGATCCGGAAATAGGTCGACAGCTCCATCGGGCAACGCACGCCCTCGGGGATGTAGACGAAGGATCCGTCCGAGAACACGGCGGAATTCAGAGTCGCGTAATAATTGTCGGTGACCGGCACGACCGAGCCGATGTACTTCCGCACGAGCTCGGGATGCTCACGCATCGCCTCGGAGATCGAACAGAAGATCACGCCCTTCTTGGCGAGCTCTTCCCGGAACGTGGTGACCACCGAGACCGAATCGAACACCGCGTCGACGGCGATCTTGGCGCCCTCGACCCCGGCCAGAACCGCCTGTTCCCTCAACGGGATGCCGAGCTTCTCATAGACCTTGAGCAGCTCCGGATCGACCTCGTCGAGGCTCTTGGGTCCGGCGGTGCTCTTCGGCGCGGAATAGTAATAGATCTCCTGGAAGTCGATCTGCGGGTATTCGACCCGCGCCCAGGTCGGCTCGTCCATGGTCAGCCAACGCCGGTAGGCGTCGAGGCGCCACTCGAGCATCCACTCCGGTTCGTTCTTCTTGGCGGAGATGAAGCGGACGACGTCTTCGCCCAGCCCCTTGCGCGCACGATCCGACGCGATGTCGGATTCGAAGCCGTACTTGTATTGATCGACGTCGATCGCCCGGACCTGGTCGACCGTTTCCTTCACAGCAGCCATCTTGCTCTCTTTTCGCAGCGCGGTTTCAAGGACCGCGGGTTCGAGAAGCCGTCGTCACTCTAGTCCATCTCGGCGCGGCCGTCGCTCACGTTCGCGCCAACCGTCCCATCACCTCGGCCCAGGTCGCGACCAGGCGTTCGAGATCGGCGCGGGTCGTCTCCCGCCCCAGCGAGATCCGGATCCCCGAGCGGATCAGATCCGCCCCCAATCCCATCGCCTGCGCGACGTGGCTCGGTCCGACCTTGCCCGACGAACAGGCCGAGCCGGCCGATACCGCGATGCCTTCGAGATCGAAGGCGATCACCGCCGTCTCCGCCGCGACCCCCGGCACCGCCACCATGGTGGTGTTGGCGATGCGCGGCGCACCGGCGCCGAAGACTTTCACATCGCCAGATATAATACGCAACTGCGTCTCCAACCAGTCCCGCTTCTCAACTGTCTGCGTAATTTCCCGTATGCCAGCCCGCGCCGCCGCCGCGGCGACCCCGAAGGCGACGATTCCGGGGGTGTTCTGGGTGCCGGCGCGGCGGTTGGATTCCTGGCCGCCGCCGGGCAGCAACGGCGCCAACTCGAGGTCGGGCCGCCTGAGCAGAAGCGCGCCGACGCCCGGTAATCCGCCGATCTTGTGGGCCGACAGCGACAGCATGTCGACGTCGAGGGCGGGATCGTCGAGGGCGATGCGCCCGGCCGCCTGGACCGCGTCACAATGCAGCAGTGCGCCGGCCGCATGGACGAGGCCGGCGATCTCGGCGATCGGCTGGATCACTCCGGTCTCGGAATTGGCCAGTTGCACCGCCACCAGCACCGTCTCGCCGGCGGCGCGACACTCGGCGAGGCGACGGGCGAGGTGGGCGCGATCGATCACCCCGTCGCCGTCGACCGGCAAGGGCTCGAGCGCTTGCGCCGCGAAACGGCCGCCGGCCAGCACCGAGGGGTGTTCGGTCGCCCCGACCAGCAGGCGGTCGACCCGGATCTCCGCCGCCCCGAGGCGCAGGCGCGGCGACAGCCCCGTGGCGTTGGCCTCGGTCGCGCCGGAGGTGAACACCACCCGGGCGGGGGCCACGCCGCCGAGCAGGGCCACCTCGCGCCGTGCCTCCTCGATCCGCCGCCGCGCGGCGCGGCCTTCGCCGTGCACCGACGACGGGTTGCCGCCGGCTTCGGCCGCCGCCACCGCCGCCGCGAGGGCATCGGCTCGGACCGGCGCACCGGCGTTGTGGTCGAGGTAGAGACGGGTCACGGCGGTACCGATCGGCGGGAGGAGGAGGACGCGGGCGGGGCGGCGGAGCGATCGCAGGCTCGGCTCGACGGAATTGCTTGAAAGTCGCCCCCCCGGTCATGCTAACAGTGGCGATCGGTCGGGCGGATGGCCCGACGCCACCACATACCCCAGGGGATGTGGCCGACGCGCCTGGGGTCGATCGGGGTCGATCGCCGCCACGAGGCCGACGTCCGGTCCTCCCGATCACAGGACGATCCTATCCATGCCCGAGGTGATCTTCAACGGACCGGCCGGTCGCATCGAAGGGCGATTCCAGCCCGCCAAGGTGCGCAACGCGCCGATCGCCCTGATCCTTCATCCCCACCCGCAGTTCGGCGGGACGATGAACAACCAGATCGCCTATCAGCTCTACTACATGTTCGCCAAGCGCGGCTTCGCGGTGCTGCGCTTCAACTTCCGCGGCGTCGGCCGCTCCCAGGGTGCCTTCGACCACGGCGCCGGCGAGCTGTCGGATGCGGCCTCGGCCCTCGACTGGGTCCAGACCATCCACCCCGACGCGCGCTCGTGCTGGATCGCCGGCTTCTCCTTCGGCGCCTGGATCGGTATGCAGCTCTTGATGCGCCGCCCGGAGATCGAGGGCTTCATCTCGATCGCCCCGCCGGCCAACCTCAACGACTTCTCGTTCCTCGCCCCGTGCCCGTCTTCCGGCCTGATCATCCACGGCGACATCGACAAGGTGGTGCCGATCAAGGACGTCCAGACCCTGGTCGATAAGCTGAAGACCCAGAAGGGCATCGTCATCGATCAGCGCATCATCGAAGGCGCCAACCACTTCTTCGAAGGCAAGGTCGACGAGTTGCTCGCCAACTGCGAGCAATATGTCGACATGCGGCTGGCGGCCAACGCCGAGAGCGCCTGACCGTCCCACCACCGTCCGTTTCGTCCGACGCCGGCGACCCACGCGGTCGCCGGCGTCGTCACATCAGCGCGACGTGATCGATCGGTGCGTCGAATTCGATGGCCGCCGTCGCCGCGCTGCGGCAGTCTCGGCGCAAATCAACCCTCGGGAGCCGTTCCATGAGCCTTCGCATCGTCGTCGCCGGCGCCACCGGCTGGGTCGGCCGCGCCCTGATCACCGCGATCGCCGCGGCCCCGGACCTCGAACTCGCCGCCGCGGTGTCGCGGGCCCGCGCCGGTGAGGACGCCGGCACGGTCGCCGGCGGCGCGCCCCTCGGCGTGGCCCTGGTCGGCAGCCTCGAGGAGGCGCTGACCGTGCCCTCCGACGTGGTGATCGACTACACCGCCCCGGACGCTGTCGCCGCCCATGTCCACGCCGCGCTCGCCGCCGGCCGCCACGTGGTGGTCGGCACGTCGGGTCTCGGCTCGGCCGACTACGGGGCGATCGACGCCGCCGCCCGCGCCGCAGGCCGCGGGGTGGTCGCCGCCGGCAATTTCTCGATCACCGCGACGCTGTTGAAGCGCTTCGCCCTCGAGGCGGCGCGCTGGGTCGACGACGTCGAAGTGATCGACTACGCCTCGCCGCGCAAGCCCGACACGCCGTCGGGCACGGCGCGCGAACTCGCCGAAGCGCTGTCCGAGGTGCGCCGCCCGGCCACCTCGCTGCCGCCCGAGACGCTGGCCGGCCTGCCCGCGACCCGCGGCGCGACGATCGCCGAGCCGACGCCGATCCAGGTCCATTCGCTGCGATTGCCGTCCTTCGTGCTGTCCTGCGAAGCGATCTTCGGCGCCCCCGACGAGCGGCTGGTGATCCGCCACGACGCCGGCTCCTCGCCGACGCCCTATGTCGCCGGGACGCTGCTCGCCGCCCGCCGGGTGGTCGAGCGGGTCGGGCTCACGCGGGGGCTCGATCCGCTGCTGGTCGGGTGATCCTCACCAGCGTGCCGATACCCCGCCGCGCATCGGATGCGGCACGCCGGTGGTGCGGGGGAAGCTCAGCGGCAGGCCTTCGAGATGGCGCACCGCCAGATGCGCGAAGGCCTGGGCCTCCAGGAAGTCGGTCGACCAGCCGACCGCGTCGGCGGTGGTGACGGCGGCGTCGGTGCGCGCGCGGATCATCGCCAGCAAGGTCGGATTGTGGGCGCCGCCGCCGGCGACGATCAGGCTCGCCGGCCGCGTCGGCAGGAGGTCGAGGCCGCGGGCGATCGCCGCCGCGGTGAAGGCGGTCAGCGTCGCCGCGCCGTCCTCGAGGGAGAGCCCGGCCACGGCGTCCGATCCGAAGGCCTTGCGGTCGAGCGACTTCGGCGCCGGCAGATGAAAGAACGGATCGGCGAGCAGGCGGGCGACGATCGCCTCGTCGACCCGGCCGGCGGCGGCGAAGCGGCCCTCGAAGTCCATCGCCCGGCCGGCCCGCGCCAGACACCAGTCGTCGATCGATCCGTTGCCGGGGCCGCAGTCGAAGGCGACGAGATCTTCGGCGGTCGGTTCCGCCCCGGCCGCGGTGCCGATCCAGGTGAGATTGGCGACGCCGCCGACGTTGAGCACGGCGATCGGCCGGTCGACCGCGAGCGAGGCGGCGAGCGCGGCGTGATAGATCGGCACGAAGGGCGCCCCCTCCCCGCCCGCCGCGACGTCCGCCGCGCGGAAGTCGTAGACCACCGGAATGCCGCTCGCCCGCGCCAGCGCCAAGCCGTCGCCGAGCTGGATGGTCAGATGCCGCTCGGGGGCGTGCAGCACGGTCTGGCCGTGAAAACCGACCACCGCGACGTCGGCGGCGGTCAGGCCGTTGTCGGAGAGGAAGGTCTTGACCGCATCGGCATGGGCGGCGGTGACGATCTCTTCGGCACGGCGCAGATCGTCGGGCCGCGCGGCGCGATCGGTCGCGGGGGCGGCGACCACCACGGCGCGGCGGATGGTCGCCCGCTCGCCGTCGCCGTAGGGGCGGAACAGAGTCGGGCCGAAGCCGGCGACCCGTCGCCCGTCGGTCTCGATCGCCGCGACGTCGACCCCGTCCATCGACGTGCCGCTCATCAGCCCGATCGCCACCCGTACGCCACTCATCCTCGATCTCCGTTCTTCGCCGCCGCCGATCCGCGCCCGGGGGTGCCATCCCGCGCCGCGAGATGCTATGAGCCGAAGCGAGGGGTCGCCCCCACCGCTCGTCCCAGGGTTTCGCCGATCATGACCGCATTCAAGTCCGATTTCCTACGCGTTCTGTCGGAACGCGGCTTCGTACACCAGATTTCCGATGCGGAAGGCCTCGATGCCGCCTGTGTCGCGGGTCCGATCACCGCCTATATCGGTTTCGACGCCACCGCCCCGAGCCTCCATGCCGGATCGCTGATCCAGATCATGATGCTCCACTGGCTCCAGGAGACCGGGCACCGGCCGATCGCCCTGATGGGCGGCGGCACGACGATGATCGGCGACCCGTCGTTCAAGGACGAGGCGCGCAAGCTCCTGACCGTCGAGGACATCGACGCCAATCTCGCCGGGATCAAGCGGGTCTTCGCCAAGTTCCTCGACTTCGACGGCGGCCGGTCGATCATGGCCAACAACGCCGACTGGCTGCGCAGCCTCAACTACGTCGAGTTCCTGCGCGACGTCGGCCGGCATTTCTCGGTCAACCGGATGCTGTCGTTCGATTCGGTGAAGCTCCGGCTCGACCGCGAACAGTCGCTGTCGTTCCTGGAATTCAACTACATGATCCTCCAGGCCTACGACTTCGTCGAGCTCTATCGCCGCCACGGCTGCATCCTGCAGATGGGCGGCTCCGATCAGTGGGGCAACATCGTCAACGGCATCGATCTCGGTCACCGCATGGAGGACGCCCAGTTCTATTGCCTGACGACGCCGCTGCTGACCACCTCGTCGGGCGCCAAGATGGGCAAGACCGCCTCGGGCGCGGTGTGGCTGGAGCCGGATCTGCTCGCCCCCTACGACTACTGGCAGTACTGGCGCAACACCGAGGACGCCGACGTCGGCCGCTTCCTCAAGCTCTACACCAAGCTGCCGATGACCGAGATCGCCCGGCTCGAGGCGCTCGGCGGCGCCGAGATCAACGACGCCAAGAAGATCTTGGCGACCGAGATCACCAGCCTGGTGCATGGCCGCCCGGCCGCCGAGGCCGCGGCCGAGACCGCGCGCAAGACCTTCGAGGAAGGGGCGCATGCCGCCGACCTGCCGTCGATCGAGGTGCCGCGCGGGGAACTCGCCGAGGGGCTCGGGGTGCTCGCCGCCTTCGTGCGCGCCGGCCTCGCCGCCTCCAACGGCGAAGCGCGGCGTCTGGTCACCGGCGGCGCGGTGAAGGTCAACGACCTCGCCGTCGCCGACGAAAAGCGCCGCCTGAGCCTCGACGATCTGACCGCCGACGGCACGATCAAGCTCTCGTCGGGCAAGAAGAAGCACGTGTTGCTGAAGCCGGTGTGAGCGGCGGGCCGCCACCGGCCCGACCCAGACACCCACTCTGAACGGGCGGGAGCGAGGATCGTGCGATCCTCGCTCCCGTTTCGTCATCCGGACGACCGACCCATCGACCGCGCGGGTCCGATCGGCCGATCTCCTCAGGCCGACTTCAGATCGACGACGAAGCTCTCGACCGTCCTCTGCAGTTCCGATGCCTGGGTCTCCAGACCACCCGACAGGGTCATCAGCTGCGTCGACGCGGTGCCGGTGGATTCCGCGGCTTGGCCGACGCCGGCGATGTTGCTGGTCACCTGGGCCGTACCTTGCGCGGCGCGCTGGCAGTTGTGGGCGATCTCGTCGGTCGCGGCCCCCTGCTCCTCGACCGCGCCGGCGATCGACGCGGCGATCGCCTTCATGCTGGAGATGGTCCGGACGATCTCGTCCATCGACTGCACCGTCGCTTGCGTCGCCTGCTGGATCTCGGCGACCTTCGACGAGATCTCGCCGGTGGCGCTGGTCGTCTGCGCCGCCAGCTGCTTCACTTCGGAGGCGACCACGGCGAAGCCCTTGCCGGCCTCGCCGGCGCGCGCGGCTTCGATCGTCGCGTTGAGGGCGAGCAGGTTGGTCTGGTCGGCGATGCCCTTGATCAGGTTGACCACGTCGCCGATCGCCGCGGCGGCGGTGGCGAGCGCGGCGATGCGCGAGTTGGAGGCTTCGGCCTCGGTGAAGGCGCTGTCGGCGACCTGGGCCGAATGGGTCACCTGACCGTTGATCTCGTGGACCGAGGCGGCGAGTTCCTCCGAGGAGGCGGCCACGGTCTGGACGTTGGTGGCGGCTTCTTCCGCAGCGGACGCCACCGCCTGCGCCTGGCGCGAGGTCTCCTCTGCCGTCACCGACAAATTCTTGGCGGCGTCGGCGACGTCGCCCGAGGAATGGGCGAAACCGGCGGCGAGCGCCTGCATGCGAGCGACGAAGGCGTCGGCGAGCTTCGCCCGCTTCGCCGTCATCTCCCGCGCCGCCGCGTCGGCCCGCGCCTGTTCGACGCGCGCAAGTTCGGCCGCGCCGAGCTGACCGCGCAGCACTTCGAGCGTCTTGGCGATGGCGCCGACCTCGTCGAGGCGCTCGGTGCCGTCGACGGCGGTCCCGAGGTCCCCGTGACCCATCGCGGCCATCGTGCCCATCATCCGACGGATCGGCACCACCAGGCGACCGCGCACCAGAACCACGGCGAGGCCGATCACCGACATGGTGCCGATGGCGATCAGAGCGATGGTCAGGGTCACGGCGAAGGTGACTTTCCGTTGGGCGACCGCGGACTCCGCCTCGAGGAATTTGGCGAGTTCGCCATAGACCTTGGCCGCCTGACCGAAGACCTCTTCGAGTGCCGGCGCGCAGGTGGACTGCATCGCCGCCGCCGCCTTGCCGACCGATGTCGCGTCGGTCGCCGCCCGCGAGAGCCGGATGGTCTCGCCGCAGGCGCCGTCCAGCGTCGACTCGAAAGAGCGGCCGACCGCGGCCATGGCAGTGCTTTGGATCGGGGCGAACTTCATGGCTTCGGCGATCCGGTCCTTGAACCCTTGCCGGGCCTCGGCGAAGGCCTTGGCGGCCGCGGCGTTGTCGGCGTCGGAGGTCGCCACGGCGTCACGGTAGATCGCCACTTCGGTCTGGTAGATCAGACGGCCGGCCCGCGCCAGCGCCAGCACCGCCTGGCTCGGTCCGTCGAGGAGCGCCACGTAGCTGCCGCTGATCGCCCGCATCTGCGATCCGGAATAGACCGCCCCGCCGAGACCCACGGTTGCGAGCAACAGAAGCAGGCTGACGACCTTCCAGATCATCGGCCAATTTTTGAACGACATCGAATTATTCCCCCGGACGCACATTCATTCGACGCGGCGTCGATGGCACGCTGGGAGCGCGGAATTAATTTTCGATTAACCAATCGCGATCACCCGAAATGAACCGGTTGAATTCGCATGAATTCGATCGAATGAACCGGCGAATTGTGCCTCTCGAGAGAATTTCAGACGCGAGATGCGTCGTCATGGGACGCGCTCTACGCAGAATGACCGAATTCCAACGAACAAATCATTCGGGAATACGCCGTCTTTATTACGCCGCGGAAGTCTTCTGTGAAGGCCATCGGGCGCGACCGACCGACCGGGGGGGACGAATCCTCCGGCATCACCGCGATGCCGAGATCGACCGCTGCGCGACCAAGTGGTCGGCCGCCCGAATGCTGCCCTGCAGCAACGAATTTCGGCCGGCCCGAGGAACTACCGATGGCGCAGACTGCTAAACTGCGATAGCAGTTTGGCCATGACGACGATGAAGCTGCCGCCCCTCCTCCAAGACGATCCGCCGACGCTCGCCGACCGGGCTTATCTCAGCCTGCGCGAGGCGATCGTCGAGGGCACGCTGGCCCCGGGCATGAAGCTCTCCGAGCGCGGCCTCGCCGCCATGCTCGGGGTCTCGCCGCAGCCGGTCCGCGAGGCGCTGCGACGCCTCGAGGGCGAGGGCATGGCCGAGTCGCGGCCGCGCAGCGGCACCTACGTCGCCGAACTGTCGATCGACCGTCTGCTCGAAATGGGCCGGATCCGCTCGGCGCTGGAAGGCGTCGCCGCCGGCATCGCCGCCCGCCGTCGCACCCCGATCGACATCGCCGCCCTGCGCGCCCGTCTGATCGCCGTGCAATCGGCATCGGCCTCCGGCGACGAACGCCGGCTGGCGGCGGTCAACGCCTCGCTCCACGAGACCCTGCACGCGATCACCGGCAACGCCCTGCTGATCCGCAGCCTCCAGGCGGTCAACGCCTACTACCACATCAGCACGCGGGTGATCCTCACCAGCAAATACGAGGTCTCCGCCTCGCTCGCCGAACATTCCGCCATCGTCGCCGCCGTCATCGACGGCGATCCCGAGACGGCCGAGGCGCTGATGCGCGCCCATACCGGCCGGTCGGTCGACGTGGCCGCCATCGAATTGGCGCGCTGATCCGCTTCGGCGGTCGGCGGCCATGGACGACGGATCGTAAGCGCCGCCGACGCGCGCGATCCCGCACTCGGACGATCGGCAGAGACGCGATGCACCGCCCCTCAGAGGTGGTCGTCGCGACCAGGGACGAAACACCGGGCCGCTCGGGGCATGTTCCCCGGATCGACCTCCAGAACGTGCCGGACATCCGGCGCCACGACCGCCGTTGCTCTTCGGAGGACCGGCGAAGCTGCCGCGTCGGCGATGCGGCGGCGGAAGACCACGCATGCCGCGACGATCCTGCCCGAGACGAGGAGAACTCCGCATGAAGACGTACGACGTCTGACGCGTATCGCGTCGCTCCTTCGGTCGCGACCCCTCCTCGCGAGGGCGTAACGACCGACCCCGACATGGCCCGTCCGTACCCGCTCGGCGTTTCGCCGCGCGCCGGTCGACGTGTGCCGTTTCGCCCCGAACCTGCCCTTGCCGCGCCCGCCGGATGCCTCGTCGCGCCCGCGTTCGTCGGCTCGTGCCCGCAATCCCGAGATACCCCCGAAGGAAGGAAACCGATGCCCGCCGAGATCGAGACCCCGAAGAAGCGTCGTCTGGTCGTCGCCCGCCGCGTCCCCGCGGCGGTCGCCGAGCGCGCCGCCCGCGACTACGACGCCCTGATCGCCGACCACGACCTCGACGTCGAGGAGGCCATCGCCGCAGTGATCGCCCACCGCGCCGACGCCATCCTGATCGGCCACAAGGTGGGGCTCACCGCCGCCCACATGTGGCGCCTGCCCGATCATCTCAAGATCATCGCCAACCCCAGCGCCGGCTTCGACCACATGGACGTCGCCGCCTGCAAGGCGCGCGGAATCGTCGTCACCAATGCGCCCGACGGCCTCACCGAATGCACCGCCGATCTCGCGGTCCTGCTGATCCTCGCCGCCTGCCGCCGGGCCGGCCCCAACGCCGAGGTGATGCGGACCGGGTGGCGCCGCAGCTTCGGCATGCCCGACAACCTCGGCAAGCGCGTCTCGGGATCGATCCTCGGCATCGCCGGGATGGGCCGTATCGGTCGCGCCGTCGCCCGCCGCGCCCGCGGCTTCGGCATGACCATCCACTACACCGACATCGCCCGGCTGCCGGCCGAGGTCGAAGAGGGAGCCGAGTTCCACGCCTCGCTCGCCGAGATGCTGCCGAACGTCGACATCCTCTCGCTGCACATGCCCGGCGGCAACGGCACGGTGATGACCGCCGAGATGTTCGCGCTGATGCGGCCCGGCTCGGTCTTCGTCAACGCCGCCCGCGGCTCGCTGGTCGACGAGGACGCCCTGATCGCCGCGCTGAGCTCCGGCCATCTGTCCGGCGCCGGCCTCGACGTCTATCGCAACGAGCCGGACTTCGACCTGCGCCTGCGCGACATGCCCAACATCTTCCTGACCCCGCACACCGCCTCCGCGACGGTCGAGACCCGCGACCGCATGGGCTTCGACGCGCTCGACAACATCGACGCCGTCCTCGCCGGACGCCCCGCCCTCAACCCCATCTGACGCACGTCGCCAGGCTCCTCGAAAGGTCCCATCATGACCGACATGACAGCCACCCCCGCCGTCGCGCTGACGGAGAAGAGAACGCGGGTCCGCATCTGGATCCTGATGTTGATCCTGTTCCTGTCGACCGTCGCCTATGCCGACCGGTCGATCCTGTCGATCTCAGGATCGGGCATCAAACAGCAGTTCGGCCTGTCGACCGTGCAGCTCGGCTACATCCTCTCGGCCTTCTCCTGGGCCTATGTGGTCGGGCAGATCCCCGGCGGGCTGATCCTCGATCGCTTCGGCACCAAGACCGTCTACGGCGTCACCCTGGCGCTGTGGTCGCTGTCGACCTTCCTGATGGGCTTCGTCGCCGAGTTCGGCGTCGGCGTCACCGGCGCGGTGACGGTGTTCTTCGTGCTGCGTCTGGCGCTCGGCCTGATCGAGGCGCCGAGCTTCCCGGCCAACGCCCGCGTCGCCGCCATGTGGTTCCCGAAGTCGGAGCGCGGGCGCGCCTCCTCGCTGTTCGCCTCGTCGCAGTATTTCGCGGTCGGCATCTTCTCGCCGCTGGCCGGCTGGCTGGTGTCGCAGTTCGGCTGGCAATGGCCGTTCTTCGTGCTCGGCGGCATCGGCTTCGCCGCCTTCTTCGTCTGGCAGAAGGTGATGGACACGCCGCGCCATCACCCCGGCGTCAGCCGCGCCGAACTCGCCTACATCATCGAAGGCGGGGCGCTGATCGACGTCGACGACGCCGGTGAACTGAAGAGCCGGACCCGGGTGAGCTGGCCGCTGGTCAAGAGCCTGCTCAACAACCGCATGCTGTGGTGCGCCTACATCGGTCAGTACTGCGCGGTGGCGCTGAGCTACTTCTTCATCACCTGGTTCCCGATCTATCTGGTCCAGGCCCGCGGCATGTCGATCCTCAACGCCGGCTTCGCCACCGTCGCCCCGTCGCTGTTCGGCTTCCTCGGCGGGATCTCCGGCGGCATCATCTCCGACTGGCTGATCAAGCAGGGCTGGTCGGTGTCCTGGGCCCGCAAGACCCCCTACATCGTCGGCATGCTGGTCGCCGGCACCCTGGTGCTCGCCGCCGTCTCCGACAGCAACGTCATGGTCATCGCGCTGATGTCCTTCGCCTTCTACGGCAAGGGCGTGGCGGCCGGCGCCGGCACCTGGGCGGTGGTCTCCGACACCGCACCGAAGGACGCCATCGGGCTGGCCGGTTCGATCTTCAACTGCGTCGGCAACATCGCCGGCATCGTCACCCCGATCGTGTTCGGCTACATCGTCGCCGCGACCGGCGGCTACGGCGCCGGGCTGTTCTTCGTCGGCGCCCACTGCATCGTCGCGGCGTTCCTGTTCCTCTTCGTGATGGGCAAGATCGAACGCGTCGGCGGCGAAGCCAAGGTCGCCTGACGCCTCCGATCACGGCCGACGACGGGGCCTCGGCCTCGCCGTCGGCGACCGTCTCGCCGAACCGCCGGCGACGCGGCGCGACGACGGGTCGCGGGGGCGGCCATCGCTTCGGCGCGACGAACCGAATACGCACGCCTACGGACGGTGCCCATCTGTGTCGCACCGAAGCGCCGAGACGAGTAATCATCGAGCGTTCCGACCGCGGCCCTCGCCGCGATCTCACGTCCGGGCCGACACCGCGACGAACTGCAGGGGAAGTCGATGTATCCGATCGTCCGCCGTGAACAATTTTCCGAGACCTCGTTTCTCTGGGAGGTTCTCGCCCCCGACGTCGCCCGTGCCGCGCAGCCCGGCCATTTCGTCATGGCCCGGCTCTACGACGGCGGCGAGCGTATTCCGCTGACCGTCGCCGACTACGACCGCGACAAGGGCACCGTCACCATCGTCGTCCAGGCGCTGGGCAAGACCACCCGGGAGATGCGCGACGACTACCGCGAGGGCGACGACTTCGACGATTTCGTCGGGCCGCTCGGCCTGCCGCAGCACGTCGCCAAGGTCGGCCACGTGGTGCTGGTCGGCGGCGGCCTCGGCGTCGCGCCGGTGTTCCCGCAACTGCGCGCCTTCAAGGCGGCCGGCAATCGCACCACCTCGATCATGGGCTTCCGCAACCGCGATCTGGTGTTCTGGGAGGACCGCTTCCGCGCCGAGAGCGACGAGCTGATCCTGTGCACCGACGACGGCAGCTACGGCCGTCCGGGCTTCGTCACCGACGCGCTGAAGGACGTGCTCGAGCGCGATCCGCCGGATCTGGTGATCGCCATCGGCCCCTTGCCGATGATGCACGCCTGCGTCGAGGTCACCCGCGCCTTCGGCGTCAAGACCATGGTGTCGCTCAACACCATCATGGTCGACGGCACCGGCATGTGCGGCTCCTGCCGCGTCACGGTCGCCGGCGCGGTCAAGTTCGCCTGCGTCGACGGCCCCGACTTCGACGGCCATGCGGTCGACTTCGTCGAGTTGAAGGCGCGCCAGAAGCGCTTCAAGACCGAGGAAGACGCGGCCAACGCCGATTACGCCCACGTCTGCAATCTCGAGAAGCAGCTGATCGGCGAGGGCAAGCGGCCGTTCCGCAAGATCACCCAGATCGCCCCGCATCAGCATCCGATGCCGGAGCGCAATCCGGCCGAGCGCGCGACCAACTTCAAGGAGGTCAACCTCGGCTACAGCATGGAAGACGCCTATGCCGAGGCCGAGCGCTGCATGCAGTGCCGCAATCCGACCTGCGTCGCCGGCTGCCCGGTCGGCATCGACATCCCCGGCTTCATCCGCAACCTGCTGGTCCGCGATCTCGAATCGGCGATCGCGACGATCTACGAATCGTCGATCTTCCCGTCGATCTGCGGCCGCGTCTGCCCGCAGGAGAGCCAGTGCGAAGCGCAGTGCGTGATCGGCCGCAAGCTCGAGCCGGTGGCGATCGGTCGGCTCGAACGCTTCGTCGGCGACCATGCCCGTCCGCCCAAGGCGCGTCCGCCGATCGGTGCCGGACGCCTCGGCAAGGTGGCGGTGGTCGGCTCCGGCCCCGGCGGCCTGGGGGCTGCGGCCGATCTCGCCCGCTTCGGCGCCGAGGTCACGGTCTACGAGGCCCTGCACGTGGTCGGCGGGGTGCTGCGCTACGGCATTCCGTCGTTCCGCCTGCCGCGCGACATCATCGACCGCGAGGTCGAGCGGCTGAAGGACGTCGGCGTCCACTTCGAGACCAACAAGGTCATCGGCAAGACCTTCACCGTGCCGCAGCTGATGGAGGAGAAGGGCTTCGACGCGGTGTTCGTCGCCGCCGGCGCCGGGGCGCCGTCGTTCCTCGGCATTCCCGGCGAACACGCCGGCCGGGTCTATTCGGCCAACGAGTTCCTGACCCGCGTCAATCTGATGGGCGGCGACCGCTTCCCGTTCCTCGACACGCCGATCAGCGTCGGCAAGAGCGTCGTGGTGATCGGCGCCGGCAACACCGCGATGGACTGCCTGCGCGTCTCCAAGCGGCTCGGGGTGCCGACCGTGCGCTGCGTCTACCGCCGCTCGGAAGCGGAGGCGCCGGCGCGTATCGAGGAACTGCGCCACGCCAAGGAAGAGGGCATCGATTTCCACTTCCTGCATTCGCCGGTGGAGATCCGGGTCGATGCCGAGGGCGAGGTCCGCGGCATGCGCGTCCAGAGGATGGAACTCGGCGAGCCCGACGAGAAGGGCCGGCGCAAGCCGATCCCGGTCGACGAATTCGTCGAGCTCGACTGCGACACGGTGATCTACGCGCTGGGCACCAACGCCAACCCGATCATCGGTCAGGCGACGCCGGGGCTCGGCCTCAACAAATGGGGCTACATCGTCGCCGACGACGAGACCCAGGCGACCACCCTCCCCGGCGTCTTCGCCGGCGGCGACATCGTCACCGGCGGCGCCACCGTCATTCTGGCGATGGGCGCCGGGCGGCGCGCCGCCAAGGCGATCACCACTTGGCTCGAGGGCGGCAAGTCGGTGTGGCCGATCCGCGCCGAACACGTCGCCGCGCGCTTCGGCAAACCGGCCGAAGACGAGGAGGAGGAGGACGCCGAGGCCCCGACGGAGGCGGCGGTCGCAGCTCTCTGCCCCAAGTGCCATCGGCCGCTCGAAGGCACCGAGAGCTACATCTGCTGCGCCGAAGAGACGCTGGAATGGCGCTGCCAGGACTGCGGCAAGGTCTCGGAAGGCTTCGCCTTCCCCTATGGCTCCTGCCCGCACTGCGGCGGCCGGCTCGACGTGCGCTCGCCCCGCATCGCCGAGAACGCCGAGGCGATCACGGCGATCCGAACCGCCTTCGAGATCGAACTGGGCGGCCGGGCCTTCTATCGCCGTGCCGCCGAACGCTCCGCCGATCCGATCCTGAAGGACCTTTTCTTCCGCTTCGCCGACATGGAAGACGAGCACATGCGGACGCTGTCGCGCCGCTATCACGCCACCGTGCCGGAGAGTTCCGACACGTTGAAGCTCGAGGTCCTCTCGCTCTACAGCGGCGTGGCCGGCTCGCCGGACGATCCGGCGATGCTGTTCCAGACGGCGATCGGCCTCGAGAAGCGGGCGGTGGCGTTCTTCGCCGAGCGCAGCGCGGCGGCCCCGCAAGGCGCGCCGGAGCATCAGCTCTACCTCGAGCTGGCGGCGGAGGAACGCGAACACGTCGATCTGCTGACCACCGAATTTGCCCGCTGGAAGGCCGGCAAACCCGGGCTGCTGTGACGCCGGCGGTCCGCAGCGAGACGACAGGCGTGCGGCCGAGCCCGGGCTCGGCCGCCGCATCGCGATTCGAACGGTCGTGATCCGGCGTGGCGTTCAGGGCACCAGCGTGTGGGTGGTCGCGGCGAAGGCGATGGTGATGACGCCGCCCCAGGTGCACATGCAGACCGAGGGCTGATCGAGCACCGGCACCGGTCCGAGATTGACGGTGACGCCGCCCGGCGTCCACGGCGACGGCGTGACCGGGATGCAGGGCATCGGCGTCAGCACCCCCAAGGCGGCGGTCGTCGCGGCGGCCACGGCCGGATTGCTCGGCGTCATGCACACGCCGAAGGGCATGATGTTCACCATCGGAACGTGGTCGTTGATGTTGGCCCCCGGCGGGCCTTCGACCAACACCCGGTTGACCGGCAGGACCACCAGCGACGACGGCGCCGCGCCGAACGAACACATGAGCATCGCACCATGGGTGACTTCGGGTACCGGCACGGCCAAACCTCCCCGTTCCACGATCGGCGGCGAAGGGAACCCGCCCCGGTGATCGTCGCCGTGTGATTGAAACACGGGCTTTTCCTGATGTCCAACCGAGGATGACGGCCGAACACGGCGAGACCTGGGCGAGCGCGCGCCCTGCGGGCAGGTATCTGCAGCGCCCGCGCGCGACGATTCCGGCGGCGCGACGGTCGATCGAACCCCGGGCGGCGGCGCGATCGCGCGAAACCAAGATGGTTCCCAGATCAATTCGCGCGTCCCGACAGTCGCTTTCATGAAAACGAAAGTCTTTGAATCGATATTGATCGATATCTCCCGTGGCGGATCGAGGAATCGTGCAGATGCAGTCTACCGCCCCGCGTCCCGTCGGTTCCCCGCCCCCCAAGGCCACGCGTCCTGCCGGACATTCGGAAGGCTCGGCGAAGGCGCAATCGAAGGTGCGGCGCGACAAGCCGGGCGTCGGACCGTGGCCGGCGGTGATCGTGGCGGCCTGTCTGGCGGTGGCCATGACGGGGGCGGTGCTCTTCTACGGCCCGGCCGGCGATCCCGGAACGAAAGCGAGCGGTGCACAGACCGCGCAGGCCGAACCGGACACGATCCTCTATCGATCCGATGGGGCGGGACGGCTCCTGAAGATGGAACTCGGTCAGAAGTCGACGCGGATCCAGGGCACCGTGGACCGCAACGACGTGCCGATGGCGGCCCAGTTCGGCAAGCCCGGCCTCGCCTCGGTCGACCGCGTCAACGCCATCGGCGGCGCCTTCCACTGAGTGCCCCCGGTCGACCCGCCTCGCGGGTTACGCACCTCCGTCACCGTCGGCGAACCCCGTCCCGACGCCCGTCGACCGTCTCCGGCCGGCTCCAGGTGTCGCGAGACCTCGCCGCCACGAGTTCCTGACCTCTTCCCCGTCGGCTCGCCCGGTTCGCTCGCCGCGGCCAGCGCCACGCCGCCGCGGGCCGGACGCGCCGACGCGGCATCGATCGGCCGTCTCCCGATTCGCCGGCACCCAGATCGGGCGAGAGAAAGTCGTGAAGTTACCGAATCGTTAATATTCTGTTCGAATCAGCAAAATTGATGTATTCGTTGGCCGTACTCAATTCGGCACCTGCACGGGTGCTCGTCTTCGGCACCCGTGAGGTCGGCCGGACGGGAGGATGGAGCCATGTCAGCCAAGATCGTTTTCGACGAATCCGGCGAAGTGCCGGCTTGTATGGTGTGGGGTCCGTCCTTTGCCGATGGCAAGGACGACGACTTCATGACCTGTGATCCCGAAGGGGGCTACGCGCGGATCTTCCTCGACGCGCAGGCCGGTGGTCGTCTGCCCTGGCATTGGCACGTCAGCGGCGCGATCGTCGTCCGCGACGGCTTCGCCGCGACCGCGCGCGACGCGGCCCTGGCGGCCGAAGCGGCCATGGCGCGGCACTGAGAGACCGAGCCCCGCGGCCGCCGGCCTCGGCACCGCCGACCGCGACGAGGACGGATGCGCACGCCGCGACGGGATCGGACCGCCACGCGATACGATCGCCCTCGGCGTCGGGGCCGGTGGTGGTTGCCGATCCCAACGGCAGAACCCGCCCGGCGATCGGCAGCGAAACCCACGAGCGCCCCTCCGCAGCCGTCGCCGCGAATTCGAACGCCCCGGAGATCCTCCGGGGCGTTTCGGTATCGTCGACTCCGACCGGGGTCCGATCGGGCCGGATCGGGCGTTCGGATCAGGCCGCAGCGAAATCCTTGACGAAGCTCTCGACCACATGCCGGAGGTCGACCGCCTGTCCCGAAAGCCCCGTCGACAGCGTCATCAACTGGGTCGAGGCGGTCCCGGTCATTTCCGCCGCGTGACCGACGCCGGAGATGTTCTCGGTGACCTGCTGCGTCCCGCTCGCCGCCTGTTGGCAGTTGCGGGCGATTTCGGCGGTCGCCGCGCCCTGTTCTTCGACGGCTCCTGCGATCGCCGACGAGATCTGCTTGATGTCGGCGACGACCCGGACGATTTCGCTCATCGAGGCGACGCTCTCGCCGGTCGCCTTCTGGATCTCCTGGACCTTGGCTCCGATCTCGCCGGTCGCCTTCGACGTCTGGTCGGCGAGTTGCTTGACCTCGGCGGCGACGACGGCGAAGCCCTTTCCGGCCTCGCCCGCGCGCGCCGCCTCGATCGTCGCATTGAGCGCGAGGAGATTGGTCTGTGCGGCGATGTTGGAAATCAGGTTGACGACGTCGCCGATCGCCGAGGCCGCCGTGGCGAGCGCTCCGATGCGAACGTTCGAGGTCTCGGCTTCCGAGAAGGCGGTATCGGCGACCCGTGCCGAGTGGCCGACTTGGGAGCCGATCTCGCGCACCGAAGCAGCCATTTCTTCGGACGCCGCCGAGACGGTCTGGACGTTGGAGGCCGCCTGTTCGGCCGCCGCGGCGACCGACTGCGCCTGTCGCGAGGTTTCTTCCGCCGTGGCCGAGAGGTTCTTGGCGGCGTCGGCGACTTCGCCCGACGATTGAGCAAAGCCGCTGGCGAGCCCCTGCATCCGCCCGACGAAGTCGGAGGCGAGCTTCTCGCGCCGGGCGAGTGCCTGCCGCTCGGCCGCTTCGCGCGCCGCCTGCTCCTTCCGGGTCTGCTCGGCCGCCGCCAAGCCGTCGCGGAAGGCGAGGAGCGCGTTGCTCATCAGGCCGATTTCGTCCTTTCGCTCGGTCCCGGAGATCGCAGCCGCATAGTCGCCGCTGCGCAGCCGGTCCATGATGCCGACGGTGGTGCGGATCGGGGCGGCGACGAGTTTGTTCAACGCCAAAGCCGCCCCGATCGCCAAGACCAGACCGGCGACGATCGACAGGACGACCGAATAGACGATGGTCGATTGAGCCGACGCCATGGCGTCGCTGCGGGCGCCGAGGAGCGAGGACTCGGCGTTCTTGACCTCGGCGACGCCGGCGCGAATCTGATCGAAGTTCTTCTTGCCCTTGCCGGAGCGCTCGATCTCGCGCGCCGCGTCTTCCGAGCCCGGCTTGTTCATCAGATCGATCGCGGTGTGGGCGACGGTGCGCTGCCACTCGTCGACTTCCCTGCGGATCTCGTCGAGCCGCGTCTGCTGAGCCGGATTGTCGCTCGTCAGGGACTTCATCTTGCTCCAGGACTCGCCGAAGGTCTTCTCGCCAGCTCGCAGCGGGTCGAGGTTGGCGTCCTTGCCGGTGATCAGAAAGCCGCGCAGGCCGGTTTCCTGATCGACCATCGACGCCATCATGCGGTCGGTCTGTTCCAAGACCTGATAGGTGTGGACCGTCCACCCGACGTTCTTTTCCACATTCGTATTGGAATAGAGAACGGCACCGCCGGTGACGATGTTGGCGGCGAGGACGAGCCCGAAGGCGGACAAGATCTTCATGGCGATTGAAATGTTGTTGATAGACACTTATTGTTTCCCCAAGGTAATGATGTTCGGAGTACTTCCGTGCTTCGACATCGCCCCGGTTGTCAATCGGTTCGATCGCTCATCACGCAGAATAATGTGCGTGCTTCGTGGTAAACTTTTCATAAATTCGAAATTTATTGTGCTCTGCACGGTGGAATAAGTTGTGCGGGTGCTCATGTAAGCAGGTGTATTTCAGCCGAGTTCAAATCTGGCGTGGTACTCGTTCGCAACTCGGACGTCTATCCCGACGGCAATGGGGGCGATCGCGTCGGCTCGAAGTCGCCACCGATGCTGGTGCGACTTCACAATATTGTCGATATCGAAATTTCGCCCCGCTGCGCCGAAGGTCGGCGCGTCGGCGCCCCGTGCAGGTCGGCCTCCGATCAACCCCACCCCGCCCCGGGGACGTCCGCCGGCCGAGCCGATGCGCGATCGGCGACCCCCGCGCCGTGACGCCCGAGCCGCGCTGCGAAGCCGGACAAGGACGCGCGTTCGACGTCGGGGATGAGCCCCCTCGGCACGCGGCGAGCGCCTCGGGCGCCGGGCGGCGCCAACCGGCGGAAGATGCGGGTGGCGAGGTCGGCGGCGGCGGCGAGGTCTCGACCACCGGCAGCAGTCCGAGCCTCCGAACCGCGGCGAGCGACCACGGGAGGTTCGGAGAAACCGATGGGATCCTTCTACGGCCCCGAAGATCGATCGCGAGGACTACAGGACATCGACGGAATCGACCGCGATCATAAATATAAAATCGTATTATGCTAATTTCCGCCAGATCGAATCCACTTTTCTATTCCATCATTGAACCACATATACATAGGCATTGCTTTTTCTTCGATCTTTTTATTGACTTCCTTGCTTATCCCGCATTGTTCGTCCATCTTGTATACATCATAACCAAGGCTTCCAACTTCAACAAGGGAGGCTCCGAGCGTCGGTTCGGCGGCCAGAAGCGCTCCTGATGCCTTCAAGACGCCGATTCCCACCACGCCGACCGAGATCGCGCAACTGTGCTTGCTGTCCTTGTCCATGATCTTCCCAATTCCAACTCCAAATTGACCTGACAATTGAGCTATCTTCAAAGGATTGAGTTTCAAACCGGACCGCCCGATCTCGTAGACCACGGTAAAATGATCGGACAACCCGTCAGCCAAATGTTCCGATTGAGGACTGATCTGACCCGCACTGATCACACCGATCTTGAGGGCCTCGGCTCCACCTTTCTTGACTATGCTATGAAAAAATTCGTATTTGTCCGACTCCTTCAATAAATTCTTCACAGCTTCGGTGCCGATTTTACCACCAGAACTCATCAATACTTCGCCAATTGATTTCTGCTTTTTTGAACCATCACTTGCCTCTGCCATGACCGTCTCCCAATCGCCCTCAGAACTGGTACCTCAGCCCTGCCGTGATCGACTCGCCGGCGATCTTTTCGCCGAAGCGATAGTCGGCGCGGATGAAGCCGGTGGCGCCGGTGTCGAGGATCTGACCCGCCACCGTGGCGCCGATCTGGCCGAAGGTGCCGACGCGGCTGGTCGAGATCGACGCGGTCGGGCCGGCCGGGCCGTCGGTGTAGAGGGCCGTGGCGTTGCCCGCGAACTCGTGCCAGACGCTCGCCTGGACCGACGGACGCAGAACCAGCTTTTCGGTCGCCTGGAAGACCGCCCCGACGCGCAGGCGCAGGCTGCCGATCAGGCTGTCCATGTCGGCGACCGCGATGGTGCCGCCGCCGGGCAGGCCGACGTCGCCGACCGAGGCGCGGACGTAGTTCAACGCCACCGACGGTTCGACGAACCAGGTCGCGTCGATCGGCAGAACCGCACCGGTCGAGGCGACGGCGGTGTAACCCTGCCCCGCCACCTTCTTGCCGTTCAGCCCGGCCACCGCATTGGTCAGGCGGATGTCGTAATAGTTGCGCTGGATCTGGAGGTCGGCGAAGACGCCGTGCCCGGTCAGGGCGGTGTAGACGCCGAAGAACGGCGCATCGACCTTGGCCTTCGAGGTCGTCGCCGACAGGCGATCGGCGTCGTAGAGCGTCACCGACCCGGCGGTCAGACCGAAATGGGCGTTCCAGCCACTCTCCGAGATGTCGGAGAGGCTGCCGTCGACGCCCGCCTGGAAACCGGCGAAGGTGGTGCGGAACCGCGAGGCGCCGTTCGTCGCCGCGACGCCGCCGGCCCGGGTCGCGGTGTCGCTCGACACGTCGTAGCGGCCGGCCTTGGTCCGCGCCCAGACGGCGAGCGCCAATTGGTCGACCTTGGGATCGGTCGGCCCGGTGATGAAGGCGCTGGTCGGCTCGATGAATCCGGTGCTGATCGAGGTCAGCGTCGCGGCGACGCTGCCGGCCGCCGCGGCGGAGCCGCTGGGATTGAGGGTCGAGACGACCGCCCAGGCGCTGCCGACGCGGGTCAGCGCGTAGTCGATCAGGCCCGACGACTGGAGCGTACCGGGCGCGGCGACGAAGCCGGCGCTGGTGCCGCCGTCCTGCACCACCACGATCGGATTGGAGAACAGGCCGCGGCCGCCGACGTCGTGGAACTCGACGACGGTCGTGCCGGAGGTGGTGCCGCCGACCTGCAGCTGGTCGGCGCGTTGGGCCGCGGAGGCGGTGCTGGAGCGATCGATGTCGACGGCGATGGTGCTCGCGCCGGAACCGGAGAAGGTGCCGCCGATCTTCAGCACGTTGTCGACCGTGCCGTTGTTCAGATCGATCCGGCCCTGGTTGACGAAGTTGCCGTTGGTCAGGGTCAGGGTCGAACCGGCGGACAGCGCCACCGTACCGGTGGCGGTGTTGGTGAAGGTCAGGGGGCCATTGATCGTCGCGGTCGCATTGGGATTGGCCACGCCGATCCGGAAGGTGCCGCTGTTGTCGAAGGTGTTGACGCCGGCCAGCGTCCAGGTGCCGGTGGTGGCGTTGCCCGCCCCGTTCTGCGCCGCGGTCGGCAACAGGTTCCAGATGCCCTTGTTGACGAAGGCGTTGGTGCCGCCGGTCGTGGTGAAGCCGCCATTGATCACCCCGCCGACCTCGTTGGTCACGGTGGCGGTCTTGCTGCCCTTCTGGTCGAGCGCGATCGCCACCGGATCGACCAGGGCCTGCGAGGTGATGGTGCCGCCGTTGGTCACGGTCAGCGTGCCGTCACCGGACGCCGTGAGCTTCACGCCGGTGGTCGTTGCGACGATCGCGCCGGCATTGGTGACGGTCAACGCCCCCGACACGGTGGTGAGATCGACGCCGACCAGCGGATCGATGGTCGCGGCGGTCGCGATGGTCACGTCGATCGCCCCGCTCGTCGATGTGCCGGCGATGCCGGTGGCGACCGCGAAGAGGTCGCCGTCGACCGTGACGGTGGTCTTGCCGGTGGTCGCCGCGGTGACGATGCCCTTGCCGGCCTCGGCGAGGCTGGTGCCGATCGTCCGGCCGGCGGACAGGGTCACGTCGATCGTACCGGTGCCGGTCGCCGTGGCCGCGATGCCGGTTCCGGTGGTCGCCGTGGCGATCGAGGCGGCGACGATGGTGGTGGCGCCGTCGACCGCCGAGGTGCGGATGCCGCCGCCCGTCGGGGCCGAAACCGTGGCCACGGTGGTCACGGTGATCGTGCCCGCGGCCTTGGTCGAAGCGTCGATGGCGAGGGCGCCAGTGGTCGCCGTGACGGTCGAGGCCGGCGTCACCGTGACGTTGCCGCCCTGCGACGACGCGACGATGCCCGTGCCGGTACCGGCGAGAATCGCGCCGGTGCCGTTCACGACGACGGCCGCGAGTTTGGCATCGGTGCCGGTACTGACGGCCGAGATGCCGCCGGACTTGCCGGTCACGGCGCCGGTGGTCTCGATGTCGATCGAGCGGACCGTCGACGCATCGATGCCGCGCAAGGTGGTGCCGGTGACCGTGCCGGCCCCGTCGATGACGATGTCGCCGCCGGCGGCGAAGATGCCGTTGGTCTGACCGAGGGCGCCACCGTTGGCGTGGACGGTGTTCGGGACGGCACCGGCCCCGGTGACGGTCGACGAGATCCCGTTGGCCGCGGAACCGGTGGCCAGCCCGTTTGCGGTGATGGTCGAGCCGGTCTGGGCGACGACGACGATGCCGTTGCCGGTTCCGCCGGTGGCGGCGCCGTTCACGGTGATCTTCGCCGCCCCGCCGGTCACGGTGACGTCGACACCGTCACCGCCGGTGCCGGTCGCGCTGGTGACCGTGACCGTCGCCGCCGTCGACGCCTGGACGTGGACGCCGTCGGCGCATCCCGAAACGTTGCCGGCCGAGAGGGAGATCGTGCCGCCGCTCAGGCCGACCCCGTTGCCGCAGACCGACGGGGCGCCACCGCCACCGGTCACCGCAGCGACGACGTCGGCGAAGGCGGTGATGGTCGTCGCGGCGGAGGCGGCGGAGGTCGAGATGCCGGTGGCGATCGCCGTCGCTCCGCCGGCGGTCTGAGCGACGTCGCCGAGCTTCAGATCGGTGCCGCTGCCGCCCTGGACGACGACCGAGCCGGTGATCGTGCCGGAGCGATCGATGGTGACGGTGCCGCCCGAGGTCACGTCGATCGCCACGCCGTCGAGACCGGTGGTGGTGCCCGCCCCGGTGATCCGAATGTCGCCCGAGGTCGAGGTCGCGCGGATGCCGGTGGCGCCGGTGATGGCGCCGGTGCCGCCGACGGTGATCTTGCCGTCGGTCGAGGTGGCATCGACGCCGGCACCGCTCACGGCCTTGCCGGTGGCGGTGACGGTTCCGACCGTGGTGACGGTGAGGATCGCCGCGGTCGAGGTCGCGGCGGAGGTCGCCACGATTCCGGTCGCCGAGCCGAGCACATTGGTCGCGGTGGCCTTGGTGACGTCGGCGATCACCGACACGTTGGAGGTGCCCGAAGTGCCGGCGTTGGCGGCGCGAATGCCGATCGCCGTGTCGGGGGCGACGACGGCGATGGTGGCGCCCTGGGTGTCGACCCCGACGCCGTTGGTGGCCCCCGCCCCGAGGATGGCGGCATCGACGCCGGTCGAAGCGGTCGGCGCGCCGGAAGTCACGACGGTTCCTTTGACGGAGACCGAGACCCCGCCGGTGGTGCTGGTGGCGGCGATGCCGTTGCCGCCGACGACGGTGCCGTCGTGGTCGACGACGACGCTGCCGCCGGTGGCGGTGGCGATCAGGGCGGTGCCGTTGGTGCCGGCGACCAGAGTGCCCTGGCCGAGGACGAAGATGTTGCCGGCGTCGCTGGTTGCGCGCAGACCGGCGGTGACGCCGGAGATCGTCGAGCCGGCGCCCTGGGTCAGGCGAATGTCGCCGTTTCCGCCCACGGTGGTGGCGCGCAGACCGTCGGCCACGGTCGAGGTCAGGTTGCCGAGAATCCCCGCGCCCGACGGCGTCGTGGTGCCGATGTCACCGCCGGTGTTGCGCAGGATCAGGGCGGTGCCGTCGAGCGTCAGGCCGGGCTCGATCACGACGGCAGGATTGGTCGTCGAGGTGATCGACGAGGTGGCGTCCAGGAAGACGTTCAGCCCTTGGGCCGCTCCGCCGGAGGTGGCGGCGAAACCCAGGGTACTGGTCTCGGCGTTGACGAAGGAGGTGGTGAGGGCACCGACCGCCCCGGCGAAGGAAACCGGCCCGCTGCCACCGTCGCAGACGATGTTTCCGCCTCCGGGGACGCAATCGGCCAAGGCCGCGGTCGAGAACGACAGCAGTGTCGTCGAGAGAAACCCGAGACCCAGCGCGGTGCCGCTCGAGAGAGCGCCGATGCGCGAACGGCCGCGCGAACCAGTGTCCGTCAAATCGAACATGTATCCCCCAAAACCAAAACGCAGAATTCTCAGGATCGCGGCCCGATGACGCGAACATCTCGACGAATGCCAGAGATGAACGAGCCCCCTTCACGATGTCGCGCGCATGCGATCTCGCTGGTCGACGATCGGTAAAGGTCGAAGCTCGGCACATCACCGATGTTGTCGAGACCGAAGTGATCACGGGCCGGCGCACACCGGTCTCGCGACCGCATTTCGAATAGATCGAGCCCGATCCCCCCGGCTCGTACACGGCAGTCTCGGAAGATCTTCGGGCCGGGGCCGAAACGGCGCATACCCCAACCGGGGGAGGAGGAAGAAATACCCGTTTCTGTTGCAAATCCGCCACCGATCGTCACTCGGTGGCCGCGAACGGGTCCACTCCGCCGCACCCGGCGTGACGAGTACCGGCGGAGCCGGTGGGCGGGACATGCGGAGACCCAGGGGGATGACGATTGGGGGGGCGCTGATCGTCGGCGGCTGGTTCGCCGCCGCGCTCGCCGCCTCGGGGCCCGGGGACCGGGCGAGGGCTCCCGGCCGGGTCGTGAAGGTGTCGACGAGATCGAAATCCGAGAGTCGGGTTTTCGGATATTTCGAAAAGAGATCTCAGACGATCAGGTTTTTCATCGCGATTCCGGCATTCATCCGGCTCACGAGTACCGCATCGGCGGGTCTGATGATCCCGTCACCTCGGACAATGAAGGAATCGAACGAGCGATCGATCGCGGAGCAAACGTCGAAGTCGTCGCGTCGTTCGCGACGAAGTGCTTCTCATTCACCGATTCCAGATCTGTCGCTCCCGACGCGTATGGCGATGAAGTAAAGACGCAAATATTCGAACGGGCCGCTCAGAATATCAATTCGCATTTCAAATCGTACTAGGTCGCTTGCGGCGACGGTGCGTCCGATATCATCGCCAAACCCGGATTCGGCGTGAGACCGACTTTGCCGGACGCGACCCCGCGGCCGAGTCTCCGACCCCGGCCGGCGCTCTCGGCAAAGCCCGAGCCGCGGGTGCAGCGGCTCGAACGATGCGGGCCGGGCCTGGGATCGGGCAGCGCGGCGGGGCGCCCGCAGGCGCCCTGCCCCGTTGCCGTCAGACCGCTTCGGCCTTGAACCGGCCGGAGTCGCGGGGGATCGCGCGGCGCGAAGACGGCCGCGCCGGATCGGGGCGATCGCAGGGCAGGAATTGGCCCTGGCCGGGCGCGACGTGCAGCGCGCCGTCGTCGCAGACCACCGTGCCGCGCGAGATCACCGTGATCGGCCAGCCGCGCACCACCTGACCCTCGTAGGGCGTGTAGTCGACGTCGTGGTGGAGCAGGTCGTTGGTGATCGTCACCTCGCGCTCGGTGTCCCAGATCGCCAGATCGGCATCCGACCCGACGGCGATGGTGCCCTTGCGCGGATAGAGGCCGTACATCCGGGCGGGATTGGTCGAGGTCAGTTCGACGAAGCGGGTGAGCTCGATCCGCCCCTCGCCGACGCCGCCGGAGAACAACAGCGGCAGCCGCGTCTCGACCCCCGGCACGCCGTTCGGCACGGTGCGGAAGGGGGCGCTCTCGCCGCCGAGCTTCTTGCCTTGCGGATCCTCGTAGCGGAACGGCGCGTGGTCGGACGAGAACACCTGGAAGGCGCCGTTTGCCAGCCCGTCCCAGATGTACTGCTGGTTCGCCTTGTCGCGCGGCGGCGGCGAGCAGACGCATTTCGCCCCTTCGAATCCGGGGGCGGCGAGATCGTCGGCGCTGAGGAACAGATATTGCGGGCAGGTCTCGGCGTAGAGCCGCAGGCCCTTGCCCTGGGCCCAGCGGATCTGTTCGGTCGCCTCGCGTCCGGAGACGTGGACGATCAGGATCGGCAGATCGGCGAGTTCGGCGAGCGAGATCACCCGGTGGGTCGCCTCGCGCTCGACAACTTGCGGCCGCGACACGCCGTGGAAGAACGGCGCGGTCTTGCCCTCGGCCTCCAGCCGCTCGGTCAGCCAAGCGATGCAGTCGGAATTCTCGGCGTGGACCATGACCATGGCGCCATGGGCGCGGGCGGCGGTGAAGACGTCGAGGATCTGGCGATCGTTAAGCTTCATGCCCTCGTAGGTCATGTAGATCTTGAACGACGTGTAGCCTTCGGCGATCAGCTCCGGCAGCTCGCGCTCGAGCACGTCCGGGGTCGGATCGGCGATGATCAGATGGAAGGCGTAGTCGATGTGCGCCCGGCCGTCGGCTTCCGCGTGATAGGCGGCGACGGCGTCGCGCAGGCTCTGGCCCTTGGCCTGGGCGGCGAAGGGGATGACCGTGGTGTTGCCGCCGAAGGCCGCCGAGCGGGTGCCGGTCAGGAAGTCGTCGGCCATGCGGCTGCCGTCGCCGGCCGGCTGGGCGAAGTGGCAATGGCCGTCGACGCCGCCCGGCAGCACCAGCCGGCCGGTGGCGTCGATGTCGCGCATCCCCGGCGGCAGCGCCTCGGCGAGGGCGACGATGCGTCCGTCGCGGATGCCGATGTCGCAGCGCGTGACGTCGGCGGCGGTGGCGATGGTGCCGCCGCGAATGGTCAGATCGAATTCCGCCATGGGGTCTTCTCCTTCATCCGAGATCGCAGCGTCAGCGACGGGTGGCGATCGGCGCCGACAGGAGCGGGTACATCTCCGGGCGCCGATGCTTGGCGAAGTCGAAGATGTTGGCGCGGATCTCGGTGCAGCGGTCGAAGTCGCAGTCGTGGATCACCAGTTCGTCGTGGAGCGTCGAGGCCTGAGCGACGATCTCGCCGGTCGGGGCGACGATGCAGCTCTGGCCGATCAGGTCGCAGTTCTCTTCCTTGCCGGCCTTGGCGACGCCGACCACCCATAGGCCGTTCTGATAGGCCCCGGCCTGGAGGCTCAGGTGATTGTGGAAGCACTGGAGATGATCGTGCTCGGGGGCGAGCGGATAGTGGACCGGCGTGTTGTAACCGATCAGCACCATCTCGGTGCCGCGCAGCGCATGTTCGCGGTAGGTCTCGGGCCAGCGGCGGTCGTTGCAGATGGCCAGCCCGATCTCGCCGCCGAGCGCCGTCACCGGCGAAAAGACCTCTTCGCCGGGCTCGAAATAACGCTTTTCGAGATGCTGGAAAGCGCGCCAGGGTTCGTTCTCGGTGTGGCCGGGCAAGTGGATCTTGCGGTAGCGGTGGACGATCTGCCCTTCGCCGTCGACCAGGATCGCGGTGTTGAAGCGGCGGATGCGACCGCCGATCTCCAGCTTCTCGGCGAAGCCGAAGGAGAAGCCGATGCCGAGCGCGCGAGCGCGCTCGAACAGCGGCAGCGTCGCGGCGTTGGGCATCTCGGTCTCGAAGAAGGTGTCGACCTCGGCCTGATCGGGCATGTACCAGCGCGGAAAGAACGTGGTCAGCGCCAGTTCGGGAAAGACCACCAGGCCGCAGCCGCGCGCCGCCGCCTTGTCGAGCAGCGCGATCATCCGCACCACCACCGCCTCGCGGGGCTCGGCGCGGGCGATCGGGCCGAGTTGGGCAGCGCCCACCACCAGATTTCTGGGCATCTCGGAAGTCTCCTCATGAAGCGGCGGCGGATGCCTCGGCATCTCCCCGACCGGCCCGTTCGGGCAGAACTGCAGCAGCCCCGGCGCGGCCGTGGGCGAAGGGGCGGCGAAGCCGAGCACGCCGCCGAGCCGGACGCAAGCGCCGGCCGGCGATCGGGCGAGGTCGAGGCGGGACGATCGCGGGAAGCGATCCGGCCTCCGCGGAGCTCGTGGTCATGGTCTCGCCGTGGCTCGTTTTCGGATGGCACCCATTTCCTTTCAGGGGTACCGTCCTCGGCGTGGCCGTCAAGCACAAATGAAAGGACATTTTCACAGAATGGCGCCTTCGAAATCACCCCCTCTTGTCGACGACACCGATCGGACCCCCGACACGGCGGCCGACGAACGGCCGATCGACGCCCGAATCCATGCGGTTTTCGACAGTCTGACGGGCAGCGAGAAGCGCCTCGCCGAGGTGGTGATGGAGGCGCAGGGCAATCTCTCGGCCTTCGCGGCGCGCGAGCTCGCCGATCGGGCCGGCGTGTCCAATGCCACCGCCGCGCGGTTCTTCCAGCGCCTCGGTTACGACAGCTACAACGACGCCCGCCGCGCCGCGCGAGTCGCGCACGATTGGGGGTCGCCGCTCTACGAGCTGACCGGCATCGGCGAACGCCGCCTCGCCGCCGGCGATTTCGGCCTGCACATCGCCCAGGACCTGCAGAATCTCGCCCGCACCGCCGAGATGTTGACGCCGGCCATGCTGGCCTCCGCGGTCGACGTGATCGTCGGCGCCAAGCGGCTGTGGATCCTCGGCTTTCGCAACTCGATGGCGCTCGCCGGCTATGCCCGCGGGCTGCTCGTCCACGTCAAGCCGGACGTGCGCCTGCTGCCGATCGCCGGGCAGACGCTGGCCGAAGATCTGGTCGGGCTCGGCCCCGACGACGCCCTGCTGGTGCTGGGCTTCCGGCGGCGGCCGGTGATTCTGCGCGAGGTGATGGCGGTGGCCCGGGAGGCGGGCACGCCGACGGTGCTGATCGCCGACCTCACCGCCGGACGCACCGCCCAGCTCGCCACCGTGACGCTGCGCTGCCACAACCGCGGGCATTCGCTGTTCGACAGCTACGCCGCGCCGATGAGCGTGCTGAACTACCTGTGCTCGACGGTCGGCCTGGCGCTCGGCGAAGACGCGGTGGCGCGGCTCGCCGACATCGAGCGGTTGCACGAGCGGCTCGATCCGCTGGTCAAGCAGAGCTCTGTGCGAGGCAGGTCGAATAAATAGGCAATTGCCCGAAAACGGAACATCGATTTCATATTGCCTGTCCTCCGAAATTAACTTTTCATGGACGCGACGGGATGGGAGCGACGAGGTCGCCAGCCCCACCGCGAACGACGAGGACCAGAGCCGATGACCTTCGAGATGCGCCGCAGGGAATTGTTGAAATCCGTCCTGGCCGGAGCCGCCCTCTCCGCGGTCGGCCCGCTGCGCGGCGTCGCGCAGGCGGCCGGCGAAACGGTGGCCTGGCTGACCTGGGAGAATCTCGCCAAGGACGACTATCTCGCCGCCCTGGTGGAAAAGACCGGCATCAAGATCGAGAAGAGCTTCATCGGCTCGGACGACGAACAGTTCGCCAAGCTGCGCGCCGGTGGCGCCTCGTCGGTCGATCTGATCACCCCCGGCCTCGACAAGGTCGAGTTCTACGTCGCCTCCAACCTGCTGCAGCCGCTCGACCTCGCCAAGATCCCCAACGCCGCCAAGCTCTACGACACCTTCAAGACGACCAAGCTCGGCAAGAAGGACGGCAAGACCTACGGCATTCCGTTCTATTGGGGCATCAACCCGATCGTCTATCGCGCCGATCTGATGGACGCCGAGCCCGACTGGTCGGTGTTCTTCGAAGGCGAGAAGTACAAGGGCAAGCTCGCGATGCGCGACTACGCCCTCGAAGGAATCATGATCGCCGCGATGTATCTCGGCATCCCCAAGGACAAGATGTTCGATCTCGGCGACAAGGAACTGGCCGAAGTCAAGAAGGCGCTGATTGCCCAGAAGAAGCTGCTGCGCACCTATTGGACGTCGATCGGCGATCTGACCAATCTCTACGCTTCGGGCGAAGTAGTCTGCGCCTTCTCGTGGGTCCCGCCCTATTACGATCTGACGGCGCGCGGCCTGAAGATGGGCATGGCCAAGCCCAAGGCCGGCGTCATCGGCTGGTGCGACACCATCGCCATTCCGGCCGGCGTCACCGGCGCCAAGCTCGATGCGACCCTGAAGGTGGTCGACTATCTGCTCGGCCCGGACTACGGCAAGAAGCTCGCCTTCGGCGGACCCTATGCCCAGTCGACCTCGGCCACCCGCGACGCGCTGCCGGTGGACCAGCAGGAGAAGATCTTCATCAAGGATCTGTCGGTGATGGACAGCTTCGTGTGGAAGGCCAATCCGCCGCGCTACACCGAGTGGGTGGCGCTGTGGAACGAAGTGAAGGCGAGCTGACGATGACCCGCACACGGCCCGATCCGGAAACTCGCGCGGCGGCCCGTCCGCTGCTCGAGGCCATGGCTCTGCACAAGAGCTACGGCCCGGTCGCGGCCGTGCGCGGCATCGACTTCGCCCTGCCGGTCGACGCCTACGTGACCCTGCTCGGCCCCTCGGGCTGCGGCAAGACCTCGATCCTGCGGATGATCGGCGGCTTCGAGACGCCGTCGTCGGGGCGCCTGCTCCTCGACGGCGCCGATCTCGACGGCGTTCCCTCGGCGGCGCGGCCCGTCAACACGGTGTTCCAGAGCTACGCGCTGTTTCCCCACCTGACGGTCGCCGACAACGTCGCCTTCGGGCTCGAGGTCAAGGGCCGCGGGCGCGCCGAAGTGGCCGAACGCACCGCCAACGCGCTCGCCCTGGTGCGCATGTCGGAGATGGCGTCGCGGCGGCCCAATCAGCTCTCCGGCGGGCAGCAGCAACGGGTGGCGCTCGCCCGCGCGATCGTCAACGAACCGCGGCTGTTGCTCCTCGACGAACCGCTGTCGGCGCTGGATCGGCGGATGCGCAAGGACATGCAGATCGAACTCAAGGATCTGCAACGCCGCCTCGGCCTGACCTTCGTCCACGTCACCCATGATCAGGAGGAGGCCTTCGCGCTCTCCGACCACATCATCGTGATGAACGCCGGCCGGATCGAGCAGCAGGGCACACCGGAAGAGATCTACCGCCGCCCGGCCACCGCCTTCGTCGCCGACTTCATCGGCGGCGCCAATCTGTTCGCGGGGCCGATCGTCGGGCTCGGCGAGGGGGTCGCGACCATCGCCACCGCCTTCGGTCCGGTCACCGCACCGGCGGTCGCGGGGCTCGCGGTCGGCGCCGACGCCGCGCTCTGTCTGCGCCCGGAGATGCTGGCGCCGGCGGCGGGTGGACCGCTCGCCGCGACGGTGCGCCACGTGGTGTTCCAGGGCGCCGACTGGCTGGTCGAACTCGAGGCGGCCGGTCGTTCGGTGGCACTGCGGCTGGAGAGCGAGCGCGGCCCGACGGTCGGCGACCGCGTCGACCTCGGTTTCGACGCGGCCGGCGCCTGGATCACCGCGGGCGCGCCGGTCGCCGGGGACGCCCGCGATGGCCACTGACAGCGATCGCGGCGGCCGGCTCGCCCTGCCGGTGGTGCTGGTGCTGGTCGCCGGCTGCGCCCTGCCGCTCGCGGTGCTGTTCGTCTTCTCGTTCTTCCAGGTCGATTTCGTCGCCATCCTCAAGGTGCCGACGCTGAAGAACTACATCAAGGTGGCGTCGAGCCCGACTTATCGCAGTCTGATCGGTCAGGCGATCGCCTCGGGGCTGACGGTGGCGGCAATCTCGGCGGTGATCGGCTATCCGCTCGCCTGGGTGATCGCCAAGCGCGTCCACTTCATGAAGTCGGCCTGCCTGACCCTGCTGCTGATCCCGCTCTACACCGGCGATCTGGTGCGCATCTTCGCCTGGCGGGTGGTGCTCGGCGCCGAGGGGGTGATCAACGCCTTCCTGATGTGGGCCGGGCTGGTGCGCGAGCCGATCCGGGCGCTGCTGTTCTCGCCCTTCGCCACCCATGTGGTGCTGACCTACGACTATCTGCCGTTCATGGTGCTCGGCCTGTGGCTGGCCTTCGAGAGCCTCGACGATCACCTGCTCGAGGCGGCGCGCGATCTCGGCGCGAGCGAGGCGACGATCTTCCGCCGCATCGTCCTGCCGCTGACCTCCCCCGGGCTGATCGCCGGGGGCATGATGGTGTTCGTGCTGGTGGTCGGCGACTACCTGACGCCGCAGCTGATCGGAGGTTCGTCCGGGGTGACGGTGATCAGCGCCATCAACGATCTGTTCGGCACCGCCTTCGACTGGCCGCTCGGCTCGGCGATCGCCTCGTCGCTGCTGCTGATCCTCGGCGTGTTGATCGCCGCCGCAGCGCTGGTGGTCGGGCGCTCGACCTGGGGTCGCGCCGTGGTGGGAGGCGAATGACCATGGCCCGCTCGCCCCTCGGCACCCGCTTCGCCTGGACCCATGTCGGCCTCGTCTATGCCTTCATGTATCTGCCGGTGGCGGTGATCGCGCTGTTCTCGTTCAACGCCTCGGCGATCATCGCCTTCCCGCTCCAGGGCTTCACCCTCGACTGGTACGCGCGGATCCTGGTCGACGCCCGCATCCTCGGCGGGCTCGGCGTCACCTTCGCGGTGGCGATCCCGACGGCGGTTCTTTCGACCGTCCTCGGGGCGATGGCGGCGCTGGCCCTGACCCGGCACGCCCTGCGCTGGCGCAAGACCTTCGCCTGCCTGCTGTTCCTGCCGTTCCTGGTGCCCAAGGTGATTCTCGCCGTGGCGCAGCTGATCGTGCTGTCGGAGCTCGGGATCACCAAGGGCGTCACCACCATGGTGCTCGGCCAGACGCTGATCATCCTGCCCTTCACCACGCTGGTGATCGCCTCGGTGCTGATCCGCCTCGACCGGCGGCTCGAGGAGGCCGCCGCCGATCTCGGGGCGAGCCGCGCCCAGATCTTCCGGCGGGTGCTGTTTCCCTTGATGAAGAACGGCCTGCTCGCCGCCTTCTTCGTCGCCTTCGTGCTGTCGTCGTCGGAATATGTCGTGACGTCGTTCCTCAGCGGCCGCTCGCAGCCGCTGTCGATCCTGGTCGCCTCGGATTTCCGCTTCAACCTGTCGCCGACCCTCGACGCCCTGGCGGTGCTGATGGTCACCGCCAATCTGGCGCTGGTGGCGATCGGCGAAATCATCCGCCTGCGCGCCCGCCGCTGAGCGACCGCCGGCGCCCGCCGATCCGCGTACGACGCCGAAGCACGCCCGCCCCGACGATCGCCGCGGCCGGAAACGGCTCAGCGCGGGCGCGTTGAAACGAGAGCTTCCCCAACGGAAATCTGCTAGCCTTTGGTATGGCACGCAAGTGATTCCAAGCCAGAGAGATTTTTCATGTCCGACGCCTTGGTTCCTTACAGACGTCAGGTCCTCCACGTCTTCGTCGCCCTCGCCCGGGCCGCCCCGCACGACGCCAAACTGTCGGCGGCGACCACCCACCCGAGGATCTCGACCGCGAACTACGACGACTACCGGCGCGCCGTCCGCGAATCCTCCGAGACGCTCAAGCGTTTGCTGGCCCGAGATCTGATCACCGGCACGCTGAGCGGGCCGCACGGCATCGAGTGGGTGATGGACGCCCGCCTCTCGCCGTCCGCCGAGGCGCTTCTGGCGCATCCCGAAGCGGACGGCGGCCGCCCGCTCCTCGCGACGCTGGCGGCCGGGCTCGCCGACGGCGACGCGGCGGAGATCGACGGGCTGGCGGAGCGCGTCGTCCGGCGGCTCGCCGGCGACGTCGATCCGGAGCGGCTGCGCGGCGAGCCGGGCCACGACCTTCACGCGGACGGCTCGTCCGTCCCTTGATCCGGCCAGCACTCCGGCGCCTCCGGCGGGCGGCGCGTACCGCCCTTCAGAGCAGCGGGCTCGCCAGGCGCACGAGGTTCTCGACGAAGCGGCGGACCGGCGAGCGCGCCCGCCAGGCGATGAGATCGACGGCGACCGACCGCCGCTCGTAGTCGGCCTGGAGCGCTCGCACCGCGGCGGTCACGGCCGGATCGAACACCACCAGGGTGATCTCGAAATTGAGCCGCAGGCTGCGGATGTCGAGGTTGAAGGTCCCGAACAGGGTGGTCTCGCCGTCGACGGTCAGGCTCTTGGTGTGCAGCAGGCCGCCCTGGAACTGGTGGATGCGCACGCCGCTGGCGAGCAGACCGTCGAAGAACGACCGGCTGGCATAGCGCACGAGGCGCGAATCGACCTGTTCGGGCACGATCAGGGTGACGGTCACGCCGCGCATCGCCGCCGATTCGAGCGCGGTGGTCACCGCTTCGTCGGGGACGAAATAGGGCGTGGTGACCACCAACTCGCGGGTCGCGCCATAGGCGGCGGCGAGCACCAGACGGCGGATGTCGTCGCCGACCAGATCGGGACCGGAGGGCACCACCGCCGCGGCACCGACGGTGACCGCCGGCACCTCGGCCCAGGCGGCGAGCGGATGGACCGGCGGGGTCGGCAATTCGCCGGTCTCGGCCAGCCAGTCCTCGAGGAACACCGTCTCCAGCGCCACCACCGGCGGGCCTTCGATGCGGATCATGGCATCGACCCATTCGCCGACGCCGGCTTCGCGGCGAAAGACGTGCGGATCGACGAGGTTCATGCTGCCGGTATAGGCGATGCGGCCGTCGACGATCAGCAGTTTGCGGTGAAGGCGCAGGTCGGCGCGCACGAACAGGGCGCGGATCGGCCCGACCGGCAGCGCCGCCTCGATGCGGACCCCCGCGGCGCGCAGGCGGGCGATGCGCTCGCCGCGGAAGAACGGGCGGCTGCCGACGGCGTCGAGCAACACGCGACAGCGCACGCCGCGGCGGGCGGCGCGCTCCAGGGCGTCGGCGACGCCGTCGGCAAGGCCGCCGTCCTGCCAGATGTAGAAGATCAGGTCGCAGGCCCGCCGCGCGCCGTTGAGATCGGCGACGATCGCCTTCAGGATGGTGTCGGCGCCGGCGATGACGTCGACGCGGTCGCAGCGCAACAGCGGAATGCCCGAGGTGGCGGTGCCGAGCCGGGCGAGCTGGCCCTGTTCGACGGTCAGAGCGGCGAGGTCGCCGAAGGCTCCGGCCGGCAGGGCGGCGAAGCGCGCCAGGAACGGCCGATGGCCTTCGACCATGCGGCGCAGGCGCAGCCGCCCGAGCGGGCGCTCGCCGACCAACACGTAGAGCAGGAAGCCGCCGACCGGGAACAGCGCGACCAGGAGGATCCAGGCGAGGCCGGTGCTCGGGGCGAGGTTGTGGCCGACCACCCGCAGCGACACCGTGAGGAACAGCACGGTGTGCAGGCCGAGGAAGGCATATTCGAGCGTCGCGGCATTGGTCATCTCGACCTCCCTCCGTGCCATCGCACCGCGAGCGCCGCCGCTCGATCGACGGCGCCGTCCGCGCGCACCGTCACGACACGAGGCGGGCGCGGATCGCCTGAAGGGCCGCCCGGCGTTCGGCGTCGACGCTCGGATAGCTCATCTTCAGCCCGACCATGGCGTCCAGCACGATCTGCGACACGATCAGCCGCGCGGTCGGCTTGTCGTCGGCCGGCACCACGTACCACGGTGCTTCGCGGGTGCTGGTCGCCGACAGACAGCGCTCGTAGGCCTTCATGTAGTCGTCCCAGAAGGCCCGCTCGGCGACGTCGGCGTCGCTGAACTTCCAGTTCTTGTGCGGGTCGTCGATGCGCTCGAGGAAGCGCTTGCGCTGCTCGTCCTTCGACAGGTGCAGGTAGAATTTGATGATGTGGGTGCCGTTGCGGTGGAGATGGCTCTCCAGATCGACGATCGAACGGTAGCGATCGGCCCACAGGTCGCCGCCCTTGCGCGGCGCGTCGGGGAGACCTTCGCTCTGCAGGATCTCCGGGTGGACGCGAGCGATCAGCACCTCCTCGTAATAGGAGCGGTTGAAGATGCCGATCCGCCCCCGTTCCGGGAGATCGCGGGTGGTGCGCCACAGGAAGTCGTGCTGCAGCTCGGCCGGGCTCGGATGCTTGAAGCTGAAGACCTGGCAGCCCTGGGGATTGACCCCCGACATCACGTGGGCGATGGCGCCGTCCTTGCCCGCCGCGTCCATCGCCTGAAAGATCAGCAGCACCGCATGGCGGTTGGAGGCATAGAGCAACTGCTGTTGCGCGCTCAGCCGCGCGACGTGGTCGGCGAGGGCCGCCTCGTAATCGGCTTTCGAGCGATGGACCGGATCGATCCGCGTCGGCCATTTTTCGAGGTCGACGCGATCCCCTTGGCGCACACGGAAGTTCTTGGACTTGATCTTCATGGTGGTCCTTTCCAGGCCGATCACGGTCGAGGGTCCGGCGTTTCCGCCGATCGGCCGCGCCGAGTCGCGCATTCTACGCGCAAGGGCACCGATCTCCGTCACCGGCGCGTAGATTCCGATCCTGTCGCCGCCCGACGCCGCGGCTTAGCCTCTCTCCGGCGGGACGAGCGGATCCGGCCGGATTCGGTCGGCCGATCGGGCCTGCCCGGGTCGTGGCGCGACGGCTCGCGGCCCGCTCGCGCGCAGAGAGGTGTTCCCTTGGACGATCCCTATGGCACGCTCGGCGTGGCCCGCGACGCGAGCCAGGACGCCATTCGCCGCGCCTACCGCAAGCTCGCCAAGCAGCACCATCCCGACCTCAATCCGGGCAAGCCGGAGGCCGAGGCGCGGTTCAAGAAGATCACCGCGGCCAACGAATTGCTGTCCGATCCGGTGATGCGCGGGCGTTTCGATCGCGGCGAGATCGACGCCGAGGGTCACGAGCCGCCGCCGCGGCCGTCCTATCGCGACTACGCCGAGGGCGACGCGGGCGCGCGCTACGGCGGCACCGACGATTTCGCCGACATGTTCGGATCGATGTTCGACGAAGCCCGACGCAAGGGCGGCGGGCGCCGGCCGGGACGCGACGAACTCTTCGCCCTCACGGTCGACTTTCTCGAGGCCGTCAACGGCGCCACCCGGCGGCTGACCTTGCCCGACGAACGAACGCTCGACGTGGCGATTCCGGCGGGCACCGAGGGCGGGCAAGTGCTGCGGCTGCGCGGTCAGGGCGCCGAGGGGCACGGCGGCGCCGGGCGGGGCGACGCGCTGATCGAGGTCCACGTGACGCCGCATCCGTGGTTCGTGCGTGACGGCGCCGACATCCGGCTCGATCTGCCGGTGACGTTGGCCGAAGTGGTGCTAGGCGGACCGATCGAGGTGCCGACGCCGGGCGGGCCGGTGCGCATGCGCATCCCGCCGCATTCCGACAACGGCACCAAGCTGCGGCTGCGCGGCCGCGGCGTACCGGCCCATGGCGGACAACCCGCCGGCGACCTGCACGCCACCTTGCGGGTCCAGATCGGGGGCGCCGACGCGGCGCTCGACGCGTTCCTGAAAGATTGGACGCCGGAGCATGCGGTCGACCCGCGGCAGGCGATGGAGACGACGCCATGATCGATATCGACATTCTCGTCATCCGCGAACCCGGTCTGCTGCGCCAGGACCTCGAGCGCTGGATCTCCAACGAATGGGTCCGGCCCGACCGTTCCGAAGGCCATGTGGTGTTCCACGACATCGACGTCGCGCGAGTGCGACTGATCCGCGAATTGCGCGACGATCTGGCGATCGACGAGGAGGCGCTGCCGCTGGTGCTGTCGCTGCTCGACCAGATCTACGACCTGCGCCGGCATCTGCGGATGGTCGGCGGCTTCACCGGCGTCGGCGCCTGACGGCGGGCGTTCGTCCGGACCTTCAGCCGAGTTCGAAGCTGGAAATGCCCCAGATCTCGGCGAGCGGCAGCGCGGGCGCGGGGCCGCGATACATCCGCGCCGTCTCGAACACCGGCGCGAGGCCATGGCGTTCGGCGAGCGCCCGCGCCGCGGCATTGGGCTCGGGCGGATCGATCACCAGGGTGGTGTCGCCGACCGCACCGGCGAGCGCCACGAACAGGGCCTCGGCGACGACCGGCGTCTCGGCGTAGAGCGGGCCGATCTTGTGGCCGACGCGGGCGGGACGCACCACGCCCCAGCCGCGGATGCGGCCGTCCTCGACGAAGATCCGGGCGATGCGTCCGCCGCCGCCGTCGCACCAGGCGGTGACGAAACCCGCCCGTTCGGCGCCGAAGCGCGGCGCATCCCAGGTGATCAATGCCGGCAGGTGCGCGGCCGTGACCGCGGTCACCCCGGGCGGGGTGACCGGCGGCAGGTCGACGCGGCCGGCGTAGCGGATGTTGCGATGGGCGAGCGCGAAGCCGGAGCGGCGGTAGTTGTCGAGCTGCGCGACGACGCCGTCGAGACCGACGGTGCGGGCGCCGGCATGGGCGAGCCCGGCCTGCCAGGTCGCCCAGCCGAAACCGCGGCCGCGATGGGCGGGCGCGCAGATGTAGAAGCCGAGGAAGGCGAAGGCCTCGTCGTAGGTCACCACCGAGATCCCGGCGACCGGCTCGCCGTCGAGGCGGGCGAGGTGAAAGCCGTCGGGATCGCTCGCCCGGAACGGACCCGCGTCGCCGAGGCCGGGGTTCCACCCCTCGAGGGCCGCCCATTCGACCAGCAGGTCGACCTCGGCGGGGGTGGCGGGGGCGATTGCGAGCGGCGGCATCGGCGATCCTCGGGCGCGGGCTAGAACCCGCGGCGGCGGGTCGGAGGCGCAGCCTAGCATCGCCGGCGCGCGCCGCGCCTGCCCGGATGTTCGGCAAGTGCCGCCGTCGCGCCGGTTCAGGAACAGAGGCGCGGGGCGGGTGCCGTGTCCTGGGTCGGGGCGGCGGCGGCTTCGCGCTTCGGCACCCGATTGGGGCGCAGGAGATACATGTCGGGCATGCCCGAGCCGAGCAGCGGCCGCAGGTAGAAGCGGAAGGCGTCGGTGACGCCGGTGTTCGACGGGGCGATGAAGGCGTCGTCCATGGTGCGCGTGCGGCCGCCGACGTCGGCGAGCGGCACCAGCCCGTAGTCGACGGAATAGAAGCCGCGGCGCCGGATGGTCACCGAGCCGTCAAGCCTACCGCGCACCCCGTATTGCACCGCTTTTTCGCCGACCTCGCGCGCCTCGTGCTGATCGACGTCGGAGACGCAGCCGACGAAGGAGCGCTGGGCATAGCCGAGGGTCAGGCCGCTGACCTCGGCGATGCCGAGCTGCGAGCGGACCTCGTGGGCGAGCAGATCGGCGAGCGTGCCGGGCGCCGCCGGGTGACCGCCCGCTGCCACCGCGCGCGCCGCCAGATCCTCGACGATCGACCGGCCGGCGGCGTCGCGGATGCCTTCGGAGATCGCGACCACGCAACGCCCCTTCTCGGCGTGGATCGACCGCACCTCGGCGAGGAAGTCGTCGAGGACGAAGGGCCGTTCCGGTAGATAGATCAGATGGGGGCCGTCGTCGGGATATTTCTTGCCGAGCGCGGAAGCCGCGGTCAGGAAGCCGGCGTTGCGCCCCATCACCACCACCAGTCGGACGCCCGGCAGCGCCCGGCTCTCGAGATTGACGCTCATGAAGGCCTGGGCGACGAAGCGCGCCGCCGAGGGGAAGCCGGGGGTGTGATCGTTGCAGGCGATGTCGTTGTCGATGGTCTTGGGGATGTGGATGCAGCACAGATCGTAATTGGTGCGGCGGGCTTCGCGAGCGATGATCTCGACGGTCTCGGTCGATTCGTTGCCGCCGATATAATAGAATCCGCCGATCTCGTGCGCCTTGATCACCCGCAGCATCTCCATGCAATACTTGTGATCGGGACGATCACGGGTCGCACCGAGGGCCGACGACGGCGTATTGGCGACCAATTCCAGGTTCTGCCGGGTCTCGCTGGTCAGATCCGAGAAGTCTTCGTCGATGATCCCGCGGGCACCGCGCATCGATCCGTAGATCTGATCGATCTGATGACACTTCCGAGCCTCCAGAACCACGCCGACGATGGATTGGTTGATGACGGCCGTCGGGCCACCACCGAGAGAGACCAGAATTTTGTTGTAGGACATGTCGGTATTCTTCTCGGGTGTCATATTTGCAGGAATGGAACAAATTGCGCGTATCGATCGCTTTTCGCGCAGGTAATTCCATCGTGTACTCAAATTTCATTCGGGTTTTCACGGGAATTCAGCATAAGGACCATCGGTCGGTCAGATCAATACGAAAAATGCAACCCTCGACCCGCGACTTGCCTCGCGGCGGGCGTTGCCGGCGGTCGGCGGGCCATGGCGCAGCCGGGTTCGGCCGCGCGGCGACGGTGCCGGCGCGGGGCCTACGAGGCGGGTCGCGGGGGGGCTCACGGGGTCGGGCGACCGCCCTCTCCGTCCGTGGGCGGCGGCGTCCCGGGCGCGGCATCGGCGGCGCGATAGGCCGCCGCCAGCAGTTCGACCGGGTGGCTGACCGGATGGGCGGTCATCTGCTGGAACTGGACGCGGCAGCCGAGGCATTCGGTGACGACGCGGTCGGGGGCGGCCGCCTCGGTGCGGGCCATCAACCCGCGGCCCATGGCGAGCGAGGCGAAGTGGAAGGTGGTCTTGTAGCCCATCACCCCGCCGAGGCCGCAGCAGTCGTCGGAGCGGCCGACCGTCTCGACGCGGGTCGCCGGTACCGCCGCCAGGAGCTCGGACCAGGGGTGGCCGATGCCCTGTTCGCGCAGGTGACAGGGCGGGAAATAGGCGAGTTTCTCCGTCGAGATCGCCTCGACCGGGCGCAGTTCGCCGGTGCGGGCGAGATCGCGCAAGAATTCGCCGAGCTCCCAGGTGTGCGACGCCACCGCGATGCGGCGTTTCGCGTCGAGGTCGGCGAAATAGCCGTCGTCGAGGCCTTCGCCGGCATAGGGGCGCATCGCGATCTGGTTGAGGATCCAGGTGGCGTGGAAGCCGGCGGCGGCCGAGCTCACCCGCCCGGTCGGCGCCAGAGCCTCGGCTTCGAGCCGCGCCTTGACCCGGGCGACGTCGCCCCCCTCCTCCGCGAGCATCTCTGTGACCGCGGCGCGACGCTCGGCCGAGAAGCGGGCGTTGTGGGCGAGCACGCTCTTGAAGGCGTAGCTGCAGGTCGGACAGGCGGTCACCACGTCCCAGCCGTCGGCGATCGCCGCTTCGAGCACCGGCAGATTGGTTTCGGCCAAGCGGTGGGTGAAGTCGCGGTCGCCCTCGAGGTAGGTCGGCATGCCGCAACAGGTCTGGGGCGGCATCCACACGGTGATGCCGTTGGCCTCGAGCACCTCGACCGTGGCCTTGGCGACCTCCGGGAACATGTGGCGAGCGGTGCAGCCGACGAAATAGGCGACCTTGCGGCCGGTCGCCGGCCGCTTCTCGGTGAGGCCTCGGCGCTCGGCCCAGGCGTCGAAGTTTTCGGGCGGGAACACCGGCAGCTGCCGATCGGGGTGGATGCCGAGCAGGCGCTTGAGCAGGCCGGCGAGCGGCTTCACCGCCATCAGGGCATTGGTCACGCTCGGCAGCGTGCCGCACAGGCGGCCGACCAGACGGACGTCCTCGACCAGCCGCACGCCGAGCGGCAGACCGTCGCGGGCGACGAAGGCGTCCTTGGCTTCGCGGATCTTCAGCTGGACCGAGGCGCAGGGGCACTGGCCGCAGGCGTTGCACATGTCGATCAGTTCGGCGAGCTCGCGGTCGCCGGGCTCGGTGCCGTGGGCGCGGCTGCGGTCGGCCAGCATGTAGAGGCGCGGGAAGAACTGGCAGGGCGCGTCGTCGAGCAACTCGCGGCACTGGTCGCAGTTGGCGCACAGCATCACGACGCTGCGGGCGATCGACTGGGGGGTCTCTGGCGACATGGCATCGGCCCTGGAGAAGAGGAATCGACGGCGTCGACTTCACCGCCCGGAGGCCCCTGTCGAGGCCGAGAGCGGCAGCCGGCGGCCTCAGTCGCGGTGGCGCTGGTAGATCCCGAGGCAGAAGCGGTGCGGTCCGGGCACACCGGGCGGCACCAGCGCGACGCGGTCGCCCGGGCGGATCACCGCGTCGTCGACGCCGATCGCCTTGTGATTGACGAACAGCGATTCGACCGCGGCCTGGGGAACCTCCAGCAGGTCCAGCAGTTCGGCGCCGCCGACCGGCACGGCGAGCGCCACGAGATGGGGCGAGGCCCAGCCGCGGGCGCGGAATTCTCCGGCGAGATCCATGAAGCCGACGACCTCGATCGCGCTCGCGGGATTGGTCATGGCGTCGCCCCCGCGGCCGGATCGGCCTCGGTGTCGACGAGGTCGAAGCTCATGTCGAGGAGATCGACGGTCAGCATCCGGCGCACCAGCGGTTCGCCGATGCCGATCACCAGTTTCAGCACTTCCGCCGCAGCGAGGGTGCCCAGCACGCCGGGCACCACGCCGAGGATGCCGACCTGGGCGCAGGTGCGCATGCGGCCCTCCGCGGGCTCGTTCATCAGCGACCGCAGTCCGGGATTGCGGAGCCTGTCGGGGCCGATCTCCCAGGGCTTCAGCACGGTCAGCCAGCCGTAGAACTCCTGCACGCCGGCAGTAACCAGTGGCTTGGCGAGGCGCTCGCAGGTGTCGGCGAGGAGGAAGCGGGTGGGATAATTGTCGACCCCGTCGACCACCACGTCATAGGCGGCGACGAGTCCCGCGGCGTTGTCGGGCGCGAGGCGCAGCGAATGGCGCTCGACGGTGACGGTCGGGTTCAGTCGCGCGATGGCCTCGGCGGCGCTGTCGACCTTGGGGCGGCCGACGTCGGCGGTGGCGTGGATCACCTGGCGCTGGAGGTTCGACAGCGAGACGGCGTCGTCGTCGACGATTCCCAGGGTGCCGATGCCGGCGGCGGCGAGATATTGGAGGATCGGCGAGCCGAGGCCGCCCGCGCCCACCACCAGGACCCGAGCGGCCTTCAGTTTCTGTTGGCCCGGACCGCCGACGTCGCGCAGGACGATGTGGCGGGCATAGCGTTCGACTTCCTCGGGCGTGAACATCGCGGGTTCATCCCCCGCCGACGAGCGGGAAGACCGACAGGGTTTCACCGGCCGCGAGGACACGGTCGACGTCCACGTGACGGGCCCGGACGAACATCATCCCGACCTCCGGCTCGTCGATCTCCAGCGAGCGCAGGACGTCGGCGACGGTGGCACCGTCGGCGACCTCGCGGGTCGCGACCTTGAAGCGGCCGTCCCGGAACGAGGCGAACAATTTGATGGTGATCAGCATGTTCCCTCGATCCGGTCGGTTCGCAGCGAGGCGATCAGAAGTTCCAGAAGGTCGCCAGTTCCTTCTGGTCCATGTCCCAGGTGACGTCATGGGGCGCCAGGGGCTCGAGCTCGAAGAACTCGGGCAGGCGATCGGTCTCCGGCCCGAGGCCGGCGGCGAGATTGAAGGCATGCTCGACCTTGAGGACGTGCTTGCCGAGCGCCACCACGTCGTCGCCGGTGAGCGACAGGCCGTAACGGGCGTTGAGCATGTCGACCACCGAGCCGAGGCACTCCGGGATGTCCAGCGCCGGGAAGGCGATGAACAGGCAGAGGCCGGTCGAATCGACCGCCGCGGTGGCGATCTGCAGGTTGCGCGACAGTTCCACCTGACCTTCGTTCTTGAGCGGATCGACCTTGCCGCCGACGTTCAGGATGTTGGTGGCGATGGCGTAGCCGGCGGTGTGGTCGGCACCCTGGGTGGTGGTGGCGTAGGTGACGCCGATGCCCTTGATCGGGCGCGGGTCATAGGCGGGGATCGCCTGGTTCTTGACCACCGGGATGCGGGTCAGACCGAAGGCGCGGCCGACGTGACCGGTGCCGCCGCCGAGCAGACGGCCGAGCGGCGTCGCCTTGGCGATGTCTTCGCGCAGAATCTGGAGCATGCGCTTGCCGTCGCCCCAGGGCAGGAGCCCGGCTTCCATGGCGACCGCGAACATCACCGGGGTCTCGATCGAGTCGACCCCGAGGTCGTCGAAGACGTTGTCGATTTCGGCGATGACGTCGAGGTCGGTGATCAGGCCGTCGGCGCCGAGCGCCCAGATGGTCTCGTATTCGAAACCGGACGTGAGGTACTTGCCGTCCTTGTCGTTGTAGACTTGGCTGCACTGGATCTGGCAGCCGATCGAACAGCCGTGGCTCGGCTCGCCGCCGCGGGCGACGATGTTGTCGTACATCGTCTCGCCGGAGAAGGCGTCGTGGTTCTCGCACTGACCGCTGGTGAAGTTCTTGGTCGGCAGGCCGCCGGCTTCGTTGATGACGTTGACCAGCACCGCGGTGCCGTACTTCTTCAGGCCCTGGCCCGACACCGGATGATCGTTGAGCGTCTTGGTGAAGGTGAGGTTGGCCGCCTTGAACTTCGCCGGATCGGCGAGCTTCAGCGCCGCGCCGCCGGTCGGATCGACGGCGATGAACTTGATCTTCTTGGAGCCCATGACCCCGCCGAGGCCGCCACGGCCGAAGCTGCGGATCTTGCTCTCGGGGTCCTTCACCGAAATGTTCGAGATCGCCATCAGGTGCTCGCCGGCCGGGCCGAGGGTGATGACCGCGAAGTCTTCGCCGAGCCGCTCGTTGACCTTCTCGACCACCGCGAAGGTGCCCATCCCGAGGGTCTCGGTCTCCGGGCGGATCTCGACGCCGTCCTTGGAGACCACCAGGGAATACCAGGTGTCGCCGGCCGGTTGGCCTTCGATGACGATCGCCTTGATGCCGAGGCGGGCGATGATCCGCGAGGCGGTGCCGCCGGCGGAGCTCTCCTTGATGCCGCCGGTCAGCGGGCTCTTGGCGCCGCACGAGAAGCGGCCGGCGTTGGAGGCGGCGGTCCCGGACAGCAGACCCGGGGCGAAGACCAGCTTGTTGTTGGGGCCGAGCGCGTGGGCGGTCGGCGGGACTTCCGCCGCGACGATGGTCGAGGTGAGCGCACGGCCACCGAGGCCGGCCCACGCTTCCGGAACGGGCTCGATCTTGACCGACAGGTCGGTCATGTTGACGCGATAGATCTTGTGCATTTCGAACTCCCGTCTCGGGTCCTCGCTCGCGGTCGCCCTCGGCGACGAAGGCGACGCGGCACCCTTGTCGAGACGCATTGAATGCTTCGGCGATCCGGAAAACCACTTCGCACGAGACATTATTATGCCGTAGGAATCACAACCGGCGTCGGATAAGTTTCGCCCGGTCAGTCCTTCGGAGGCGGCAACGACCTTGCGGAAGAGGCCAGATCCGCGTCGTTTTCGCCGGGATTCGTCCAAGCATTCATCGCTTCCACGTGAGGTGTCGCAATTCGCAACACTTCGGTCTCCATCGCCCGGTACCGAGCTATGATGTCGCGCCCCAGATCGGTCAGTTCCGCGCCGCCCAGGCTGCCGGTGGTTCCGTTGACCACCGGGCGGCCGAAAGCCTTGTTCATGTGGTCGATCAGACCCCAGGCGCGACGGTAGTTCATGCCCAGGACGCGCGCGGCGGCAGAAATCGATCCGCTCACCTCGATTTCCTCGAGCAGTCTGACCTTGCCGTGTCCTATGCGCGTGTCGGTACTGATCTTGAGTTGGAGCCTGAGCGAGACCATGCCGTCCTCCGTCGGATTCGATGGAGACCTTAGCCGATCGAAGGGACCGCGAGAACGTCCGTGAAACCCTGAGCTTGTTTATCTTCCCCGTAGTCGACAAGGGTCGCGCTCGCGCCCACCGACCCACCGGAGCCGATGCATGGTCCAACTCAGCAGCGATACCTTCGCCTTCGGCGGTGAGTTGATGTCGATCGACACGGCGATCGGCCTGATGGTGGCGCGCATCCCGCCGGTCGCCGAGGTCGAATCGGTGGCGCTGGCGGAGGCCGAGGGCCGTATCCTCGGCGCCGCGGTGGTCGCGCCGATCGACCTGCCGGTGTTCGACAATTCCGCCGTCGACGGCTACGCGGTGGCCTTCGCCGACCTCCTCGAGGGCAACGAGACGGTGCTGCCGATCGCCGGCCGGGTCGCCGCGGGCGAAGCCGCCGGTACCGCCTCGCGCGGCTGGGCGACGCGGATCTTCACCGGCGCGCCGATGCCGGCCGGCACCGACACGGTGTTCATGCAGGAAGACGTGCGGCTCACCGAGGCCGGCGAGGTGGTGTTGCCGCGCGGCCTCGCGAAAGGCGCCAACGCCCGGCCGGCCGGCGAGGACATCGCCCGCGGCACCCTGGCGATCGCCGCCGGGCGCCGGCTCGAGCCGCGTGACGTGGCGCTGCTGGCCGCCCTCGGGCTCGATCGGGTGTCGGTGCGGCGGCGTCTCCGGGTGTCGGTGTTCTCGACCGGCAACGAGTTGCGCGAGCCGGGCAGTGCCCTCGGCGAAGCGGCGATCTACGATTCCAACCGCTTCGCGCTGATGGCGCTGATCCGCCGGCTCGGCTGCGAGGTGCGCGACCTCGGCATCCTGCGCGACGATCGCCGGGCGATCGAGGCGGCGATCGGCGAGGCGGCGCACTCCTCCGATCTGGTGGTGACCTCGGGCGGGGTGTCGACCGGCGACGAGGACCACGTCAAGGCGGCGATCTCGGCGGCCGGCTCGCTGGTGTTCTGGCGATTGGCGATCAAGCCGGGCCGGCCGGTGGCGATGGGGCTGATCGGCGGGACGCCGCTGGTCGGCCTGCCGGGCAATCCGGTCGCGGTGTTCATCACCTTCGCCCATGTGCTGCGGCCGCTGATCCTGGCGCTCGCGGGAGCGACGCCGAGCCCACCGATGCCGGCGCTGGTCACCGCCGACTTCGCCCACGCCAAGAAGGCGGGGCGGCGGGAATATGTCCGGGTCACCCTCGAACGGCGCGGCGCCGGGGTGATCGCGGTCAAGTACCCGGTGGACGGGGCCGGCGTGCTCACTTCGCTGACCCGTACCGATGGTCTGGTCGAACTGCCCGAGGCGCTGACCCGTGTCGAGCCCGGCGACACGGTCGCCTTCTACGACTATCGCCATCTCGCCTGAGGGCGCGGGCGAGGCTACCCCGACGCAGAGCCCTGCGCCGGAGACGATCGTCGCGGTGCCCCCTGCCCGTCCGGGCCGCGGGGACTGCCCGGAACCACGAGACCGAGACCATGGACGGTGGCGCCACCCTGACGACGATGACCGCGAGCCTGATCCGCGCCGTGGATCCGGCCTTTCTCGGCATCGTCCTGATCTCGCTCAAGGTCACTTTGACCGCGGTCGGCTGTGCCGGGCTGGTCGGCTTTCCGCTCGGTGCCGCTCTGGCGCTCGGCCGCTTCCCCGGGCGCTCGCTGCTGATCGTCGTCACCAATGCCTTCATGGGCCTGCCGCCGGTGGTGGCGGGGCTGGCGGTGTTCCTGCTGCTGTCGCGCTCCGGGCCGTTCGGCGGGCTCGGGCTCCTGTTCACGCCGGGGGCGATGATGGTCGCCCAGTTCGTGCTGGTGCTGCCGATCATCGTCGCGCTGACCCGCCAGACCATCGAGGATCTGTGGCTCGAGTATCGGGATCAATTGACCTCGATGGGCGCCGATCGGCTGCGGGCGATCCCGACGCTGCTGTGGGATGCGCGCTTCTCGCTGGTCACCACGCTGCTCGCCGGGCTCGGCCGAGCCAGCGCCGAGGTCGGGGCGATTCTGATCGTCGGCGGCAACATCGCCGGCTTCACCCGGACGATGACCACCGCGATCGCGCTCGAGACCTCCAAGGGCGATCTGCCCCTGGCGCTCGGTCTCGGCGCGGTGCTGATGTCCCTGACCTTCGCGATCAACGGTCTGGCCTATGCGGTGTCGCGCCTCGGCGCGCGGTATGCGGGATGACGGCGATGCGCGAAACCACGTCGATTCTGCCGCTGACCCTCGCCGACGTGACCTGGGCGGTCGACGGCCGGACGTTGCTGACCGTCGCCGCCGCCGAGATCCACAAGGGGCGCCGCACCGTGGTGCTCGGCCCGAACGGCGCCGGCAAGACGCTGTTCCTCAAGCTCTGTCACGGGCTGATCCGGCCGACCGCCGGGCGCGTCGCCTTCTCGGGCAGCGGCGGCGACGCCCGCGCGCCCAAGCGCCACGCCATGGTGTTCCAGAAGCCGGTGATGCTGCGCCGGTCGGTCCAGGGCAACCTGCGCCATGCGCTCGGCCTCGCCGGCGTCGGCTTCTTCGACCGGCGCCGGCAGGTGCCGGCGATCCTCGCCGAATTCGGCCTCGCCGAACTCGCCGGACGGCCGGCGCGGGTGCTGTCGGGCGGCGAGCAGCAGCGATTGGCGATCGCCCGGGCCGCGGCGGTCCGGCCCGAGCTCCTGTTCCTCGACGAACCGGCCTCGGCCCTCGACCCGACCGCGACGCGCCAGATCGAGGAGTTGCTGCTGCGCCTCCACGGCGAGGGGCTGACCTGGGTGATGACCACCCACGACCTCGCCCAAGCCCGCCGGCTCGCCGACGACGTCCTGTTCTTCCACGGAGGACGCCTGCTCGAGGCGGCCCCCGCCGCCACCTTCTTCACCGCGCCGCGGACCGAAGAGGCCCGGGCGTTCCTGGAAAGCCGCCTGTTCTGGTGACCTCAACCCGCAAGGAGACCGACATGCTCCGCCGATCCGTTCTGACCGCCGCGCTCGCCCTCGCTCTGCTGCCCGCCGTGGCGGTGGCCGAAGAGCGGACGATCACCGTCGCCTCGACCACCTCGACGCTCGATTCCGGCCTGTTCGGCCACATCCTGCCGATCTTCGAGGCCAAGACCGGCATCAAGGTGCGGGTGGTGGCGCAGGGCACCGGCCAGGCGCTCGACACCGGCCGGCGCGGCGACGCCGACGTGGTGTTCGTCCACGCCCGCGCCCAGGAGCTGAAGTTCGTCGAGGAGGGCTTCGCCACCAAGCGCCTGCCGGTGATGTACAACGACTTCGTGATCGTCGGCCCCGCCGCCGATCCGGCCGGCATCGCCGGCTCCAAGGACGTGGCGGCGGCGCTGAAGACCATCGCCGAGAAGAAGGTGCCGTTCGTGTCGCGCGGCGACAAGTCGGGCACCCATCTCGCCGAAGTGGCGCTGTGGAAGGTCGCCGGGCTCGATCTCGCGGCGATCCGCGGAGAGTGGTATCGCGAAGTCGGCCAGGGCATGGGCGCGGCGCTGAACACCGCCGGGGCGATGGGCGCCTACACGCTGTCCGACCGCGCCACCTGGATCGCCTTCAAGAACAAGGGCGATCTGAAGATCGCCGTCGAAGGCGACAAGCGGCTGTTCAACCAATATGGCGTGATGCTGGTCAATCCGGCCAAGTTCCCGACCGTCAAGGTGGCCGACGGCCAGGCCTTCATCGACTGGCTGGTGTCGGCGGAGGGTCAGGGCGTGATCTCGACCTATCAGATCGAGGGCAAGCAGCTGTTCTTCCCCAACGCCGGCGATCCGAATGCCTGAGGCGGCCGGCTTCGTACCCAGGATCGCCGTCGCCGAGGTCGTCGCCGCGTGGATCGCCGGGACGGCGCCGCTCGCCGCCCGCTCCCTGCCGCTCGCCGAGGCCGCGGGGGCGGTCGCCGCCGAGCCGGTGACGGCGCCCGGGTCCCTGCCCGCGTCCGCAATCGCGCTGATCGACGGGCGGGCGGTGATGGCGCTCGAGACGCTCGGGGCCTCGCCCTATGCGCCGGCCGAGCTCTCCCGCTCGCTCGCCGTCGCGGCGGGCGACGCGGTGCCGCCGCCCTTCGACGCGGTGGCGGCGACCGACGAAGGCACGGCGACCACCGCCGACGTCGCTCTCGGACCGGGCACCGCTCTGCGCCGGTCGGGCGCCGACGCCGGCGCCGGGACGGTGCTGATCCCCGCCGGCACGCGGCTCGGGGCCCGCGCCCTCGCGATTGCCGCTGCGGCAGGGCTCGGCTCGCTCTCGGTGCGGCAGGCCCGGGTCGTGCTCGCCGCCGACGGCGGCGGCGACGATCCGGTGATCGCCCTGGTGCGCGGCTTCCTCGCGGCGCGTGGGGTGGTCACGACGGTCGTCGCGCTCGCGGAAGCCGGCACCGCGAGCGCCCTCGAGCCCGATCTGATGCTGCTGTTCGGCGGCGCAGCGATCGGCGCGACCGATCCGGCGCTGAATGCCGCGGTCGCCGCGCCCGGCTGGCGGGCGATCGGACGGCCGGCGCTGCGGCCGGGCGAGACCCAGATCGCCGGACGGATCGGCGGCGCGCCGGCGCTGGTGCTGCCGTCCCGTGTCGACGAAGCCCTCGCCGCCGGCCTCGCGCTGATCGCGCCGCTCCTCGACGCGCGCGCGCGGGCCGCGCCCGACCCGCGCGCGACCGTCCGGCCGCTCGCCCGCAAGCTGGTGTCGGCGATCGGCTGGACCGAGCTCGCGCTGTTCGCCGCCGTCCCCGACGGTGGCGCCTGGGAGCCCCTGGGCGTCGGTCTGCTCCCCGCCGCGACCCTGGTCCGCGCCACCCATTGGAGCCTTCTGCCGCCCGAGAGCGAAGGCCACGACGCCGCCACCCCCCATGCCGCCGATCCCTGGCCGGACGGACTGTGAAGGACACGCCCCCATGAGACAGGACCAGTTCCTCACCGTCGTCGGCCGCGAAGAGGCACGCCGCCGCTTCGACGAAGCCCTGCGGCCCGCCCCGGTCGGCATCGAGACGGTACCGCTCGGGGAGGCCCACGGCCGGGTGCTGGCCCGGGCGCTGGCCGCGCCGATCGACGTGCCGCCGTTCGACCGCTCGACCGTCGACGGTTTCGCGGTGCGTGCCGCCGACGTGGCGACGGCGAGCGAGACCGCGCCGGTGCGGCTCGCCCCGACCGGCGACGTGGTCGCCTGCGGCGTCGCGCCGACCCGCGCGGTCGACCCCGGCACGGCGACGACGATCGCCACCGGCGGGCCGATGCCGCGCGGCGCCGACGCGGTGGTGATGGTCGAGCAGACCGAACCGGACGGCGCCGGCGGCGTGCTGGTGCGCCGGCCGGTGGCGAGCGGCCAGAACATGGCCTTCGCCGGCTCCGATCTCGCCCAGGGCGAGACCGTGCTGCGGCGCGGCAAGGTGATCGGTGCGCCGGAGATCGGCCTGATGGCCGCCTGCGGCACCGGCACGGTCGAGGTCTTTCGCCGGCCGATCGTCGCGGTGATCTCCACCGGCGACGAGTTGGTGCCACCCGGCGGGCGCCTCGGTCCTGCGGCGATCTACGACACCAACGGCCCGATCGTCGCCGCGGCGGTGGCCGAGAACGGCTGCGTGCCCCTGGTCTTCCCGATCGTCCCCGACGACGAGGCGCGGCTCAGGGCGGCGCTGACGGAAGCCCATGCGCGTGCCGACTTCGTGATCCTGTCGGGCGGCACGTCGAAAGGCACCGGCGATCTCACCGCCCGCCTCGTCGCCGGGGTCGGCGCGCCGGGCATCGTCGTGCACGGGGTGGCGGTGAAGCCCGGCAAGCCGCTGTGTCTGGCGGTCGCCGACGGCAAGGGGCTCGCCGTGCTGCCGGGGTTCCCGACTTCGGCGATGTTCACCTTCCACGAATTCATCGTGCCGGTGCTGCGCCGCCTCGCGGGGCTGGCGCCACGGCGCGAAGGACGTGTCGAGGCGACCGTGCCGGTGCGGGTGCCCTCGGAGATCGGCCGCACCGACTATGTGATGGTCGGGCTCGGCACGGGCGCCGACGACGGCCTCGTCGCCCATCCGGTGTTCAAGGGCTCGGGCGCGATCTCGGCCTTCGCCCAGGCCGACGGCTTCGTGGCGATCGAAGCGCTGGCCGACCACTTGGCCGCCGGCAGCGTCGCCGAGGTCACGCTGTTCTCGCCGGAGGTGCGGGCGCCCGATCTGGTGATCGCCGGCAGCCACTGCGTCGGGCTCGAGCCGGTGGTCGACGCGGTGATCGCCGAAGGGTTCGACGCGCGGATCCTGGCGCTGGGGAGTACCGGCGGGCTCGCCGCGGCGCGGCGGGGCGAATGCGACGTCGCGCCGATCCATCTCCTCGACGCGGCGAGCGGGATCTACAACCAAGCCTTCCTCGACGAGTCGCTGGAACTGGTGCCCGGCTGGCGACGGCTGCAGGGGGTGGTGTTCCGGCCCGGCGACCGGCGTTTCGAGGGCCGAACGGCGGCCGAGGCGGTCGCGGCGATCGCCGAGGATCCGACCGCGCTGATGGTCAACCGCAACACCGGCGCCGGCACCCGGCTGCTGCTCGACGGCCTGCTCGGCGGGCGACGTCCCGACGGCTGGACCAACCAGGCCAAGTCGCACAATGCGGTGGCGGCGGCGGTCGCCCATGGCCGCGCCGACTGGGGGATGGCGATCGCCACGGTGGCGAAGGCCTATGGTCTCGGTTTCCTGCCCTTCGCCGACGAGCACTACGACTTCGCGGTGGTGCGTGCGCGGCGCGACCGGCCGGCGGTCGCGGCCTTCCTCCTGGCCCTGGCGAGCGCGCCGGTCCGCGAACGGCTCGCCGCGCTGGGGTTCGCGGTCGCCCGAGGGGAATCAGGATCGCCGTGATCGAAGGAACGGCGCGAAATCGGTGGCCTCCCTCCGGAGAGGCACTTAGAGATGCTCTGCCGACCGTCGGCGCATCGGGATTCGTGGCCGTCGTCGGCGCGCGGGTCGAGCCCAAACCGAGGGCTCGGCGCGGGGACGCCGTCGAGCCGGCCCCGCTGACCGCGATCTCGACGAGGGTCGGCCCCGGACGATGTCCCTCGAACCGCACCCTCGCGTGCAGGAGCCCCACCATGCGTATGCCCGTCCTCTTCGTCGCCCTGACGTTCCTCGGCCTCGCGCCCGTCTCCGCTCAGGTCACCGACCCCGAGATGACCTGCGCCGCCTATCTCGACATGGTCGCCAAGGCCGGGCCGACCCCGAAGACCGGCGATGCCGCGACCGACAAGATGGCCGCCGACATGGACGGCAAGATGAAGGCCTATTGCACCGCCAATCCCAAGGCCAAGGCCAGCGAAGCCGCCGAGAAGGCGATGATGGGCGGCTGATCCCCGTTTCGACCCTCGGGCCTCGGCCGGCCCTGCCCCTCCCCGACTTGCGGCGCGCCACCGGCGCGACCGCGACGGCCGGGGGCGGCCCGCTCCTCGCGGCCGACATTCGAACTTCCCCGGCGCCGCGGGATCCGACATGTTGGAGCGCGACCGGCGGGATACGCTCCCGCGAGACGCCCGCGTCACCCCTCGAGAGGATGCCCCATGTTCACCACCCGTCCGGAAATCCAGGGCACCTTCGGGGTCGTCACCTCGACCCATTGGCTCGGCTCGCAGTCGGGCATGGCGATGCTGGAGCGCGGCGGCAATGCCTTCGACGCCTGCGTCGCCACCGCCTTCGTGCTGCAGGTGGTCGAGCCGCATCTGGTCGGGCCGTGCGGCGACGTGCCGATGGTGTTCCATTCGGTCGCGACCGGCCGCACCGAGGTGCTGTGCGGCCAGGCGCCGGCCCCGGCCGGGGCGACCATCGAGCATTATCGCAACGAAGGCCTGACCCTGATCCCGGGCAACGGCCTGCTCGCCACGGTGATCCCCGGGTCCTTCGACGCCTGGATGGTGCTGTTGCGCGATCACGGCCGGATGCGGCTGCGCGACGTGCTCGAACCGGCGATCTTCTACGCCGGCCGCGGCCATCCGATCCTCGGCCGGGTCTCGGCGACCATCGCCGGCCTCGCCGACTTCTTCCGCACCGAATGGCCGACCTCGGCGGCGACCTTCCTGCCCGGCGGCTCGGCGCCCGAGGCCGGGGCGCTGTTCCGCAACGAGAAGCTGGCGGCGACCTGGGAGCGGATCCTGCGCGAGGCGGAGGCCCCCGGGCGATCGCGCGAGGCGGAGATCGAAGCGGCGCGCGACGCCTTCTATCGCGGCTTCGTCGCCGAGGCGATCGAGCGCTTCGCCACCTCCAATGCGGTCATGGACCAGTCGGGGGCGCGTCATCGCGGGGTGCTGACCGCCGCCGACATGGCCGGCTGGCAGGCGAGCTACGAGGCGCCGGCGACCTACGACTACGGCGACTACCGGGTCGCCAAGATCGGCCCCTGGGGCCAGGGTCCGGCCTTCCTCCAGACCCTGTCGCTGCTGAAGGGCTTCGATCTCGCCGAGATGGGACCGGCCGGCTCGCCGTTCATCCACACCGTGACCGAAGCGATGAAACTCGCCTTCGCCGACCGCGAGGCCTATTACGGCGACCCGCGCTTCGTCGACGTGCCGCTCGAAGCGCTGCTCTCCGACGCTTACGCCGACCGACGCCGCGAACTGATCGGCCGCGACGCCTCGCTCGAACTGCGTCCCGGCATTCTCCCCGGCTTCGAGGATCAGGTGGCGCGCAGCCTCGCCAATCTCGCCCGCGTCTCGGTCTCCGACGGCAGCGCCCAGAACTACGAGCCGACCGCCGCCGACATGCGCGCCGCCCATCCGTCGGTGAAGCGCGGCGACACGGTCCACATCGACGTGATCGACCGGGACGGCAACATGATCGCGGCGATGCCGTCGGGCGGCTGGCTGCAGTCGTCGCCGGTGATCCCCGAGCTCGGCTTCATGCTCAACAGCCGCGCCCAGATGTTCTGGCTGGAGCCCGGCCTGCCGTCGTCGCTGGCGCCGGGCAAGCGGCCGCGCACCACGCTGACCCCGACGCTCGCCGAGAAGAACGGCAAGCCCTACATGGTGTTCGGCTCGCCGGGCGGCGATCAGCAGGAACAGTGGCAGTTGCTGATGTTCCTGCGCCACGTCCACCACGGGCTGAACCTCCAGGAAGCCATCGACCTGCCGATGTCGCACACCGCCCATTTCCCGTCGTCGTTCTATCCGCGGGCGCAGCAGCCCGGCAGTCTCACGGCGGAAGCGAGCTTCGGCCGCGAGGTGCTCGACGATCTCGCGGCGCGCGGGCACCGGCTCGAGGTGGTGCCGGAATGGACGGTCGGGCGGGTGGTCGCGGCGCGCCGGCGCGAAGACGGCGTGCTCTGCGCCGCCGCCACGCCGCGCCTGATGCAGGCCTATGCGGTCGGGCGCTGACAGAACCGCTCGATGGTGCTATTGCGCCGGTCCCGCGCCCGTCGCGGGGCCGCCCATCCGGCGGCGTCCCGCCCGCACCCACCTTCGGATACGTCCATGACCCTCGGCCGTCTGCGCCCCGACAATTTCACCCTGGCGATCGCCGGCGCCGTGCTCGTCGCCTCGATCCTGCCCGCCGTCGGGACCGCCGAAGTGGTGCTGACCCAGGTGGTCAATCTGGCGATCGCCATCCTGTTCTTCATGCACGGCGCCAAGTTGTCGCGCGCCGCGGTGATCGCCGGCCTGACCCATTGGCGGCTGCATCTGCTGATCGTCGCCTCGACCTTCCTCCTGTTCCCGCTGCTCGGAATCGGCATCCGGGCGCTCGGCCTGCCGCTGCCGCCGGAACTGATCGCCGGAATCGTCTATCTGACGCTCCTGTCCTCGACCGTGCAGTCGTCGATCGCCTTCACCTCGATCGGCCGTGGCAACGTCGCGGCGGCGGTGTGCGCGGCGTCGGCGTCCAATTTCCTCGGCATCTTCCTGACGCCGGTGCTGGTCAGCGTGGTGATGCGGACCTCCGGTGTCGCCATCTCGATGGACTCGCTGGAATCGATCGTGCTGCAACTGCTGTTGCCGTTCATCCTCGGACAGGCGGTCCAGCCGTGGATCGGCGGCTTCATGAAGCGCCATTCCAAGGTGCTCGGCTATTTCGACCGCGGCTCGATCCTCGGGGTGGTCTATCTCGCCTTCGGCCATGCGGTGATCGGCGGCATCTGGCACCACCTGACCCTGACCATGCTCGCCGCCCTCCTGGCGGTGCTGTTCGGGCTCCTGGCGATCGTGCTGGCCACCACCACCTGGGCCTCGCGGGTCTGCGGCTTCTCGCGCGAGGACGAAGTGACGATCGTCATGTGCGGCTCGAAGAAGAGCCTGGCGAGCGGCGTGCCGATGGCCAACATCCTGTTCGCCGGCCTCGACCTCGGGCTCCTGGTGCTGCCCCTGATGATCTTCCACCAGATCCAGTTGATGGTCTGCGCGGTGATCGCCCAGCGCTACGCCGCGCGCGCCGAGGCGGAAGCGGCCGCCGAGGCCGCGGCGGCCGTGGAACCCGCCGCCTGACGCCACGATCCGACGAGACACCTCGGCGCCCCGCCCGAGCCCGACCCGGGATCTCCCGACAGAAGCCGGGTGCCCCCCGCTAAGCGGCGACCGGCGCTCGCAGACATCGGTCGAGCAGCGATCGCCAGAAGGCGTCGGACGGTGGCACCTCGTCGAAGAGGATGCGGAACACGATCGGCGCGACCACGTGATCGACCAGCGCATCGAGATCGAGGGCCGCTTCGCCGCGGCCGGTGGCGCGGTCGCAGATCACCTGCAGCTGCTGCCGCGTGAAGGCGACACACTGGCCGGCGTTGCGGGGACCGGAGGTCCCGGCGAGCACGTCGCGGGTCATCGCCCGGCCCGGCGCCGAGCTCATTTCGTCGACATACTGCGCGAACCACGCCTCGAGATCGCCGCGCGTCGATCCGGTGTCGGCGGGATCGCAGTCGGGGCGCAGGCGCTCGACCGCGACGTCGGCGAGCAGATCGGCGAGATCGCCCCAGCGCCGGTAGATCGTCGAGGGCGTGACGCCGGCTGCCGCCGCGATCTGCGGAATGGTCAGCTCCGAGCGATCCTGGACCTCCAGCAGCCGGCGAACCGCCGCGTGGACGCTGGCCTGGACGCGGGCGCTGCGGCCGCCCGGACGGATGCTCTCTCTCGCCACCATGGCATTCCTCGTCTCTTCGCCGCCGCGCCCGGCCGAGTCTAACGCATATTATTTGCTTTTATGTCGACGGCGGTCTATGTCGGACAAACGCAGCTTCTTTGCTTTAGCTCCAGTGAGGCCTCATGTCGATCCTTCTCGCGTCCCGACGCGAAGCTTCCGCTCCGTGGAGCGGTCCGGCGGCGACGCTGTTCCTCTCGGCGACCCTCGTCACCTTCATCGCCGCGGCCAGCGCCCCGACGCCGCTCTATCGGCTCTATCAGGAGCACTGGGCCTTCTCGCCGGCGGTCCTGACCCTGATCTTCGCCGTCTATGCGGCCGGCCTGCTCGCCGCCCTCCTCACCGTCGGATCGCTCTCCGACCACGTCGGGCGCCGCCCCGTGCTCCTCGGCGCCATCGCCCTCGAGGCCGTGGCGATGGGCCTGTTCGTCGCCGCCGATTCCACCGTCGGACTGATCGTGGCGCGGACCCTCCAGGGCTTCGCCACCGGCGCCGCGACCAGCGCGCTCTCGGCCGCCCTGCTCGACAGCGATCGGGTGCACGGGCCGCTGATCAACAGTCTGGTCAATCCGATTGGCATGGCCGTCGGCGCCCTCGCCACCAGCGCCCTGGTGGTTCTGGCGCCCTGGCCGATGCGGACGGTCTATGTGGTGCTGCTCGCCGTTCTGGCAATCGAGGCGGTCCTGGTCCGGCGCCTCGCCGAGACCGTGGCGCCGCGCCCGGGCGCCTGGCGGTCGCTGTGGCCGAGCATCGCCGTGCCGCCGCAGGCGCGCCGGATGCTCGCGGCGATCACCCCGATCAACGTCGCGGTGTGGGCGCTCGGCGGCTTCTACATGTCGCTGGCGCCGTCGCTGTTGCGCGAGGCCACCGGTTCGGCCTCCCCGTTCCTCGGCGGCGCCATCGTCGCGACGCTGACCCTGAGCGGCGCCGGGGCGATGCCCTTGCTGCGTCGCCTCGCCGCGCCGCGGATCCTGACGTTGGGCACCACGATCCTGGTGCCGGGCCTCGCCATCGTCCTCGCCGGTGTCCACCTGCATCTCGTAGCGCCGATCTTCATCGGCACGGCGGTGGCCGGGTTCGGCTGGATCGCCGCCTTCCTCGGCACCCTGCGGTCGCTGCTGCCGCTGGCGGCACCGAACGAGCGGGCCGGACTGCTCGCCGCCTATTACATCGAGAGCTATCTGGCGATGAGCGTTCCGGCGATCCTGGCGGGAATTCTCGCCCGCTCGATCGGCCTGATCGCGACCACCGACATCTATGGCGGCGCGCTGATCGCGCTGGCGATCACCGCCCTAGCCGTCGCGGCGGTGACGGCGCACCGGCGCGACCGGTGATACCGGTGAGACCGGTGAGACCGGGGGAAAAACGACCGCCCGATTCGACGCGAACAGGCTCGCGAGTGGGTGGCGGTGCGCCGCGACGTCCGCGCCGACATACCCGCGAAGTTGCTCCGCTTGGTGACCTATTGGTGACCCGACGGCGAAAGATGCCGCCAAGCCAAGCCGTTCAAAACGAATTTCTATTCAGTTTCATACCGATAGATGGTGGGCGGTGAGGGGATCGAACCCCCGACCAACGGCGTGTAAATCTGTATTCGCAAGTACTAACTGCTTCTATTGAGCACGCCACAGTACGAAAAACGGCAGTATTCAGCCGGTTTTGACTACGACACAGTCCGTTTGCGCCCCCTTGATTTCTGCGCCGCTTGGTTACAATGTGATTCCACGCTTCCAAGTAACTCGGGATGGTGCACGAAAATGTCAGGGGGTCTTTCGGGAATTATGAATTATCGGAATATGCCGTGCAATATGCGCCGTCCACACCGTCCATCGCTGATACACATTTCAACTCAATGTGTTAATGGAATTGACGCTGTCCAGATCGGGCGCCTCGCCGTCCAATCGCTGTCCAAGCGGCGAGCCACCCGCCTTCCCACCACCATCCATGACGGCTCGCGCCATGGTAGTGGCTTCTGCCGTCGAGTAGAGGGGCATCAATGAAGGGGAAGCTCACAAAGAGAACCGTCGATGCGGTTCGGCCTTCGGATACCACAGCCTTCGTGTGGGATATCGAGTTGAGGGGCTTCGGGTTACGGACCTCCCCCGGCGGAAAGAAGGCCTACGTCGTGCAATACCGCGCGGAAAACGGCCGCCAACGGCGCCAGACGCTCGGCGCCGCCACCGTCTTGACGCCCGATCAGGCCCGCGATCTGGCGCGCTCGGCGCTGCATGAAGTCACCATCGGTGGCGATCCCGCCGCCACCCGCCGCGCGCTTCGTAGTGCGCCGACCGTCGGCAAGCTGCTCGACGCTTACCTCACCGACCATGCCGAAATGCACTGCAGCCCGAAGACGGTCGCCGAAAACCGTCGGCTGATCGAAAAACGCATCCGGCCCATCCTGGGAAACTACAAGGTCGAGGCGCTCGATCGGCAGGATATTGCGCGATTCCACCTCGCGCAGAAGGATGCGCCGGTCTCAGCGAACCACTGCATCATCATCCTGTCGAAGGCCTTCAACCTCGCTGAGGAATGGGGCTGGCGAAAGCTCAATACCAACCCGTGTTCCAAGGTTCGGAAGTTCGCCGAGGCGCCGCGCGAAAGGTTCCTCTCGCCCGCCGAGGTGCAGCGGCTGGGCAAGGCGCTCGCCGAAGCCGGCGCCTCCGGTCTGCCGTGGCTGGTCGACGAGGCGGCAGCGAAGGCAAAGCACTTGGCGAAGCCCGAAAACCGCTTCACCAAGATCGACCCCGACGCGCTCGAAGTGATCCAACTCTTGCTGTTGAGCGGGTCGCGCCTGTCCGAGATCACAGAACTCGAATGGGATCACGTCGACTTCGACGCCGGCACCCTCGCCTTGCCGCGCCAGAAGGGGAAGGCCCGACGGCCCCATGTGGTTTCCACGGCCGCCCTCGCCGTCTTGGCGCGCCGCGCACGGGTCGAAGGCTCACCCTGGGTGTTCCCTCGCGCCCGAGATGCTACGCGGTCGATCTCAATCTATGTCGTCGAAAACGCCTGGGACCGCCTGCGGACGGCCGCCGGTCTCATCGACTGCCGTCTTCACGATCTGCGCCACACCACCGGCACATGGGCAGCGCGGACGGGCGCCAACGCCTTCCAGATCCGCGACGTTCTGCGCCACAGTGGCGTTGCCATGACGGCGCGCTATGCCAACCGCGACAACGACCCCTTGCGAGACATCACCGAGACGGTCGGCGATGCCCTCTCGTCGGCGCTCGCCGGCAAGTCGGCCGCTGTGGTAGCGCTCGACGAACGGCGGCGAAAGGGGCGAGGATGACGGCCGAAGCTGCGGGTGCGGTTACACCAGCGGGCGCGCCCGGCGGGCGAGAATCGGCCAGAACTCGCGCATGTGCCGGTTGATCTCGTCGCGCGGCGGGGCAGCTGCACCGATCTCGTCGAACGCGGCCTCAATGGCTTCGGCCAACCCGCCGAGCGTGTCGAAGGCGGTTGCGGCGACATGTGGCGATAGCACTTCGTCGAAAGCGCGCTCCCACTGGTGAGTAGCCTTCCGCCCGCCCCTACCCTTCTCTTTGACCTCCGGCGGCAAGCCGTCAGAGCTCTCGCCGGTAAGTTTCCGGAAGAGCATCGGCCAGTATTTTTCGACGCGATCCCATACCGCCCGGTCTGCAACATTTGATGATCCGAGGGTTTCGAGCTTGGCTTCAACCGCTTCGACCAGTTCATTCTTTGTGGCGGGCGCCGAGGGTTCGAACCTCGACCTCAGAAGCGCATCAAGTGCTTGTTCCCATGGATTCTTCATCGGGTCGACCGGTGCGCGAATCGTTACAGGCGACCTTATCGCCGCGGCCATCTTCACCTTCCACTCGGGTGCGGACAGCTCGGGGGTGTCATCCGGTTCGCACCCGCCGTCGGTCTCTGCCATCGGTAACGCAAACACCACCGCCGATCGCACCGCGCTCCATTCGCCATCGGCCGCTTGCTGCACCACCCGGCCGCGCCGGTAGTCGAGCCGCATGTCTCCCGCGGCCATGGTGGCGAAGGCGATCGCCGCCGCCGGAGCCCCCTCGGAGGGGGGGCCGGCGAGCACCAGTTCGCCCGCCCGAAGCAGATCCACCACCCGCCCGTGCAGTCGCGCCACATCAGCGGCGAAAGGCTCGCCGTGGCGTGGTCCCTCTGCCCCCATCATGGCGCGATCATTCAGAGCTGCCTGATCGACGGTGCCGGGAAAGGGTGTTCCGACGAGGCGCCCGGTTTCAGGATTTCCCCGAAGGCGCGACACATATCGCCCCGTCCACACGTCGAGCAAACTCGAAGCGCCGAGCGCGAGCGGCCAAAACGCCGCACCGGCGCCCATCTCACCCTCTTCGAAGGAGCCGAGGCCAGCGCCCAACTCCCGCTTCACGTGGGGAAGGTCTCGGCACACGACGGGGTCCATCATGACGAAATGCGGCCACAGGTCGCCGAGCAAAACCGCGTTCAAACGCTCGGCGGTATCGGGCGCGATCAGGGGGCGGAAGATGCGAATGTCTTCATAGGTCCGGCGGGGGTCGTGCCGGCCGCCTGGCAGGGTCGCGGTGTTCGCTTCTTCGTCGGGAAGGAGGCGGCTCCAAAGAGGCCGCGGTATCGCTTCGTGGTCGCCGTTCGTCTCGCGTCGCCCGAACGCAACGAGCCGGCCGATGGAAAGCAGGTTGCGCAGATCCATCACAGCCGGCCCCAGGGCCATCCGATTTGCTACGACTTCCTGATCGATGGTCCGCCGCACCCTCCGCGCCGCCATGATGAGGAGGCTCGCCGAACCGAGGGCCGCACCGTCGAGAAACGCCGAGATCGCCTCGGCGATGGTGAGGCCGCTGTTCTGCTCGGTCGCCAACGGGTCCAGTTGGTCGCGGATTTCGAGGATTGCCGGCTTCGGGTCCATGTCGGGTCTCGATCTGCGCTTCACCACCGCCCGGCGGTGGTCACGACACGTCACCGGCCGTGCCGTCGGTGGTGCGCTTGGCCAGCCGGACACCCGGTCCCGCGCCGTTTTCGGCGATGAATTGCGCTCCAGCGGCTTCGAGTGCTCTCCGAATTGCTTCGACTGCATCGGCGGAAGCGGCTGGCTTTCCCGACCCTTCGGCACGTTTTACCGTCATTGAAGACACACCGGCGGCGGCGGCAATGTCGGGCTGTGAAAGCCCGAGAAGCGCTCGGGCCGCCCTTAGCTGCTCCGGCTTAGTCATGTCGTATTGACCTAATTAGAACACTAGAGGTATGTTCTAAAAGTAACACGAACCGCTCACCAGGAGCAACCCAAATGGCGAGACCCACTGTCTCGGCAGCCGCCGCCGGCTCGCCCGATGTACCCGCCTCGACGCCATCTACCGACGCCCGCACCGGCCTTTCGCCGGATGCCGACGACCATCCCGAAACCCTCTGGCACCCCTCCGAGGGGGCATGCCTCGCCGCCCAAGGGCTGGCACGGATGGTTGAGGACAGAACCGTGACGGGCTCGGAATGCGATGGGCTGGTGGAGCTTTGTTCGCTGGTCGCCGCCGAGGCTCACGCCATCGTCGGGTTGAGGGAGGGCATCCCACCCAAGTTCGCCTCGAATATTCAGATCTCAACCCGTCGCCCTGCCCCCACAGGGCGCTGATCCGTCGCGACACCTCCAGATCTCGAGGAGATCAACCCGCGCCCAATGCTGTCGACTTCTACTCGGATCTGCACGACCCAGCTCGCCGCAACGTCCTCCTTCCCCTCGAAACCCATCTCCCTGCCGTCGCAGACTTCACGCGGATGACGTGATTGTTCTTGAGTGAGGGCTTTCAATTCACCGACCGGCGCGACCATGCCGCCCTTTTGGCCGTCGCCGACGCGGCGGCGGATCACGCGTCGGCGGCGTTGGCGATCTGCCTCACCGCCGCCGCCGAACGGGCCAAATCGGGCAGAGAGGCATGAACGCCGAAAAACGCCGAAAGCTGAAAATTCTCATGATCTCAACACGATGTCTGGGACGGAACAACACGGTTTATCCGGTTGTTCCTAGGCTCCGATCGGCGGCGCGTCTTTCTTGGTCGGGCGTTGGCGATGGGGCCGACGCGTACCAAGGAGGTTTCAATGAACGCATCGACCTTGCCGGCCATGCTGAGCACGACGGAGGCCGCTGCCCGTCTGAACGTCAGCCCCCGCACCCTCGAAAAGTGGCGCACCGTTGGCGGCGGCCCCCGCTATCACCTCGTCGGCGTCCGACGCGTCGCCTATGCCGAGTCGGACCTCGTCGCCTTCGTGGAAAAGGGCGCCCGCGCTCATACCAGCGAGGTGGCGCGATGAGCTACCACGTCCCTCGCCGCTTCCTCGCCACCATCGTGCCGCGCGCATGGACGACCCACGGCCAGATCGTCATCTTCGACCCGTGGGGCGAGGAGGCCCGCACCTGGGATTACGATCCCGCCTGCGCGTTTCGGGGCACCTTGACCACCTGTGCCGGTTACTCCAAGCAGCATCACTACAACCGCAATCCGCTCATCGGGCGGCCCATCGAGTTCGTCATCACAGGTGCGGGTAGGAGCCTGCGCGATCTACCGCACATCGCTCATGCACCACTTTGCGAATTCGGCGTCTTCAACCGCCGCGCCAACGTCGCAGACAGCCTCACGGCCGCCGGCCCGGAGATCCGCGGCGCCGTGATCAAGGCTCTCGTCGGCGGCGTGCCGGGAAATGATGGCGAGGTTCGCGCGAAGATCGGCGCATCGGAGATCGTGGTGAACCCGACCACGGGTGCGTGGTCAATCACCCACGCCGACGGCCACCGCCGCGCCGGTCGCAACCTGCGGCGCTTCGTCCTCGCGCTCGGTGCCGTGCCCGACGGTGTCGCGGCGGTGCGCCTGCTCGAAACCATCTTCAAGTGGAAGATCCCGCCCGATGCCGCCCTCAAGATCGCCGACGCGATCGACGAATGCGCGCCGATCCCGAAGGAGGTGCGCCCATGAACCGTCGCCTGGGTCGTTCCGTAGACTTCGCCCGGATCGCTTCCGCCGCCCTCGGTCGGGCGGCGGCGATCGTGCCGCGCTGGGTTCCCAACGGCCGCCGTGAGGGCCGCGAGTGGGTCGGCCTCAACCCGCGCCGAGGCGACAAGCACCTCGGCTCGTTCAAGGTCAACCTGAGCAACGGCCGATGGCTAGACGCCGCCGACGGCGCTTCGGGCGGCGATCTGATCTCGCTCGCCGCCTACCTGTTCTCGATCGACCAGCGCGAAGCTGCGATCAAGGTCGCCGAAATGATGGGGGTCGACCCCTTTGAGTGAAAACCCCTTCGCGCCACTGGGCTCCGAACCCCCCGAGAATACCGGCGACGGCCTCCCGCCGCCGCCGGTCTACACGTGTGTGATGCCCGTGCCGGTGGACGCTCCGAAGCCGGTGTTCAACCATCCCAAACTCGGCGAGCCCTCTGGCGTGTGGACCTATCGCAACGCCGAGGGTGCCATCCTCGGCTATGCGCTCCGATTCGATGGTCCCGACGGAAAGCAATTCCGCCCGCTCGCCGTGTTCAGCCCCGAGGGCTCCAGGCGCCTGATCTGGCGCTACGAAGCGTTCCCCGCGCCGCGCCCGCTCTTCGGCCTCGACCTCCTCGCCGCTCACCCCGATGCCACCGTGGTGGTCGTCGAGGGCGAGAAGGCCGCGGAGGCCGGCCGCCGCCTGTTGCCCGACCACGTCGTCGTCACCTCCCCGAATGGTTCGAAGTCGGCCAGTAGGGCGGATTGGTCGCCGTTGAAGCGTCGCCCTGTCGTCATCGTCCCCGATGCGGACGAGCCGGGCACGCGCTACGCGGCCGACGTAGCCCGTCTGGTGGCGGAGGCTGGCGCCATATCGGTCACCGTCTGCTCACCCCCGGAGGGCGTGGCGAAGGGATGGGATCTCGCCGACCTCGAAGCCGAGGGCGAGGGTGCTGCCGCGCGTGCGCTCGCCTTGATCATCTCTGCTCGCCCAATCGGCGGCGACATCGCCGAAGCCGAGGGGACGGGCACCACCGCCTCGAACGTGATTTCGCTCGCCGCCGTCAAACGGGGCCGGGGTCGGCCGCGCAAGATCCGCCCGGCAGAAGCGTCGGCCGACAGCATCGAGAACGAAATCGCCGCCCGTGTCCGCGACAGTGACGTCTTGCTCGCCTATCTCGCCGACGCCTGCCTATGGCGAGATCTCCGCGAAGTCTCCTACGCTACGTTTCCGATCGCGGAGCACTACGAGAGTTGGCCCGTCGATTCGACGCCCTTCCGAAGGTGGCTCACCGCCAGGTATCTCGACGAATACGGACGCGTCCCGTCCTCCGTCGCCATCGACAGCGCCTTGCGTGGTGCCGATGCGCTATCCTACAAGAACAAGCCGACCGGAGTGTGGGTCCGGGTCGGCGCGCGGGGCGGAAACTACTACATCGATCTATGCGACAAGGAATGGCGAGCGATCGAGATCCGACCGGACGGCTGGTCAATTCTCAGCAATCACGACCTTCCGTTCATCCGCAATCCCGGTATGCGCGCGCTGCCCGAGCCGGTCGAATGTGTCGAACACGACATCAAGACGCTGCTCGCCCCGTTCACCTCCAATGTCGAACCCGACGATTTCCCCATCGTCGTCGCCTGGATGCTGGGCGCACTCCGGTCGATCGGACCGTTCCCGATCATGGTCTTGAACTCACGGCAGGGCTCCGGCAAGTCGACACTGTCGAACCTGCTGCGGTCCTTGATCGACCCGAACGAAGCCGACGCCCGGACGCCGCCGCGCGACGAACGCGACCTCTTCATTGCGTCGATGAAAAGCCAAGTCCAGTCGTTCGACAACATCTCGGCCTTGGCCGCATGGCTCGGTGACGCCCTCTGCCGCATCTCGACCGGAGCCGGCTACGCCACGAGAAAGCTCGGCTCCGACACAGAAGAGGTCATCATTCGGGTCTGCAAACCAATCCTGTTGAACGGAATTCCCAACATCGTCACCCAACCGGACTTGGCCGACCGCGCCATGGTCGTCCGCCTCCGACCGATCTCCGATGCACACCGCATATCGAGTGAGGACTTCGATCGCCTATGGGCCGAGGCGCGCCCCAAGGTGCTCGGCGTGCTGCTCGACGCCATGTCGCGCGGCCTCGCCGATATTGACAAGCGCGAGTTCGACAAGATGAGCCGCCTCGCCGGCTTCATGAAATTCGCCTGTGCCGCCCTCCCCGGCGCCGGCGTCGACCCCGAGGAGTTCCTCAAGGCCTACGCACAAAACCGCAGGGAAATCTCAGAGGCCGCCTTCGAAGCAAATCCCGTCGCCACCGCGATCTTCGCCTTCGTGACGAAGGAATACCCGACCGGCTGGCACAACACCGCCACGGCACTCCTCCGCGAGATCGAACGGGAAGAATTCACCCCGTTCTCGACGCAGAAATCGGCGGCGTGGCCGAAGGGCGTCGCGTCCCTCGGAAACCATCTCGAGCGCGCGATCCCACTCCTCGACCACGTCGGCCTGAGCGTCATCAAGCGCCACTCAGGTGAGCGCCTCATCTCGATCGTCCCGCGCGAGAAGCGCTCCTCATGAAACGCTCCGCCGCCGAGCCGACTGGATCAATTGTCATTTCGCACGGTAGCCATACGGCTCCCTGCCACCGGTGGTGCGGCGCTGGGCTATCGCTCGGCACCATGCCGAAGCGGAGCAAATCGAAAGCCAGCCGACTTGATACATTCATCAGCGAGGAAAGCTTCAGACCCAGGTCGAGGGCTACGCCGGATTTGCTGCAAATATGTTCTGCTCAGCTTGAGGTCCCATCTCCGACCCTTCCGAATTTTCCTCGGCAGAGCATTGAAGAATCGGAGATTTTCTTGCTCCTCATTCGTTGCGAAAATACGAAAAACAGCGTTTGATTGTTATTGTCCTGAGTCGGTGCCCCCATGTTTCACGCCCATTCTCTGACAGAACGTCCTGAGTCCGGTTGGCAGCCCCTCGCGGATCACCTCGTTGCCGTCGGCGCCCTGGCGGGGGCGCGAGGTGGCAAGTTCGGCGCGACGACGGCGGCTCGGTACGCCGGTCTGTTGCACGATCTCGGTAAATACACTCTCGCCTTCCAGAGGCGCATCCGTGACGACTGGGGCAAGGTCGATCATGCCACGGCCGGCGCCAAGATGGCTGTGACGCTCGCCACGCCGTCGAACCCGAGGCTCCAGACCCCGGATCTCTTGATCGCCCGCATCCTCGCCCATGCGATCGCCGGGCACCACGCCGGCCTGCCCGACAGCATCGGCACCGTCGGTGCGCTCGATGATCGGTTCTCGCGCGAGTTGGAGCCATTGGTCGATCAGTGGCGGAATGAGATTGCGCCAGACGCGACCGGACTGATGCCACCATTCGATCTCTCGGACGTGAAGAGTGGCCCGGAGCGTCTACCCCGCGCCCTGGCATTCTTCGGCCGTATGGTCTTTTCCACCCTGGTCGACGCCGACTTTCGCGACACTGAGGCCTTCTATGCGGCCGCGGAGGGCAAACCGGTCGATCGCGATTGGCCGCGACTGCCCGACGTCGTCGATCGGCTCATTGTCCGGCTCGACGCCCACATGGCGGCCCTCGCCGCGGGGGCTGCCGATACCCCGGTCAACCGGCTGCGCGGGGAGATTCTCGGCAACGTCCGGGCCGGCGCGGCGAAGTCGACCGGCCTGTTCACCCTGACGGTGCCGACCGGCGGCGGCAAGACTCTGGCGTCGCTCGCCTTCGCGCTCGATCACGCCAAGCGCCACGGCCTCGATCGCATCGTCTATGCCATCCCCTTTACTTCGGTGATCGACCAGACGGCGGAGATCTTCCGCGACGTACTCGGCGACGACGTAGTGCTGGAACATCATTCCTCGATCGACGAAGAGAAGCTCGGCGGGCGTACGGCGCGCGACAAGTTGCGCCTCGCCATGGAGGACTGGGCGGCACCGATCGTGGTGACCACCAATGTCCAACTGTTCGAGAGCCTGCATTCGCATCGCCCGTCGCGGGCGCGGCGGCTGCACAACCTGGCCCGCGCGGTGATCGTCCTCGACGAGGCGCAGACCATCCCGCGGCCGGTGCTGCGGCCCTGCGTCGCGGCGATTGGAGAATTGGCCAAGCGCTACGGCACATCGGTGGTGCTGTGTACCGCGACCCAGCCGGCTTTGGGGAAAGCCGACGGATTTCCCGACGGGCCCGACCTCGACCCGAGCCGCGAACTGGCGCCGGAACCGGATCGACTGACCAGGGCGCTGGCGAGGGTACGGCTCGCCCGGGTCGGAGATCTCGACGACGAGGCGCTGGTGAGCGCGCTGGAGGCGAGCCGCCAGGGCCTCGTCATCGTCAACAGTCGGCGCCATGCTCTGGCGCTATTCGACTGCGCGCGCGCCGCCGGGCTCGACGGCGTGACCCACCTCTCGACCCGGCAATATGCCGCCGATCGCGTCCGCATCCTCGCCGGCGTACGCCAACGGCTGAAGGACGGCCGCCCTTGCCGGGTGATCGCCACGAGTTTGGTCGAAGCCGGGGTCGACGTCGACTTTCCGCGCGTCTGGCGGGCCGAAGCCGGGCTCGACCAGATCGCCCAGGCCGCCGGGCGCTGCAACCGCGAGGGCAAACGGCCGATCGACGAGAGTCTGGTCACGGTGTTCCGAGCCCCTGATCATCCGCCGCCGCGCGAGATTGCCGGCCTCGTCGCCGACATGGGGCGGGTGAGCGCGCGTCACGACGACCTCCTGACCAATGCGGCGATCCGCGACTATTTCGGCGAAGTGTTCTGGCGGATCGGGCCGGAGCGGCTCGACGTGCACGGCGTGATGAAGGCTTGGCGGCTCTCCGCCGGGGTGCCGTCGTTCGACTATCGCAAGGTCGGCGAGGCGTTTCGGCTGATCGACAGCGAGATGGCGCCGGTGATCGTGGCGATCGAGGCCGAGGCGAAGCAGGCGATCGACGATCTCGAGCGGAGCTTCCTGCCGCCCGGCAGCGCCGCACGCAAGCTACAACGGTTCCTCGTCCAGATACCCCCGCGGATCCGCTTCGGCCTGATCGCGCGCGGCGATGTCCGCCTGATCCGAGAAAGAGACCTCGGCGACCAGTTTGCCGTGCTCGTCACCGACAAACTCTACCGCGCCGACGTCGGCCTCCATTGGGAGGCGGCCGACGGCAACGACCTCGATCTGCTGATGGCTTGAGAAGGACCGCCATGCCCTACGGCATCAGACTTCTGGTATCCGGCGACTACGCCTGCTTCACTCGGCCGGAGATGAAGGTCGAACGCGTCTCCTATGACGTGATGACGCCTTCCGCAGCGCGCGGAATTCTCGAGGCGATCCATTGGAAGCCGGCGATCCGCTGGGTCGTCGACGCCATCCATGTGTTGAAGCCGATCCGTTTCCAGTCGATCCGCCGCAACGAGGTCGGCCACAAGGTGCCGGCGTCGAAGGCGCGGGCGGCGATGAAATCGGGCGATCTCGGCGACCTGCGCCTGCGCGTCGACGAGGATCGCCAGCAACGCGCTTCGACCGTTCTGGTCAGCGTCGCCTATGTCGTCGAGGCGCATTTCGAACTAACGGCCAAGGCGGGGCCGGAGGACAACGAGGGCAAGCACCTCGACACGTTCAATCGGCGCGCCGCGCGCGGTCAGTGCTTCCACCAGCCGTGCCTGGGCACGCGCGAGTTCCCCGCCGCCTTCGAGCTTCTCCCCCCCGATGCCCCCCTGCCCCCGGCGATCGACGAGAGCCGCGACCTCGGCTTCATGCTGTGGGACATCGACCACGGTGGTGATCGCTCGTCGCTGTTCTTCCGCGCCCGGCTGGAGAACGGCGTGATGCGGGTGCCACGTCCCGATTCGCCGGAGATCCGCCGATGAGCCCCCTCGCCTCTCTGGTGCGCGCCTACGAGCGTATGGAAACCCGCGGCGAGGTGCCGCCCTACGGCTTCTCGTCGGAGAAGATCGGCTTTCTCATCCCGTTGAACGACGACGGCACCGTCGCAGGCGCGCCTATCGACTTGCGCGGCGGCGAAGGCAAGAAGCGCGAGCCGCGGATGATGCGGGTGCCGCAGCCGGTGAAGCGGACGTCGGGGCCTTCGGCAAATACCCTTTGGGACAAGACCGCCTACGTCCTCGGCGTGACGGCGATTGAAGGAAGATCCACGGCGAAGGAACATGCCGTCTTTCGCGCCCGCCATCTCGATCTCCTGGCGGCGGAAACCGACCCCGGCCTCGTGGCGCTGCGCCGCTTCGTCGAAGCCTGGACGCCGGAAGCCTTCGCCGAGCGCGGCTGGCCGGAGGAGATGAAGGACCAGAACACCGTCTTCGCCCTGGAGAGCGAACGGCGCGGCCCCGGCGGCACGATCGCCTGCATCCACGATCGGCCCGCGGCGAAGGCATTGTGGGCGCGGTTGGCAGCCGCGGGTGAGAGCAAGGAAGTCGCCTGTCTGGTGACGGGCGAGCCCGGTCCGATCGCTCGGTTGCATCCGGCGATCAAGGGCGTGTGGGGGGCGCAGTCGTCGGGCGCCTCGCTCGTCTCCTTCAATCTCGACGCCTTCACCTCCTACGGCCACGAACAGGGCGAAAACGCGCCCGTCTCGGAAGCCGCCGCCTTCGCCTATGTCAGCGCCCTCAACCGCTACCTGGAGAAGGGCAGCGGCCACCGCATCCAGATCGGCGATGCCTCGACCGTGTTCTGGGCCGATGCGTCGAACGCCGAGGCGGCGGTCTTCGCCGAGGACTGGTTCGCCGAGATCATGGGAGCGAGCGCCGAGGTCGACGAAAGCGCCGAGGCGACCAAGGTCGGTGCGGTGCTGGAGAAGATCCGCCAGGGCCTACCGATCACCGACCTGACGCCCGACCTGCCCGAGGGCGTGCGTTTCTTCGTCCTCGGCCTCGCTCCCAACGCGGCGCGGGTGTCGGTGCGGTTCTTCATCGCCGACGACTTCGGCGCGATCGGCCAGCGCTATCTCGAACATCTCGAACGGTTGCGCATCGACCCGCCGCCGAGGGAGCCGCTGCCGTCGATGTGGCGGCTGCTGATCGAAACCGCGACATTGCGCAAGTCGGAGAACATCGCCCCCAACCTTGCCGGCGAATGGCTGCGCGCGATCCTCTCCGGCACGCCCTATCCGCTGACCCTGATGTCGTCGGTGATCACGCGGTTGCGTGCCGATCACGACGTCAACGCGCACCGCGTCGCCATCCTGAAATCCGTGCTCGTCCGCAATCTCGAATGGGAGGTTCCCGTGTCGCTCGACCCCACCAACCGCGACCCGGGCTATCTGCTCGGCCGGCTGTTCGCGGCCTACGAATATGCCCAGACCCAGGCCCTGCCCGGGCTCAACGCCACCATCCGCGACAAGTATTACGGTACCGCCTCGGCCAGCCCGCGGGCCGTCTTCCCCCTCTTGCAGCGTACCGCGACCCACCACCTCGCCAAGCTGCGCAAGGAAAAGCCGGGACTGGCCACTTCGCTCGATCGCCGCATCGGCGAGATCTTCGAACTGGCGGATGCGACCAAACTGTTCGTTCCGACGCTGCCGGCGGCGCATCAGGCGCTGTTCGCCATCGGCTACTACCACCAGAAGAACGATTTCTTCCGCCCCCGGCCGAAGCCGGAGGAAACCCTTTCCGTGCCTGAGGAGACGCAACAATGACCACGCTCGGCCGACGCCACGACTTCGTCTTCTTCTTCGACGTCTCCAACGGCAATCCCAATGGTGACCCCGATGCCGGCAATCTGCCGCGCCTCGATCCGGAGACCAACCAGGGCCTCGTCTCCGACGTCAGCCTGAAGCGCAAGGTCCGCAACTACGTCGAACTGGCCAAGGGAGACGCGGCCGGCTTCCGCATCTACGTCTCGGAAGGGGCGATCCTCAACGAGAAGCATCGCGAGGCCTACAAGGCGGTGCGCGACGGTGACGCCAAGGCGGCGACCGACAAGAAGCTCAACCCCAAATCCGACGACGAGGCGGCGAAACTCAACGCCTTCATGTGCGACAATTTCTTCGATGTGCGCACCTTCGGCGCGGTGATGTCGACCGGCATCAACTGCGGTCAGGTGCGAGGCCCCGTGCAGATCGCCTTCGCCCGCTCGATCGAGCCGATCATCCCGCTGGAAATCTCGATCACCCGCATGGCCGCGACTTCGGCCGAGGAAAAGTCGAAGCTCGCGGACGGCTCCGACGGCGACGAACGCACCGACAACCGCACCATGGGCCGCAAATACATCGTGCCCTACGGACTCTACCGGGTGCACGGCTTCGTCTCTGCCAAGCTCGCCGAGCGCACCGGCTTTTCCGAGGGCGATCTCGCGCTGTTGTTGGAGGCCCTGCAGAACCTGTTCGAGCACGACCGCTCCGCCGCACGCGGCGAGATGGCGGCGCGGCGGCTGGTGGTCTTCCGTCACGCCTCGGCGCTCGGCAACGCGCCCGCGCACAAGCTGTTCGAACGGGTGACGGTCGGCCGCGCCTCCGGTGACGACACGGTGGCGATCGGCGATCCGCGCCTCGACAACCTGCCGCCGGCCCGCGCCTTCGCCGACTACCGCATCTCGGTCGATACTACGGCCCTGCCCGAGGGCGTCGAGGTTCTCGACCTGCTGTGAGCGGTGGAGGGGGAGCGATGGACGACGGCGACGACGACCTGCTTCCCCTCTCGGCGCTGCAACACATGGTCTTCTGCCCGCGTCAGGCGGCGTTGATCCATGTCGAGCGGCTGTGGGCGGAGAACGTCTACACCGCCGAAGGCCGCATTCTGCATCAGAGTGCCGACGAACCCGGCGCCAAGCGCCGACGGGGCTTGCGCCGCGTCACCGCTCTGGCCCTGCGCTCGCGCCGCCTCGGGGTTGCCGGCGTCGCCGATCTGGTCGAGTTCCTGCCCGCCGACGACGGTGGCGAGACCGCCCTGCCGGTCGAGTTCAAGCGCGGCAGCCCGAAGCTCCACCGCGCCGACGAAGTCCAACTCTGCGCCCAGGGCCTCGCTCTCGAGGAAATGATCGGCCGGCCCGTTCCGGAAGGGGCGCTGTTCTACGGCGAGACACGACGGCGCCTGCGGGTGCCGTTCGACGCGGAACTCCGCACGGAGACGGAAGCGACGGCGGCGGCGCTCCGATCGATGGTGACCGAGGGGCGGACGCCACCGGCGGTCTATCGCGCCGATCGCTGTCGCGCCTGTTCGCTGATCGATCTCTGCGCCCCGAGGGCCGGCGGACGTTCGGCGCGGACCTGGATGGAGCGACGCATCGCCGCCGATCTCGCCGACCCTGCACCGGTCGACGACGAGGGCCGGCCATGAAGAAACTGCTCAACACCGTCTATGTCACCACCGAGGGTGCGGCGGTGAAGAAGGACGGCGAGAATTTGGTCGTCGAGATCGACGGTGCCGAGCGGATGCGGGTACCGCTGCATCGGCTGCAGTCGATCGTGACATTCGGAGCGATCCTGCTCACGCCACCGCTGATCCAGGCCTGCGCGACGGCCGGCATCACCATCGTCCTGCTCGATCGTGCCGGCCGGTTCCAGGCGCGCATCGAGGGTCCCGTCAGCGGCAACGTGTTGCTGCGCCGGGCGCAATACGCACGCGCCGACGACGCGCACGAGATCGTGCGCGGCTTCGTCTGCGGCAAGATCGCCAATCAGCGCGCCGTGCTGCAACGCGCCTTGCGCGATCACGGCGCCGACATGGAGACGACCGCCCGGGCTGCCACCGAGGACACCGTCGATCGGCTCGCCCGGGCGCTGCGCCGGGCCGCCCTGGCGCCGATCGAAACCGACGAGTTGCGCGGCCTGGAGGGCGACGCGGCGCGGCTCTATTTCGCGGTGTTCGGCGGCCTGATCCGGTCACCGGACCCGGAGATCGGCTTCGCCGGCCGCTCGCGCCGACCGCCGCTCGATCCGGTCAACGCGCTGCTCTCGTTCCTCTACACGCTGCTGGTCCATGACTGCCGCAGCGCGCTGGAGGGCGTCGGCCTCGATCCCGCCGTCGGCTTCCTCCACCGCGACCGGCCCGGCCGCCCGAGCCTGGCGCTCGACCTGATGGAGGAACTGCGCCCGGTTCTCGCCGATCGACTGGCGTTGTCACTGGTCAATCGGCGGCAGTTGCGCATCCGCGATTTCGACCTGCGGGACGGCGGCGCCGTCTGGCTCGGCGACGAGGGCCGCAAGACCGTGCTGACGGCTTGGACCGAACGCAAGAAGGAGGAGCGGCGGCATCCGTTCCTCGACGAGGTCGCACCGCTCGGGTTGGTGCCGCATCTCCAGGCGCAACTGCTCGCCCGTCACCTGCGCGGCGATCTCGACGCCTATCCGCCGTGGCTGTGGAAGTGAACCGGGAGGCGCGGGCGAAGCCATGATGGTTCTGGTGACCTACGACGTCGCGACCTCCGAGGCGGGCGGTGCCCGTCGGCTGCGCCGTGTCGCCAAGGCCTGTCTCGACTGGGGGCAACGCGTGCAGTATTCGGTTTTCGAGATCGAGGTCGATCCGGCACAATGGACGGCGCTTCGGGCGCGGCTCGAAGCGATCATCGACCGGGAGCACGACTCGCTCCGTTTCTACTTCCTCGGCTCGAACTGGGAACGTCGTGTCGACCACGTCGGCGCCAAGCCGGCGAGCGACTTCCATGGTCCGCTGATCGTCTGACGTGACCCGCCGCCGTCTCCTCTGCGGCGGCGCGCGAACTGGAAGCGGACGCGGAAATCCCGGTGGGTTCGCACTTGCGCCAAGCTCCTGATTTTCCAGAGCTTACCGGTGCACGGCCGGAATCCACCATGCTTTGGAGCATCTCGGCTCTGACCTCCGCGCGGCAGCGGTGGTTTCTCCCTTGAGCCGAACGAGTTACGATGAGCCGGTCGCCCCTTCACCGGGGCGTGGATCGAAACGTCAATGGCGCGGCGGCAACGCAGGTGCACGACGGGTCGCCCCTTCACCGGGGCGTGGATCGAAACTCTCACGGAAGGCATCGTGACCATTGGCTCGCTGGTCGCCCCTTCACCGGGGCGTGGATCGAAACTACGCGGGTCGTATCAAGTCCGTTGAATTCATCCGGTCGCCCCTTCACCGGGGCGTGGATCGAAACTAAACGCCGTGCAACAGACCGTCATTGCCGACGCGTCGCCCCTTCACCGGGGCGTGGATCGAAACGACATGCTCGTCAACAGCCATCCGCGCTTGATGGCGTCGCCCCTTCACCGGGGCGTGGATCGAAACAGTTGAGAGTCTCGGTGACCTTAAGGATCCCACGTGTCGCCCCTTCACCGGGGCGTGGATCGAAACTTGGGGGTGGTGAGCGTCGCAACCGGAGCCATTGGTCGCCCCTTCACCGGGGCGTGGATCGAAACGATGTCCTCATCGGTCACGTTGGACCAGATGCCAGTGTCGCCCCTTCACCGGGGCGTGGATCGAAACTCTCTGCACATCGACACCGAAGACGCCCACGAGCTGTCGCCCCTTCACCGGGGCGTGGATCGAAACACGACCTCGAGGGTATCCGAGAACGGCGACAGCTGTCGCCCCTTCACCGGGGCGTGGATCGAAACTCCCCAGTGGTGGAGCCGGCATCAGGCGCCGGAGGGTCGCCCCTTCACCGGGGCGTGGATCGAAACAGTTGAGAGTCTCGGTGACCTTAAGGATCCCACGTGTCGCCCCTTCACCGGGGCGTGGATCGAAACGCTATAGCGGCGCTCCGCGGTCTTACGGTCGCGGAAGGTCGCCCCTTCACCGGGGCGTGGATCGAAACTTCTTCGACGTCCTGCCGGCCGCGCTGACCGGCGGTCGCCCCTTCACCGGGGCGTGGATCGAAACTTCCTGCTATGCTCATTTTGAGCATAACCCGCTGTCGCCCCTTCACCGGGGCGTGGATCGAAACGGCGCCCTCGCGATCGGACTCATCGGAGGGCCGAGGTCGCCCCTTCACCGGGGCGTGGATCGAAACCCGGTCGTCGTGATCGTACGCGAGCCGGCGCCGTGTCGCCCCTTCACCGGGGCGTGGATCGAAACCGCGAAGCTGAAAATACAAGAGCACGGCCGCGACACGTCGCCCCTTCACCGGGGCGTGGATCGAAACAGTTTGACCGCGGGAGGCATGCGCGGTTACTTGACGGTCGCCCCTTCACCGGGGCGTGGATCGAAACGCTGGCTGCGGAGGGATGGGGAGTGAGCCTAGCGGGTCGCCCCTTCACCGGGGCGTGGATCGAAACATCGCGGCTATGTCGCCGGACAGCCAGGCGGTGACCCGTCGCCCCTTCACCGGGGCGTGGATCGAAACCCATGGCCGCCACCGACCCGACCCCCTCGGCTCTGTCGCCCCTTCACCGGGGCGTGGATCGAAACTCTCCAAAATCGTCGGCGTGATCGTCTCGCCGCTGTCGCCCCTTCACCGGGGCGTGGATCGAAACTTTAAAGTGGTCGGAGCGTCGGCGGCAATTGTGCGTCGCCCCTTCACCGGGGCGTGGATCGAAACACCAGGGGTGGGTGTTTCAAGCGGACGGATACGGGGTCGCCCCTTCACCGGGGCGTGGATCGAAACTCCGGTTAGCCGGGGGACCGTTTGCTCCCCCCTCTGTCGCCCCTTCACCGGGGCGTGGATCGAAACATTCTTGCATACTAATTCCAAATCCAGAGTACTAGGTCGCCCCTTCACCGGGGCGTGGATCGAAACTACATAGTCATATCTCATGGCTCCACACTCCTCACGTCGCCCCTTCACCGGGGCGTGGATCGAAACACCGTGAAAGAGGAGGGTGGATTTTCGAACGATGTCGCCCCTTCACCGGGGCGTGGATCGAAACTCCTCATTGGTGGTGACCACACCGAGGGTCACCACGTCGCCCCTTCACCGGGGCGTGGATCGAAACCTTGGTGGTCCAACCATCGAGGTAGCGCTCGACGGTGTCGCCCCTTCACCGGGGCGTGGATCGAAACTTCGACAGCGCCACCTTCGAGACCGTCAAGAAGGTCGCCCCTTCACCGGGGCGTGGATCGAAACGAGAATTGGGAAGAAGGTCGCGCCGAGTTGGAAGTCGCCCCTTCACCGGGGCGTGGATCGAAACGTCATGATGACCACGGCCCATTCCGCCCTCTACGGTCGCCCCTTCACCGGGGCGTGGATCGAAACCTCGGCGCGGAGACCGCCGGCACGCGCCAGCGCGGGTCGCCCCTTCACCGGGGCGTGGATCGAAACGTCTATAATGCTCCGGGGTACAACCATGTGCGGCAGGTCGCCCCTTCACCGGGGCGTGGATCGAAACGCCCGCGTTTGGATCGTCCCGCATAGATCGCGCGGTCGCCCCTTCACCGGGGCGTGGATCGAAACTATCCAAGCCGTCTCGGCGGGGCGGAACGCGCGAAGTCGCCCCTTCACCGGGGCGTGGATCGAAACGGTCGCCAGATCAGATACCGGGCGTCGTGCTGCGGTCGCCCCTTCACCGGGGCGTGGATCGAAACCTCGAGAGTCGGTCCCCGGCGCGCGACGCCGCCGAGTCGCCCCTTCACCGGGGCGTGGATCGAAACGCCGCCGGCACGGCGTGGCACACGCCCGACAATCGTCGCCCCTTCACCGGGGCGTGGATCGAAACGGAACAGGCGCGGGGCGCGTAGCATGAAAAGACCCGTCGCCCCTTCACCGGGGCGTGGATCGAAACGTCCACCCGCGCCGCGGCATCACCTCTCGATGGAGTCGCCCCTTCACCGGGGCGTGGATCGAAACTTCACGCCATCCGCCGGTTGGGCGAGTGGCGTCGTCGCCCCTTCACCGGGGCGTGGATCGAAACATCACCGCGAGCGCGATGCTCGCCGCGGCTTCCGGTCGCCCCTTCACCGGGGCGTGAATCGAAACTCTCCGACCTCCATTGGGGCGAGAAGATCGCGCTCGTCGCCCCTTCACCTGGGCGTGGATCGAAACAACCGTGGCGGCGTGTGGAACGACGGGACCGGCCAGGTCGCCCCTTCACCGGGGCGTGGATCGAAACAGTCAAGCCGATCGCGACGCGCTCGCGAAAATCAAGTCGCCCCTTCACCGGGGGGTGGATCGAAACCTCGTCACCAAGTTTGGACGCCCCTACACCATGGGTCGCCCCTTCACCGGGGCGCGGATCGAAACGCTCGGCAGGCAATTGGAGCGATCCTGCGTAATCCACGGCAATCCGACCACCTGTTCCACGGGATCGCGACCACCTGTTCCAGAGCTGGGTACTCATCAAGCGTCGCCGTCATCGCGGTCTCCTCCATCCTTGTCATCGGACAGTGTCGCGACGTTGGTCAGGATATCGGGATTGCCCCCGGTACCGTTCAGGTACTCGATCAGGTCGCCCATGATCGCGAGTTTCGCCGCCCGGCCCGGCACGGGGCGACCGGGGCGAAGCTCGATCTGATCGGCGATCACCTCGATCTCGGTGAGCAATTGCTGAGCCTCGACCGATGATCGCACGATTAGTGCCCGCGGTAGCCGTTCTCGGATCCGGAGCAAGCCGGCGGCGCACAGAAGCGCGTATTTCAGTGTGACACCGAAGCTCATGCCCCTTCGAATGCGCCGGAACTGCTTGATCAACAGCCCGACGATATCGCCCATATCCTCATCGCTGAGGTGTAGCGGCGTCGCCACCGGCCGCGACAACAGCGCGCCGGCAGCCCCCAATGCATCGCTCGACGGTTCACCGTCGAGCAAGCTGCGGATGAGGCGAACGGCGAGCGCCCCATCGCTGATGCATCGCCCCAGGCCGTGGATCAGTGCGCGACGAGAGTGGTGCGTGATGACCAGCGGATGCGGTTGAGCATTCCGGTCCTGGAGATACGCGTCGACGAGCAAGGTCTGAACTGCCGCAGGACACCGGCCAAAGGCCCAGGTTGCCGTCAGGAGCAACTCATTGTTGGTCGGCGGGCGTCGCTTGGCCACCACCGTTGCCATGCGCTGGGCGACTGCGGCCAGGATTCGGTCGAGACGCGCCACGTCAGCCGGTGCGACAATCGACGGCACCTCGCCGTCACTGCCGATGGCGTAGACCTGTCGCGCCAATGGCAGGCCATCCTTGGTCTTCTCCCGCAAGGTGTAGGAGGACCGTAGCATGGCGACGAGACCCGACAGATCGTCTGGTGACGCAGCGTCGAGCGAGCGAAGTACGCTGAGTAGGCCGGGGCGGCGAAACTCACCATTCCAAAGCCCGATATGCGCCTCGTGTCGGATGCGGTTCGGTACGACGGGCGGCGGCCGTTCCAGGCTGTTAAGTATCTCCTCGGGGCTACGCTCATCGACCTTGAGCTCGTCGCTGTTCCAGTCGAGCACGATGGGTCGCGCGCGCAACAGCTCCCAAGTTGGCGACGTCACCGTCAATGTTGCCCAGCCCTGCGCCGGCGTCTGCCGCAGATGTAGGATGAGCGGCTGCGCCGTGCTCGGCGCTTCCATCTCCGCCGTCTTCCAATGCCGAATCTCGCGCTCGCCCTTCTGGATGTAGAAGTTCGCCTGCGTCATACCCGTCGCCCACATCAGGGTCGTGATCGGCTCGGAGACATATTCCCGATTGCCCGGCACGGTCGCGTCGCGCGGGATGAGGTCCTGGAACACCGGCTCGTCGTCGCGCAGCACCGCCAGCGCGATTGGGTCGAGCCGGTCAAGGTAGTGTGGGATGTCGCGGGCGATGCGCTCGGCGGCATAGAGTGCGCCGCGCGCCGCCGAGGCGGGATTGAGCGCCATCACCTCGACGCCGGGCCAGGCACGCCGGACATCTGCTTCGAGCCGGTCACGATGGCGCGCCGCCAGAGGGCTGGTCACCAGCACCAGATCGGCCGGAGGAAGGTCGGGATCGGCGACGTCGAAGTCGGGGGTGATCGGCCGTTCGACCGGGGCGTCGATCTGCAACCAGTCGCCGTTGTCGCGTCGAATGATCTCCGGCAACTCGAAGGGCGGCTCGATCAGCAGCAAGGTGAGCGGCAGCCGCGGCGTCTCGGCTCCGAACTCCTCAAGCGCCGGATTGGCCGCGTGTAGCTCGCGCGTCAGCGTCTCCAGGAGGCATTCCAGCCCCCAGGTGGGCCAGAAAACGCGCCCGACGGCGGCGCGTTCGGGGGCCAGGACGCCATCGTGGGCGTCGAGGCCGCGCAGCACGAAGCGCTGCATCGCGATGCCGTCACCCTCGTGCGTCAGCACGACGATCATCATGCCTGCCGCCACATTCGACAAGCGGCCGCCGTCGAGTGCGTCGAGCAACACGGCGACTGAACGCCACAACAGCGTCGGCCGCGATCGGCCTCGGCCGGTCAGGCCGCGCAGCAACATCTGCTGCGGCCGTTCGCTCATCTCCGGCCGGTCGGGAACGCAGAACAACACGCGCTCGGCGCCGGCGGCCAGTGCCGTGACGCCGGCGGCGAAGTCCGTCATGTGCGGCTCCGCCGCCGCGCAGCCGAAGAGGTCTTTCCACCGAGCCCGCAACGAACGCCGGGCTTTCGGGTCGCCGATCTTACTCCAACCGTAGCCTCGGCCGATCGGCGAGAGGATCGCCTGCGGACCGGCAACGGCGCACTTGGTACCGCCGACCGTCATGTCGACCACCACGGCTCCGATACCGCCGTCGACGACCACGCCCTCCGCCGTCGCCTCGCCGCTGGCGAGGTCGTAGTTGCAGCAGGCGGCGTCGTGCCATCCGGCGAGGTCGAGCCCGGCGAGTTTAGCCATGACCGCGACCACCACCGATGTCGGCGACCACGATATCGCGCAGCGCCTCGATGCCCTGCCGCAAGGCGTCGCCACTGGCGCCGAGCGTGACAACGGTCGCCCGCTTCGACGACTGGCGTTCGATCCCCCCTGCGGCGCGTGTCGGGCGTACGACGATGCCGCGCACCACGGTCTTACCGCCGGCCTCGAGCACACTCTCGATCTCCTCGGCCTCTTGCACGTCCGGATCGATGCCGCCAACCGCATCCCAGAGCGGCCACACCACCCAGTATGGCTGATTCTCCAACGGCACGTTCAGCCGGCCGACCCTGAGCCAGATCGGCGCAGCGAACGACCTGAGACTCCCTTTGTAGTGCGGTCGATAGGACACTTCGGCCACGACGCCCTGTTCTGCCAGAAACACGGTGGCGAGCGGGTTGACGTGCGTCAGCCAGCAGCCGCGCCGCTGCTCCTCCTCGAAGATGAGCGGGGACGTCGCCAGTATCCGCGCGCCCGGGATGCCGTGGAGCGCCACGACGAGCGCCAGCGCCGTGAATTCCTCCCAGGAGCGCGCCTGCCAATGCCAAAGATCGTCGATGACGCGATGGTGGCGCAGAAGTTCGCGCCAGGCGATCCAGACCGCATGATAGGCGGGGTTGTTCTGCAACACGAAGTTCGGCGTGACATCCGGGTTGGCGGCGATCACGCCCATGTCGGCCAAATTCTGCGCCAGACGCTGCGTCTTGCGCCGGAAGGCCAGCACCGCCGCATAACGGCTCGACTGCGCCGCCGAGCGGTTGCGGTTGCAGTAATCCCGCGCGAGGTGGTCGGCGAGCCGCGCGTAGCTCAGCACGACGCGGTTTTCGAGCGTGTTGAAATTCTCCTCACGCGTCACCGCCCGGATGCGCTGCCGTGACCCTGCTCGCTCCACCACCGTCTCACCCGGCTGGCGGATCAGCCAGGTGATCGCCTTGCGGTCCAGCTCCTGGACGCGCGACAGCGGCACGAGTTGCTGCGTGCGGCGCAGGATGCGGCGCGGCCGCTTGTCGATGATGTCGAGCGTCTGCCCGAGCTTGCGGGCGTGCCGCACGATGACGTCGCGCTTCGGATCATCCTCCGCCGCGCCGCTCATCCACAGCGCCGCCAGACGCTGCCAGATCGTAGCGGGGTCGCCGAGCACGTCCTCGACGTCGCTGAGCCGTGTCCACACCGCCTTGACCCGCGTGAACAGCTCGACCGCCCCCAGGTCGGCCTGCCCCTCCTTCGGCGGCCGCATCAGGAGGCCGCGCGGCACGATGCTGACGTGGCCACGGCTACGACCGGGGCGATCGAGCTTGAGACCGACGGTCGGCCGCAGAGGCAGTGGTAGGGAATAGACACGCCGTCCGTCGCCGAGATCGGTGATGACCTCCGCCAGCTTCCGCTTGCCGTCGACCACCGGCTCGTCGCGCTCCTGCAAGCACAACCAGAGTGGCCCGGTCTCGCGGGCGTCACGCACGAATGCGTCGCCGTCGATCAGTGTGTAGCGCCGCCCGCTACGATCGAGCTTCGCCCATGGGCGGTGCCAGAGTTCGATCACGCCTCACCCCTTGCGGCTGATGCCGCGCCAACTGAACTGGTTGGACTGGCCTTCCTGCCGCGCTACGTACTCGCCGATCTTGGCGGCGAACGCCGGATCGTTGAGCTGCGTCCTGATCAGCGATTGGAGCTCGTCGAAAACCTCGTGGTGATTGTCGATCTGGAGCCCACGCAACTTCGGCAGAATGCGGAACTCGATCTGGTCGACGAGCGGTTCTTCGACCTGACCGGCGACGCGCAGTGGATAGTTGGCGACATAGGCCAGCGTCGCCTCGTTGAGGCGATGGCCGAACGGGCGGCCGCAGCCCTGCATGATCACGGCGAGTTTGTTGATGACGTCGTCGACCTTCGGTCGCAGCCCCTCCCGGTCGAGATGACTGATCGGGCGGATCCAGCTCTGCCATGAGTGAAGATCACGATAGCCCGTCATCCGAACGGCCTTCGCGTCGTCGGCCGGCTTGGCGAACGCCTCCGGTGCGCTGAACTGCATCACGTTGCTTCGGTCTAGCACCTTGTCGGACAGCGACTGTGTGCTCTCGTCGTCGTTCATCGTGCCGACGAACAGCACGTTGTGCGATGGATAGAGCCGTATTGGCTTCGCACCGACGCTGCCGATGTCCAGAACCAACTCGGCATCCTTGTGCGCCCCCTTAGTGTCGCCGCGTCGCGGCCGTACTTCGAGGCGGCTGAGGAACTCGGAGAAGTAGTACTCGACACGCGCAAGATTCATCTCGTCGAGGAGCACGACCAGCACCCGGTCCTTCTGCGGCGTGTCGCACAGAGTCGAGGTGTTTCTCGGGTCCATGTGGACGAGGGCGCGCGCCAGTTCGGTGGCACGGTAGCGCTTCTCGATATAGTTGTAGAAGCCGAGCAGATCCTGCGGGCTGTCCCACCGCGGTTCGACGGCGAGCTGGAGGAAGTGCAGGCCCATCGCCTCCGAATAGCGGCGTGGCAAGAGGCTTTTGCCGGTACCGGACACACCGGCGAGGACGGTCATCTGTGCATTGTCGTTGATTTTCAGTGCGGTGTGGAATGCCCGCAGAGTGCGGTCGTCATAAGCAAGCTTTTGTTCTTCGAGTGCTCTGGAAACGTCGTAGAGCGCGCTCTCCTCGGTCTGCGGCTCCTTGTGGACCAGCGCCGGGCTGCCAGACGGCACATCCAGGAAAGATGGCCGGCGCTTCAGCTCCTCCAGCATTGCGGTCAGATCCGCCGGTGCCTTGTCGGGGGCGGTCTCGGCTTCGACACGCCGACGTTCGAGGCTCTCGACCTCCGCGTCGAGCGCCGCCTTGCGGGCAACGAGGCGTTCGATCCGCTCCGCCTCCGCCGACAGGGCCGCGCGTCGGGCGGCGATCTCTTCCACCGCGCGACGCTGCGCTTCGACCTGTTTGCGCAGGTCATCCAGGGTGCTTTGCAGGCGGCCAGCCTCGGCCAAGGTCTCCTCGGCCATGCCACGCTCGGCGACCAGCGCTCCCCGTGCCGCACGCAGCTCGGCGACCTCGGTATCGAGCGCTGCCTTGGTGGCCTGCGTCGTCTCGATCTCCCGGCGCAGGGCGTCCAGAACCTCCTTGTCGACGCCGTGCACCTTCTCGGCTTCCTTCCGAAGCTGTTCCACCCGTGCTTCGAGGTCGGCGATCTCGTGCGTCAGCTGCGTACGCCGATCCTTCAGATCGTCGCACTCGGCGCGGATGGCGTCGCGGTTGGCCGAAGCTTCCGCGAACTCACCCGCCGCCTCGGCCGCCTGCCGCTTGACGTCGTCGATCTGCTGCCGCGCGTCGGAGAGGCTTTCGTACTCGGCCTTCACCGCATGCAACCGCTCCTCAAGGGCTGCCAACTCGCCGACCAGACGGTCGCGATCCGTGATCTTCTGATCCAGGATGCGCAACTCGTCCTCTTTCTGTTCGATCTGCGTCGCCAACTCACGATTGCGTTCGGTGAGTCCATCATAGCGTGTCGCCTCCGGGAGGCGCGCGCGCTGGACCTCCCAGCGGTACGCCAGGAAGACCGTCGTGAGCGCCAGCGCCATCGCCACGAGCACGGTGAATATCATCAGGCTGGGATTGGCGGAGAACATCGCAATCATTGAGCGGGCTCTTGCGGCTTGGCCGGGGTGCGAGGCGCGGGGGTGAGGGGCATCGGTACAGTCGTACTCTGCGGCGCGCGCCGCTCAGGCGTGCGTGCCGGCGCCTTCGTTGGTGCCGCCGCGGGCTGCGGGGCCGGGGCCGGCGATGGGGCGGGGACGGGACCAGGTTCCACCGCGCCCTCGGTCGGCGGCGCGGGTGGAGCGTCGGCGTGTTCGATCGTATCGGGTGGCCGTGCCGCGTCGCCGGCGGCGCCACTCTTCACGAGATTGTCGCGCTGGGCGGTGAGCCGCGCTATGACGGCGCCGAGCCGCACTTCCTCCTGATGGAAACCGTCCAGCGACCGGCGCAACACGTCCGCCGCCGCCTGCAAGCCGCCGGCCTCTCCGCGCACCTGCTGCAAGGCCGCACTCGCCTGCCGCAGATCCGCCTGGGCCCGTTCGGCCTCGGCGCGTGCCTTGCCCGTCTGTTCCTGCACGTCCTGAAGCGCCCGGTCGAGATCCGCTTTTTTGGCAAGGTCCGCCGTCAGCCGGTCCTTCAGCGCTGTCAGGCTCTGTACATCGCTGGCGAACGCATCGCGCCGCGCGCGCACTTCGTCGCCCTGCTTGCGAACGGCATCGAGATCGGCCCGGGCTTGCGGCAGGGCATTGCGAGCATCAGTCAGGTCGCGCACGACCTGGCCGAGCTCAGCCTTCGCCGAAGCCAGCCGCTGTGCCTCCGCCTTGGCCGCCTCGATCTGACCGTTGAGCGCGACGAGTTCCTGCCGCGCCTGGTCGCGGGCCTTCTCCGCCGCCGCCAAATCGCCTTGCGCCGCCGTCAGGCGGACGCGCGCGTCCTGTTCCTGCTTCGTCGCCGTTGTGATCGACGTCTGGAGCGTGGTCAGCTCGTTTCGTGCGCGGCCAATATCGTCGGTTACGGCCTTCAGCTTGCCGCGTGCCTCGTCCACCTCCTTCTGCGCCCGTTGCGCAGCCGAATCGGCTTCGGCCTTGGCGCGCACTGACCCGGCCGCGTCGTCACGCGCCTTCCTCGCCTCGGCCAAGGCATTCTGGACGTCTGCTCTGGCGGCATCGAGATCGCGCAGCGCCTGCTCCTGGTCCTTGCGCATCGTGTCGCGCCGCCGCGTCAGCCCGTCCAGATCGGTCTGGACCTCTGCCCGCCGCGTCTCCGCGGTGCGGGTATCGGCCGCGGCCGTATCGCGAGCACCGGTCAGCTTGCGCAGCTCGTCGTCGAGCGCCGCCTTGACCGCTCGCGCCCGATCGACGTCGCCCTGCACCGCCTTCAGATCCGCCTGCGCCTGCTGAAGCTCGCTGCGGGCACGCTTGGCAGCGGCATCGGCCTCCGCCTTGGCGGCTTCCGCTTCGACGAGTCCCTTGCGCGCCGCCTCCGTATCGGCGATCGCCTGTTCGCGTTGCTTGGCCAGCCGCTCCAGATCGCGGACCTGCTCGTTCAGTTGCGCCAGCTCGGACTTGCGTGTGCTCTGCTGCCGGCCGAGTTCGCCGATCTGCTGTACGAGCGCGTCACGCTGGCCGAGGAGGCTGGCTTGTGCGCCGCGATCCGCCTCTACCTGAGCGCGGTCGGCAGTGATCTGGCTCCGCTGTGCGCCGATGATCAGCTGATGATCCTGCAAGAACCACAGCACCCCGCCGTTCACCAGCAACAGCGACGCCGAGAGCACGACCGCGGTGATCGTTGCCGAACCGAACCGGCGCCTTCGCTCAGCGCTGTCCGAGAGCTCGCTCGATTGCGTCAACGCACGCCTCCATGTCTGCCGAAAGCTCATGAACCCAGAAATGTCGCATGGTCCAGCCGCGCGCCCGCAATTCGGCATCGCGGAGGCGGTCCGATACCTTGCGGCCACCGTCGCGGTCGGTATGCCAGCGCTGCCCGTCGACCTCGACAGCGAGCTTGCGGCCGTCGGGATCGAGCGCGAAGTCGAGATAGCGCCGTCCGACGCTGTATTGCGGGAAAAAGGTCAGGCCGCGTCGCGTCATTGCCGCCGCCAGTCGCCGCTCCCACAGGCTGTCGTAGCCGGCACGCGGCTTCCCCGGTCGCTCGCTCCAGTCCGCCAGGTGTACCAGGGGGGCTATGCCTGATGACCTAACGTAACTCTTGTCGCCGACTACGAGGCACAACGCGCGCGCTCGGCTGACGGCGACGTTCAGCCGCCGTCGCTCGCGCACATAGAACGTCTTTGCCGATGCCGGCGCTCCCGCGGCCAGTACGGTGGAGAAGAGGATCACGTCCTTCTCGCCGCCCTGGAAGCGGTCGATGGTCAAAACCTGGAGATCGACGCCGACCGCCTCTATCCGCTTCAGATGCGGCTCCAGCAGGACATTGATCCGGTTCACCTGGCTGTTGAACGGCGACAGCACGCCGATCGAGCCGGTGTAGGCCCGTTCGGTCACCATGGCGACGACGAGGTCGACCACCGCCTGTGCTTCGGCGAGATTGATGTTGCCACCATCAGCCCGCGTCGCCCGCCCCGGCACATCGTGCCAGTGCAGACCGGCGCGATATCCGTTGGGCACTCTGAGGCGGCTTTCGTCGACCGCCGCCGTCAGTGCGCCCTGGTAGAAGTCGGCGTTGAGATAATCGACGATTGCCTCGTCCGAGCGAAATTGGTCCGCCAGGAAATGTGCCCGGCAGGTCGGGCGGCGGCGGGCAAAGGCGAACAGCGAGTTGATGCTCTGTGCCACATGGTGCCGGCCGACCTTGCCGAGCCCGGCCGCATCCATCAGCGCGTGCTCCTTCAAGCGCGACAGCTGCGGAATGAAACTCAGCTGCTCCGGATCGCCGACGACGGCGGCCCGCCGTGCCCGGGCCATCAGCGGCAGGGCGGAGGCGACGTCGCATTGGCTCGCCTCGTCGAAGATGACGAGGTCGAACAGGCCCGGTCGGAGTGGGATCCGGCTCGGCGCCGACAGCGTGCCGACCGCCCAGATCGGCCGGTGGGCGAGCACCTCACGGGCATCCTCGAGCGTCAGCCCATCCGGGCCGGCATCGCCATCGAACTTCATTTCCGCCAGACGGTCGGCGAGACGATGCCGCTCCTCGGCGGTCGGCGGCAGCTCATACGTCGCGATTTCGTCGACGGCCGCCGGGCACGCCGCGCGGATCGTCTCCGCTAACGCCGCCATCGACTCGGTCGATGGTGCGCCGAGCCGCTCCAGATCGAGCCGCCGTGCCTGGATCTCTCTGCGCAGAACGGTTAGGCGGGCTTCCCCCGTCGAGCCGTGGCCGCGACCGAACATCCGAGCGAGAAGGGTGCGCCACCAACCACGCGACGGTGGCGGTGTGTCGACCGGATCGCCCGCCTCCAGCTGGTCGGTCAGCTCCGCGAGCGCCAGCCGCAGCCGCTGCGCCTCCGCTGCGCTTGCTTCTGCCTCGGCCAGTGCCGCGGCCGACTGGCGTAGACGTGACCGCTCCGTCGCCTCCGTCGCCGCCGCTGGGCGCACGGGACCCGATGCGATGGCTGCCAGCTCGGCGAAGAAGTTGGTGTCGCGCTCGCCGTCGGCGTCGCGTGCCCGGGTGAGCAGCGGATGCTTGGGCACCAGATATTTCAGCCGGCGCTCGACCTCGTCCAACGCCTTGTGATTGTGCGACGCGAACAGGACGCTGCCGCCGTCGATCAGCGTCGACAGCATCAGCGACAGGATCACCTCGCTCTTGCCGGTGCCAGGGGGGCCCTGGATCACCGTCAGTGGTGCGCGGATGGCGTCGAGCGCGGCGGAATATTGGTGCGGTGTCAGTACCCGCATGGCGACCGGCGCGGCGGAGCCCGCAGTGCTGGCCGCAACGTCGCCCCGAAGCACGGTCTCCAGTGCCGTCGCCGCGAGCTTGTCGTCGGACCACTGCGCGATGGCGTCGAGGTCGCGCTCTGTGCCCTTGGTGAAGCGCGCGTCGGAGGGGAGAAAGAGCGCTGCGGCGTTGCAAAGGCCTTTGCCTTCGAGCGTCACCTCGGCCAGTAGATCGCCCGGCTTCAGGGCGCCGCCACCTTGCGTGGCGAGAACATGGCGCAGCCGGCCGGCTACACTGCCGAGGTCGTCGTCCTCGCCTTCCGGAATCAGCGCGTCGGTGAGCGATCCCTGTTTCCAAGAGGCCGAAGACCGCGCCGCGATCTTGAGCCATGCGGGATTGAGCGCCGGGACTTCCGCTGTCAGATCGACCAACAGCGCATCCCCGGCGACGGAGAAACTCGCCGGCAGCAGAAGCGCCGGCAGCACCCGCGGGCCATCGTCGTCGGTGACGCGCGCCAGAGGATAGCCGATGGTGCAGACCTTCTCCGGCCGCAGGTGCACCGCTTCGCGAAAGGTCTCCGGGCACGACGACAGCGGCAGGACGAGGCGGCGGCGCGGCGCCCACCAGTCGCCGCTGCCCCAGACGAGCTGCCAGGCCCTACCGTGATTGTCGGGGTATTCGGTGACCGAGCCGCGCGGGTCGGAGCGCTGGGTGGCGGCAAAATAACGCAGTAGGGCTCGCCAATCTGCGTCTGCCCGCTGACCGTCCTTCGCGTCGCCGAGATCGTCGCCGGCCGGCTGGTCCTCGTGGCGGAAGCGCACCGCGAGCAGGGGCTCCGTCCCGGCGGGGCCGAATCGTCCGTTCCGTGAGGCTTTCATCTGCGGGCCCGGGGGCGAGGAGAGCGCTACCGCTTGCCATCGCCTGGCGGACGTCAGTCGCGCCTCTCCACCTTCCGACAACAGTGTCAGGGAATCGAGGATATCGGCCGGCGACAGTCTCAGCCCGGAGCTGCGCAGACGCCACAGCAACTGATCATGTGACAGTCCGTTCGGCGCCAATTCCAGCAAACGTCGGATCGTTTGCGCATACATCCACCATCCCCCCCGGATGGCGACCATAGGTAACGAAGCCGTGTCGGTACGTCTACCTCAAGCTGCACAATTCCACAGTGACGGACGCCGCTGCGTGTCTCCGGCAGAATGTGGAGAACGGCGAGGGCGACCGGCCGCCCACCAGGATGTCGCCGGCACCCAGGACGGAGAGCGCCCGGCAAAGTTCGTCGCGGCCGGCGGTGGTCGTGGCGCCGGTGACCTTCTCGACCAAGTTCGCGATGCAGCCGGCGGCACGGAGCGCGGCATTCTGAATGGCCGTGTCCTGATCCCCGGTGGAGACGCGAGCGTAACCGTAGACGACGCGTGTCGACCGAATTTCGGTCGGCGTGGGGTCTCAAGCGATCGGCATGCGACCCAGTGATGGGGCGGTGTTAAGCGCGCGCGGATTGACATCGTGGGCCGTCTTCGGCGTTCTGAGTACGCAAGAGACCACAGATTGATCAGAATCAGAGACTCAATGAAGCGTCAAGCACGGCCGTTCATCGTCGAAATTAAACAGAGGCGGAACGGAGCCGGAAAATCTGTTCCAAATCCGCTGTGGAGCGGTCACGACCTCCTCCTACTGAAGGAAGCTCAACCGGAAGCGCGGGACGAAGTGCTCGTTGCGGCGGCTCCGGAGCTCGTTGTGGCGAAGGTCATCCTGCCGGCTAGGATTCTCAGCGCGACCGTCTCACCGCTGTCGATCGACGCGCCCGAGGGAGGCCCTGTCCCTGCCAAGCCCAGAAAATCGCGAATTCCGAAGCCGTCGGCGATGCCGGTGGTTGTCACTCCACCGGAGCCTAATCGTGCGCCGCGTTCGTCGATCCGCCTTCGTGACCGATCCGCAGATGCACTGCCGCGCGGACAGCGGTGGAAGCGGCGCCTACCGAAGATCATTCGCTGAGCGCTGCGGGCAGTTTCGGCAGTGTGATGGGTACTGTCTGCGGGTTTCGGTAATGTCCGGACAGCGTTTTCGGTAATCTCCGGACAGCTCTTTCACTAATTCCCGGACAGCAATTCCGGTAATTCCCGGACAGTTTTGATGGCCGGTTCTCGGCTGCGCCGTTTGGCAGGTTGGGCTCTCACGAAGAAGAGAGGCCGACATGCCCAGACGGAAGCAAGCGAGACGAACGACCGTGAGAGATATCCGGACGATCCTGCGCCTGACCCATGAGCAGGGCCTATCAGT